>JBJMGP010000058.1:0-10683 GCA_045807865.1 Pyrinomonadaceae bacterium
GGAAAAGAATGAACAGGCGGAGGAGATTAGTCAAGAGTGAGCAGTAAGCAGTGAGCCGTAGAAGGAATTAACAGGGATGGACAGGATGGAGAGGATGGGAATTTGAAATCTCAAATTTGAAATTTTCAATTCCTATCCTAACCATCCTGTCCATCCCTGTTAATTCCTTCCCACGCCAAACGGCCCGCACGCTACCGCCCGCGGTTGCGCTCATACAGAAGGCGCAGGCCGTCGAGCGTGAGCGTCTGGTCAACCTCGTCGATGAACTCGGAGGCGGTCGCGATCAAAGGCGCGAGCCCTCCCGTGGCGACGACGCGCGGCCTGCGGCCCAGCTCTTCGATCATGCGCCGCAGGATGCCGTCCACCAGCCCCGCGTAGCCGTAGTAGAGGCCGGACTGGACGGCCGAGACGGTCGAGGTGCCGATGACGTTGCGCGGGCGCTCGATGCCGACGCGCGGCAGGCGCGCGGCGCGCGCGAACAGCGCGTCGGTCGAGATGTTGATGCCGGGCGTGATGACGCCGCCGAGGTAGCGCCCGCCGTCCTCGATGACTTCAAAGTTAGTCGCCGTGCCGAAGTCCACGACGATGCAGGGCGTGCCGTATTTGTGCATCGCGGCGACGGCGTCGCAGATGCGGTCGGCTCCCACGTCCGACGGCGGGTCGTAGAGGATGTCCAGGCCCGTCTCGACCGAGTCGTCGATGAAGAGCGGCGTGAGGTGGAAGTAGACCTCCGACATGCGCTTCAGAGTGTAGTTGAGCTGCGGCACGACCGAGGCGACGGCGACGGCCGTGATGGCCTTGAAGTCGAGCCCGGCGAAGGCGAACAGGTTGCGCGCGTGCACGCCGTACTCGTCCACCGTCCGCGCGCGCTCCGTCGTCAGGCGCCAGTCCCAGGCCAGACGCTCCCCCTCGAACACGCCCAGCGAAGTGTTCGTGTTCCCCACGTCCACGACAAGTAACATATGTGTGAATTCGCCGCGTCAGCGGCGCCCGATGTGTGAATTCGCCGCGTGAGCGGCGCCTGAATTTAGCCCGGCCTTTCAAGGCCGGGAAAGCGTGTATCAAGCATCGTGCGTCGCGTCAGCGACGCCTGAACCTGCGCGGCCTTTCAACTCTGACCCGGCCTTGAAAGGCCGGGCTACATTCAAGCGCCGCTCCGCGGCGCTTACTTTGTACCTAACACCTCTTCAATCGCGTCGGCGGCGGCGGATGCGCCGTCCTCGGCTCTGATTTGTCTCCCCACTTCCGCGGCGCGCGTAGTGTAACTCTCTTCCGAGAGCAGCGCGTTTAATTCTTTCGCGGCGCTCGAAGCGTTGTACTTCGCGCGCGAGAGCATGCGGCCGGCGCCGACGCGCTCGACGCGCGAGCCGTTGTCGAACTGGTCGTGACTGAAGGGCACGACGAGGGCGGGGACGCCCGCGCGCAGCCCTTGTGCGGTCGTGCCGATGCCGCCCTGATGGACGACGGCGCGCGCGCGCGGCAGAAGCTCTCCGTAGGGCGCGTAGTCGAAGGCGGCGACGCCCGCCGGGAGTTCGGCGGGGCGGTTCCAGGGCTCGCCCGTGAGGAGCAGCGCGCGTGCCCCCGCCGCGCGCGCCGCCGCGACCGACTGTTCGTAGAAGTCGCCGGCCACGTAGACGGCCGACGAGCCGAGCGTGAAGACGACGGGCGGCTCGCCCGCGTCCAGAAACTTGAGCAGGTTCGGGTCTAGACGTTCCTCGTCGCCCGGTCGGTCGCGCCGGTCGTAGAAGGGAAAGCCGGTGACGCGCGTCCGCGGCGGCCAGTCGGGTTGTGGCTTCGCTATCGCGGACGAGAAGAGCGCGAGCACCATCCGCGGCGAGTGCTGCCCTTCGAGCATCGGATTACCGCCGCGCCTGAGTCCCAGCTCCGCGCGCAGTCTGTAGACCGGCGCGGCCATCTGATCCAGCTTCAGGCGCCCGACGCGCATCGCCGCGCGCGAGACCGAAGGGTGCAGCCTGAGCACCTGATAGAGCCATGGCATCTGCGGGAAGACCGGCGGGTCGTAGTTGGAGAACATCGAGATAGGCGCGAGCACGGACGAGACCCACTTGATGCCCGTCTTCTCGACGAGCGGCGGCCCCGCGAGTGAGAGCACGTGCGTCAAGAGCAGGTCTGCGTCGCGCGTGGCCTCGGCGAGCGCGTCGTACATCCCGCGCAGGTACGGGTTGATGAACTGCGTGAAGACACGCTCCGGCCCCTTCTTCGGGTCGATCATCTCCTCGATCATCCGCGCGACTTCTTCGGGCCGGTCGTAGCTCGGCAAGTCCGGCGGCACCGGATGAAGCTCCAGGCCCAGCGCGTCGGTCTTCTCCCTGTAAATCGCCGACGTGGCGATGACGGGCCGGTGCCCGCGCCGCTTCAACTCCAAAGCGATGGCCACGTACGGGTGCAGATCGCCGAAAGAACCGAACGTCGAGATGACAATCTTCTTCATTAGGCCCCTTGCGAAAGTGTGTGCAGGTCAGTACCGCCTGCGGTAGCGGGCGGGTGCGTGCTGCGGCGAAGGCCCGGGCTGAGTGAAAGAGACCCGCCCGCTACCGCAGGCGGTACTGACTCGGGACGACTTTTGCAAGAGGTCAAATCTCTAATCCTGCACATCCTGTCCATCCCTGTTAATTCCCTCCCACGCCACACGTTCTTCTCGTCACTGTCCGCCTTTCTGTGCCCTCAACGCGGTCACGTCCCCCGCCCTGATGATTTTGATGTCGCCCGAGTCCGTTTCCACGCGGAGGGCGCCGTCCGCGTCGAGGCCGCGCGTGATGCCTTCAAAAGACTCTCCGGCGAGCGCGACGCGGACGCGGCGTTCGCGCGCGTAGGACGAGTGCGTCTCCCACTCGCGCAGGATGCGGTTCGTGCCGTCCGGCTCATGGAGGGTTTCGTAAAAGCGCGCGAGTCCGTGCGTGAACGCCGCGAGCAGGGTCTCGGCGTCGGGCGTGCGGCCGGTCTGCTCTTCGACGGAGGTGGCCGTGTCGCTTAACTCCGACGGGAACGAGCCGCGCCTGAGGTTGACGCCGATGCCGAGGACGACGGCGCGTCCGCGTGCGCCTTCGGCCGTCTCGGCGAGAATTCCGCAGAGCTTCCGCCCGCCCGCGAGCAGGTCGTTCGGCCACTTGATGTCCGCCTCAAGCCCGCACGCCTCGCCGAGTGCGCCGCGCACGGCCAGCGCGGCGGCGAGCGTGATGAGCGGCCAGTGCCGCGCCGCCAGCGAAGGCCGCAGCACGACGCTCAAGTAGAGCCCCGCGTCCTTCGGCGAGACCCAACTGCGCTCGCGCCGCCCGCGCCCGGCCGTCTGCTCGCGCGCCACGACGCACAACCCCTCCGGCGCGCCGAGCGCCGCCTGCCGCGCCGCCTCCGTGTTGGTCGAAGGCAGCGAGTCGAAACGCAGAATGGTCGGGGTCAGACGCGTCTTCATCTGGCCGTCGCGGCGTCCGGAAGCTCTGAGATGAGACTGAGCGTGGTCAACTTCCCTCCGGCAAGCCTAACTCCGGCAGCCCGCGCACGATTTTGACGGTTTCGAGGCTGACGTTGATGACCTGCGCGACGAGGCGGAGGATGTATTGCGGGTCGTCGGGCCGGTTGGGGTCGTTCGTGATTCCGCTGCGCCGGTCGGTCGTCAATTGGTACTGGTCTATCACCCATTCGAGCGCGGAGCGGTTGCCGAGGCGGTATTCGTAAGTCTCCGGCGGCACGCCCGAGAGCGTGAGGAAGTTGTTGTAGACGAGTTGCTGACGGTCTTTGGAGAGGCGCATGCGCTCGACGCGCCAGTCGAGCGGGGCGTCCGAGTTCTCGATTCTTTCGAGCGGATATTCGGGCTGCTGTTCGTAATTGACGTGCAGTTCGGCGAGGCGCGCGCCCGCCTCCGCGAATCGTCGGAAATCGGGGGCGAAGGGGACGCGCGGCAGTTCCCTCTTCAGGTTCGCGGCGTAGCGCTCGCGGTAGGCGGGATGATGAAGGAGGGCGTAGACGTAGTGGAAGATGTCCCACTTGGAAATCTTCTTGTCGCCGTAGCGCTCACGAAACTGCGCCAGCGCCCAATCCGTGATGTTCTCGCGCCGGTTCGTCCCGTCTTCGTCGTAGGTGTAGAAGGGGAAACACTGTGTACTGCACCCCGGACTGCTCATATGTAAGTCAACAATATTATTACTAATGAGAGCCACAAAAGGCTTTTCGGAACCAGGGCCAGTAAGACCAATTACACGATTCTCATTTTCCGCATCGGCTATTGGAAATATAAGCCGGAACAAACCTGGACGATCAATTAGCAAATCATCAAAATAAATGCAGGACTTTGAATAAGGACGGTATAAGACGGCACGAAGTTTTTCTTGCCCAGAAATTATCAAGCGCCCGCCTCGTAAGTGCATTTTTAATGTGCTGCTCCAACTTATTTGTGTCTCGTCATTGCTTACAAAGTCGTCAATATCTGCGTGCCTCTGAGATGCAGCTTGCAACTTACGAACATGCTGATTGTAAGTTTCGGCTGTTCGATTAATATTTCCGAAGAGGTTTTCTTCATTATAATTTATTACCCACGTATCACGATTTGTCTTCACACCATTGGTAAAGGTTTTGAATAGTGACCCAGTAGCTTCACTCTTCGCAGCTTTCGTTTCTTTTGTACTGATAGGGATAAGGGATTCAAAATCCTCTTGCATTCCTTCTGTCAGCCAATTGTGTTTCTCGTCCGGCTGTAATTCCTGCCATTCGACGCCGCCGACGTGTTGCGCCTCGTCAAGAAAGTCGTATTTCTCCTTTTTGCGCCAGAACTCGTCCATCCGCGCGTAAAAGATTTTCGCCGTTCCCTTCTCGTCGCGTCTCCGCACGAAGATGTTGACGCTTACGCCGACCTGAATGCCGAAGACGTTGTGCGTCGTGCCCGAGAGCTTCGGGTTCTTGCGGACGTTGCCGCCGAGGTCGAGCACGTATACTTCGTCGAAGTCCTCTTCCAGATTCTTCCGCACGCCGTCGAAGGCAAGGTTCTCGATAAAGCTGTTATTGGTCACGAACGCGACGATGCCCTCCTCGCCGATGCGGTCGGAAGCCCAACGTATCGCCTTCACGTAAGGGTCTGAGAGCGAGTTCTTGTTCGTCGCCTTCGAGTCTTTCGCGTACGTCTCTGCGACGCGCTTGTCCAACACCTTGTACTTGCGGTTCTTGTTGTTGTCGTTCTCGTTCAACTGCCAAGCGTTGTAAGGCGGGTTGCCGATGACGACCGTGATGGGGCTCCGCTTCTGCCGCTCGACACGCTCCGTGTTCTCGGTCGAGAAGAAGGACATCTGTCTGTCCTCCGCCAGCTCGAACGTGTCCACTAGACAGATGCCGCCGAACGGCTCGTACTTCCCCGTCATCTCGTAGAACTCGTGCTCGATGTTCATCGACGCGACGTAGTACGGCAAAAGCATCACCTCGTTGCAGTGCAACTCCTCCGCGTACTTCTGCTCCAACTGCGTCCGCTTCATCTCCTGCATGCAGTGGACGACGAAGTTGCCCGTCCCGACGAACGGGTCGAGGATGTGCACGCCGCGCGACCCCAGAGACTTCCCGAACCGCTCGCCGAGCAGACGTTCCACGCTCCGCACCATGAACGTGACGACCGAAGGCGGCGTGTAGACGATGCCGTGGGTGTCCGCCACCTGCACCGAGAACCCTCGGAAGAAACGTTCGTAGACGGTGTTGAGAAACTCCTGCTTCTCCGAGAACTCTTTAATCGTCCGTGCCGTCTCTTCGACCGCGTGGTAGAAGTAGTCGAAGCGGCTCAAAAATTCGTCGCGGCTGAAAGACTGCGAGGTCAAGGCGTCTATCACGCGCTCGATTTCGCGGGCGATGACGTTGCGGCTGCGGAAGTCCGGGTTGTTGAAGACGGTGCGGAAGATGCGCTCGGTGAGAAGGTGCTGGATGAGCATCTCCTCGACCGCCGGCTCCGAGAGGTTCGGGTTGACGGACTGCCGGCACAGTTCGTAGAAGCCGTCGAACGCCGCGCGGAATTTTTTGTTGCCGCGCCGCTCCTTCTCGATCAACTCCTTCAGCGCCCGCCCGAACTCCGGTATCTTTGTCTGAAAATCCTCGACCGCCTGCTCCCACTGCTCGTAGGCCGGCGGCTGGTATTCGCAGAACTGCGAGAGGGCGCGGACGAGCGCCTCCGTGTCTCTGAGGTCGGCGTCGAGGACTTCGCGGCCGTTCTGGTAGAGAAGGGCACGCTCGGGCGACTGGAAGAGAATGTTGTCGGCCGGGTAGCCGAGTTCAAGCTTCTTCTTCGCCTCGCGGCGCAGGTCGTCCGCCCCGTCCTTCGCCTCCCACAGTCCGTGCCGCAAACGGAACTGGTCTACCAGCGCGCCGTCCGCGCGCAGGGGCATCTGTCCCGCGCGCTTCAAAGGCCACTCGGGGACGAGCGTCCAACCGAACTGCCGCCCGCACTCCTTGAGCAAATCTTGGAAGGCGTCGCGCACCGCCGTTTCGTGCGACACGTCGAGCGCCTTGAACTGCCCGAGCGCCTCGTAATAGGACTTGATGGTCTTAGGCTTGAGCTGAAGTTTCTGCACGAGGACTCTTCCCGCGATGAGTAAGGTGACGGACACCGTTGGTGCCCTCTTCTATCCGCGCCGATTGTAACAGACGACAGGCCACCGCGGATGAGTCAGTACCGCCTGCGGTAGCGGGAGGGTAGCGCGCACGAGACCCGCCCGCTACCGCAGGCGGTACTGACTTGCCGCCTTCCGCACCAGTCGCATCCAAGTGCAAATCGCTATAAACACACAAAGCCGTCTCAAAATCAGAAGTGCCTGAGCTTACAAGAAAAGATACCGGAGGGCCGCGTAATCACGTCCGAAGGGCACTTTTACTTCTACCGAAGGCAAAAAATCAATCTTTTTTTTGGGTGAGATACGGCTTCACATAAAAGTTCTGCGGCGAAGCTCGGGCTGACGTGGCGGGCGGCGGGCGGCTATGTCGCCGGTCTGTGCGCGGGCGGTAACGACGCGGCGCGGGTGCCCGCGCGGAAGAATTAATTAATTAACATGGATGGACAGGATGTGCAGGATAAAAATTACAGATTTCAAATTTGAAGTCTCAAATCTTTAACTGCTTATCCTGTCAATCCATGTTAATTCCTCTGACGCCGAACGGCGTCAGGAGTGTTGTGGTTGTGGCGCGCTGTCGGTCGTCTGCGGCCGGATGCGGTAACGGAGGATTGCGCCGCAGCCGCCGACCTCTTCGAGCAGAGACACGTCCTCGATGAAGGTGATGCGTGCGCCGGTCTGGCGCGCGCGCGCGACGAGGTCGGCGGCGACGATGACCGAGTCGGGCTCGATGTTGGCGACCGCGCCGTCCTGACCGCCGACGACCGGCTCGGCCACCTCCGCGTCGGAGAGAATGGCCACGTCCTCCCGGTCGCCCTCGACGTGCTGCTGCTGCGCGGCGATGACCAACTCCTCGGCCTGCCCCATCGCGAGCGCCTCTAACGTGTCGGTCGAGCCGACGACCGCCAGCCCGCCCGCGCGATACTCGTTGAGCAACTCCTGAACTTTGTCCTGGTCGCTCAAAAGGTCGTGCTCGCGCATCGCCGCTAAAGACTCGGCGAGCACCTCGTGCTCGGGCGCGTTGATGTCGAGGCTCAGCACGTCAACGATCTTCTCTTCGACGGCCTTCGGGAACTGCTCCTTGAGCTTGGGGATGATGACCTCGTCGCCGGCGAGGATGATGTGCTGGATGTTCTCCTCGCGGACGACCTGCTCCAACTGGTCCGCGACCTCTTTGGCGTGCTGAAGGTGGTACTGTTCGAGGTGGCGCTGGTAGCGCATCTGCGACCAGCCGCCGACCTTCGCCCCCTTCGTCTTGACGTTCTGTATCTCGTCCGACGAGAGCGCCTTGCCGCGGCCGAAGACGAAGAGGCGCGCGCGGTTCGTGTCGGCGACCAGCACGGCGTAGCGCGGGTACTGATCCAACAGGCGCGCGAGCGGGTAGAGGTGCGGCTGGTTGTAGATGTAGAGCCGGTGATTCTCAATCGGCGCTGCGGTCTGCACGGCCTGGAAGAAATCTTCCGCCCCGGCGCAGGCGAAGACGGCGACGCCGTTCGTTTCGGGGCGCAGCTCGTCGCGGAGGTATTCGTTGATGCGCTCCACGTCGCGCTCGAAGCTCTCGCGCTCGGGCGTGTGCGCCTTGAAGGTGCGCGCGCGCTCCGAGAACTCTTTGCGCAGGAAACGCTCGAAGTCCTGCCGGCCGTGCTCGTTGGCCTGCGCGTTCAGGTAAAGGCTCAAGACCGGCAGCCCCGACGGCTCGAACGCCGCCAGGCGGTCGATAATCTGCTCTAAGGTGTTACTCTCGGCCGCACCACTCTGTGCCATGCTCTTTATCTCTCCCCTCGAAATTAAATATTAGACAACGTGCGAAAGTCGGCACGAGTCAGAACCGCCTGCGGTAGCGGGCGGGTCAGGTCTTGCGAGTTACAGGCTCTTTGCGTCACACCGACCCGCCCGCTACCGCAGGCGGTTCTGACCTCTCTGCCCTTTCGCAAGTGGTCTATTCTTTCGGGGGAATCTTTGCGGCGATATTAGCACGAGCCCGCCGCGCCCTCCAATTCCCTTCCGTGCGCGCGAATCTCCTTAACCGGCGGCGCGCGCCGGCGTATAATCTCGCCGCCGAAGCGACGCACTGTAAATCGAATCTCCCCCGAGTCGAAGGTCACCCAACTATTCTCCGCCGGAGGTCTGCGATGAGATTGTTCCGCCGCGCGAGGGGGCGCCTGCTCGCGCCCGCGCTCCTGCTCCTGCCGATGCTTGCCGTGCTGCTCCTGTCGTGCACGAATCAGCCCAACAACACGTCCGCGCCGCCGGCGGGCGCGCCGACCGTCGCGGAGGCCGAGAAGTTCATGGCCGACGCCGAAGGAAGGCTCAACGAACTCGGCCTGCGTGCGCAGCGCGCCTCGTGGGTGCAGAGCACCTACATCACCGACGACACGGAGGTGCTGGCCGCCAACACCAACAAGGACTACATCGCCGCCGTCACCGAGTTGGCCGGGGCCGCGCGCCGCTTCGACCAGTTGCAGAAGCCCGAGGCGCTCGCGCGCAAGTTCGACCTCCTCAAGCTCGCGCTCGTGCTGCCCGCGCCCGCCGACCCCAACGAGCGCGACGAGCTGACGAAGATCGCCGCCTCGATGGAGGGCGACTACGGCAAGGGCAAGTGGTGCCCCGACGGCGAGCAGGGCAAGTGCCTCACGCTCGACGACATGGAGCCGATTCTCGCGAAGAGCCGCGACCCTGAGGAACTCAAACGCATCTGGGTCGGCTGGCACACCATCTCGCCGCCCTTCCGGCAGAAGTACGCGCGCTTCGTCGAGCTGTCGAACAAGGGCGCGCGCGAGATGGGATTCAAGGACGTGGGCGCGATGTGGCGCTCGAACTTCGACATGAAGCCCGACGAGTTCGCCGCCGAGATGGAAAGGCTCTGGCAGCAGGTCCGACCGCTCTACAACTCGCTCTACATCTACACGCGCGCGAAGCTCAACCAGAAGTACGGCGACGCGGTCGTGCCGAAGAACGGCCCGATTCCCGCGCACCTGCTCGGCAACATGTGGAGCCAGGAGTGGGAGAACATCTACGACGTGCTCGCGCCGCCCGCGGGCGACCCCGGGTACGACCTGACGGAGATTCTCAAGCGGCGCAACACCGACCCGAAGCAGCTCGTCCGCTACGGCGAGGGCTTCTTCACCTCGCTCGGCTTCGAGCCGCTGCCCGCCTCCTTCTGGGAGCGCTCGCTCTTCGTGAAGCCCGTAGACCACGAGGTCGTCTGCCACGCCTCCGCGTGGGACATCGACGCGCAGAAGGACGTGCGCCTCAAGATGTGCATCCAGATTAACGACGTGGACTTCCAGACCGTCCACCACGAGCTGGGGCACAACTACTACCAGATGGCCTACGCCCCGCAGCCGTACCTCTTCCAGGACAGCGCCAACGAGGGCTTCCACGAGGCCATCGGCGACACCATCGCGCTCTCGGTGACGCCCGAGTATCTCAAGCAGCTCGGCTTCATCGACCGCGTGCCGGACGCCTCCGCCGACACCGGTCTCCTCTTGAAGAGCGCGCTCGCCAAGGTCTCGTTCCTGCCCTTCGGCTACCTGGTAGACCAGTGGCGCTGGAAGGTCTTCTCGGGCGAGGTGGGGCCGAACGATTACAACAAGGCTTGGTGGGATTTGCGGACGAAGTATCAGGGCATCGCCCCGCCCGTCGAACGGAGCGAGCAGGACTTCGACGCGGGCGCGAAGTACCACGTCGCGGCCAACACCCCCTACGCGCGCTACTTCGTCGCGGCCATCCTCCAGTTCCAGTTCCACCGCGCGATGTGCCGGCAGGCGAACTTCCAGGGGCCGCTCCACCGCTGCTCGGTCTACAACAACAAGGAGGTCGGCGCGCGGCACAGGAAGATGTTGGAGATGGGCCGGAGCCGCCCCTGGCCCGAGGCTTTGAAGGAGCTGACCGGCGAGGAGAAGATGGACGCCTCCGCCATCGTCGATTACTACGCGCCGCTCAAGGCGTGGCTCGACGAACAGAACAGGCAGCTCGCCCCCGAGGCCGTCGCCGCCGCGAACCCCTGGTGACGGCAGTGCCCGCGCGGGCCGACAACGCCCGGACGTTCAACGCTCGGACGTTCCGAAGGTGACAAGAAGGCCGTGAC
>JBJMGP010000059.1:0-4741 GCA_045807865.1 Pyrinomonadaceae bacterium
GCCGAAGGTGCGCGAGAGCCCGCGCAAACTGCTGCGCTCGTGATAGGCACGAAGTATTTGCTCACGCTGCTCCTCGGTGTAGCCATTGGCTGGCGGGTCGTCACGGCTCATCCGCCCGCAGTCGGAGCAGAGGTAGCGCTGCTTCTCGTTTTGCGTCAGGCCATTGCGGACGAGTCGGTCGCCGCCGCAGTGGTAGCACTTGAGTTTGACCATACGAGAGAGTCTATCGCCTCTCTCGTAATTGAACCACTACCATTCTTTATTGTTCGAGCAGTTCGAGGCACTCGGCTCCGCCCTGGCCGTCGCGAAATACTTCCGGTCGCGCAACATCCTATTCCCCACCAAATACTTGAACGGAGCCTCCCGCGCCAAACTTAGGATGATGCCCCTGACCCACGCGCGGGTTATTAAGATTCTCCACCACCCGATCTACGCGGGGATGTACGTCTACGAGAGGCGGACGACGGTCGTTAAGCCTGTGCGCGACGGGGAGACCATATTGTTGAAGAGGTGCACCGTCACGCTCAGCCGTGACGAGTGGCAGGTCGTCTTCCGGGGGGCACACGAGGCCTACATCACCGAGGAGCAGTACGAGCGGACCCGGCTCCGCCTCGCGGCGAACAGCTACCTGCAGAACCGGGAAGGCGAGGGGACGCCGCGAGAGGGCTCGGCACTCCTGCAGGGTATCGTCCGGTGCGGCGTCTGCGGCAGCAAGCTTTGCATGCGATATCGGGGGAGGAAGAACGAACCTTACTACCAGTGCATCAACCGGAGGAGATATGACCACGTCGGGGCGTGCGTGAGCGCCCCGGCGAGCAGGGTTGACCCGGCGGTGAAGGAGCGCTTGCTGGAATCACTCGCGCCGGCGCGGGTTGAAGCATCAATCGGCGTACTCGAACAGATCGAGTTTACTGCGCGCCGAGAGGTGGAACTCGCCCGGTCGAGGGTGAAGGAGGGGAAGGCGCAGGCCGCGTGGGCCGAAGATCGTTACAGTCAGGCCGAGGGCGAGAACCGGCGGGTGCGTCTGAAGTTAGAGGGTGAGTGGGAACAGGCGCTCGCGGAGCTGGAGGAGGCGCAGAGGGCTCTTACGGCGCTCGAATCCTTTAGGCCGGAAGCCCTCCGGCCTGACGAAAAGGAGTCACTGCTGAAACTGGTTGGGGAGTTGCCACGGCTGTGGGACGGGCAGAATACAGACTGGCAAGATCGGAAGGAACTCCTGAGAGTGATGGTCAGGGAGGTGCGACTCCTCAGGGTGCCGGGCATCGTTAAAGCCACAATCCGCTGGGAGGGTGGCGGCGGGCAGTGCGAAGTCGAGGTGCCGTATTCAAACTACCCCGAATCCCACAGCACCGACCCTGCCGCGATAGAGGTCATCCGCAGCCTCGCCCCGACGTGCACGGACAGGGAGATCGCCGCCCGCCTCAACGAGCAGGGCCTGCGCCCGCTTCACGCGCGGCGGTTCAGCGCGTACACGGTGGTCTCGCTGCGCATCGGCAACGGCATCTGCAACGGCAACACGAGGAAGCAGCCGTTCGGTTTTACGGGGCAACGTGAGGACGGCCGCTTCACCATGACGGCACTCGCCGCGGCGGTCGGGCGTTCGCGGGCGAGCGTCGATAAGTGGTGCAAGCGGGAGAAGGTCGACATCATCCGGCCGTCGCGCTACGGCCCGCGCTGGGTGAAGGTCACGGAAGAGGAGATTGAGAGGATGAAGAGGTCGATCCTGCCCGGCAGGAGTAAGTATTTCCGGCAGGCGGCTTCGGCATCATAAGCAGGCCGCCGTTGGGATACTCGTTAAGGGGAGAGGCGGTTGTGCCATAAAGTCGATGTTGAAGAATGAGGTATAGAATGAGACGGTCTTATCATCGGGGGGAGCAGACTGCACCCGGTACCGCAAGTTCGCCCGTAAGGGTGGTCATCACATACCCGGATCATCCCTACCAGGGTCGGGAGGCGACCGTGACGCGCGTGAGGTACGGCGCGCATGTGGACTTGGTGGTGGTACTCGACGGCGGTTTCCGCATCAACATAGACTCGACGTGGACGGACTACTGGGAGCGGCGGGGCGAAGTGCCGCCCGCCGCTCGCACGTCGCTCGGCGTAGGTCAGGCGCGGGAGCTAATAGTGCTGCTTGGCCGGCTCAAAGGGCGGGTGAATGAATGAGGGGGTGGCTTCGGCCGGTAACAAGGCGGGCAGTCCATCTTGTGGTCGGACGCGCGTTTTCAAAATGCGCCATCCTACCTCGGCCGAAGCACTCGCCTGTCCTGAAACAAGCCCCTCTTCAGCGCACCACCGGCACCAGATGTGGTGGGGTGTGGAAAACAGCCCGTTATCACGCCGGATAATGTCATTTATGGTCTTTTAAGGCTCAGAGGACGGCCCCGTCCGCTTTGGCCGCGACGCCCACGACAGACGCCGCGCCTTTGCCCCTCATCGACCTGTCGCCCAGCTCTTAGTCGCCTCGAACGTCTGCGCGTCGTGCCAGACCCTCTGCTCCCACTTGTCACCGATGCGCTTGAGGTACTCGCGAGTCAAATTCCTGTCGCCCAGGGAGGAGGCCACGAAGCAGGCGCGGTTGTTCTCGACCGGGCTCATGCCGTAGAGCCGGTCCGCGTCGGCCATCCCCTGTTTCAGGCGCGGCCACGAAACGCCTTCGCCGTTCAGGAAGTTCCCGGGCCGTAGTTCGACCTTGAGCGTGTCGGCAAGGTTCCGCACGATCAGGTAATAGAGCGCAGAGCCCACCCGTCCGCCCACGCCGTCGGCGGACGCCTCGGCGAAGCGCGTCCACTCGCCGGGCTGTCCGTACCAACGCGGCAGAAGGTACATTGCCTTCGTCGAGTAGAACGAGGTGTAGCCCGGCTCGAAGGCCGTCGCCTCGTTAAAGACGCGTTCGTAAGTCCCGCGGTCCCATCCCTCCGACAGACCCAGTCTTAACATCGACGCATACCAGTGCGGGCATCGCTCCTCCAACCCGCGCGCCTCCTCCAGGGGGCGGTGCGCCAGCGCGAGCCGCTCGTGGAAGAGTTGTCCCCCGCGCTCCGAGACCGTGTTGGCGTACCCGTTCCCACGCGCGTGCCAGGCATAAGAGACGTAAGCCTGGGCTAAGGCCACGCGCGCCGTCACGGAGTCCGGCCGAGCGTCGGCCCACCTCTTCAGCCTCTCGATGTGGTACTGCCACGCGGCCTCCGGCGCGCTCTCCTCTTCCTCCGGCGCCTCCAGCCCGGAGTAGATTATCGCCAGCTCCCAAGTGCCGTCGGCCACCCTCGCCTTCGACGCCCTGGCGCTGGCGGTGGCCCGCTCCAGCACGTCGAACTCGTTGTAGTAGAGGTAATCCCTGACCTGCCCCTCGTAAGAGAAGTGGGCCTGGTTGTCAGCCTTGAAGTCGGCCGCGGGCAGTGGGAGTGGGGGGGCGGGCTGCGCGGCGTGTGCGACGTGCCTCACGGCGAGTTCCAGCCTGAACCGATACGCCCACTCCTCGGGCTTGATGGCGGCGGCGTGGCGGAACGCCTCGGCAGCGTGCGCGGCGTCGTTCAAATAATCGTAGTCGAGCCCGAGCCCGAAGTACGCCTTGTCATACTCAGGGTTGATGCGCAGCGCCTCCCTATACTCGGCCAGGGCCTCCTGGTAGCGGCCGACCCCGAGCAGGGTCTTGCCGAGGACGTAGCGTGCCTTGTCGAGGTCGGGTTTGAGTCGCACGGCCTCGCGGGCCGGCCCCAGCGCCTCCTCGCAGCGCCCCTGGTCACAGAGGGCGATAGCCATGTTCTTGTGCGCCTCGGCCAACGTGGGGTCGCGCTCGATGGCCGCGGCTGAAAGCACGAGCGCCGAGGCATAGTTGTTCTGCTTGAGTGCCTCGTAGGCGGAGTCGCTGAGGGCCTTCGCATCAGGGTAAGATCCCGTGACCGCCTGCTGCGGCGCCGGAGGTTTAGCGCCCTGAAAGGCGAAGAGCCGAGCGGCGCTGCACCCGGTATTCGCGGTCAGGGCCGTCACGATGAAAGGGAGTAGATAAAAGGCCGGGCGTTTATTCATTCTCATGAGTGAGTTCCTGCCAAGAGTCTATTTACAGGGCGGGGTCTATTGGGCGGTGAGCGGCGAGTTGAAAAGCCGCCTCTTTCAAGATACAGACCCGGCCCTGGCGCGTCAACAGGGTTATGAAGACCGTTCCTTATGCGGCACTTTGCCGCGCGCAGCACATACAAGTACAGACCGTCCGTTAGGGTCTGCCGCGGCGGCCGGCTACCCGACGTGAGTTCGAGCGGGCCCGTCAGGGGCGAGAAAGGCGGAGCAGCACAAGGCCCGGGCGCGAATCGCGATGGCGACGCAGTGAGGCGGCGTCTATGCAGGATGAAGAGCATGAACAAAGGTAAGCCGAGTCGGCGCGACTTCCTCCTTGCGAGCACGGCAATCGCCGGTGTATGCCTCCGGATGTCAGGCTGAGACAGTAGATAAGTATTGCTTATCAGCTAGAAGCATTAGAATTAGCCAGTCCGATAAGGGTGAATATGTCCGTTCCCGAGAATTCCGGACAGACGCGCGGCGGTGCGAGGACTATAATGTGACCGGCTAAATTTGATTCCTAGCAGGTCAGGGCAGGGGAGATATACTTCATGAGCACGTCTCTGAACACGCACGCGGCCCGCACCGCCCTTAACCGCGACCCGGAACTCCGCCGGTGGGCCGAGCAGTGGCTGAAGGATAAAGAGAGGGCCGCGCGGCCGGAGATGTCGAACGAGGAGTTCGAGAA
>JBJMGP010000060.1:0-121979 GCA_045807865.1 Pyrinomonadaceae bacterium
CCTCGGAGACCTGCGCGCCGGCCGAGACGTAGGACTGGAGCTTCTGCGCGGAGAGGGCGTCGCGGACGCTCTGCTCGAAGAGCGGGACGCTGCCGTAGTTGCGCACGACGTAGTCCTTGTAGAGCTTCACGTCGAACTTCCCCGTCGCGGGGTCGCTGAACTGGCGGGCGATCTCGTCGCGCACCTCCTCGTCGGAGGCGCCGAAGCCGAGGCGGCGCGCCTCCTGTAGCGAGATGCGGCTGTTGATGGCCTGATCGAGGATGCGGTCGCTCGTCATGCCGATCTGGGCGAGGCTGAACTGGCCGTTGAACCGCGACTCGATCTTCTTCTTGAGGAGCGTGTAGTCGGCGACCGTCACCTCGTCCGAGCCGACCTTGGCCAGCAGCTCGCCGCTCTTGAAGGGGTTGGCGTTGACCGCGTTCGGGCGGTTGTAAACGCCGGCGACGACCATGCCGAGCACCATCAGGAACGCGACAAACATGAGGACGTAATTCCTCGTCTTCTCCATGCGTGTGAAAAACTTGAGCATTACCGGATACCTTCTTCGGTGAACGGAGGCGTTAGGATTCGGACTTCTCTGGCGCGCGGGCCGCATAGGACGGGCGCGGCGCGCACCCCGCAAAAGGCGAATTGTATCCGACGCCCTGCGCGCCGCGCAAACGGGGGAGGAAAGCAGTGGACAGGAGTCAGTAGTCAGTAGTCGGTAGAAAAAGAGGCGGCGCGTCTCAACCTTCAGGTCGGGCGCGCCGCTTCGACTTCCTACCGTCTACTGCTTTCGTAAATCTCTATCTCGACGATGGAGAGCGTGTTCTTCGCGCCGCCCTTGCCGGCGGCGGACTGCGGGTCGGGCGTGCCGGGTATCTCGATGATGTTACCGAAGGCGTCGCGGTTGCTGGCGCCGCCGGTCAGCTCGACGCGGAGACGCGCGGCCGTCACGGGCGGGAAGGTGAAGGTGACGTAGCCGAGGCTGCGCGGCGTGCTGCCCTCGAAGACGACGCGGTCGCCCGCGAGGATGCGAAGTGGGTAGGACTGCGTCCGCCAGCCGGTGAGTTTCAGAGTGACTTCGCCGACCGCCGCGGGCTGTTTGAAGTCGAAGCTGATCCAGCCGTGCGAGAGGTCACCGTCGCTCACCCATTCGGTCGTCTCGTCGTCGTCGAAGCTTCGCGCGGCGCGCGCCTCGTTCGAGCCGGCGGTCACGTGCGCGATGGAGACGGGCCGGCGCGACACTTTGAAGGACGGCCCCGCGGGCGTCGGGCCGCGACTGAAGAGGGCGCCCACGTCCGCGTCGGGCAGTTCCGTCGAGAGCCCGCTTTCGACCTTGAAGGGCCGTGCGACGAACTCGACGGACGCGGACTTCAGCCCCTTGGCGGACGCCGTCAGACGGACGCGCCCGGCCTTCGTCGTCGAGCGGATGATGACGCGGTTGACGCCGTTCTCGACGGGCAGGCTCTTCGAGAGGATGTAGTTGTCCGGCCCCTGCGCGATGCCGCCGCGCCACTCGGCCGGACCGGAGAGTGTGAAGTTGACCGTGTCGAGCGCCGTCGGGCAGCGCCCCCCTTCGGCGTCCACGACCTCCACGTCCACGAGCGCGAGGTCGGCGCCGTCGGCGCGAAGCCCGCGCGGGGCTGTGCGCGCCGTCAGTCGGACGGCGGCGGGCTCGCCCGCGGTCTTCTTCGAGGCTTCCGTCACCTTCTTCCCTTCGCCGTCGTAGCCCACGGCCAAGAGCGCGCCGGGCCGCCACGCCACGTCCTTGAAGGTGTAGAGGAAGCGGCTCGACTGTTCGCCGTAGCCGAGCGACTTGCCGTTGAGGAAGAGCTCGACCTTGTCGGCGCTTGAGATGACGTAGACGTTCTTCTTCGTGCCCGGCGCGTAGTTCCAATGGCCGACGATGTACGCGCGGGGCCGCTCCACGTCCACCCAGCCGTCCCACATCACCTGGTGCGCGAAGTAGCCGTCTTTGGGGAGGCGCACGGCGTCCACCTCGCCGCTGCGGCGGTAGTTCTCGGCCCCGCGGTGGTGCGTGTTCGAGTCGCTGAAGACGATGTTGACGCCGCCCGAGCTGACCCGCGCGCCCGTGCCCGGCCGCTCGCGCCAGTAGTCGTACCAGCGCACGACGTTCTCGACGGCGTGCGAGTCCTGGTTGCGGTTGTAGACACTGGCGTCCTGTCCCTGATGCAGCGGCCCCTCGCCCTCCTTGTGGAAGGGCGGCGAGTACTCGTCCCAGTATTTCCTGAGCGCCTCGTCGCGCGAGTACTCCATCGCCCAGAAGGGCGTGCGCGCGCTCTTGTTGATGTAGAGCATCTCGCCGCCGTACTCGGCCACGCGGCTGTCGAGCATCTCGCGCGAGCCCGAGGCGCGGCCGCCGTGCGGGTCGTACCTGTCGCGGATGGCCTTCATCTGGCGCATGTGCTCTTCCGAGACGCCCTTGTTGCCCGACTCGTAGAAGAGGACGCTCGGGTTGTTGCGGTTGTAGATGATGGAGTCGCGCATGACTTCGAGGCGCTGCTCCCAGCGGCGGCCCTCCACGTCCTTCTCCGAATCGCCCGCCGGCATCGACTGCATGAGCCCGACGCGGTCGCACGACTCCACGTCCTGCTTCCACGGCGTGACGTGCATCCAGCGCACGAGGTTCGCGCCCGACTCGACCATCAGGCGGTTGCTGAAGTCGCTCACCCACGGCGGCACGGCGTTGCCAAGCGCGGGCCACTCGTTCGTCGTGCGCTGCGCGTAGCCGTGCATCTGGATGACGCGGTCGTTGAGCTTCACCACGCCGCCGCCGAACTCCGTCTTGCGAAAGCCCGTCCGCGTCTCGACGACATCGACCGGTTGCCCGTCAACCTTCAGGACGGTCTTGACGTTGTAGAGGTAGCCGTAGCCCCAGCTCCAGAAGTTGAGGCCCGCGAGCTTCGCCGACGCGCTCAAGCTCCTGGTCTCGCCGGGTGCGAGCGTATACGTGCCGCCGTCGATGGTCTTGACGACGCGGCCGTCCATATCCTCTATGACCACTTGGAAGTTGACTGTCTTCGCGGTCGCGTGCTCGTTCTTCACTTCGGACTCGACGAAGACGCGCGCGCTGCGGCCGGGGATGTCGAACTCTTTGGCGTAGACGTAGACGCCTACGGTGCCGAGGTTCGTGTAGAGCGGGAGCGTCTGGTGAAGCCGGTCGGTGACGTGGAGGAAGACGTTCTTGTTGATGCCGCCGTAGTTGGCGTAGAAGTTCCGGTCGTTCCACTGGAAGGCTGTGCCCGTCGCACGCTCCTTGTAGTCCCACGAGTTGTCGATGCGCGCGGCCAGCACGTTCTCGCCCGGCACCAAGAGGTCGGTGACATCGAAGCCGAAGGCGTTGATGCCGTTCTCGTGACGGCCGACGAGCTTGCCGTTGAGGTAGAACTCGCCGGCCTGCCGGATGCCCTCGAACTCAAGGAAGACCTTGAGCCCCGCGGAGCCGGCCGGGGGTTTGAAGTGTTTGCGGTACCACGCGACGCCGGTCGAGAGGTCTTTGATGTCCTTGCGGAAGGCGTCGTCCTCGTTCCAGGCGCGCGGCAGCGTCACCTCCTTCCACGAAGAGTCGTCGAAGCCCGGCGCCTCGGCGCCCGAAGGGTCGCCGACGTAGAGCCTCCACCCCGGGTTGAAGTTGTACTTCGCGCGCCGGCCCCGCGGCGCGGCCTCGACGACCGCGGCGCAGAGCAGCGCCACGCAACAGAGGACAGAGAGACGTTTGAACAGTGGCATGGGAAGCATCTGTTGACCTAAACCGGACGGGCGGTAGTTTATGGGCTTGGCGCCTTTCATGGTAAAGCACCCGCCGCTTTTTATGAAGGTCGGGCCGCCTGGTGGCTACTGGCTCCCGGCCACTGTCTACTGCTATCCTCCCGCATCATGGATTATCCGTTCTGGGCGTGGGCGGGGTTCGGCCTCTTCATCCTGCTGATGCTGGCGCTCGACCTGGGGGTCTTGAACCGGAAGGCGCACGTCGTCACCTACCGCGAGGCGACCGTGTGGAGCGTCGTCTGGGTGACGCTGGCGCTCTGCTTCGCCGGCATCGTCTTCTGGGAGACGAACCGGCAGACGGGGCTGGAGTTTCTGACCGGCTACGTCATCGAGCTCTCGCTCTCGGTCGATAACCTCTTCGTCTTCCTGCTCATCTTCTCCTACTTCAAGGTGCCGGCGAAGTACCAGCACCGCGTCCTCTTCTGGGGCGTGCTCGGCGCGCTGGTGATGAGGATGACGATGATCGGCATCGGCGCCACGCTCGTCGACCGCTTCCACTGGATTCTCTACATCTTCGGCGCCTTCCTCATCTACACCGGCTTCCGGATGCTCTGGCAGGACGAGGGCGAGACGAACCCCGAGGACAACCCGCTCGTCCGCTTCGCCACGCGCCTCATCCCCATCACGCGCCACTACGAGGGCGACAAGTTCTTCACCGTCCAGAACGGCAGGAAGATGGGGACGCTGCTGCTGCTCGTCCTCGTCATCGTCGAGGTCTCAGACCTCGTCTTCGCCGTCGATTCCATCCCGGCCATCTTCGGCATCACGACCAACCCGTTCATCGTCTACACGTCGAACGTCTTCGCCATCCTCGGCCTGCGCTCGCTCTACTTCCTGCTGGCCGGCGTGGTCGAGAAGTTCCACTACCTCAAGCTGGGGCTCGCCATCGTGCTCATGTTCGTCGGCGTCAAGATGCTGAGCGAGGGATACCTCGCACGCAAGTTCGGCCTGAGCAAGGAGGCGGTCATCCTCGTCTCGCTCGGCTTCGTCGCCGTCGTGCTCCTCTCCTCGGTCGCCGCCTCGCTCCTCTGGCCCGTCAGTCCGGAGGAGCAGGTCGAGGTCGAGCTGCCCGAAGGCTTCGACTCACCCTTCGACGACGACCAGGGCCGCCTCGGCGCCGACGAGCGCGGCCTCCCCGAGCCCCGGGAGGGCCTCAAACCCCGGGATTAAGCCGGTCAATCCCCGAATCCAGCCGCCTTTTCGCGCCCCGCGGGCCATTTCCGAGCCCCCGCGGACGCCGTTTGCAGTCTCGCAGATGGAATCTGCGGGGCCGCAGATGAAACCCGCAGGCTTGCAGACGGCGGTTGCAGGCTTGCAGATGCCGTCTGCAAGCCTGCAATCGTAACCTGCAAGGCTGCAACTGCCGTCCGCAAGGCTGCAACTGTCATCTGCGGGGCCGCAACTCCCGTCTGCAAGGTCGCAGATGGCGTCTGCGAGGCTGCGGATTTCATCTGCGGGGCCGCAGGTCGGTTCTGCGAGCCTGCAAATCGGGTTTGCGGGCCGTATTTCCGGCGTTTTTTGCCGGAAAAGATAGGGCTTGCCTTTTCCCTTTGCCGTTTGTTAAGTTCGTTATGTGACCGCCGGATGCGTCCGGCCGACACCGGGGACGGCCGTCATGCCCTCCGTTCCCGCGCCCGCAGGCCGAAGCTTCCCCGAGCGCCCGCGGGTTTTCCAGAACAATCGTCGAAAGTCACACCCTTATGGTCACCAGAGTCAGTCGCTTCGACGGCGACTGGTGGGTCGTCCAGAAACGGCTCATCTACATCGCCGTCATCGTCGCGGCGCTCGCCATCGCGGCGGGCGCCGCCTCGCTCTACGTCTACCTCTACGGCAACCCCTTCAAGGGGGCGGCCGCGGTCGAGGGAGCGCCGACCGGCGCGCGCTTCGTCTCGCTCGAAGGCGGCGTACGCGTCCAGCGCGCCAACACGCGCGAGACCTTGCAGGCGCGCGCCGACACACGCCTCTTCCCCGGCGACCTCGTCCAGACGCAGGAGGACGGTCGCGCGCGCATCACGCTCGCCGACGGCTCCACGCTCTTCGTCAAGCCCAACTCGGTCGTCACCATCGCCGAGAACACCTCGGCCGAGAACGGCCGGGCGACCAAGGTGCGCGTCGCCGTCGAGAGCGGCCAGATCAACGTCCGCACCGAGCAGCAGACCGAGGGCGCGCAGAACATCATCGGCACGCACCTCTCCGAGAGCCGCGTGGGCGCCGAGACCGACGCCAGCTTCCACGTCCGCGACGACAAGACCGAGGCCATCCGCGTCGGCGCCGGCGCCGTCGAGACCAGCACCTCCGGCGGCGACACGACGACGCTCAAGGCGGGCGAGTACGTCACCGTCAACACACAGGGCACCATCTCGCAGAAGGAGAAGCTACTCGCCGCGCCCGTCCCCGTCTCGCCGAAGAACCTCGAACGCCTCGCCCCGGGCAAAGGCGGCGCGACCGATGTCTCCCTCAAGTGGGGAAAGCCGCAGACCGGCGCGCCCGCGCACTACCGCGTCGAGGTCGCCACCTCGCCCTTCTTCGTCCCCGCCGGCAAGCTCGTCGAGCGCGACCAGTTGCAGGCCAACGAGATCACGGTCGAGGACGTGCGGCAGGGCAACTACTTCTGGCGCGTGATGGCCGTGGCGCAGTCCGGTCAGGCGTCGGACTGGAGCGAGCCGCAGAAGTTCATCGTCGAAGGCGAGGGCGGCACGGGCGACGAGGTCACCGTCGCCGACGTGCAGATCGAGTACGTCGCCGGGCAGATCTACCTCGTCCGCGGCCGCACGCAGGCCGGCAACACCGTCCGCTGCTCGGGGCGCGAGACGCTCGCCGCCCGCGACGGCTTCTTCCAACTCCAGATCAACGCCCCCCGCGGCGCGCGCGAAGTCCAGCTCGAAACCGCCGACACGCAGGGCAATCGCAACTCCTTCAAGTTCCAACTCCCGCCGGGAGGGTGAAAGGCCGTCAACCGTGAACCGTCAACCGTGACAAGTTAAAAGCCGCTCCCTCTTGTCACGGTTGACGGTTCACCATTCGCTTCCTGTCACGGTTCACGGTTCACGGTTTACGGCCCTTATGCGTTACGTCATCCTCCTCAGCGGTGTGGACACAGACCCAGCGCGGACGCTCTTCGAGGCGCTGCGCCATGCGGGGGTCTGCGTCGTGGTCGTGCCCCCGGGCGGGGCCTCTTCCGATGAGGAGGAGGCCGACCGCGCACGCGCCGGCTGGGGCGAGGAGCCCCTGGCCGTCCTCTTCGACCTCGCGGCCGACGCGGCGCTCGCAGACCTCCACGAACGCGCCGGCCGGGCGTCCAAAGTCTGGCCCGGCGTCCCGCTTGTGGCCTGCCGGCGCGAGGGGCAGGCCGGCGCAGGCGCGCTCAACGAGGCGACGCTCAAGCGCCTGGGCTTCCACGCCGTCGCCGCCGGCCCGGTTCAAATCTCCGCGCTGCTGCGCGACGTGGAGGAGCGCGGCACCGATGAAGAGAGCACGGGGGACGGCGACTCGCTCCCCGAGGTCGCGCCCGCGAGCATCCTGCTCCCCGAGCGCCTGAGCGTCGAGCGTCTGCGCGCGGCCTTCGAGGTCGTCGCCTCGCTCCACCTCGCGGCCGACCAGAGGGGTGCGGCACAGGCCGCGCTGGCCGGACTCGCCGCGGTCGTCGCGGCCGACCGCTGGACGATCTACCTCTGCGGCGAGTCGGGCGGCTTCACCGACGCGCCCTTCGAGCCCCTCGCCGTCCGCGGCCTGACCGAGAGCGAGCGCGCCATCCCCGAGGAGGACTGGCGGCGCACGCTGATGGGCGACGCGCTGGCGCTCGCCGGAAGCGAGTCGAAGGCCGCGCGCGAGGCGGCCGCCACGGCCGAGGCCATCCGCCGCAAAGAGGGCGCACGCCGCACGCTCGCCGTCCCGCTCCTCTCGTCCGAGCGCGTCGTCGGCGTGCTCGAAGCCGTGCGCGAGGGGGCCCAGTCCCGTCGATTCTCATCTTCAGACGCCGCGCTGCTCTCGGCGCTCGCGCTGCCCATCGCGGCGGCGCTCTCGAACTCGGCGCGCGTGGCCGAGGCCGAGCGCCTCTCGCAGACCGACGACCTGACGAAGCTCCACAACGCGCGCTACCTGCGCCAGTACCTCGTCAACGAGCTGAAGCGCGCGCGCCGCTACGGGTCACAGGTCACGGCCTTCTTCCTCGACCTCGACGACTTCAAGCAGGTCAACGACCACTACGGCCACCTCGTCGGCTCGCACGTCCTGATGGAGATGGCCGGGGTCATCCTCACCTGCGTGCGTGACACGGACGTGGTGGCGCGCTACGGCGGCGACGAGTTCGTCGTCGTCCTCCCCGAGACCGACATGGAGATGGGCTTGCGCGTGGCCGAGCGCGTCCGCCAGCGCGTCAGCGACCACACCTTCACGGGCGGGCGCGGCCTGCGCCTGCAACTGACCGCCTCCTTCGGCGTCGCCTGCTTCCCCGCCCACGCACAGTCGCCCCAGCAGCTCATCGCGCGCGCCGACACCGCCATGTACGAGGCCAAGGCCGCCCACAAGAACTGCGTCCGCCACGCCGCCGAGGCCGCCCAGGACGCCTGAGCGGCCCCGCCCGAACTCTTTCCCCGCCCCCGAAACCGCCCCGTTAAAAAAGTTGTAGACAAACTCCCGCTCATGCTGTAAAGCATTGTTTCGAGAACTTGCCGGAAAGCAACCCCCCCGCTCGAAGGACAACTCAGCCAGAGAGTCTAAGCTTTTCCCAGGCCAACCCGTTGGTGTCGCGGTTCGCGTTCTTGCCCCGTTCGTTGTATCTTTGTTATTTCGTTCCACGCCGCGTGGCGACGACTAAGGGAGCAGGGACGCCCGAAGTGCATCCGGAGGGCGCGACCGGGCCGTTTTCGGCGGCCGAGCAGCCCCCCGGAGTCCGAAGGCACGGGCGCATCAAGTAGAAGTCAAGAGGTGCGTAAACAGTAACGAATGGCATTCAAGTCACTCTTCAGCCTTTTCTCCAGCGACCTCGCCATCGACCTCGGCACGGCCAACACGCTCGTCTACGCCAAGGGGCGCGGCATCGTCGTCTCGGAGCCTTCCATCGTCGCCATCAACAAGGTCACCAACACGCCCGAGGCCGTCGGCAAGGAGGCCAAGGAGATGCTCGGCCGCACGCCCGGCAACATCGTCGCCATCCGGCCGATGAAGGACGGCGTCATCGCCAACTTCGAGGTGACGGAGAAGATGCTCCAGCACTTCATCCGCAAGGCGCACAACGGCAAGACCTGGGTCAGCCCGCGCGTCGTCATCGGCATCCCCTCCGAGATCACCCAGGTCGAGCGCCGCGCCGTCGAGGACTCGGCCTACCGCGCCAAGGCCAGTGAGGTCTACCTCGTCGAGGAGGCCATGTGCGCGGCCATCGGCGCGGGCCTGCCCATCACCGAGCCGCACGGCAACATGATCGTGGACATCGGCGGCGGCACCACCGACATCGCCGTCATCTCGCTCTCCGGGATCGTCTACTCGCGGGCGGTGCGCGTCGCCGGCAACGAGATGGACGAGGCCATCACGCAGTACATCAAGCGCAAGTACAACCTGCTCATCGGCGAGCGCACGGCCGAGGCCATCAAGATACAGCTCGGCTCCGCCTTCCCGCTCGACGAGCCGCTCTCGATGGACGTGCGCGGGCGCAACCTGATCGAGGGCATCCCGAAGACCATCACCATCACCGACGAGGAGGTCAGGGAGGCTCTGGCCGACTCGGTGGCGACCATCGTCAACGCGGTGCGCGTCGCGCTCGAACGCACCCCGCCCGAGCTTTCCGCAGACATCGTCGAGCGCGGCATCGTGCTCACGGGCGGCGGGGCGCTCCTCAAGAACCTCGACAAGCGGCTCTCCATCGAGACGGGCCTGCCCGTCTCCATCGCCGACGACCCACTCTCCTCGGTCGTGCTCGGCGCCGGCAAGATGCTCTCGGACTTCGACCTCCTCAAGCGCGTCCGCTGGGACAACAACCTGACGGGCGGGATGTGAAAGGGCGTAAACCGTGAACCGTAAACCGTGACAAGCTTAAAGCCTTTCATACTTGTCACGGTTTACGGTTCACGGTTTACGGTTTACGGCTTTCAATGGTTCGGAGCACGCAGAAGGAGATCAGGCAGCGCGCGCCGCTCTGGCTGGTCGTCCTGCTCGTCGCCAACTTCGGGCTGATGAGCTGGAACGCGAAGGACGCGGAGACGGGGCAGCCCGTCGTCCGCACCTGGGCGCAGTCACTCTTCACCCCCGTGCAGACGGCGACGACGGGCGTGGGCGGCGCGGGCGTGGGCTTCTTCCGGCAGCTCGCCGACCTGCGCAACGCACAGGCCGAGAACGAGTCGCTCCGCGGTCGCCTGTCGCAGGCCGAGAATGAGCTGCGCGAGGCGCGGCAGGCGCGCGACGAGAACGAGCGGCTCAAAAAGCTGCTCGACTTCACGAAGGATGTTTCCGACTACCATCCGATCACGGCGCGCGTCGTGGCGCGCGACCCCTCGGTCTGGTTCAACTCGCTCATCATCAACCGCGGCAGCACCTCCGGCATCGATTTAGACATGCCGGTCGTCACGCCCGAGGGCATCGTCGGCCGCGTCGTCGGCGTCGGCCCCGTCTCGGCGCAGATCATGCTCATCACGGACGAGCGCGCGGCCGCCGGGGCGGTGGTCGGTCAGCTGGGGCAGTCGAACGCGCTCGGCTCGGTGCGCGGCTACGGCAAGAACGGGCTGCTGGAGATGCGGTACGTCTCGGGGCTTGAGACGGTCAACACCGGCGACTATGTGGTTACCACGGGCCAGGACCGCATCTACCCACCGGGCTTGAACGTCGGCACCGTGGTAGAAGTCGTCCCCGGCTCGGCCACGACGCCGCACACCATCCGGGTCAAGCCGGGCGCGCGGCTCGACTCGCTCCAGGAGGTGGCAGTCTTAAACTACCACCCGCCGCAGCGCACCGCCCCCGAGCGGACGCTGCCGAACGTGGACAAGGTGAAAGGCAAGTGAAGGCAGCGTAAACCGTGAACCGTCAACCGTGACAAGATAAAAACTATCGTCACGACTCGCGGCTTCAAACTTGTCACGGTTTACGGTTCACGGTTTACGGCTCTTATGAAGTGGAAGCTCGCGATCTGCGTCGTCCTGGCCGCCGTCGTGCAGTTGAGCCTGCCGACGGTGTGGCGGCCGGCCGTCTACGCCGACCTGACGCTCATCGTGGTCGTCTACTTCGCGCTCCAGCGCGACGCGGTGCAGGCGGTCGTGCTCGGGACGGTGGCCGGACTCCTGACCGACGCGCTCTCGGGCGGCCTGCTCGGCGCGCGGGGTTTTTCGATGACGCTGACGGCCTACCTGCTGGCGGCGCTCGTGACGCGGGTGATGATCGACAACCCTCTGCTGCGCATCCCGGTCATCGCGGGCGCGGCCGCCTTCAACACGGTCGTCTACCTGCTCCTCCACCAGTTCTTAGGCCAGCCGGCGAACCCGCCCGGCCCCATCGCCGAGACGATGGCCTACAGCGTCATCTGGACGACGGTGACGGGGACGGCCGTCGCCTTCGTCCTCGACCTCTTCTTCAACGAATCGACGCGCGTCCGCCAGCGCCGCGCCTTCGCCTTCCGCCGCCGCCTCGCGCGGCGCGGGCTCGGCCGGAGAAAGTATTAGGGGTGTTGGGCGCCGGGTTTAAGTTTTGGAAATAGAGGCCAACCCGACGCCCAACACCTCAAACCCAGAACCCCACAACCGGCATCCAAGTTCACTGGGAGTGCCTTATGAAGTTTGAAGACGAGACCCAAAACTTGAAGGGGCGGATGGTGATCCTCCACGCGCTGGTCATCGCCATCCTGGTGGTGCTGGGGGCGCGCCTCTACTTCCTCCAGGTCGTCCGCGGCGACTACTACGCCGAGCGCGCCGAGAACCAGCGCATCCGGCGCCTGCGCATCCCCGCCCCGCGCGGCGCCATCTTCGACCGCAACGGCAAACTCCTCGTCGATTCGCGCTCGACCTACAACATCCTCCTCGCCGGCGAGGACATGAAGGGCAAGGACTGGAACGTCCTCATCGACCCGCTCTCCGAAGGGCTCGGCCTCGACCCCGGCCTCCTGCGTGAGCGCTTCGACGAGGCCAAGCGCCAGCCCGCCTTCGAAGAGGTGACGGTCAAGGAGGGCGCCATCTCGGCCGACATCGCCTGGGTCGAGGCGCACACGCTCGAACTCCCGATGCTGCTCGTCCGCGAGCAGCCGCAGCGCCGCTACCCCGACAACGGCACGCTCGCACACGTCCTCGGCTACGTCGGCGAGATCAGCCCCGAGCAGCTCAAGCAGCCCCGTTTCAAAGACCCTTCGGTCAACCCGCTCGTCAAGGATAACCCCTACCACCCCGGCGACATCATCGGGCAGGAGGGCTTGGAGTCCACCTACGACCGCTACCTGCGCGGCCGCGACGGCTACCGCGAGGTCGAGGTGGACAGCCGCGGCCGCATCCAGCGCGAACTCTCCGTCGTCCAGCCGCAGCCCGGTCAAGACCTCGTCACGACCATCGACCTCGACCTCCAGTTGACGGCCGAGGAGCAGCTCCGCAACTCGCCCAACAAGCGCGGCGTCATCGTCGTCATGGATCCGCAGAACGGCGAGATCCTGGCGATGGCTTCGGCCCCGACCTTCGACCCGAACCTCTTCTCGCAGCGCATCAACACGCCCGAGGGCCGGAAGGAGGCGAACGCCCTGCTGCGCGACCCGCTCTTCCCGATCTTCAACCGCGCCATCCGCGGCCGCTACCCGCCGGGCTCGACCTGGAAGATTCTGATGGCGACGGCGGGTCTCCAACAGGGCGCCATCACCCTCAAGAACTCGCACCTGGTCTGCGGCGGCGGCATCACCATCGGCAACAAGTTCACGCGCTGTATGGGCAGCCACGGGAGCCCCGAGCTGCGCACCGCCATCAAGAAATCCTGCGACGCCTACTTCTACCGCCTCGGCCTCAAGATGGGGCTCGACGGCATCATGCAGATGGTTGACGAGTTCGACCTCAACAAGCGGACGGGCGTCGATCTGCCGCACGAGCTGGTGAGCTGGACGCCCTCGCGCGAGTTCAAGGCGCGCTTCAACCCGCGCGACGCCGAGTGGAGGGACATCGACACGGTCTACGCCTCGTTCGGGCAGGTCTACGACTTCGTGACCCCGCTCTCGATGCTGCGCGCGCAGGTGGCCGTCGCCAACGGCGGCCGGCTCTACGTGCCGCACCTCCTCAAGGAGGCGAGGGGCGTCTCGGGCAACGGGCCCTTCCCCGAACGGCCGCGCCAGACCTTCGAACACCCCGACCCGAAGCCGCTCGCCATCCCCGCAGACCAGCACGACCTCGTCGTGGACGGGATGTGGGCCGTCGTCAACGAGGACGGCACGGGCACGGCCGCCCGCGTCCCGGGCTTCGACGTGGCGGGCAAGACCGGCACGGCGCAGGTCGTGGGCCTCGGCAAGGACACGGGCAAGAACAAGGATCACTCCTGGTTCGTCTCCTACGCCCCGGCGAAGAAGCCCGAGATCGCGATGATCGCGCTCATCGAGAACGTCGGCTTCGGCGGCAAGTTCGCCGCCCCGGCCGTCCACAACATCTACCAGACCTATCTCGCGAAGGCGCACCCCGACCTCGCGCCCGCGGCGCCGCCGACCGCGCTGGCGGCCGAGCATCAGTGACGGGCGAGCAGTTCGCATCCGACCTCTGAGACGATGGTTGCCATACTGGAAAAGCGAAAACTCCGCGACTTCGACTGGCTGCTGACGCTGCTGGCGCTGGCCATCGCGCTCTTCGGGACGTGGATGATCTACAACGCCCAGCCCGACGCCGGCTACTGGAAGAAGCAGTTCATCGGGCTCGGCGTCTCGGCCGTCGTGATGCTGGCGGTGGCGTTCACGGACTACCGCAAGCTCGTCCACATCGCGCCGGCCTTCTACGCCTTCGGGCTCCTCCTGCTCGTCGTCGTGCTCATCCCCGGCATCGGCCTCAAGATCAACGGGCAGCGCTGCTGGATCGGCGTCCCCGGCCTCGGCCAGTTCCAGCCGTCGGAGTTCATGAAGATTCCGACGGTGCTGATGCTGGCGCGCTACTACGGCCGGCCGCGCGGCTCGACGCTCACCATCCGCGAGACGCTGATGGGCATCGCCATCCTCGCGCTCCCCGTCGGCCTCATCATGCTTGAGCCGGACGCGGGGCAGGCGATCACCTACTTCCCCCTGCTCGCCGTCGTCCTCTTCCTGTCGTCCGTGCGGATGTGGCTCGTCATCGCGGCCCTCGTCCTCGGCACGGCCTCCGTGCCGGCGGCGTGGTACGCCGGCGTGAAGACCGGCGCGATCAAGACCTACCAGCAGGAGCGCATCAACGTCATCCTCGACCCCGAGAACGCAGACCGCCGCGGCTTCGGCTACCACACCTGGCAGTCGATCGTGACGGTCGGCAAGGGCGGGCTGTGGGGCTCCGAGCAGAAGGGCGCGGCCTCGCAGAGCCAGCTCAAGTTCCTGCCCGAGCCGCACACCGACTTCATCTTCGCCGTCACGGCCGAGAACACGGGCTTCGTCGGCTGCGTCCTGCTGCTCCTCGCCTACGCCGTGCTCCTGACGAAGCTCATGCACGGGGCTCGACGCGCGCCCGACCGCACGGGGATGCTCGTCATCATGGCCATCGTCGGCGGCCTCGCCTTCCAGATTTTTATTAACGTCGGCATGGCCCTCGGCATGCTGCCCGTCATCGGCGTGCCCCTGCCTTTGATGAGCGCCGGACTCTCGGCCATCCTCTCCACCTCGGTCGCCATCGGCTTCGCCATCAGCATCCGCCTCCGCCGCTTCGTCAACTGAGGCGGCGGGCGGGCGGGTGCCATTTTCACCTCAAACCCTTCCCCGCTCGCCTTTTCGCCGACGGGTCGTTTATACTGAGCCCGCCTGTCCTGACTGCCTGAACCTAAAACTTTCCGGCACGGCGCGCGCTGACAACGTAGGCTGTAAGAAACGTTCGGCGTCGCGCCCGAAACCCAGCAGACAGGGTCGAAGGATTTTGGCGGGGCCGCCGCTCGCGTCCGACGTTTAGAAGGCGGGCGGGCCACCCAGTTTGAAAAGTTTTACGCAGGGCCGCCGGACGGTCGAGGGCGTGGCGCGCGACGAACGGGACGCGCGCACGACCCGGCCGGGCTGCGAAGGCCGAAGGAAGCCGCCTTCAGGGGCGTGCGCCTTTCGAGCCCGACGCGCCGCGCGCGGCCCTTGGCGGACGGAGTTTCCAGGTGAACAGTTCGGAACGCTTCCGCGCGCGCGGGGCCTCATTCGGCCGAAGCGTGCGTGGCGGGTGCGGCGGTGCAGGCGGGCGCGCGGGCGCACGCTTTGGCAGGCGCGCGCCTCTGAGCGTTAAGTCCTCGGCCTCCAATCTCCTTCCGCCCGCAAGCGCAGGCCCGCGGGGCCTCAGCGCTCTTCACGCGCCCGAACCTTCGGGCTTCACACCCAGACAGTTCCGCGCGACAGAGGGCGCGGCCCACACCTTCCAGGAGACGGTTTCACACAGATGCCCAAAGAGATGATAGTCAGCGTCAACGGGCGCGAGAAGAAGATTGCCATTGTCGAGAACGGGCGCGTCACCGAGTTCTACATCGAGCGCGGGGAGAGCAGCCAGGGGATCGTCGGCAACATTTACAAGGGGCGCGTGATGCGCGTACTGCCCGGCATGCAGTCGGCCTTCGTCGACATCGGGCTGGAGCGCGACGCCTTCCTCTACGTCTCGGACTTCTTCGACGAGGAGGAGGAGTTCGAGCGTATCGTCGTCGATAAGAAGAAGTCCGAGGGCGCCGACGACGAGGCCGCCCAGCGCGCCGCGGTCGAGCGCATCGAGCGCTCCCGCGTCGAGCGCGAACGCGCGGTCGAGAAGGCACAGGAAGAGGCCGAGCCCGAGGGCGAGGAGGTTGAAGAGCCCTCGGCGGCCGCCCCCGCGGGAATCGAAGAACTCACGGCCGAAGAGGAGGAGGAGGTTGCCGCCGCGGCGAGCGCGGCGGCGAGGCCCAGCCGGCCGCCAGCACCGGCGAAGTCCCGCCGGGCGTCTCCCTTCCCGCGGACGAGTTCGCGGGAAGGGAGACGCCCTTCGTCGCGGGCGCCGACTCGTTCGAGCGCATCGTGGACGAGGAGGAGTCAGCCGCCGATGAGGGCTCGACCTTCAAGGACGCGCGCCTGCAAGAGCGCCTGACCGACCAGACGCGCGCCGTCGAGTTCGACATCGAGCCGACGACCGCTGCCGAGGTCGGCTCGCTGCTCGGCGGCGCCGCCTCCGCGGGCGGCGGCTTTGAACGCATCGCCGACGACGACGATGACGGCGCGCAGGGCAGCCACGCGCGCCTGCACGCCGTCCAGCCGGAGGTCGCCGCCAGGGTCGCCGGGTTCGTCGAGGACGAGGCGGGCACGGACGCCTTTGCCGGCGCCGCGCAGCCGTTCGAGCGCATCGCCGACGATGACGAAGCCCCCGCCCCCGCCGCTTCGAAGAAGGGCTCGAAGAAAGCCGCCTCGAAGAAGGGCTCGAAGAAGGCCACCGCGGCCCCTGCCGAAACGGGTTCGGAGGCCGCGGGCGCAGAGGGCGGGGCCCCTGCGGCTTCGAAGAAGGGCTCGAAGAAGGCCGCCTCGAAGAAGGGTGCCGCGAAGGGTTCGACGAAGTCGGCCTCGAAGTCGAGCAAGAAGTCGGGCAAGAAGTCCGCGGGCGAGGGCGAGGATGCGGACGCCGAGGCGAGCGTCACGCAGCGCACGCCGCGCGGCGAGTTCGCGCGCCGCGGCGGCCGCCGCCGCCGCAAGCCGGGCACCGGCCCCGGCGAGCAGACAGAGAATGGCAACGGCCACGTTAATGAACAGGACGACGCCGTCGAGACTGCCGCGCCCGACGACAACGGCGGTGCAGAGGTCATCGTCGAGGCGGCGCCCGCACCACAGGTGCAGTCCCCCGCCCCGCAGGCCGAGCCGCGTCCCGAACGTCCCGAGCGCCGTGAACGCGGAGAGCGTGGCGGCCGCGGCCGTGAACGCGACGGCGGGCGCGGCGGCGACCGCGGTCGGGAAGCGCGCGGCGGTGAGAGCCGCGCCGCAGGCGGCCGCGACGGCGGACGTGATAACCGCAGTGAGGGAGGTCGTGAGGGAGGCCGTGAGGGAAGTCGTGAGGGCGGTCGTGAGGGAAGCCGCGACAGCTCGCGTGCGCCGCGCGAGTCCGGTGGCGCGGGCCGAGGGCGCCGCGAGCGCCAGCCGATGATCACAGACCTTCTGCGCGAGGGTCAGGAGATCATCGTCCAGATCGCCAAGGAGCCCATCGCCGCGAAGGGCGCGCGCATCACCTCGCACATCGCGCTCCCGGGCCGCTTCCTCGTCTACATGCCGACCATCGAGCACGTCGGCGTCTCGCGCAAGATCGAGTCCGACTCGGAGCGCCAGCGCCTCCGCAAGCTCATCCAGGCCATCGTCAAAGAGGAGGACGTGCCCTCGGGCGGCTTCATCGTCCGCACGGCCGGCGTCGGCATCACCGAGCAGGACCTGCGCGACGACGCGCGCTACCTCATCCGCACCTGGCGCGACATCCGCAAGAGCGCCGAGAAGTCGAAGCCCGCGACCATCGTCCACAAAGACCTCGACCTCGTGCAGCGCCTGCTGCGCGACCAGCTCTCCGAAGACTTCGCGGCCATCCGCGTGGACTCGGAGGAGGAGTACCAGGAGGTCGTCGAGTTCATCAACCGCATCCAGCCGCGCCTCGTCAACCGCGTCAAGCTCCACACGCGCGAGGAGCCGATCCTCGAAACCTACGGCGTGCAGGCCGAGATCGACAAGGCCATCAAGCCGCGGGTGTGGCTCAAGTCGGGCGGCTACCTCGTCATCAACCAGACCGAGGCGCTCGTCGCCATCGACGTGAACACGGGCAAGTTCGTCGGCCGCGGCGGCACGCGCCTCGAAGACACCATCACGCGCACCAACATGGAGGCGGTCGAAGAGATTGCACGTCAGGTCCGCCTGCGCGACCTCGGCGGCATCCTCGTCCTCGACCTCATCGACATGGAGGAGCGGCGCAACCGCGCGCGCGTGCTGCAAGCCCTGCAAGACGCGCTGCGCCACGACAAGTCGCCGACGAAGGTGCTTTCGTACAACGACTTCGGCCTCGTCATCATGACGCGCAAGCGCGTGAAGCAGTCGCTTGAGCGCACGCTCTGTAGCCCCTGCCCCTACTGCACGGGCTCCGGGCTCGTGAAGTCGGCGCAGACGATCTGCTACGAGATTCTGGAGGAGGCGCGCAGTCTCGCACGCGCCAACGAGGGCGAGCGCTTCAAGCAGACCACGCTCCGCCTCAACCCCGAGGTCGCGCGCGCGCTGCGCTCCACCGAGCGCGACGTGCTCAACGAGATCGAAGCCTACCTCGGCCCGATCGACATAGACTCCGACGAGCACGTCCACCAGGAGCAGTTCGACTTCGCCTTCATCTAAGAAGACGTAAACCGTGAACCGTCAACCGTGACCAGAGGAAAGCAGTACTTCTCTCGTCACGGTTTACGGTTTACGGTTCACGGTTCACGGTCTTCATGGGAAAGCTCCGCACATTCTGGAAGGGACTCATCGCGGGCGGCGCGGCGGGGGCGGGCGTGGCGGCGCTGGCGGCTTTCAACGCGGCCGTGGCGCGCGACGCGCCGGAGCCCGAGACGGGCGCGGTGGGCGGCGAGGCGGGCACCTACCAGTGGAAGCACGGGCAGATTTTTTACCGGCAGGCGGGTGAGGAGGGCGCGAGCCCTATCCTCTTCGTCCACGGCATCGGCGCGGGCGCGCGCGCCTTCATGTGGCGGCGCAACTTCCTGCCGCTCGCGCGCGACTTCCGCGTCTACGCCCTCGACCTCCTCGGCTTCGGCTACTCCGACAAGCCGCCCAACGCGCCCTACTCCGCCGACCTCTACGTCGAATTAATCTCCGACTTCATCCGCGAGGTCGTGGGCCGACCCGCCGGCGTGGTCGCGCACACGCTCTCGTCGGCCTTCGCCGCGCGCGCGGCCGACGAGCACATGGGACTCGTCAACTCGCTCGTGCTGGTCTCGCCCACGGGGGCGGATCATCTGAGCGCGCGCCCGGGCGTGACGGGCGCGGCCTTCTACGGGCTGCTCCACTCGCCCGTCCTCGGCACCTCCTTCTACAACGCGGTGACGAGCGAGCGCGGCGTGCGCGACTACGCGCGCAAACAGCTCTTCTACGAGCGGCGCTTCGCCACGCCGCGCCTCGTCGCGCACTACTACGCCGTCAGCCACCTGCCCGGCGCGCAGTACGCCGCCACCGCCTTCCTCTCCGGCTACCTCAACACGGACGTGCGCGAGCCCTTCGCGCGCCTGCGCCAGCCCGTCACGCTCGCGTGGGGCAGGCAGGACATCACGAACCCCATCGACCAGGCCGGCCAGCTCCTCTCGCTCAACCCGCGCGCCCGCCTCGAAGTCTTCGACCGCTGCCGCATGATGCCGCAGGAGGAGCACGCCGAACGCTTCAACGCGCTGCTCCGCGACGCCTTCCGCGACTAACTTTTAATTATTCTTCTTCTTAAGAGTAGATGTTCATCGGACGGGTGAGCAGCTCGACGGGGTCTTCGACGTTGAGGGCTTCGCGGACGTAGAAGGCTTCGCCGGCGGCGACGTTGATGAGGGAGCCGGCGTAGCGCCAGCGGCTTTCGAGTTGTTTGAGGAAGCCCTGTTCGCTGATGCGGGTGACGGGCTCTTGGGAGTTGGGGTCGTAGAATTGCGAGCGGTGGGCGAGGATGGCGCGGAGCTTCTCCTCGACGAACTCCGACACGTCCACGATGAAGGAGGGCGACACCAGCCTTGAGTAGGCCGCGTGGGCGAGCGCGGGCATCTGGACGGCGCCCTGCCCTTCGCCCTCGTCGTAGCGGCGCATGGAGGCGAGGCGCGCGGCCTCGCGCACGAGCCGCGCGGTGGCGGCGTGATCCGGGTGCGGGTCGTCCCAGTGGGCGGTGAGGATGACCCTCGGCCTGTAGGCCCGGATGACGCGCACCAGGGCGGTGCGCGCCTCGTCGGTGACGAAGACGTGGCCGTCGGGCTGCTCCAAGTTGACGCGCACGTCGAGGCGCATGATGCGTGCGGCCTCGCGCGCCTCTTCGAAGCGCTGCTCGGGCGTGCCGCGCGTGCCCATCTCGCCGCGCGTCACGTCCACCACGCCCGTGCGGCGCCCGAGCGATTTCAGCCTGAGGAGCGTGCCCCCGCACGTCAGCTCGGCGTCGTCCGGGTGCGAGTAGACGGCCAGCGCGTCCAGCTCGAAGGGCTCGGCTCCCCCGTACACGACCTCGCTCATAAATCTCTCACTCCCCCTTGAAGTCGAAGCGGCAGCGGACGCCCTGCTCGCGCCCCGTGTCGTAGATGATGGAGACGTTCGTGACGTTGAACTCCCAGTGGAAGTTGCGACGGCAGAGGTGGCGCACGACCTCGGCCAGCTTGTCCGGGTCGATGTCCCCGTGGGCGAGCGTGACGTGCGGCGCCCACTCGTCCGGGTGGTAGTAGTGCGCGACCGCGCCGGGCACAGACTGCCGGACGCCGTTCCAGATTTCGCGGTGGAGGTCGGAGAGCGCGGGGCTGCGCACGACGCTGATATAGAGGATGGGGCTGGCGACGGTGAAGATGCCTAAGCCCGCGGTGCGCACGCGGAAGGGGCGCGTGCGCGCGGCCAGAGAGCGCAGGAACTCGGCGCACGCCGACTCGTCGTACTGCTCGGCGACCTGGAAGGAGAAGTGCGGGTAAGGCGTGACGTACATACCTCGCACGTCGAACTTCTGCCCCAACTCCTCCCAGATGGCTTCGACCCGCGCGTAGTGCTGGTCGTCCAGCAGCGAAACCACGCCCTGCATCAAAAGGTGCCCTTCTCGACCGACGGACAGGTTTGAGAACTCCGCGGAAAGGTGTAGCGCGAAGCCAGGCCCGCGGTCAAGTTGTCATTCACGAAAGAATGAATTCACAGGGATGGACGGCTTTGCCTAACGGAAGGCTCTTGCCCAACGGAATTTGAAGCTGCCCACGATTACTCTCGACAAGGGTGGAGTGTAACTGCTAGCGATTCCGACTACGACGACCTAAAAGGAAAACAACAATCAAAACCAGTACAGCTATGATTATCCAAGGCGACCAAGACGTGGTTGTCGAATCGGCAACGCTAGGACTGGCTGAAGGTGATACGGCGGGTGTTGGAGTTGGAGTTGGAGTTATGGTTGGGGTTGGGGTGCGCGTTTCGGTAGTACTCGTTGAACTGGGCTGTGTAATAGGTCGGCCATTTTCATCTACCGGCCTTAAAGGTGCGGGAGTAATTGAAGGGTTTAGCGTTGGAGCTGGTGGCGGAGGAGGGAATTGAGGAGTCAATTGAGGAGAGGGGGGTACATCAGTCGGACGAGCGCCTATCGAAAGCGATAGACCTAGAATCATGAGGGAAGCGGCGAAAATCAGATAATGTTTCAAAGGCCCTTCTTCTATAAAGAACTAGTTGAAAGCAGCCCACTTGTATTCCTTTCTAGTGAGTGAGTCAAGATAAAAACCAAGACATTAGCATTTGAAGCTTCGCTTTCAAGCAAAGGTAGAGTGTATCTAAAGCTGGCTTTTAGGGTTTATGATGGATGCCCAATCATTCTGCCCAACAATTCCGAGTCCTGCCCAACAGAATCAGATCAAAGGGGAATCGTTAGGCAAAGCTGGGATGGACAGGATTGACAGGATAAGGCAATGACAGATTTCAAACCCGTATTTCTCCCATCCTGTTCGTCCTCTCCATCCCTGTGAATTGCCTTTCGCCTTTGCCTTCACAACGGCGGTTTGATAGCCTTTGCACGCTCCCCGAAAGGATAGGATTCGATGAGGCTCACGGTGCTCGGCTCAGGCACTTCCGTGCCGCACCCGCGGAGGTCTGCGTCCGCGCACTGGGTCGAGACGCTGGGCGGCACGCTTCTGCTCGACTGTAGCGGGCCGTCCGTTCACCGCATGGCGGAGGAGGGCCTGGACTGGGCGGGCCTGGACGCCGTGTGGGTCAGCCACTTTCACCTCGACCACGTCGGGGGCCTGGCGCCCTTCCTCTTCGGCACGAAGCACGCGCCGCAGACCGTCAACCGCCGCAAGCCTTTCAACATCTTCGGCCCGCGCGGGACGCAGCGCCTGCTCCGCCGCTTCGACGAGGCGGGCAACTACGGCCTCTTCGAGCAGCCGTTCCCCGTCGAGGTCAGGGAGGTCGCGCCGCACGCCGAGTTCGAGCTGCTGCCCGGGCTCAACGCCTCGACCCTCTCGACGCCGCACACGAGCGAGAGCCTCGCGCTGCGACTGAACGACCGGGACGGCACGTCGCTTGTCTACACCTCGGACACGGGCTACACGGAGGCGCTCGCCGCCTTCGCGCGCGCAGCCGATCTCTTTCTGTTGGAGTGTTCCTTCTTCCGAGAGAAGCCCGTCAAGCTGCACCTCGAACTGTCGGAGGCGTTGGAACTGGCGCGCCTCTCCGGCGTGAGGCGGGTCTTGCTCTCACACCTCTACCCGGAGTGGGACGGCGTTGACCTCCCGGCCGAGGCGAAGCAGCTCTGGGACGGCGAGACCATCGAGGCGCGCGACGGGCTGCGGCTCAACATCGGAGGGTAACGTCGATGACATCAAAGATGCGGAGGGCGGGCTCAAGGCCCGAGAGGTTGCAAGCGGCGGTCTTCTCGGTCTTGCTCCTCGTCGCCTCGGCGCTCTGCCTGCTGCCTCCCGGCGGGCGGGCGCGCGCGCGCGACGACGCGAACAGGCCCGCGCTGCTCGAAGTCGGCGGCGAAGCCGGCGCAGGCAAGGTGCCGGCCGCACCGGCCGAGCTGAAGGTCGTCTCTTACAACATACGTTACCGCGGCGGCGACGACTTGAAACAGCTTATCAAGCTACTGAAGGACGACCCCGAGATCGGCGGCGCGCACGTCATCGGCCTTCAGGAGGTTGACCGCAACAAGCGGCGCACGGACAACGTCAACACCGCGCGCCAGCTCGCGGAGGGCTTAGGGATGCGCTACGCCTGGGCCGCGCCGCCCGATGATGACGACGACGGCGAGGAGGAGACCGGCGTCGCACTCCTCAGCACCTTCCCGCTGACCGACGTGACGCGCATCCTGCTCCCGAACGAGGGTCCCGGCGGGCGCCGCCGGGTCGCCGTCGGCGCGACGATACAGGTGGGACGGACGCCCGTACGCGTCTACTCCGTCCACGCCGAGACGCGCATGCCACTGGCGAAGAAGGTCGAGCAATGGCAGGCGGTGCTCGACCACCTGCGGCTCGACCGCGAGGCGGCCGGGGCCATCGTCCTCGGCGACTTCAACACGATCAAGGGGAAGGACGTAAAGGCCGCCCGCCGCCTCTTTGCCCAAGCGGGCTTCACCACGCCGCTCCCCGACAACGACACGACCTTTAAGACGTTCGTCGTCCATCTCAAGCTCGACTGGCTCTGGCTCCGCGGCCTGGAGGCGAGCGCCTCCGGCATCGACAAGGACATAGACCTCTCCGACCACTGGCCGATCTGGGCCAGGATCAGGCTGGCGAAGAATTAGTTCGGAGTAGAAAAGGTTCAAGGCTCAAGGTTGAAGACTTCCGCTTCAACCTTGAGCCTTGAACCTTTTCTACTCCGAACTGTGTGCCTACCTGACGCGAATCTCGACCCGGTTCTGTTCGAGCGCGTTGCCGGTGGCGCGTTGCAACTCGGCGATGGCCTTGTTGAGTTCGGTCTGTGCGCGCAGCTCGTTGCCGCGGGCGGTGGCGAGCTGCGTCTGACGTTCGAGCACCAGGAAGACCGTCGATTGGCCGGCGTCGAGCTTGCGCTGCTCGGAGGCGTACTGCTGCTCGGAGGCGGAGCGCGCCGAGGCCGCCGCGCGGAGGCGCGACTCGGCCGTGTGCACCTGCTGCAAGGCGTTACGCACGTCCACCTGGATAAGCTGCTCCAACTGCTCGCGCTGCGTGCGGATGCGCTCCGCGTCCACGAGCGTGTGCCCGTACTGCGCCTTCGCCGTCGTGTTGCGGAACGGCAGGTTGATGGTGACGCCGGCGCGGAAGTTCGTGAAGCGGTTCAGCGCGATGTTCGCGAGCGACTGCGCCTCGCCGCCGACCAGCTCGCCGGGCAACTGCTGCACGGGCGGCTCCGGCAAAGGCTGGAGCCCGACGATCCCCGACAGCTCGTTGATGCGCTGGCGGATCTGCGCGTTCTGCGCGGTGAGCGGGTTGGTGCCGGTCGAAGAGGTCTGGGAGCCGGCGAGGCCGACCATGCTGTAGCTGGCGATGAGATCGACCTGCGGCCGTGTCTGCTCGCGCGCGAAGCGCTGCTCGATCTCGTTGATCTCGCGCGCCACGTCCGAGGAGGACAGCTCCGGCCGCGACTTGAGCGCGTACTGCATCGCGTCTTCGAGCGCGACCTGCGGCGGGGCGAGTTCGACCGACTCGCTGGGGACGATGGCGGAGCGCCAGATGGGCGCCTCGCGGTTCTCGGCGACGAGGTTCTTCAGATTGTTCTCGGCGCGGCCCACGTCGTCGAGCGCCGAGTAGACGCTCTGCTCGAAGCCGGAGATCTGCGCCTCGGCCGCGACCACGTCAATCGGGGCGAGCATGCCCTCGCCGACCAGGCGCCTGTTGTGCTCCAACTGCTTGCGCGCGTCGCTCACTGCCTCGCGCTGAATCTGTAGGTTGCGGAGCGCGTAGACCAAATCCCAATAGGCCCGCTGCACGTTGGTGATCGTCTCGACGGCGCGCTGGCGGAACTGTGCGTCGGTCAGGGAGAGGTTCTTCTTGGCGATCTCGATCTGGCGGCGGCTCTGGTCGAAGCTGCGGCCCCGCAGCAGCGGCTGGGTGTAGCTGAAGGTCAGCGAGGTCGGGTACTGCGGGTCGAGCGCGGCGAAGAGGTTGTTGGTCGTGACGCGGTTGTTGACGAAATCGACGCGGTAACCGCCGCCCGCGCGGGGCGTGAGCCCCTGCACGGAGGAGGAGCTGAAGAAGCCGCTCTGCGTGACCGACCCCGAGGAGGTGCCGGACAGGAAACTCGCCGCGGGCGTCTCGGTGCGCTCGTAGTAGGAGTTCGTCAGGAAGCGCGGGTCGTAGACGCCGCGCGCGGCCTGTAAGTCGAACTCGGCGCCGCGCACGTTCTGGCGCGCGACCTCGATGTCCTTGTTGTTTTCGAGCGCCATCTGGATGACCTCGCGGACGGAGAGGGCGCGCTGCTCGCCCATATCCACGCCGACGCGCTCAAGCGCGGGGAACGGCCCCTCCTCCGCGCGGAAGTCGGGCGCGACCTGCGGCACGTTGAGCCTCGCGTCGGGCGTGACGGGCACGCTCTCGCGACCCGGCGCCGAGGGGCCGATTGGCGCCTGCACCTGTCCGCCCGGCGCGCCGGGCTGCGGCTGTGCGGGCGCCGAAGGGGAGGGCGCCTGCGGCGCGGGCAGTCCTGCGTCGGCCGGCGCGGCCGGGGGCACAGAGGGCTGCGCCGGCTGCGGCCCCTGCGCGGGCGCGGCCGGGTTGGTGGACTGCTGCGTCTGCGACTGCGTGGGCGAAGCGGTCTGCGACCCCTGTGCGGGCGCGCCCGTCTGCGCCGGGGGATTGTTCGACGAAGGCGCGGGCTGCTGCGTCGTGACAGTCTGCGGCGAGCCGAACATCGAGCCGGCGAAACGCGCCGCCTCCTGCGCGCGCAGCGGCGCGGCCGCAGGGCCGAGCACGAGCGCGAGCGTCAGTAGATTCAAAAGCGATTTATGATTGCGCGTGGACATAAGATTCACACCCGTTATTGACTACCCTTAGTGTCTCCCGATCATCCCGAAGAACGTCTGTGTCGCGGCTGCTGCCCGACGGCGCGCCCAGGCGAACGGTGCGCTGGCGCGCGCCCACACCCTTGAGACGATGTGGCTCTGCGCCACGTCGTCGAAGAGCGAGTAGAAGACGGGCACCGCGAGGAGCGTCAGCAGCAGACAGAGCGACTGACCGCCGACGACGAGCACGCCGATGGAGCGGTTCGTGCCCGCGCCCGGCCCCGTCGAGAGCGTCAGCGGCAGCATGCCGGCGACGAGCGCGATGGTCGTCATCAGGATCGGGCGCAGGCGGTCGCGGTTCGCCTGGATGATGGCTTCGAGCCGCTCCATGCCGTGCGAGCGCAACTCGTTCGTGTGGTCGATCTGGAGAATCGCGTTCTTCTTCACCACGCCGAAGAGGAGCAGCAGGCCCAGCCCCGAGAAGATGTTCACGGTCTGCCCCGTCAGCAGCAGGCTGAGGATGCCGAACGGGATGGCGAGCGGCAGCGTCAGCAGGATCGTGACCGGGTGGATGAACGACTCGAACTGCGCCGCCAGAATCATGTACATGAAGATGAACGAGAGGACGATGGCGAGCATGAAGTAGTAGCCCGCGCGCCCCAGTTCCTTCGAGCGGCCGGCGAGCCCCGTCGTGTACGAGGGGTCAACGTTCAGCTCCTTGACGAAGAGGTTCATCTGGTCGATGACCGACGCCTGCGACCCGCCCGGCTTGACGTTCGCCAGCAGCGTCACCTGCCGCTGTCGGTTCAGGCGGTCGATGGCCGAAGGGCCGGTGCCCTCTTCTACCGTCACGAGGTTCGTCAGATTCGTCCAGCCCACCTTCGACGACTGCACGAAGAGGTTTTCGAGCGCCCGCGGGCTGGTGCGCGACTCCCCGATGGCACGCACGACCACGTCGTACTGGTCCGTCCCCGCGTTGAAGGTCGAAGTCTTCTGGCCGGCGACGAGCACGTTCAGCACCTGCGCGATGTCGCCCACCTTGACGCCGAGGTCGGCCGCGCGCGCGCGGTCGATGTGGACGCGCACCTCGGGCTTGCCGACGATGAGCGTGGAGTCCACGTCCACCACGTCGGGGATGGTCTTCATCTTCTCCTGAAGCCTCTGCGAGTACTCGGTCAGCTTCTGAAGGTCGGGGCCGCCGATGACGTACATGATGTCGGCGTTACGGAAGCCGCCCCCCGAGATGGCCGCCACCTGCTGGACGCTCGTGCGCAGCTCCTTCGGGTAGCGCGCGAGCACCGCGCGCGCCTCGCGCATCAGGTCGTCCTGCGTCCGCGCGCGCTCGTGGATGTCGGAGAGCTTGACGTAGATCGAGGCGGCGTTGACGGTCTGCTGCTGGCCGCCGCCGATGGTGACGAGCGTGTCGGTGACGCCGGGGAGCCGGCGGAGGTCGGCGGCGATCTTCTCGACCAGCGCGGAGGTCGCGGCGAGCGTCGAGCCCTCCGGCGCGCGCACGCTCACCTCGAACTGCGACTGGTCGTCCACCGGCAGGAAGTTCTTGCCGACGAACTTGAAGAGCGGCACGATGCTGAAGATCACCAGCACGCACGCGACCACGACCGTCCAGCGGTGCGCCATCGACCACTGAAGCATCCACGTGTAGGTGCGGTCGATGGGCCTGTACCAGCGTGACTCCTTAGACGAGTGCGGGGCCTTCAGCTCGCGCGCGCCTTCCGGCCGCGCGACCTCTTCCGAGGGAGGAGCGTCGGTCCGCTCCTGCGCCGCCGTCTCGTAGGCGGAGGCCAGCGCGCCGGGCTCGCCCGCGACGACCTTCGACTCGTCGACCAGTCCCGCGGGCGCGTCGCCCGCGGACGGCGGCACGCCCGTGCCTGGCCCTTCGGCCGGCGCCTCGCGCTTGATGAGGCGGGCCGCGAGCATCGGCGTCAGCGTGAACGAGACGAGCAGGCTGACCGCGATGGCGAACGAAGAGGTGAACCCGAACGAGGACATGAAGCGGCCGACGATGCCGCCCATGAAGCCGACGGGAAGGAAGACGGCCAGCAAAGACATCGTCGTCGCCATGACGGCGAGGCCGATCTCGCGCGTGCCTTCGATGGCGGCCTGGAACGCGCCGTAGCCCTTCTCCTCGACGAAGCGGAAGATGTTCTCAAGGACGACGATGGCGTCGTCGATGACGATGCCGACCATCAGCGTCAGGGAGAGCATCGTGATCTGGTTGAGCGTAAAGCCCATCGCCGCCATCAGCGCGAAAGTGGCGACGATGGAGGTCGGGATGGCGACGGCGGCGATGAACGTCGAGCGGATGTTCCACAGGAAGAGGAAGACGACCAGCGCCGCGAGCAGGCCGCCCTCGACGAGGTGCGTCTCGATGGATTTGAGCGCCGCCTTGATGAAGACCGACTGGTCGCCGACGATCTGCGTCCGCACGCCCTTCTTCTGGAGCGCCGGCTCAAGCTCCTTCAGCCGCCCCTTCACCGCGTCGGCGACCGCGACGGTGTTCTGCCCCGACTGCTTCGAGACGACGAGCGTCACCGCGGGCTGGCCGTTCAGGCGCGCGCTCGTGCGCTGCTCCTCCGACTCGTCGGCCGTGTAGGCGATGTCGGAAATCTTGACGGCGTAGCCGCCGCGCGTCGAGACGGCGATGTTGTTGAAGTCGGCCGGGTTCGTGATGCGCCCCATCGTGCGCACGGTCAGCTCGCGCGCGCCCTCGTCCACGCGCCCGCCCGGCACCTCAAGGTTCTGCGCGCGCACGGCCGCCACCACCTCGGGGACGGTGATGTTGTAGGCGCGCATCTTGTCCGGGTCTACCCAGACGTGTATCTCGCGCGTCGCGCCGCCGATGATCTCGACGTTGCCGACGCCGTTGAGCGACTCGATGCGCTCCTTAATGTCTTTGTCGGCGATGTCGGTGACTTCGCGCAGAGACTTACTGGCGGAGACGGCGATGCGCACCACGGGCGCGGCATCGGTGTCGAGCTTCTGGATGATGGGCTCCTCGGCCGTCTCGGGCAGGTCGCCCGTGATGAGCCCGACCTTGTCGCGCACCTCCTGCGCGGCCACGTCCACGTTCTTGTCGAGCAGGAACGTGACGAAGACCTGCGAGACGCCCTCGACCGAGGTCGAGCGCAGCTCGTCGATGCCGCTGATGGTGTTGACGGCGGCCTCGACCTTATCGGTGATCTCGGTCTCGACCTCCTGCGGGCCAGCGCCGGGGTTGACGACCGTGATGGTGATGGTCGGCAGGTCGATCTTCGGGAAGAGGTCAACGCCCAGCGTCGAGAACGAGAAGACGCCCACCACCGTCAGCGACAGAATCAACATCGTCGCGAAGACGGGGCGCCGCACACAAATTTCGGCTAGTTTCTGCATGGCTTTTTTTGGGTGCCGGGTGCCGGGTGTTGGGTCCTGGTTTTACCAACACCTAGAACCCAAAACCCAACACCTTCCTTACTGTCTGACCGGGACGCCGTCGGCGAGCTGCTCGACGTTCGAGGTGGCAACGAGGTCGTTCGACGAGACGTTGCCCTTGATCTCGATCAGGTCGCCGTCCTGTCGGCCCACCGCGACGAGGCGCTCGCGCGCGACGCCGTCCTGTATGACGTAGACGCGCGAGGTCGTCCCGTCGGTGCGCACGGCACGCGCGGGGACGAGCACCGCCGGGTCGGACTGCGACTGGAGCACGCGGATGGTGGCGAACTGTCCGGGCTTGAGCAGGTTCTCGCCGTTCTCGACCTCCGCCTCGACGGTGAGCGTGCGCGACTGCGAAGAGACGCTCGGAGAGACGCGCGCGACCCGCCCCGAGAAGCTGCGGTCGGGGTAGGTGCTCACGCTGACCGAGACGCTCTGCCCCGGCCGGACGGTCGCGATGGACTGCTCGGGGATGTCGATGCGGACGCGCAGAGGGTTCGTGCGCGCCACGGTCGCCACCTTCGAGCTGGTCGAGACGAACTCGCCCACGTCGGCCGCGCGCTCGGTGACGTAGCCGCTGATGGGCGAGTAGATGGTCACGTCGCGGATGCCTTTCTGCGCCTGCGCGACCTGCACCTGCGCGGCCTGCGCGGCGGCGCGCGCCGTCTGCACGGCGGCGTAGGACTGGTTGGCCTGCGTCAGCACGGCCTGGTACTGCTCGCGGAGCTGGTCGCGCTGCGCGCGCTGCTGGTCGTAGGCCGAGCGCGAGATGTCGCCCGACTCAAGCAGCTGGTCGTAGCGGCGCAGGTTCTTCTCCGCGAGGTCATAGGCGGTCTTCGCCGCCTTGACCTCGGCCACCTGCGTCCCGTCGAAGCGCTGCCCCGGCCGGAGCCCGATGCGTGCCTCGGCCTGCGTGATCGCGGAGTTGGCCTGCGCGAGCGCGGCCTGCGCCTGTTCGAGCCGCAGGCGCGCGTCGCCCGAGTCGAGTTGCGCGATGACCTGACCTTTCTGCACGTAGGTGCCGAGGTCTACGCCGACCGAGACGACGCGGCCGCCGACGATGGGGGCCACGTCCGTCTGCTCGTCCGCGGCGAGGCTGCCCGTCGCCTCGATGAAGCGCGGCAGGTCTCGCATGATGGCCGGCGCGGTCGTCACGTCCACGGCCTGCGGCGCGGCCGGCGCGGCCGGCTCCGGCTTCTTATTGGCCTGCGCGCGCGAGCCGCACGCGGCGGACGCGAGGCCCAGGGCCGCGACGAGGGCGAGCGCGAGTGTCGTCTGCAAAGGTTTGCGGGGAATCATTGCGTTCATCTCTTCTTGTTCTTGTCCCTGTGGTTCTTAACGTCCGCGCCGCCTTCGCGGTTGCGGGAGGTGCGCTTCGGCGCCTCGGTGCGCTGCGCGTCAGGGTCGGCCGCGATGCCGCGCAGGAGTATCTCGGCGAACTGGCGCGCGGCCTCCTCGTTCGAGATGCTGAAGATGCGGCGCGCGGGGTCTTTGTCCCAGAGCAGGTTGACGAGCGAGTGATGGATGACCGAGCCGAGGAAGACGCGCACGGCCGCGTATGGGTCTACGCCGCGGAAGGCCCCTTCGTCCTGGCGCCGGCGGACGTACCCGCCGAGGAATTCGTAGAGCACACGCACGTTCTTGTCCCAGAAGACCTGCCCGAGCGAGTGGTTTTCGAGGGCGATGTACATCAACAGGCGGAGGAACTCGGTGTCTGCCTCGTGGTGGTCGAGCATGTGGAGCGCCACGCCCTGAAAGACCGAGAGGTCGTCGGCGGCCTCCATCGCCTCGGCGACGAGGCCGCGAATCTCGTCGATGACGGCGGGCTGCTCGGGGCCGCCGGCGACCGGAGTCGCGGCCGCGCCGCCGCAGCCCTTGTAATCAATGATGGCCGTGTAGAGTTCTTCCTTGGTGGCAAAGTGGCGAAAGATAATCGCCTCGGAGACGCCCGCGGCCTGCGCGATCTCCTTGGTGGTGGTGCCGCGAAAACCCCTCTCCGAGAAGAGGCGCATCGCGACCTCGGCGATCTGGAGGCGGCGCTCGTCGGCGCACATGCGCACGGACGCGGGGGCCGCCTGGGGCGGCGTCGCGGCCGTGTCATTCTCGACGTGTCTGGTCATGCGTTGATTTGGATGCTCCGCCCGCTTAAAAGTAAGTACTTACTTACATGTTTTTTTGGACGGCGTCAAGGTGACAGGACGGTAAAATTTTCGTGATGTATTGTTCTAAGCCTTGTGCTACATTCTTCGCGTACATTTTCACAACAAAACCGAACTCTTAAGACGCGGGGCGGCGAGGCCGTTTCCGCCGTCTTTCCCTCGCAGGAGCCGGTCGGGCGTCACTCGGCACGACGTTTGCACCCGGACGGCGGGAAATGCTTTTTCCGAAAGCGGACTCTCGCGCGCTTTCATCTAGGCGACGGACTTTAGGACCATTGTGTGAGGAGAGAAAACAATGTCACAGAACAGACCTGGTAACGAGAACGACTTCGGCAGTGGCGCGGGCACCGGCACCTCGGCCGGCGGCGGCAGCAGCGCCGGGACGGGCACGAGCGCGGGCGGCGGCAGCTACAGCGCCGGCACGGGCAGCAACCTCAGCACGACGGGCGGCGGCGCGGCCGCGGGGACGGCGACGGCCCCCTCGGGCATCGGCGACCGCGCGAAGCAGTACGGCCAGACCGTGGCGGACGCGGCCTCGCAGGCCAAGGACTACATCAGCGACAAGGCGTCGGTCGTCGGCGACAAGCTGTCGGGCCTGCGCGACGTGGACTACGCCGAGTACGCCAACCAGGCCAAGGACTACGCGCGGCAGAACCCGGGGCAGGCGCTGCTGGTGGCGGCCGCGGCTGGCTTCGTCATCGGCCTCCTCGTCCGTGGCGGGCGCAGGTAGAGCGGAAGGATGCTGGGTGTGGGCTGTGTGGGGCGCTGGTTTAAATCCAGCGCCCCACCCCGGCACCCGTTTATCTCCGCGTTTCCTGAAAGGGGTGTGAGCGATGGCCGAAGTTGAGAGAAGGCGGGCGGACGTGCCCGCGCCGACGCAGACGAGTGCGGAACTGGAGAATCTGCCGACGCTGTTCGGCAAGCTGGGCGACGACGTGATGCGCCTCGTCGACACGAAGCTCAGCCTGGTCAAGGTCGAGCTGAAGGAGGACGCCTCTTTCTACGCGCGCAACGGGGCATTCACGGCCGTCGGGGCCATGGTGGCGCTCATCGGGTTCGCGCTCGTCAACGTCGCGGTCGCGTTCTTCATCTCGAACCTGTTCGTGAACGCGGCGGCCGCGCCCGAGCGCTTCAGCCCGACGAGCTACGGCCTCGGCTTCCTCATCACGGGCGTCCTCTACGTCGTCATCGGCGGCGTCATCGTCCTCGTGATGAAGAACAAGCTGGCCGCCTACAACCCGGTGCCCACGTCCACCCTCGAAGAGATCAGAAAGGACAAGCAATGGCTGAAGAACGAAATCTAGACCTGGCGCGCACGAACGATTCAGCCGACGAAGACGTTGACCAGACCAAGGCCGCGCTTCAGCGCCGGATGGAGGAGGCGCGCGAATCCATTTCCCAGACCGTCACGGAGATTAAGGACACGGTGGTGAACCAGTACCAGCAGGTGAGAGAGAACATCAGCGACACGCTCGACTGGCGCGAGCAGTACCGTCGGCACACGCTCCCCTTCACCCTGACGGCCTTCGCCGTCGGCACCTTCGTCGGCTACACGGTGATGGGTGCCTTCAAGGGCGGCGGCGACGACGAGGAGTACGAGGACGAGGGCGCCTTCGACCGCATCGAGCAGGGCTTCGACCGCGGCCTGAAGGGCTCCGCGCGCTCTTACGCCGCACAGCCCGTGCTCGGGCGCGCGGCGGCCGGCGCCTCCCGGCGCGGCGCGGCCGAGAGCGAGGACGTGGGGCCGGAGACGCGGCCGTCCTACAGCAGCGGCTACCAGGCGCCGACCGCGCCGCAGCCGCAGGCGCTCACCTCTTACGCCTCTGCCGCGCCCGCGGCCGCGGAGGAGCAGGAGGCGGAGGAGCCGAAGGGGCCGGGCCTGTTGGAGCGCTTCAAGGAGACGAAGGCATACGACCGGCTTCAGGAGGAACTCTCGACGCTCGGCGACCGCGCGCTCGAAGAGCTTTCGAAGACGGCGCGCAACGTCGTCGTCCCGGCGCTGCTCAACAAGCTCAAGGGGCTCATCGGCCTCGACCTCTCGGGCCAGCAGGGCGGCACGCGGCAGCAGGTCAGCGCGCGGCGGCAGCAGTCCGCGGGCGCACCACCGGCCAACACCGGCAGCGAAGCGTCGGGGATCAATCCCTCGAACGCCACGTCCGGCACGGCCGAGACCTCCGCGCGCGGCGCGGCCGCGGGCGGCACGGAAGGCTACGGCGCTTCCTAAAAACGATGTAGTGAGAATGATGAGTGATGAACTAAAAGACCAGCCGTCTTCAGTTCATCGCTCACCGTTTCCGGTTCATCCTTTACTTCCGAGCGGGCGGGCGGTCGCCGAGGCGACGCGTCCGCCCGCTTTCGCTTCGGGGCCATCGTCCAGGGGCTTCGAGGTCATCATCAACGCCGCCGCCGGCGGAGGCTCGGAGGACGACGAGAGGTCGCGCGCCGTCGAGGAGGCATTCAACGCCTGCGGCGTGGGGGCGCGCGTCCGTGTGGCGCGCAAAGGCGGTGACGTGGAGGAGTTCGTGCGGCAGGCGCTCATGAACGGGGCGCGCGCGGTCGTGGCGGGCGGGGGCGACGGCACGGTCGGGTCGGTCGCGGGCGCGCTCGCGGGCACCGACCGCCCGCTCGGCGTGCTGCCTCTGGGCACGCTCAACCACTTCGCGAAAGACCTGGGCATCCCGCTCTCGCTGGCGGAGGCGGCGCGGAACATCTGCGAGGGCCGGGAGGTGCCGGTGGACGTGGGCGAGGTCAACGGGCGCGTCTTCGTCAACAATTCGAGCCTCGGGCTCTACCCGCGCATCGTGCGGCGGCGCGAGAAGTTGCAGGAGCGCGAGGGGAGCGGCAAGTGGGCCGCCTTCCTGCGCGCCTCCCTGGCCGTGCTGCGGCGCTACCCCTTCATGAACGTGCGGCTCGAAGCGGACGGCCGCGAGATCGCGCGCAAAACCCCCTTCGTCTTCGTCGGCAACAACGAGTACCAGGTGGAGAACCTGCAACTCGGCGCGCGCTCGTGCCTCGACTCCGGACGGCTGAGCCTCTACGTCGCGCATCGCACCGGGCGGCTGGGGCTTTTGCGTCTCGCCCTGAGCGCGCTCTTCGGCCGCCTGCGCGAGGCTCACGATTTCGACGCGCTCTGCGCCCGAGAAATCTGGGTCGAGACGCGGCGGCCCAAGCGCATCCCCGTCGCGACCGACGGCGAGGTCACCGTGCTCTCGACCCCGCTCCACTACCGCATCCGCCCCGGCGCTTTGAAGGTGATAGTTCCTGATGTAGTGAATGGTGAGAACCCATCTTAACTATTCACCATTTACTATTCACTGGCGTGAGCCATGAAGAAGATCGTCCACCTCTCAGACCTGCACTTCGGGCGCATCGACGCGGGGCTCGTGGGGCCTCTGGTCGAGGCCGTGAACGAGGCCCGGCCGACGCTGTTGGTCGTCTCGGGCGACCTGACGCAACGAGCGCGCTCGCACCAGTTCGAGGAGGCGCGCGCGTTCCTCGAACGTTTGCCGAAGCCGCAGGTGGTCGTCCCCGGCAACCACGACGTGCCGCTCTACGATGTCTACTCGCGTTTCACGCGGCCGCTCGACAAGTGGCGGCGCTTCATCTCCGAAGAGGTCGAGCCCACTTACGTGGACGAGGAGATGGTCGTCGCCGGCGTCAACACCGCGCGGTCGCTCACGCGCAAGTACGGGCGCGTCAACGAGCGGCAGGTCGCGGCGGTGCGCGAGCGCCTGTGCAAGTACCCGGACGAGGTCTTGAAAGTCGTCGTCACGCACCACCCTTTCGACGTGTCCGCCGGGGCGGACGAGCGCGAGATCGTCGGGCGCGCACAGATGGCGATGGAGGCGTTCGCCGCCTGCGGCGCCGACCTCCTGCTCGCCGGCCACATGCACGTCAGCCAGACGGGGCGCACCGCCGAGCGTTATAAGATCAAAGGCCACTCCGCGCTCTTCGTGCAGGCGGGCACGGCCACCTCGACCCGCGGCCGCGGCGAGGCCAACTCCTTCAACGTCATCCGCCTCAAGCACCCGCACATCCAGGTCGAACGGCGCGTCTGGCAGCCGGAGGCCGGCGCCTACGCCCGCGCCAACGCCGAGACCTTCAGCCACACCCCCGAGGAGGGATGGGAGCGCCTCCCCGAAGAGGTCGCCGCCGGGATCACCTTCGACGAAGGCGGCACGGGCCTGCAACCGCACGTGCCGCAGTAGGGTGTCGGGTACCGGGGGTCAGGTGTTGGTTAAAGCCGCTGCTTACCCAACACCCAACACTCTTACCCCTTTTGACTTCGCCGCGCGCCTGCACGATGATTGAGTCCCCGACACACGTTCCGTAGACCTGACCTTAGACGGAGGAATCTTCATGCACACGCCCCGCCCCATCCTGCGGCTTTCCGCCGCTTTCGCCCTCTTGCTCGCCGCGCTCACGCCTGCGCTCGCCGCCCAGAGCGCACAGGCCGACCCCGAGCGCGAGCGCGCCTTCGAGCTCTTCGCACAGCAGCAGTTCGCCGAAGCGCTCGCGCCTTTGGAGAAGTTGGCGACGCGCCTCCCCAAAGACGGTCAGGTGCTCGCGCGCTACGGCCTCATCCTCTTCCTGAGCACGATCTCGGAGGCCGACTCGCCCCAACGGGTCGCGAAGCGTGCCCGCGCGCGCGCCACGCTCGTCCGCGCCAGGGAACTCGGCTACGACGAGGGCGTGCCCAAGGACATCGTCGAAGGGATCATCGCGCAGTTGAAGCCCGACGGCACCAGCATAGACGCGGGCGGCTCCAAGTTCTCCGCCAACGCGGAGGCCGACACGGCGATGCGCGCGGGCGAGGCGGCCTTCATGAAGAACGATTACGACGCGGCGCTCGCCGCCTACGAGCGCGCCCTCGCGCTCGACCCGCAGATCTACGAGGCGCCGCTCTTCGCCGGCGACGCGATGCTGAACAAGGGCCAGTTCGAGAAGGCCGGCGAGTGGTACGCGCGCGCCATCAAGCTCGACCCCGACCGCGAGCAGGCCTATCGCTACTGGGGCAACGCGCTCCTGAAGCAGGCGCGGCTCGACGAGGCGCGCGACAAGTACATCGACGCCGTCGTCGCAGACCCCTACAACGGCTACACGTGGGAGAACGGCCTCGTCCGCTGGGCCAACGCTAAGGCCGTCCGACTCGGCCACCCGAAGATCGACGTGCAGCAGAGCGTCACGCCGATGAAGGACAACAAGATGACCATCACGCTCGACCCGAAGTCTCTGGAGAAGTCGGACGACGGGCGCGCGGCCTGGATGTGGTACGGGATGACGCGCGCGGCCTGGACGACGAACGACTACGAGAAGTTTAAGAAGGAGTACCCCGGCGAGAAGGCTTACCGCCACAGCCTGCGCGAGGAGACGGAAGCCTTGCGCGGCGTCATCGAGACCGTGCGGAACCAGCAGAAGGAGGGCAAGGTCAAGCAGCTCTCGAAAGACCTGCAACTGCTCGTGCAACTCGAAGAGGCGGGACTGCTCGAAGCCTACGTCCTCTTCGCGCGCCCCGACGAGGGCATCGCGCGGGACTACGTTGAGTACCGCAAGGCCAACCGCGACAAGCTCCGCCGCTACCTCACCGAGTACCTCGCCTCGGGAAAATATTAGGAAGTAGACGGTAGAAGAAATGAGCGGCGCGTCTCGGCGTTTAAGCCGGACGCGCCGCCTCTCTTTTCTACTGTCTACTGACTACCGACTACTGTCTCCTTGCTTCTGCGGCTTGCGGGGGAGCATGCCGTCGGCGTTGGCGGCGTTGTAGACGAAGGCGGCGACGATGGTCGCGGCCTCCTTGAGGTCTTCGGGGACGGCGCGGTCGTAGTTGTCCTGGTTGGAGTGCCAGGTGCGTGGGCCGTACTCCAACTCGTCCTGTAGGAAGTCGATGCCGTTCAGGCCCACCGCGTCGAAGGAGAGGAAGTCGGAGCCGCCGGTGTTGGCGACCGTGACGGTCGTCGCCGTGTAGGTCGTGTCGCCGACCTTCAACTGCGCGAAGGGCAGCAGCCAGCGGCGGAAGAAGGGGCGCAGGGCCTCGTTGCCCTGCATGTGTACGCCGCGGATGGCGCCCGTGCCGCTGTCCACGTTGAAGTAGACGTTGAGGCGCGCGTGCTCCGGCTTGAAGCGCGCGCCCGTCTGCGGCGTGGGCGCCGGCGCGGCCGGCGTCGGCTGCGCGGCGGGCGTCTTCGCGAGGGCGTCGCGGGCCTCGCGCTTCTTCGGCGTCTTGCCGGTCTTCTCGGCGACGGCGGCGGCCGCCGCGTCGGGCTGCGTCGCGCCGGCGGCCGCGGGCGTCGGCGCCGGCAGCGGGCCGAAGTGCTCGTTGACGTAGAAGTGCGAGCCGAGCAAGCCCTGCTCCTCCCCGCTCCACAGGGCGATGCGGATGGTGCGCCGCGGCTGGAGGTTGAGCGCCTTCAGAATCCTCACAGCCTCCATCATGACGGAGACGCCGGCCCCGTTGTCGGTCGCGCCCGTCGCCGTGTGCCACGAGTCGAGGTGCGCGCCGAGCATGACGACCTCGTCCTTCAAGTCCGTCCCGGGAATCTCCGCGACCGTGTTGTAGCTCATCGGGTCTGAGTCGTCGAACTCGACCTGTAGGTTGACGGAGAGCCGAACCTTCTCGCCCTGCCGGAGCATGCGCGCGAGGCGGTTGTAGTGATCGTTCGAGAGCGCTATCTGCGGGATGAGTTTGGGCGCGTCCTTCTGCCAGGGGTTCTTGCGCTGGTCGAAGGGCGTCCCGGGGGGCTGGGGCACGGAGGCCGACTGGACGAACTGGAGCATGCCGCCGTCGCCGGCCGGGCTTGAGCCGACGAGGAGCGCGACGCCCTCCTCGTAGTAGAACTGCGTCTTGCGTTCGTTGAAGCGCAGGGCGGCGAGCTGCTCGGGCGTCGGCGGCTGGCGCCGGGGCCGGGCCGGCAGGAGCGCGGGGTCGGGCGCGTCGGCGAGTTCGAGCAGCTGCTTCTCTGTGAGGCGCGTCGCCATCGGGTCGAAGCGCGGCTTGAGCTGGCGCTCGGTGCCGGCCAGCACGATCTTGCCGCGGAGTTGCCCCTTGTACTTCTGCAACTCCTCCTCGTTCTTCGCGTCCACGACGACGAGGTCGGCCGTGAGCGGCGCGTCGAGCCCCGGCGACCACGCGCGCGGGTAGGCCAGGAGCGGGAACGCCTGCGGCTCGACGGCTTCGGCCGAAAAGCGCTTGAGCGTCCAACCGCGCCCGAACGGCCCCCACGGTTCGAGGTGCGCGTTCTGCAATCCCCACCCGGTCAAACGGTCGCGCGTCCACTCGTTGGCGCGCTTGAGCGCGGGCGACCCGGTCAGGCGCGGCCCGATCACGTCCGTCAGGTATTCGAGTGTCTCCATCACCTTGGAGCGGTTGAGCCCCTCGTCCTTGATGCGGTCGATCACGTCGGGCGTCGGCGTGGGCTGCGGCTGAGTCTGCGCGCGCAGCGCGGGCGACAGCATTGCGAATAAGAGCAGCACGGCGGCTGCGTGTCGTCTCGGCATGTGGGCGTATTTCTCCTGAAGACAGGGCCGTGAAGAGTTGGAATCAATTAACAGGGATGGACAGGATGAACAGGATTAGAGATTTAAATTTTCAACTTTGAAACCTGTAATTCTCATCCTGAACATCCCTGTTAATTCTATCTCTCGTAATCCGCCTCGCGGTCAGCGGCGAAGTGAAGTGGTCTCGCGCTCCGAACGGCCCGGCGCGGGCTTGCGCGGGAGTTTCTCGTCGAGCATCGCGGTCTGGTAGACGAAGGCGGCCATGATGACGGCGGCCTGCTTCACGTCGTCGGGCTGGATGCGCTCGTAGGTATCCTGCGTCGAGTGGTGCGTGCGCGTGTTGTACTCGACCGAGTCCTGTATGAACTGGAAGCCGGGCAGGCCGATGTTATCAAACGACACGTGGTCGGTGCTGCCCGTGTTGGCGAGCGTCAGCGTCTGCGCGCCGAGGTCGGCGAAGGGCGCGAGCCAGCGGCGGAAGTAGGTGCGCACACTTTCGTTCCCCTGCATGTAGACGCCGCGGATGCGCCCCGTGCCGTTGTCGAGGTTGTAGTAGGCCGAAAGCTTCTCGTACTCCGGCTTCGTTACAAGACGGCCGACGGGCGTCGGACGCGGCGCGGGCTGTCCCTCGGCCGCGCCGGGCGGGGTCGCCTGCGGCGTGGGCTGCGGCGTCTCAAGCTTGCCGAAGTGCTGCTCGACGTACGCGCGCGAGCCGAGCAAGCCCTGCTCTTCCCCGCTCCACAGGGCGATGCGGATGGTGCGCCGCGGTTGAAGATTGAGCGCCTTCAGAATCCTCACAGCCTCCATCGCGACGGCCACGCCCGCGGCGTTGTCAGTCGCGCCCGTCCCGCCGTGCCACGAATCCATGTGGCCGCCGAGCATGACGACCTCGTCCTTCAAATCGGTCCCCGGAATCTCCGCGACCGTGTTGTAGGCCGTCGGGTCTGAGTCGTCGAACTGCGCGTCGAGGTTGAAGGAGATGCGGACGTGCTCGCCGGCTTCGAGCATGCGCGCGAGGCGGTTGTAGTGCTCGATGGAGAGCACGACCTGCGGCGCGAACTTCGGCGCGGTCTTCTCCCACGCGCGCACCTGCGGCGGCGCGCCCGGGGCGCGGTCGAGCACCGCGTTCTGCGCCTGCTGATCGGCGGGCAGAGGCTGCGGCACCGTCGCCTGCTGGACGAAGATGTTGCCGCCGTCGCCGCGGCTCGGGTCGATGACGAGCGCGACACCCTCCTGCTGGAAGAAGCTCCACTTCTGCGAGGCGAAGCGTGCGGCCGCGCGCGCCTCGGGCGGGAAGCCGCCGCGCGGGCGGGCGGGCATGGTCGCCGGGTCGGGCGTGTTGGCGAGGTCGAGCAACTGCTTCTCGGTCTGCCGCGTCCCCTCCGGGTCGAAGTGCGCCGCCGGGTCGCGCACCGCGCCGTTGAGAACGATCTTGCCGCGCAGCTGCCCCTTGAACTTCTGCAAGCCCTGCTCGTCCGTCGCGTTGACGTAGACGACTTCGGCCGTGAGCGGCCCCGCGGTCGCGGGCGACCAGGCCTTCGGGTAGCCGTTGAGCGGGAACGCCTGCGGCTCGACCACGCCGGCCGAGAAACTCTTCAAGACCCACCCGCGGCCGAACGCGCCCCACGGTTCGAGCTTCGCGTTGACTAAACCCCACTCCGCCAGCTTGTCGCGCGTCCACTGGTTGGCGCGGCGCATGCCCGGCGAGCCCGTCAGGCGCGGCCCGATGACGTTCGTCAGAGAGTTGAGCGTCTGCATCACCTGCGAGCGGTTCAGGCCCTCGTCGCGGATGCGCTGGACGGGGTCGTTCGGGTCGGGCGTGGGCTGCGTGCGCGGCGTCTGCGCCGGGGCGCCCTGAGGCGTCTGCCGCGCCGCCGCGGGAAGATTTACGAAGAGTAGCAGCGCACACAAAAGCGCCGCCGCGTTTCGGCGTCTCAAGCTCATTTTGGCGAGTCTCCTGCGAAGGTCTCTGACAGAAAAGTTAAGGGTGGATTTAATTTAAATTGCCGGACGCCAAAACACAAACGGAGGACGCGACAAAAGGGTCGCGTCCTCCGCTCAGACAGGTCAAGGCCACACGCTGCCGCGGGTGGTTCTGACCGCTATGTTGTAATCACTTCAGCTCGCGGCGCGGCCTTCGCTCCCCGTGCGGCTCGCGGAGGGCGCGGGCGCCGACGCGGAGGGCACCTCCTCCTTGTGGCCGCACTCCTCGCGGACGCAGGCGCGCGTGGTGCCCTTCTTGGTCGTCTTCTCAAGCAGGAAGGGCGCGTTGCACTGCGGGCAGGGCTCGGCCACGGGCTTGTCCCAGTAGACCGTGTCGCACTTCGGATACTCCGAGCAGCCGTAGAAGTACTTCCCGCGCTTCGACTTCTTCACGACGATCTCGCCCTTGCAGCCGGGCTTCGGGCAGGCGACCCCGGTCGTCTCGCGCTTGATGTACTTACAACCGGGGTAGTTCGCGCACGAGACGAACTCGCCATAAGGGCCATGCCTTCTGACCAACTGCGCGCCGTCCACGGGGCACGTCTCCCCTTCACTCGGCACGGGCGCGGGCGCGACCGCGCCGGTCTTCTTCGAGACGCGGCGGATGTTGCGGCACTCCGGGTAGCCCGTGCAGCCGAGGAACGGGCCGAAGCGCCCGCGCTTCATCGCCATCGACTTGCCACACAGCTCGCACGTCTCCGCGACCTCTTCAGCGCCGCCATCCGTTGCACCTTGCGCGCCGGACGTGGCGCCGTCACCGTCGGCCGCCTGCGGCTTCGAGACCTCGCGCGTCGTGCGGCACTCGGGGTAGTTCGAGCAGGCGAGGAACTGTCCGAAGCGGCCGAGTTTGATGACCATCGGCGAGCCGCAGTTCTCGCACTTCTCGTCGGTCGGGATGGCCTGCTGCTTGCGCCCCTTGACGTAAGTCTCGAAGGCTTTCAGGTCGCGCGCGAACTTCTCGTAGAACTCGCCGAGCGCGGCCGTCCACGCGAGCTTGCCCTCTTCGATCTCGTCGAGCTCCTCCTCCATCCGCGCCGTGTAGGTCTCGTTGAAGAGGTCGTTGAAGCCGCCCTCGACCAAAAGGTCGTTGACGGTCATCCCGAGTGCCGTCGGGTGGAAGCGGCCCTCGACGCGCTCGACGTACTCGCGATCCTGAATCGTCGTCATGATGGCCGCGTAAGTGCTGGGGCGGCCGATGCCCTTCTCTTCGAGCGCCTTGACGAGCGTCGCCTCGGTGTAGCGCGGCGGCGGCTCGGTGAAGTGCTGCTCGGGCGTCACGCCGTTGAGTTTTAAATTCTCACCGGCTTCAACTAAAGGCAGCTTGCGCGCGGCCTCCTCGTCCTCTTCGGCCTTCTCGTCCCGGCCTTCCTCATAGACTTTGAGGAAGCCGTCGAACTTCAGCACGGAGCCCGTGGCGCGGAAGAGGAAGCGGCCGGCTTCGATGTCGATGGTCGTCTGGTCGAAGACCGCCGGGTTCATCTGCGAGGCGACGAAGCGCTGCCAGATGAGGCGGTAGAGTTTCAATTCGTCGCGGTCGAGGTAGCGCGCGACCGACTCGGGCGTGCGCGAAACGTCGGTGGGACGGATGGCCTCGTGCGCGTCCTGCGCGTCCTTCTTCGATTTGTAGTGGACGGCCTTCTCGGGCAGATAAACCGCGCCGTACTGCGTCGAGATGAAGTCGCGCGCCTCGGCCAGCGCCGTGTCGGAGACGCGGGTGGAGTCGGTGCGCATGTATGTAATCAGACCCACCGCACCGTCCGCGCCGACCTCGACGCCCTCGTAGAGCTTCTGCGCGACCATCATCGTCTTCTTGACGGGGAACGAGAGCTTGCGCGAAGCCTCCTGCTGGAGCTTCGAAGTGATGAAGGCCGGGACGGGGTTGCGCCGCCGCTCCTTCGTCGTCACCTCGGAGACGACGAACTGCTGCCGCTCGGCCTCTTCGACGATGGCCTTCGCGCTCGCCTCGTCGCCGATGAGAATCTCGCTCTTCTTGACCTCCTGGTCGAACCCGGAGGTCTTGACCGTCTGCTCGCCGACCTTCCACAGGCGGGCGTCGAAGGCGGGCGGCAGCTTGGACGAGAGGTTCGCCCCGACCGTCCAGTACTCGGTCTTGACGAACTTCTCGATCTCGCGCTCGCGCTCGACGACCATGCGGAGCGCGACCGACTGGACGCGCCCGGCCGAGAGCCTCCCCCCGATGGTGCGGCACAGGAGCGGCGAGACCTTGTAGCCCACGAGCCGGTCTAACACGCGGCGCGCCTGCTGCGCGGCGACGAGGTTCTCGTCGATCTGCTTGGGCTCCTTAAAAGCCTCCTGCACGGCGCGCTTGGTGATCTCGTTGAACATCACGCGGAAGTGCGGCTTCTTCGGGCGCTTCGGCACGATCTCTTCGGCGAGGTGCTGGCAGATGGCCTCGCCCTCGCGGTCGGGGTCGGCGGCGAGGTAGATGGCCTCGGCCTCTTTGGCCGCGCTCTTCAGCTCCGAGATGACCTTGCGGTTGTTGCGCTTCTTGGTGTCCGGGATGACTTCGTAGGTCGGCTCAAACTCGTTATTAACGTCTACGCCCAGGCCCTTCGAGGGCAGGTCTTTGATGTGGCCGATGGAGGCCATCACGCGATAGTCCGGCCCCAGATATTTTCCGATAGTCTTCGCCTTGGCGGGCGACTCGACCACTACTAAATTCTTCGCCATCAATTCTTCCTCTGTTAATAAACGCCGCGTCTTAAAGCCTGTCGAAGCCCGCTCGGGCGAGCCGGGGAGATCGTGCGCGACTCGGTTGTTATCCTTTTTCTAATATTCTCTATTTCGCCAAAGGATGCAAACCCGGCACCGCTTTAGATGCACGAGGGTGGCCGCCGGCTCGCCCGGCGGGCGGAGAGTTTTTCTGTTACTTATCAACAATTTAGCTTGAGCTTCGGGGGCGCGTCCCGCACCGGAACACGCCCCCGAATCCCACTGTGCGCCGGCTGTCTACGACTGCCCCGACGTTCCCGCCTGTCCCGTCTGCCCGCCCAGGGCGGCGCGCAGAGCTGCGAGTTCGGCTTCGAGCGCCTTGACGCGCTCCTCGTGGTCGTCCACGGCGACGGCCGTGGTGAGCGTCGCCTGCTTCTGTGCCTCCTCGGGTGAGACGGTCGAGCCGGCCTGCGCCTGTATCTGCTGGACGATGGACGTGACGACGCCCACGCCCTGGGCCACGTTGCCCGCCACCTGTCCGGCCTTGCCCGGCAGCACGCCCGACGCGATCACCGCGCCCTTGTCCACAAGCGGCACGATCTTCTTGAGCTTGGAGAAGAATCCCATCTTCATGAACCTCCTTCAGGTTTTTAAGTCGAACGTCAGGCACGCCCGTGTCGGGCGGAACGGGACCCGGCCGGGGCCGGGCTGTAGAGTATGGGGCGACGGTGTCCTTTGAACGCTTGAGTCGGCTGTGTACGGTAAGCCCGCGCGTGCTTGATGTCAACAACGGTGATGTGGAGGCACTAAAAAAGGAGCGCGGGGGATGTGCCCGCGCTCCTTCGAGCCTTCCGATCTCCCCGCCCCTCACCAGGCGACGCCGTAGTCTTCGCCGTGGTTGCTCGACCCGCCCCACATCGTCCCGTGCGCGCGGTCGAGGAGGATGGCGTTGATCGGGCCGGAGGTGCGCTCCTCGTAAGTCAGCTCGTAGCCCATGCGGCGCAACTCCGTGCGCACCCAGGGCGGCATCGACTCGGCGAGCAGGATGCGGCCGGGCCGCGTCTCGTGCGCGCCGAAGGAGCTGCGCATCTGGAAGCTGTTGATGTTGGGCGCCTCGGTCGCCTCCTGCACCGTCATGCCGAACTCGACGACGTTGAGGAAGAACTGCAAGAGGTTCTGATCCTGGCTGTCGCCGCCCTGCACGGCGAAGGCGAGATACGGCTTACCCTCCTTCAACGCCAGCGTCGGCGTGAGCGTCACGCGCGGGAGCTTGCCCGGCTCGATGACGTTGAAGGGGCCTTCCGCCGGGTCGGTCACGAAGCTCTGCGCGCGCTGGCTGAGTCCGACGCCCGTCCGCCCCGCGATGACCGCCGGCACCCAGCCGCCGCTCGGCGTCACGGAGACGACCCAGCCCTCGGCGTCTGCCGCCTCGACCGAGGTCGTGCCCGCGTAGAAGGAGCGGTTGAAATCTTCGTCCGCGGACTGCCCCGACGTGATGAACTCCGAAGGCGGCGCCGAAGGTTGCGTCAGCGCCGACGTGGTGACCGTGTCCTGGTTGGGCCGGGGCGCCGTCGAGGGGTTGGAGGGGTTCGGGCTCCACTTGTCGAGCAGGTCTTTGAAAGGGTTGGCCTGCGAGCCCTGGAACGGGTAGGGGTCGCCGGGCTTGACGTTGGGGTCGTTGCGCTGCTGGTTCAACTTCGCGGCGCGCTGCTTCGCGTACTCCTTCGAGAGCAGCCCCTTGATCGGCTCCTCGGGCGGGAAGTACGGGTCGCCGTAGTAGAAGTCGCGGTCGGCGAAGGCCATGCTCATCGCCTGGTAGACGGTGTTGACGTAGCGCGAGCTGTTGAAGCCCAACGCCTTCAGGTCAAAGTTCTCAAGGATGTTCAAAGCCTGAAGCATCGCCGGCCCCTGCGTCCAGTGCGTCAGCTTGTAGACTTCGATCCCTTTGTAGGTAGTCTTGACCGGCTCTTCGATCCTCACCTTCCATTTGGCGAGGTCTTGCGTGGTGATGAGCCCGCCGTCCTCCTGCGTGCCGCGCGCGATCTCCTGCGCGATGTCGCCCTTGTAGAAGCGTTCGTAGGCGGCGTAGATGGCCGCCTTCCTGTCCTTGCCCGCGGCCAGGGCCTGCTGCTCGGCCTCGACCAGTTTGCGCAGGGTCGCGGCGAGGTCGGGCTGCTTGAAGACTTCGCCGGGCTCGGGCGCCTCGCGCCGCTGGCCCGCGTGCGGCAGCATCACCGCGGGCGAGTAGCGCCACTTCTTGATCTCGCCCTTGTTGCGCTCGATGGTGCTGGCGAGCTGCGCCTCGATGGGGAAGCCGTCGGCGAGTTGGATGGCGGGGTCGAGCACGTCCTTCAGACTGAGCTTGCCGTACTCGGCGAGCATCGTCATGATGCCGCCCGGCGTGCCCGGCGTGACGGCCGCGAGCGGGCCGTACTCGGGCGGGTACTGCAACTTCTTCGAACGGTAGAACTCGGCGGTCGCCCCCGTCGGCGCGACGCCGAGCGCGTTGACGCCGATGACCTTGCCCGTGTGCGGGTTGTAGATGAGCGCCTGCGTCTCGCCGCCCCAACTAAGCGTGTCCCACAGAGTCGCGGTGGCGGCGATCATCGCGCACGCGGCGTCCACGGCGTTGCCGCCCTTCTGGAAGACCATCGCGCCGGCCGTCGCGCCGAGCGGTTTCCCCGTGATCGCCATCCAGTGCCGCCCGTGCAGCGGCGGCTTCTGCGTGCGCTGCGCCGCGGTGCGCGGCGGCGTCGCGGCCAGCGCGACGAGCAGCGCGGACAGACAGCTTGCAAACAGTCTCTTGCTTAGACTCATCACTCCCTCCGTCCTGTGCCTTTGTGTTCGAGAACGCTTCCCCAGCGGATGCTGCTATTATGGCGCGGCCCGTTAAATTTAGAAACCCGGCGGCAACCGGGTCAGTACCAACTGCTCTTCCCGCAAGGAGCCACGAGATGAGGAAGTTCGTCCTCGGCCTGTGCCTTTTATCAACGCTGTTGCCCGTCGCGGCGCCCGCACAGGAGCGGCCGGCCCTGTCGGACGAGACGCGCGCGTTCGTCAGCGTGGACGCCCCGACGGTCGCGCTCACACACGTCCGCGTCATCGACGGTACGGGCGCGCCCGCGCTCACAGACCAGACGGTCGTCATCTCGGGCGGCCGTGTTCAGTCGGTGAGCCCTTCCGCCTCGGCGAAGGTGCCCGAGGGCGCGAAGGTTCTGGACCTGACGGGGCGGAGCGTCATCCCCGGGCTCGTGTTGATGCACGAGCACCTCTTCTACCCGACGGGGCGACTCGCGCTCTTCAACGAGATGGGCTGGAGCTTCCCCCGCCTCTACCTCGGCGCGGGCGTGACCTCGATGCGCACAGCCGGGAGCGTCGAGCCTTACACCGACCTCAACATCAAGAAGATGATCGACGCGGGGCGCATCCCCGGCCCAAAGGTTCACGTCACCGGCCCCTACCTCGACGGCCGAGGCGCCTTCGCCACGCAGTTCCACGTCCTCACCGGCCCCGACGACGCGCGCCGCATGGTGAACCAGTGGGCCGACGAGGGCGTCACCTCTTTTAAAGCCTACATGTACATCGACCGCGCCGAGCTGGGCGCGGCAATACAAGAGGCACACAGGCGCGGCATCAAGGTCACGGGTCACCTCTGCGCCGTCGGCTTCCGCGAGGCCGCCGGCTTGGGCATCGACAACCTCGAACACGGCGCGGTCATCGACACGGAATTCCTGCCCTCCAAGAAGCCCGACGTTTGCCCGTCACAGAACGAGACCGTCTCGAACTTCGCAAAGCTCGACATCGACTCCGCGCCGGTGCGCGAGATGATCCGCGACCTCGTCGCACGCAAGGTCGCCGTCACCTCGACGCTCGCCGTCTTCGAGGCGTTCCTCCCCGACCGCCCGCCGCTCCAGCAGCGCGTCCTCGACGCGCTCACGGCCGACGCACGCGCCGCCTACCTCGTCTCGCGCACGCGCGCGGCCGAGCGCAAGGAGTCGCCCTGGGCGGTCGCTCTAAAGAAGGAGATGCAGTTCGAGCTGGCCTTCGCGCGCGCCGGCGGACGCCTGATGGCGGGCACAGACCCGACGGGCAACGGCGGCGCGCTCGCGGGCTTCGGCAGCCAGCGCGAAGTCATCCTACTCGTCGAGGCCGGCTTCACCCCGCTCGAAGCCATCCGCATCAGCACGCTTAACGCCGCCGAATACCTCGGCGAGGCAGACTCCATCGGCTCCATCGCACCGGGGAAGCTCGCCGACCTCGTCGTGCTGCGCGGCGACCCTTCGGCCAACATCAACGATGTGGAGAAGGTCGAGCTGGTCTTCAAAGACGGGCTCGGCTACGACCCCGCCAAACTCATCGACTCCGTCCGCGGCTCGGTCGGCTGGCGCTAGAAGCCTGCTCAGCCGGCGGCGCGGCCGTACTGGATGGGCCAGGGCGCTTCGGCGCCCAGACGCTTCGCAGCGTGGAGCGGCCAGTATGGGTCGCGCAGCTCCGCGCGCGCGAGGAAGACCGCGTCGGCCTTGCCCGAAGCGATAATCTCCTCGGCCTGCTCCGGCTCGGTGATGAGGCCGACCGCGCCGGTGGCGACGCCCGCCTCCCTGCGTATCTGCTCCGCGAATCCAACCTGATAGTTCGGCGCGACCGGGATGCGCGCGCCGGGCACGAGCCCGCCGGTCGAACAGTCGATCAGATCCACCCCGCGCTCCTTCAGCCAGCGCGAGAACTGCACGGACTGCGCCACGTCCCAACCGCCCTCGACCCAGTCGGTCGCCGAGATGCGCGCGAAGAGCGGAAGCTCAACGGGCCACACCGCGCGCACGGCCTCGGTCACCATCAACGGAAAGCGCGCCCGGTTCTCAAGGCTCCCGCCGAACTCATCTTCTCTTCGATTCGAGAGCGGCGAGAGGAACTCGTGCATCAGGTAGCCGTGCGCCATGTGCAGCTCGACGACCTCGAAGCCCGTCTCCAGCGCGCGGCGCGCGGCCTCTGCGAACTGTAGTGTGACCGTCTCGATGTCGTCCCGCGTCATCTCCCTCGGTGCCGGCCAGTCGCCGAAGGGCACGGCACTCGGCGCAAACGTCTGCCAGCCGCCCTGCTCCTCGCTCAAGGGCTTCCCGCCGCGCCACGGCACGTCCGTGGAAGCCTTCCGCCCCGCGTGCGCGAGTTGAATCGCGGCGCGCGCGCCCTGCGACTTGATGAATGACGCGACGGGCGCGAAGGCGCGCGCGTGCGCTTCAGACCAGATGCCCGTGTCGCCCGGCGAGATGCGCCCCTCGGGCGAGACGCCGGTCGCCTCGACGCAGACGAGCCCGGCGCCGCCGACCGCGCGGCTCCCCAGGTGAACCATGTGCCAGTCGTTCGGCAGGCCGTCGCGGCTCGAATACTGGCACATCGGCGAGACGAAGACGCGGTTGCGAAACTCGATGCCGCGCAGGCTGTAGGCGGAGAAAAGGCTGCTCATCACTCGACCCCTTGTTAGTGTGAAAGATGTGGCCGCATTCTACCCCGCCGGGCTGCGCTCAACGAAACACGCCGAACCAGCCGTAGGCACTCATCAACTCACCCGCGAGGAAGGAGAGCAGGTTGGCGGCGACGATGGCGGCCATGTCGCGCCAGTTCACGCCGTCGCCTCCCTTCCCGCCGAAGGCCAAATAGAAGAGCGCGCACTCGGCGGCGGGCGCGAACGTCTCGGCGACGGCGAGGTAGACCCCGCGCGCAGAGTCCGCGAAGAGCGGCGGGAGCACAAGCACGACGACCGGGTAAGTGCAGGCCGTGAGCCACAGCCCCGCGAAGAGCCTGCGCTTCCGAGTGTGTTGCTTTGAGAGGAAGAGGACGAGGACGGGCGTCTCGACGGCGACCGTGAACAGGTAGCCGAGCGGGAGGAAGCGCCAGAGGTCTCCGTTGCTCATTCGTCGCGCGCCCGAGTATCAGAGCGTCCGCAGGAGGAACGGCACCTCGGCCAGCACGTGCGCCATCGCGACGGTGAAGTAGAGGTCGCGCGTCGTCGCGTAGTCGGCCGCGAAGCAGAGCCAGAGCAGCAGGACGACGGCGCCCCCCGCCAGGAGCAGCGCGCGAATCAGCCGCGGCCAGCCCCGCCTGTGTCTCACCAAAGGCACCGACGCAGCACGCCAGGGCGCGAGCCCGACCCCCGCGGCCAGCGGGACGCCGACGAGCCAGACGCCGTAGTGGAGCGTCTCAAGGAAGACGTGCGTCGAGACGAGCAGGTGCGTCGAGACGAGGTCGGGCACGATGCCTGCGCCCGCGTGCCGCACGATGCGCAGCGCGACCTCGCCGTCCGACGCGAGCGGCGCCGCGCCCGCGAGTCTCCACCAGAGCACAGCCAGCGCCAGAGGCACCAGCGCGAGGCAGACGCGGTAGGCGCGACTCCAACCGCGGCGCGTCAGCCGCAACTGCCGGTCTAAAAAGAAGAGTGCGACGAGCGGGTGCACGTAGACGAGCGCGAGCGCGAACCCCTGCGGCGCGAGCCAGCCCACGCCCACCAACGCGCAGCCCGCGGGCAGCGCCCAGACCCAGCCGCCGCCGCGCGACATCGTCCGCCCACGCAACACGACGAGCCCCACGACCCACGCGACCGCCGCGCTGTTCCAGAGCGCGGTCGCCGCGTACCAACCCCCCTCGCCCCATACGCCCGAGTCGGCCCCGAGCGCGAGCAGAGCGTATGCGCCGGTCAAACCGACCACGCCCGCGGCCGCCAGCGCGAAGAAGCCGCGCGAGCGCCCCAGACGTGCGGGCAGTCGCGTGATGAAGAAGCGCAGCTCCGCCCAGTTGTGCGGCCCCGCGAAGACGAAGACCGTCGCGACCGAAAGCCACAGCGGCGCGAAGCCCGCCAGCGCCGCCGCCGCGGCCAGCACACACGCGCACGTCAAGCCGAACGCCGCGGGCGAGGCGTTCGACAGAGACGCCCCAGCCCGCGTGACCGCCTCGGCCCGACGCGCGCCGAGCGCGCCGATCTCTGCGGCGCTCTGCACCTACTCCTCCTCGTCGCCCTTGTTCGTGCGTGCCTTCGCCGGGATGAGCAGCTTGATCTCATAGCCCTCATCCACGACCTCGACGCGAATCGCGCCGGAGAGTGGCGCGCCCGTCACAGCCTTGACGAGCGTTCCCGGGTCTTGCGGCCGAAGCCCCGGCGGCGGCGCGGCGTTGGCGTAGGCCGCGACCGCGGCGGCGCCGGCCGCGCACGCGCAGAGAACCAACACGGTCGCCGCGCGCCCGACGCGCAGGCCCCGACGCGAGCGCACGAGCAGCAGCCCCGTCAGCACGACCGCGAGCGAGATGAAGAGGCCGCCGACGATGGTGCCTGCCGACTTGAACGACGCAGACTGCCCGCCGCCCGCGTCGATGCCGGCCGCCAGGCGCAACTCCTGTAGCCGCGAGCCCGGAATTTGCAGCCGCGCCTCGCGCAAGCCCTCGACGCGCTCGATGGTCAGGCGCGCGGTGGGCAGGTCTCTTCTCACTTCGTTAGGGTCGGCGGGTTTCTTCGGCAGCGCGATGTCCGCGAAGGCGGGGGACGCGGCGGCCAAAAGCAGTGTGAGCACCGCAAGCTGTTTGAGTAGTCTCATCGGGTAGGCTCCTTCTCTTAAATGGAGGACTTCATCAAGTCGAACTCTGAACGAGGTGCGTCTGAAAACTTGCGAGGCGGAAGTGAGGTCAGGGCTCACCTTCCCCTTCGGTGATGGAGGTGCCGGTCGAGGGCTGGCGCAGGCGGCGCAGGCGCGAGGTGATCTGGCTGCTGAGCCTCTCGTCGCCCGCGCGCGCCGGTGGCGCGTCAGAGTTGAAGATGGCTTCGAACCACGACTGCTCATCCTGCGCCGACTCGGCCGGGGCGGGCTCCGCGACGGCCTCGGGCGGGATGTGCTCGGCGGGCGCGGGCGGCGCGAGCTGCTGCTGCTCCTCCTCGGCGCGCGCGCGTTCGAGCACTTCGCGCAGCTCCGCCTCGTAGAAGTTCTTCAAGCCTTCAAGCTCGTCCGCGAGGTTGAGCGCCGTCAGCACCGCGATCTTCGCCACGTCGTGGACGGCGAGGCCTTTGGCGACGGCGTGCATGCGTTCATCCACGAGCCGCGCGACGCGGAGGACGTGCTCGCCGTCGCCGCTCCCCGAACGCAGGCTGTAGGTCTGGTTGAAGATGTTGACCCTGACCGACCCGGCATCTGTGCTCAAAATCCCTTGCGCTCCTTCCCGCGAACGTGCGTTCGCGAAAGACCGATGCTTGCTGCGGCGTCGCCGCATTATAAAGCAAGCGGCCGCGAAGCGCGCGACATTCGAGGGAAAGGCGCGGGGACTTTTCACAACTTCCTGACGAAGCAGCGGCCGGGGAGCTGCCTCACCAGCTCGCGCAGCTCAAGCGCCAGCAGCAGTGCGGACAACTCTTGCACGGGGAGGCCGCTCCGTTCGGCCAGCGCGTCGATGTGCGCGGGCTCGTCGGTCGAGATGAGTTTGAGAACCGCGCTCTCGGGCTCCGAAAGGCCGGCGGGTTCGCGCGGGCGTGTGGGCGAGGGTTCGCCCTTCCCCTTCAACTCAGGCGGGAGAATCGCGGCGGCGATGTCGGGTGGGAACTCCGCGACCACGTCCTGCCACTGCTGAATCAGTTTCGCGCCCGCACCCTTGATGAGGTAGTTCGTGCCGAACGAGTTGCGCGAAGTGATGTTGCCCGGGACGGCGTAGACCTCGCGCCCCTGCTCAAGCGCGAGCCGCGCGGTGATGAGCGAGCCGGAGTTCTCGGAGGCTTCGACGACGATGACTCCGTAGCTCAACCCGCTGATGATGCGGTTGCGGTAAGGAAAGTTTTCGGCCACGGGCGGAGTGCCCAGAGGGAACTGCGTGACGAGCGCGCCGCCCTTCTCAAGAATCTCCGCGGCGAGGCGGCGGTGGTCGCGCGGGTAGACCTCGTCGATCCCCGTCCCGAGCACGGCCGCCGTGCGCCCGCCGGCTTCGAGCGCGCCGCGATGCGCCGCCGCGTCCACGCCCCGCGCGAGCCCCGAGACGACGGTCACGCCGCGCGCGGCCAGCTCGCGCGCGAGCGACGTGGCCACGTTCTGCCCGTAGGTCGAGCAGCGGCGAGAGCCGACCACCCCGACGCACGGCGCCTCAAGGCACGCGCGCCACTCGCCCCGCACGTAGAGCGTGACGGGCGGGTCTGGAATCTCGCGCAGCAGCGCCGGGTACGCGCCGTCGTCCAAGGCCAGCACGTCCGCGCCTTCGAGGGTGCGCACGCGCTCAAGCTCCACGGCCGCCGCCCCCATCCGGTCGCGCAGGGCGATGGACTCGACCGACTCCGGCCGCAGGCGCAGGCGCTCCAACTCGGACCGCAGCGCGCCGAACACGCCCTCGGCCGACCCGAACCTCTCCAAGAGACGCGCGGCCGCGCGCGGCCCCACGCCCGGCGTCATGTTCAGCGCGATCCACTCTTTCATGGAATTTTTGCTTTGCGATTTCTGATTCTTGATTTGAGCGAATGAGGGAAGCGATTTATTCAATCGCAAATCAAAAATCTAAAATGTGAAGTTGGCGGAGGCGTGTGGGAATCGAACCCACCCGCGCCTGCTCTCACAGGCGCGCTGACGGTTTTGAAGACCGCGCCGCTCACCAGAACGGATGCGCCTCCTCGGTGTCTGGCGGGACGTTGCCAACCTACGCGGCGCGCGCCGCGGCTGTCAAGCGCCTGCCCGCGCTTGACGCGCGCGCGGGGCGCGGCCATGATTGTCGGCGTCTAAATCGACCGCACTTATCATTCCTACAACACGGAGTCAGAAAGCTTATGGCAGAAGCGGAAGCTAAGACCGCGGAGGAGTCCGGGCGAGTCCTCGTCCGTTACGAGGCGGCCGAAGGGCTCGCCGTGCTCACGCTCGAAGACCCGCCGGCGAACACCTACACGTACGAGATGATGCGGCAGCTCGACGCGGCCGTCCTGCGCGCGCGGATGGACGAGGGCGTCCACGTCATCGTCATCACGGGCGCCGGGGAGAAGTTCTTCTGCGCGGGCGCGAACATCTCGATGCTGACGGAGATGACGCCCACCTTCAAATACTACTTCTGCCTCCACGCCAACGAGACCTTGAGCCGCCTGGAGCAGACGCCGAAGCTGGTCATCGCGGCCGTCAACGGCCACTGCGTCGGCGGCGGGTTGGAGGTCGCGCTCGCCGCCGACCTGCGCGTCGCGCGCAAGGGCGCCGGCAAGATGGGGCTGCCCGAGGTGAGCTTAGGCGTGCTGCCGGGCACGGGCGGGACGCAGCGCCTCGCGCGCCTCGTCGGCAAGTCGAAGGCAATCGAGCTGATGGCCGCAGGCCAACTCTTCGACTTCGAGCGCGGGGCGGAACTCGGCCTCGTCAACCAGATTTTCGAGGCCGACTCGGCGGCGTCATTTCAAGAACAGGTCATGGCCTACGCACGCCGCTTCACTGCCCCGGGCCGCGCCGCGCTCGCCGTCGGCCGCATCAAGCGCAGCGTCCAGTCCGGCGCCGAAGTCCCCTTCGAGTACGGCCTCGCCTTAGAGCGCGAACTTCAACAACAGCTCTTCCAATCCGAAGACGCACGCGAGGGCCTGAGCGCCTACGTCGAGAAGCGCAAGCCAATCTTTAAAGGAAAGTAGGTTTTGGGTTTTAGGTGTTAAGTTTTGGATGCACGGCTAATCTTAAGACTTAACCCAACACCCAACACCTAAAACCCAGCGCTCACCTATGTACGAAAACATCAAGGTCGCATTCGACGGCGGGATCGTGACGATCACGCTGAACCGGCCGGAGAAGCTGAACGCGCTCGCGGGGCACATGCGGCGCGATCTGGCCGAGGCTTTGGAGCACGCGGGGAGCGACCCGGAGGTGCGCGTCGTCATCCTGACGGGGGCGGGGCGCGCCTTCTGCACCGGGGCGGACGTGGCGCGCATGAGCGAGCTGATGGAGCACGGCGAGGTCGAGGAGTTCCGCCGGCTGCTCGGCGCGGGAAGGCGCGTGCTGACCGCGATGCGGCAGATGTTGAAGCCGGTGGTCGCGGCCGTCAACGGGCCGGCGTACGGCGCGGGTTTCAACCTCGTGCTCGCGTCGGACATCAGGCTCGCGTCCGAGTCGGCGACCTTCAGCCAGTCGTTCGTGAAGGTGGGCCTGCACCCGGACTGGGGCGGCTCGTTCTTCCTGCCGCGGGCGGTGCCGGCCAACGTCGCGTGCGAGATGTTCTTCCTCGGCGACGCCATCGACGCGCGGCGCGCGCTTGAACTGAACCTGGTCAACCGCGTGGTGCCGGACGCGGAGCTGGCGGCCGAGACGCGCAAGCTCGCCGAGCGCCTGCGCGCGGCGCCGCAGGCATCGGTCGCCGCGGCCAAGCGCGCCGTCTACATGAGCGAGGAGGAGAGCCTGGAGCGCATGCTCCAGTATGAGACCGAGGCGCAGCTCCAGTGCTTCCAGTCGCGCGAGGCGCGCGAGCGCGTCCGCGCCTTCCTCGAACGCCGCTCAAAAGCCGTAAACCCTAAACCGTGACAAGAGAAGAGCGTGAACCGTAAACCGTGAACCGTGACAGGTGAAGACAGGTTCTTCCTCTGGTCACGGTTCACGGTTTACGGTTCACGTTCTTTTACGGCAGGTCGGGCTTCGAGAGCGGCGCGCCCTTGTCGCCCACGTACACGTCGAGCACGTTGAAGTGCGCCGGGATCATCGTGGCGAAGGCGTGGTTGGTCAGGAGCAGCGAGCCGTGGCCGTCGAAGGCGATGTTGGCCGGCGAGTCGTAAGGGGCGATGTCGCCCGGCGCGGCGTTGGTGAGCCTGCCGACCTCCGCGCCGTTCGGCGCGTAGATGGCGACGCCCGACAATCCCGGCGTGGCGATGGCGACGTAGAGGTTGCCGGACTTGCCGAAGGCGATGCCGTCGGGCAGGTCGGTCGGCCCGAACGCCTTGAAGGTCGCGAGGTCGGACGGCTGCGGCGCCGCCACGAGCGGCAGCGTGTAGAGGAAAGACTGGCCCATCTGGTTAAAGGTCACGGTCACGAACGCCTTCGAGCGGTCGGGGCTCAGGCGGATGCCGTTGGTGCCGACGCCGCCGGGGAAGGTGGCGAAGCGCGCGTCCTGGAACCAAATCTGCGGCGTGCCGCCGCCCGCCGGGACGCGCCAGATGGTCGCCTGCAAAGAGTCGGTCACGTAGGCGGTGCCGTCCTCGTCGAACGCGATGTCGTTCGGCAGCGCCGGTGCGTCGAAGAGCGTCGGCGAGCAGGGCGCGTTGTTGCCGTCGCACGCGGGCAGGTCGGGGAAAGGCGTCGAGTAAGGCTCCTGCTGGCCCGAGCCGGTGTCGAGGCGGTAGACGCCGAGTTGCAGGTTCAGCACGTAGAGCTTCCCGTTCCCGTCGAAGGCGATGCAGGAGTTGGCGTGCTCGGCCGCGAGGAACTCGCCCTGCGTCGTGTAGGTCGCCTCCAGGGCGCCCGTGTCGCGGTTGTAGGCGACGACGGTCGAGGGGCCGGTGCCGGCGGTGCCGAAGCGCGCGGGGCCGGAGACGTAAACCTTGTTGCCCTTGACGGCGATGCCTTCGGGGAAGCCTGGGTCGGCGGGGAAAGTGGCGAGCACCTGCGCGTCGCCGTAGGGGCGCGGCTGCTTGGCGTTGGCGGCGGCGGGAATGAGCGCGGTGGCGGCGGCCGCGGCAAGAAACGCGGTGGAGGCGATCTTCGAAAGCTTCATCTTCTCAAGGCACCTTTCTTTGGCTGGCGGTTTTGGCTCAAGGCGCGTGGGCGGGGCGGACGGCCGAGCTGACGCGCATTCCGGTATGTCTTCTGCACACAAACGCGTGAAAGGCACGCGGCAGGGATCACGCCGCGAAAATATTTTTTCGGCCCCGTGTCACCGTTACTCAGGAGTTGAGATAAACTCTGCCCGACGATGAGACTTAAAGACTTGAAGGCGTTCATCACGGGCGGCGGGCGCGGCATCGGGCGCGCGGTGGCGCACGCCTTCGCGCGCGAGGGCGCACGCATCTTCGTCGTCGCGCGCACCGGGACGGAGGTCGAGCGCGTCGCCGAAGAGGTTAGCGCGGAGTCGGGCGGTGACGCGGCCGCACACGCCGCCTGCGACGTGGCCGACCCGCGCTCGGTCGAAGAGGCGTTCGCGGCGGCGCGCGAGTTCTTCGGCGCCGGCCCCGACATTCTCGTCAACAACGCCGGCGTCGCCGACAGCTCGAAGTTCACGGAGACCTCGGACGAGTTCTGGCAGAGGCATCTGGACATCAACCTGACGGGGACTTTCTACTGCATGAGGGCGGCGCTGCCCCCGATGGTCGAGCGCGGTTGGGGGCGCGTCATCAACGTGGCGTCGGTCGCGGGCAAGACGGGCGCGCCCTACGTCGCCGCCTACACGGCCTCGAAGCACGGCGTGCTGGGGTTGACGCGCTCGGTGGCGTTGGAGTTGGCGCGCACCGGCGTGACGGTCAACGCCGTCTGCCCCGGCTACGTGGACACCGACATGACGACGCGCGCCGTCGAGAACATCCGGGCCAAGACCGGCCGCTCGGCCGCGGACGCGCTCGAAGCCATCAAACGCATGAGCCCGCAGCACCGCCTCGTCACCCCCGAAGAGGTCGCCGCCCTCGCACTCCTCCTCGCTTCCCACGACGGCCGCGGCATCACGGGGCAGGCCATCAACGTGGACGGCGGCACGATCCTTTCCTGATTAATTCCGAATGAAGACCATCAATCCGAAATCGCTCGGGCGGCCGCGCGGGTACTCGAACGGGCAGTTGACGAGGGAGGGCGCGCGGCTCCTCTTCATCGCGGGGCAGATCGGTTGGGACGAGGAGCAGCGGCTCGTGAGCGACGACTTCGTCGAGCAGTTCGACCGCGCGCTGCGCAACGTGCTGGCGGTCGTGCTTGAGGCGGGCGGCGCGCCGGGCGGCGTCGCGCGTCTCGTCGTCTACGTGACCGACAAACGCGAATACCTCGCGCGCACCGCAGAGATCGGCGAGCGCTGGCGCGCGCTGATGGGGCGCCACTATCCCGCGATGGCCCTCGTCGAAGTCAAGGGTCTCCTCGAAGACGGCGCCAAGGTCGAGATCGAAGGCACGGCAGTTTTATGATTCAGCCTAAATCATTCCTCTATGAAGTCCTTGAAGGCGTGGCGTGGGTGCGCCTGAACCGGCCGGAGCGCCTGAACGCTTTGACGTTCGAGGTCTACCGCGAGTTGACCGAACTGTTCGCCGCGCTCGGAGACGAGCGGGAGGTGCGCGCGGTCGTGTTGACGGGCGAGGGGCGTGCGTTCTGCTCGGGCGGCGACGTGCGCGACATCATCGGCGCGTTGCAGGGGCGCGACGCCGAAGGGTTGTTGGAGTTCACGCGCCTGACGTGCGAGCTGGTGCGCAACATCCGGCGGCTGCGCAAGCCCGTCATCGCCTCTTTGAACGGGACGACGGCCGGGGCGGGCGCCTGCATCGCGCTCGCGTCCGACCTGCGCGTCGCCTCGACCGAGGCGCGCATCGCGTTCCTCTTCGTGAAGGTGGGCCTCTCTGGCGCGGACATGGGCGCGGCTCATTTGCTACCGCGGCTCGTCGGGCTCTCGAAGGCGACCGAGCTGCTCTACACGGGCGACTTCATCACGGCCGACGAGGCGCTCGCCTGCGGCCTCTACAACCGTGTGGTCGAGCCCGCCCAGCTCGAATCCGAGACACGACAGCTGGCCGAGCGACTCGCGCGCGGCCCCTCGTTCGCCCTCGCGGTGACGAAGGAGATGCTCAACCGTGAGCTGGACATCTCCTTCGACACGGCGCTCGAACTTGAGGCGCAGGCGCAGGCCGTCTGCATGCAGCACCCCGACTACGGGGAGGCCTACCGCGCCTTCACGGAGAAGCGCGAGCCGCGGTTCGGCGGCACACCAACCGAAGAGGGATGAGCCGCCGGAACTTCTCAGCGGCGTGTTTAAGCCTCGTGCTCGCCGGGGCGTGTGCGCTCGCGCCATGCTTCGTGCGCGCCGGCCGCGCGCAGCAGGCGCGACCCGCGTCGTCCCCTAAACCTGCAAAGGTCTTTCAGGAAGCCCGGGCCGTCAACCACAGCGCCGCGCCCGACCCGGAAGCCTTCGAGTTCGAGATGAACGGTTTCGCCTACCACGTCAAGGCGAACGGCAACGGCCGGAGGACGAAGGGCACGAGAGTCCGCGGCTTCAACCTGCGCCTCGACCGCGGCGACTCCGTCCAGAGCCTCTTCTACTCGGAGTTCGAGGGCGACCTGCTGCTCCTCCTACACCTGAACGGCGCGGGCGGCGGCGCGGGGCTGGTCACGTTGCTTGAGCAGCCCTCGATGCGCGGCCGCTGGCATCAACGCATCGAGGCCCCGGACGTAGGCGAGCCGCTCCGCGAAGGGCAGCACCTCTACCTCACCGGCGCGGGCTTCGTCGGCAAGCTCGACCTGCGCACGGGCGAGTACGCCTGGCAGCTCGAAGGGCTCGAAGACACGCGCGGCGACGAGCCGGAGCCCTTCAAAGCTTTCGACCCGCCCGAACTGAGGGGCGACACGGTTCTGTTCCGCGAGCGGCCGGTTTACAATCCACGCAGGACGCTCGTCTTAGACAGGAAGAGCGGTAAGGTCATCCGGGTCGAGTGAAGGAGGCCGAACGTCATGCTGCGAGACGGATTCATCGAAGAGACGCCCTTCTTCACGGACGAGCACGCGCGCCTCGCCGCGGGCGTCGCCGACTTCGCCGCGCGCGAGGTCGAGCCGCTGACGCATCGGGACGAAGGGCCGGACGCAGACGCCAACTTCCGCGCGCTCCTCTCGCTGCTCGCGCAGACAGACCTTTTAAGTTACTCGGTGGCACGCGGCGACGGCGCGCCGCTCGACGCGCGCGCGCTCTGCGTCGTGCGCGAGGCGCTCGCCTACCACTCGTCGCTCGCGGACCTCGCCTTCGTCATGCAGGGCCTCGGCACCTACGCCGTCTCGCTCGCCGCGCCCGAGCACGTCCGCGACTTCTGGCTGGAGCGCGCGCGCGCCGGCAAGTCGGTCGCCGCCTTCGCGCTCACGGAGCCCGAGGCCGGCTCCGACGTGTCGAGCATCCGCACCGAGGCGCGACGCGACGGCGACTCTTACGTCATCACGGGGCGCAAGTGCTTCATCTCGAACGCGGGGCTCGCAGACTTCTACACGGTCTTCGCGCGCACGGGCACGCGCCCCGACGGCCGCGCGGAGCTTTCGGCCTTCATCGTCGGCGCGCGCATGCCGGGGTTCCGCGTCCTGGCGCGCACGGAGCTGGTGGCGGCGCACCCCATCGGCGAGATCGAGTTCGAAGGCGTGCGCGTGCCGGCCGAAGACCTGGTCGGCGCAGAGGGTCAGGGCTTCACCCTGGCGATGCAGACGATGGACATGTTCCGCGCCAGCGTCGGCGCGGCCGCCTGCGGGATGGCGCGGCGCGCTCTCGACGAGGCGGTCGCCTACGCGAGGGCGCGCCGGCAGTTCGGCGTCACGCTCGCCATGCACCAGTTGATTCAGGAGAAGCTGGCCGTCATGCAGACCGAACTGGACGCCGCGCGCCTGCTCGTCTACCGCGCCGCGCACCTCAGAGATTCCGGCGCCGCCGCCCCTTCCCTGCTGACGCGCGCGGCCAGCGAGGCGAAGTTCTACGCGACCGAGGCGGCCCAGCGCGTCGTGGACGAGGCCGTCCAGATACACGGCGGCTACGGGCTGGTGCGCGGCAGCGCGGTCGAGCGCCTCTACCGCGACGTGCGCGCGCTGCGCATCTACGAAGGCACCACCGAGATTCAAAAACTCATCATCGCGAGGGAGATGTTGAAGGAGTAGTTAGAAGTCAGAGGTCTGGAGTCAGAAGGCTCCGCTGGCCGAATGTTGATGCTGACGACCCGACAGTTCACTTAAGAATGTTTTCCCTTCTGACTCCTGACTCCTGACTCCTGACTTCTGCTTTTATGCGTATCAACGTCATCGGCGGGGGGCCGGCGGGGCTCTACTTCGCGCTGCTGATGAGGCGGCACGGGGTGGCGCGCGAGGTCGTGGTGTACGAGCGGAACCCGCCGGGCGCGACGTTCGGGTGGGGCGTGGTCTTCTCGGGGCGGACGCTCAGGAACCTGCGCGAGGCCGACGAGGTCTCGCACCGGCGCATCACGGAGAGCTTCGAGACGTGGGACAACGTCGATGTCGTCCTCCGCGACACGAAGGTCACCGTCCGCGGCAACGACTTCTCGGGCATCGCCCGCCTCAAGCTCCTCAACATCCTGCAAGAGCGTTGCGCGGAGGTCGGCGTGGACTTGCGCTTCGACACGGCGGTCGAGGACGTGAACGCGCTCGCCGAGGAGTGCGACCTGCTCGTCGGCGCCGACGGCGTGGGGAGCCTCGTGCGCGAGCGCTACGCGGAAGACTTCCGGCCCGCGCTCGCCGCGGGCGAGAACAGGTACATCTGGTACGGCACCCGGCAACTCTTCCACGGCCTGACGCTCACCTTCCGCGAGGCGGAGGCGGGCGTCTTCGCCTCGCACTCTTACAAGTTCAGCAAGGAGCTGAGCACCTTCATCGTCGAGTGCGACGAGGAGACCTGGCGGCGCGCGGGGCTCGAACGGATGGACGACGCCGAGGCGCGCGCATACCTCGGGCGCGTCTTCGCGCGCGACCTCGAAGGCGCGGAGCTTCTGTCGAACAACTCGCGCTGGATCAACTTCCTCTTGGTGAAGAACGGGCGCTGGTCTTACCGGAACGTCGTGCTGCTCGGCGACGCGCTGCACACGGCGCACTTCTCCATCGGCTCGGGGACGAAGCTCGCCATCGAGGACTCTATCGAGCTGTTCCGCCACTTCGCGGCGGGGAAGGATGTGCCCGCGGCGCTCGAAGCGTTCGAGCGCGAGCGCAGGCCCGTCGTCGAGGAGTACCAACGCGCGGCCGACGAGAGCCGCGTCTGGTTCGAGCGGGCGCGCGAGCACGTCCGTGCGGAGCCGCTGCCCTTTGCCTACAGCCTGATGACGCGCAGCATGCGCGTAGACCGCGAGAGCCTGCGGCGCCGCGACCCTTCGTTCGTCGCCGCCTACGAGGAGGCGACCGCGCGCGCCGTCTGAGGTTCGACGTGACGAGAGCCGCTCAAACATTCCGCGCCCTCCTCCTCTGCCTCGCGTCGCTCGCGTGCGGCGCGTGGCGTCCGCCCGCCTCCGCGGGCCAGACGCCTTACACTCGTGACGAGCCGGCGGCGCGCGCCACGCTCGAAAGCGTGAAGGGCTTGCGCCGGATGGCGCTGCTCGTGTCGCGCGCGATGGTGGTGGACGCGCGCGACCCGGCGCTCGTCGCCCTGGAGGACTACCGGCACGCGCTCGACGGCCACGCGCCGCGGCAGCACGACGCGGCCGCGCGCCGCGTCGCCAACAAGGTCAACAAGTACATACGCAAGTACAGGAGTGCGACGGCCGTCGAGAGCCTCTCGGACGCCGACCTCGTCCTCGTCTTCAAGGTGACGGGGCAGCGCCGCTCGGCCCTCCCCGACGACCCTTTCATCTGGGGCAAGCTCTTCGTCATCGCCCTCGGCCCCGACCACACCCCGCGCATCGTCTGGGAATCCCAGGGCGACGACACCAATCCCGAAGACGCCGTCGGCGATTTCCTCAAGGCGTTCCGGAACGCACGCGGGGAGAAGAAAGGAAGAAGTACTGAGGACTGAGGACTGAGTGAAAGGCACGACGCTTCTTATCACTCAGTCCTCAGTCCTCAGTACTTTTTTACTCTTCCCAACGCGGCGGCAGGAGTCGGCGGCGGCCGTCTATGCTGAGGAAGACGTTCGGCCCGGAGAGTCCCTCACGATCCCAGAGCTTGCAGGTGACTTGCTTGTGCGCCTGGTCGAGCGCCTCGCAGTAGTTGGTGTAGGTGCAGCGGCGCACCTCCGAGCCGCGCCCCGCGCGCGCCTTGAGGAACCAGTCGGGGTCTGCGAGCGACTGGCGCGCGGCGCCGACGATGTCCGCGTCGCCGCGCCGCAGAATCTCTTCGGCCAGCTCGAACGTGCCGACGCCGCCCGCGGCGACGACCGGCGTCTCGAAGCCGGCTTCGTTCACCGCGCGCTTCACCCTCCCCGAAAGAGAAAGGTTGCGCCCGAATGGCCCCAGCGCGTCGGAGAGCACCGTCGGCATGCACTCGTAACCGCTTTGACCCGTGTATGGGTAGACGGCCTGCCCGACCTTCGGCTGCTTCGCATCCTCGAACTTTCCTCCCTTCGACACGGAAAGAAAATCGAAGCCGGCGCGCGCGAACTCCGCCGCGTAGAAGGCCGCGTCTTCGACGCGACTTCCGCCCTCGATGACCTCGTCGCCGAGGAAACGCACGCCGACCGTGTGGTCTGCGCCCACCGCCTCGCGCACCGCGCGGTAGACTTCGAGCGGCAGACGCACCCTCTGCCCCGGCGAGCCGCCGTAGCCGTCGTCTCGGTCGTTGCGGCGACTGAGGAAAGAGGCCATCGTGTAGGCGTGCGCGTAGTGCAGCTCGACGCCGTCGAAGCCCGCCTCGCGTGCGCGGCGCGCGGCGTCGGCGAAGAGGCCGGGCAGGACTCGGGGCAGCTCGCGCACGTGCTCCAGTTGCGTGTCGGTGACGCGCTCGCGGTAGCCGAAGCGGAGCGACTCCAACTCACGCTCGTCGAGCACACGCTCCACCACGTCGTCGGGCGCGTCACGCAGGAACGCACGCAGCTCGCTCTCGTCACGTGCGAGCCAGACCTCTTCGTCCGACAGCTCGGCGAGGGCGCGGCGGTGGCGGTCTGAGACGTTGAGGAAGCGTTCGAAGAACTTCGCCCTTTCGGGGCGGCGCTTGACGGAGAGGAAGTCGATGATCTGGATGAAGAGGCGCGTGCGGCCTTCGCTCTCGCGCCGGACGACCTCGACCAGTTCGCGCAGACCGGGCAGGAAGCGGTCGTGACCGATGCGGAGTAGCGGCCCCGAGGGCACGTCGCGGATGCCGGTCGCCTCGACGACGAGCGCGCCGGGCCGCCCCGCGGCGAAGCGGCCGTACCATTCAAGGTTCTCGCGCGTGACGAACCCGTCTTCGGTCGCGCGCCAGGGCACCATCGCCGGCACCCACGTGCGGGACTCAAGCTCGACGCGGCCGACGCGGACGGGCTGGAAGAGCAGGGCGCGCGCCGCCTCCTCGGCCGTGGGCCAGCGCGCCTCGGGGATTGAATGTCTGACGACGGGCTCGGGGTGCCACATAAGTTTAGAAGGATCGAGTGTAGCAAATTGAAGGGCCGTTGGCTTTTGGCTGTTAGCTGTTAGCCAGCCAAAGAGCTAACAGCCAACGGCCAACGGCCCCCGGTCAAAAATTACTAAACCCTGTGCCCGGCGGCGTCGTAAGGGGCTGGCAGGAAAGCGCGCGGCGCATGCCGGTCAGAGGATTTTGTACATGAAGTGGGAAGAGTTTTTCGGTTGGATCTTCAGGGGCGGCTTGCGACGCGGGGCGCAGGGGGCGGCGGGCGCGCCGCCTAAGCTCGCGCGCGGGGGCGCCGATCTCATCGCCGGTCAGGTGGCGCGCACGACCTTTCGCATCTTCAAGAACAATCTGCTCGCGCTCCCCTGGATCAAGGACGGCGAGGAGCTGTCGGCGGCGCTCGACGGCGCGCGCGCAGACCTGCTGCGCTCGCGCAACGCCTACCGCGAGAGCCTCAAGTCGCGCCGCGCCACCGCGCGTGCCGAGGCCGACTGGCGCCGCGCCACCGAAGACTTCCGCCGCCAGGTCGCCGGCCTCAACCGCCGCCTCGCCGCCTACAACCTCAAGGCACCCTCCAACGCCTTCCGCAAGTCGCCCGTCGATGCCGACCGCGAAATCAGCCACGTCCTCCGCGACGAATAACGCCTCTGCCCCTTAACGTAAGTAGCCATCCGAAAACCCTTGCGGCTATACTGAGCCTTCACCCGGAGACCGAAGGAGGAAGGCTCATTTGACGGACGAGCTTCTTGAGTGGCGGCGGGAGTTCCCCATCCTGGAGAGCGCGGTCTACCTGATCTCGCACTCCTTGGGCGCGATGCCGCGGCGGACGTACGAGCGCCTGCGTGACTACGCCGACGTGTGGGCGACGCGCGGCGTGCGCGCGTGGGCCGAAGGCTGGTGGGAGATGCCGCAGACCGTCGGCGACGAGGTGGCGCGCATCATCGGCGCGGACGCCGGGACGGTCGTCATGCACCAGAACGTCTCGGTCTGCCAGTCGCTCATCCTCTCCTGCTTCGACACGACGCCCGAGACGCGCCGCAACAAGATCGTCTACTCCGAGCTTGAGTTTCCCTCGGTCATGTACGTCTACGAGGCGCACGCGCGCGACGGGCGCTTCCGGATCGAAAAGGTTAAGTCCGAGGACGGCATCACCGCGCCGCTCGAAGCGACGCTGGCGGCCATCGACGAGGAGACGCTGCTCGTCCCCGTCTCGCACGTCCTCTTCAAGAGCGCGTCTTTGCAGGACGCGCAGGCCATCACCCGACGCGCGCACGAGGTCGGCGCGCTCGTCGTGCTCGACACGTACCAGTCGGCCGGCACCGTCCCTTTCAGCGTGAAAGATTTGGACGTGGACTTCTGTACGGGCGGCTCGGTCAAGTGGCTCTGCGGGGGGCCGGGTGCGGGCTACCTCTACGTCGCGCCGCGACTCCGCGGAGAGTTGGAGCCGAAGGTGACGGGCTGGATGGCGCACGCCGAGCCCTTCTCTTTCGAGGAGACGATCACCTACGCCGAGTCGGCCGCGCGCTTCCTCCACGGCTCGCCGGCCGTCCCCGCGCTCTACGCCGCGGAGTCCGGCTATAAGATCATCAACGAGATCGGCGTCGAGCGGATTCGCGCGAAGAGCGTCCGGCAGACGCAGAGGCTCATCGAGCTGGCCGAGGAGGCGGGTCTGCATGTGACGAGCCCGCACGAGCCCGCACGCCGCGGCGGCACCATCACCGTCGCCGTCGAACACGCCCCCGCCGTCACGCGCGAGCTCATCCGCCGCGAGTTCATCGTCGACTACCGCCCCGGCGCCGGCATCCGCATCTCGCCCCACTTCTACACGAAGGACGAAGAGTTAGAACAGGTCGTCAAAGAGATACGCACCATCCTCGACACGCGCGCCTACGCCGGGCACGAGGCGGCCGGCGCCGCCTTCTAAGACCTCACCGGACGATCAGCTTCCCCTTATACATATTCATGCCGCAGGTGAACTCGTATTCGCCGGGCTCGCGCGGGAGGATTTCGAGTGTGACGGGTTGGTTCTCAGGCAGGTGCGCGCGCCGGCCGAAGTCCGGGAGCACCACCTCCTCGCCGCAGAGCGAAGTCTCGCGCCGCGTGAAGTTGAGGCGCAGCGGGCGTCCGGCCTCCGCCACGATGGACGCGGGCTGGTAGCCGCCCTTGACCGTCACGTCCACGACCTGCACGCCGCCCGCGACGCCTGCGGCCGAGACCGCCTCGCCCTTCCACAGCCAGAAGTACCAGACGATCCACCCGATGAGGCCGAAGCCGACGAGCGTGACGATGATCTGAGTCGTGTTCATGACCTCACCTCTTCCACGCGCCGCGGCTCGAAGAACCGCAGGCGGTTCGCGTTCGTCACGACCGTGATGCTCGACGCCGCCATCGCCGCCCCCGCGATGATCGGCGAGAGTAGAAGGCCCAGCACGGGGTAGAGCGCGCCGGCCGCGACGGGGATGCCGAGCACGTTGTAGATGAACGCCCCGAACAGATTCTGCTTGATGTTCCCGAGCGTCGCGCGCGACACCTCGACGGCCGTCACGACGCCTCTCAAGCTCCCGCCGACGAGCGTCACGTCCGCGGCCTCGATGGCCACGTCCGTCCCCGTCCCGACGGCGAAGCCCACATCCGCCTGCGCGAGCGCGGGCGCGTCGTTGATGCCGTCGCCGACCATGCCGACGAGGCCAGCGCCCTCCGACTGTAGACGCTCGACCGCGCGCGCCTTCTCCTCGGGCAGAACCTCCGCGAGCACGCGCTCGATGCCGGCCTGGCGCGCGACGGCCCGCGCCGTGCGCTCGTTGTCGCCGGTTATCATCAACACTTCGATGCCCAACGCACGCAGCGCACGCACGGCCTCGACCGAGTCCTCCTTGAGCGTGTCCGCGACGGCGACGACGCCGGCCGGGCGGCCGGCGACGGCGACGAACATCGGCGTCTTCCCCTCCTCCGAGAGACGCGACGCGACGCGCTCGAACTCCTCGAAGGGGACGCCGCCACGCTCCAGCAGCCTGCGGTTGCCGACGAGGATGACGCGCCCCGAGACCGTAGCCTCGACGCCGTGGCCGGGGACGGCCTCGAAGCGCTCGGGCTCGCCGAACTCGACCCCGCGGGCGCGCGCGCCGCTCACGATGGCCTCGGCCAGAGGGTGCTCGCTCCTTCGGTCGGCCGCCGCCGCCAGTCGTAAAAGCTCCTCCTCGCCGAAGCCCCCGAGCGGCAGCACGTCCGTCAGTTCGGGGCGCCCCTTCGTAAGCGTGCCCGTCTTGTCGAGCACGACCGTCTTGAGCTTTGAGGCCGACTCCAAAGCCTCGCCGTTACGTATGAGCACACCGTGCTCGGCGGCTTTGCCGACGCCGACCATCAGACTGATCGGCGTCGCCAGGCCCAGCGCGCACGGGCAGGCGATGACGAGCACGGCCACCATCGTCACCACCGCGTGGTTGACGACAGGCTCGGGGCCGAAATTAAACCAGGTCAGAAACGTCAGGATCGCGACGATCATCACCGTCGGGACGAAGTAGGAACTGACCCTGTCAACCAGCCTTCCAATCGGGGGCCTGGAACTCTGCGCCTGCTCGACCATCCGGACGATGCGCGCCAGCGCCGTGTCGGCGCCGACCTTCGTCGCGCGAAAGGTGAAGGCGCCGGTCTTGTTGACGCTGGAACCGATGACCCCGTCGCCCGGCCGCTTGTCCGAGGGCACCGACTCGCCGGTCACGATGGACTCGTCAAGCGCCGATTCGCCGTCGATGATGCGGCCGTCCACCGGCACCTTCTCGCCGGGGCGGACGAGCACAACGTCGCCGACGAGCACCTCCTCGACGGGCACGTCAACCTCACGCCCCCCGCGGATGACGCGCGCAGTCCTGGCCTGTAATGCCAGAAGTTTTTTGAGGGCCGCGCTCGAACGGCTCTTGGCCCTCAGCTCTAACGCCTGCCCGAGCAGGATGAGCGCGACGACGATGACGGCCACCTCGAAGTACATGCCGCCCGAGCCCGCCGGGAAGAGCCACGGCGCGACGACCGCGACCGTCGAGTAGACCCAGGCCGCGCCCGTGCCGAGCGCGACCAGCGTGTCCATGTTCGTGTTGTGGTTGCGTAGCCCGTTCCAGGCGCTCTCGAAGAACTGCCGGCCCGACCACGCGAGCACCGGCAGCGTCACGGCGGCCGAGACGAGTCCGACGAGGCGGTGGTAAGGCATGAGCGCCTCACGCCACGACGGCACGAACTCCGCGAACATCAGCAGGAGTAGAGGGAGGCCGACCGCGGTCGCGAACCAGAACTTCCGCAGCATCGTGCGGTAGCTCTCGGCCTGCGCCTCCTCCGCGCCGACGACGTGAGCGTGGGGTGCGTGTGCCGGTTGAGCGGGCCGCGCTTCGGCGGGAGTCGCCGGGGTGGAGGAGGAGGGCTTGCGCGTCAACGTCAACTGCACGGGCGCCGCCGACAGTTGGACGGGAGCCTCCGCCGCGCCGCCGCTGCAACCCGCCTCCGCAAAGGACTCGCCCGGGCCGGCGGCGTCAAACTTCTGCTTGCACCCGTGCGAGCAGAAGTAGTAACGCACGCCGTCGCGCTCGCTCGACCCGGCGGCACGCGCCGGCTCAACCTTCATCCCGCACACGGGATCGACGAATTCGTCTTTCATCATCGTCGCCTGACTTCCCCCAACCGCCTTCAGCTGCGTCGAGTATAAACCCTCTCCTCTGCCCCACGGCCAAACTGCCTCCGCCCGGCCATTCTTAACCGTCGGCGGCCGGCGTGTCAGTAAGCTCGGTCACAGAGGCGGGGAGACGCGGGGCAAATTGACGGGCGGAGGTGGCAGGCGTTACGCTTGGTCTCTATCCCAATCGAAGTAACGCCCGCGCGCTTACCGAGTCTGTCATGGCCGAACCCTTATCCTATAACAAATATCTGCGCGTGCCCGAGCTGATCGGCTTACAGGAATGCCTGTCCGACCCCGCGCACCACGACGAGCTGCTCTTCATCACCGTCCATCAGGCGTACGAGCTGTGGTTCAAGCAGGTGCTCCACGAGATCGACGCCGCGGCCCGTGCGATGCGCGAAGACCGCGCGGCCGTCGCCGCGCGCGCCCTCGGCCGCGTCGTCGAGATAGAGAAACTGCTCGTCACGCAGATACACATCCTTGAGACGATGACGCCGATCAACTTCCTCGGCTTCCGCGACCAGCTCAACCCGGCGAGCGGCTTCCAGTCGATGCAGTTCCGTGAGATAGAGTTCTCTTCGGGCCTCAAAGACGACGCCATCCTGCGCGCCTTCGGCGACGACGAGTTCGCGAGCGGGCGCCTGCGCGCGCGCATGGACGCGCCCGCCCTCGGCGCAGAGTTCTACGCGCTGTTCACACGTCGCGGCCTGGACGCCCCGCCCGACGACGCCACACTCTCCGACGACGAGCGCCGCGCGCGCTACGGCCGCCGCGTCCGCGCCGTGCTCGAAGTCGTCACGCACTTCGAGGCGCGCTACGAAGAGTACCAGCTCTCCGAAGCCCTCATCGCGCACGACGAGTTCTTCTCGCTCTGGCGCTATCACCACGTCAAGATGGTCGAGCGCATGCTCGGCACACGGAAGGGCACCGGCGGCAGCGAGGGCGTCGGCTACCTGAAGACCACGCTCGACAAAAAGTTCTTCCCCGAACTCTGGGAGGCGCGCACCCACCTCGACTCCACACACGGCGCCGGGGGCTGCCCCTTCGCCGGCCGCGGCTGACGCCGAACGCCTTCGCTTATGCCTGAGGTCGAATTCCCCGAGCGGTTCAACATGGGCGACTACTTCCTCTACCACAACGTGGAGGAGGGGCGCGCGGGAAAGGCGTGCCTGTACTACCGGGACGAGACGTACACGTACGGGGAGGCGGTGCGCCTGTCGAACCGTGCGGGCGGGGCGCTCAGAGAGTTGGGCGTGCGGATGGAAGACCGCGTGCTCGTCGTGCTGCCGGACTGCCCGGAGTTCGCCTGGACGTGGTTCGGCATCAACCGTGTGGGCGGCGTCATCACGATGGTCAACCCGCTGCTGCCGGCGGACGACTACCGCTACTACCTCGAATACACGCGCGCCCGCGTCGCGGTCATCCACGAGTCTCTGCTGGAGAACTTCACGCAGGCCGCCCGCGACGCGAAGCACTTGCAGAACGTACTCGTCGTCGGCGCGGAGCGTGGGGACTTTCACTCATTTGCCGAAGCCTTAAGCTCTCAGTCCGATGAATTAACCCCGGCCGACACGCACCGCGACGACGTGGCCATCTGGCTCTTCACGTCGGGCTCGACGGGCCACCCGAAGGGCGCGGTGCACTTGCAGCACGACCTCCCCTACAACACCGAGTGCTACGCGAAGGGCGTGCTCGGCGTGAGCGAGAGCGACCTGACGGTCGCCGTCCCCAAGCTCTTCTTCGGCTACGCGACGGGCACGAACCTGCTCTTCCCCTTCGCCGTCGGCGGCGCCACTGCCCTCTTCTCCGAGCGCTCGACGCCCGAAAAATTGTTTGAAGTCATCGAACGTTACCGCCCGACCCTGCTGACGAGCGTGCCGACGATGATTAACGGCATGCTCAACGTGGAGGGCTCGGCACAGAGAGATTTATCTACCCTCCGCATGTGCCTGTCGGCGGGCGAGGCCCTCCCCGCAGAGTTGTACCGCCGCTGGGTCGAGACCTTCGGCGTCGAAATCTACGACGGGATCGGCTCGGCCGAGATGTTCCACATCTACATCACGAACCGCCCCGGCGACGTGCGGCCCGGCAGCCTCGGCCGCGTCGTCAAGGGCTATGAGGCCGAGGTCGTGGACGCCGAAGGGCGGCGCCTGCCCGCGGGCGAGATGGGGACGTTAAAGGTCAAGGGCGACTCGGCCGCGCTCTGCTACTGGCAGGCGCACGAGAAGTCGAAGCAGACCTTCGCCGGAGACTGGTGCACAACGGGCGACCAGTTCCATCTGGACGAAGAAGGCTACTTCTGGTACCACGGCCGCACCGACGACATGCTCAAGGTTTCGGGCGTCTTCGTCGCGCCCGCCGAGATCGAGAACTGCCTGCTCCAGCACGAGGCCGTCCTCGAAGCGGCGGTGGTCGGCCACGACCCCGGAGACGGCCTCATCAAGCCCAAAGCCTTCCTCGTCCTCCGCGAAGGCCACGCCCCCGGCGACGACCTCGCCCGGTCGATTAAAGAGTTCGTCAAATCGCACCTCGCACTCTACAAGTATCCCCGCTGGGTCGAGTTCGTCCCCTCGCTCCCCAAGAACGACCGCGGGAAGATCGACCGCAGGCAGCTCAAGGCGCTCTGAGGCCCGACCCTGCCCGGGCTCAAGTTACCGGTAATTTTTTGAAAATTCCGTTGACACCGCCCAAAGTCCGGGGGTAGACTCCGTGAACTCTCGCGTTCCCGTTGGTACCAATCTTACAACCCGTGCCCCAGAGAACGGTCGCCCCTTGTCTAAAGAGGTCTCTCTCCATGCCCCCCAGGAAACCCCGTCACCGCCCGCTCGTCATGGTCATCGACGAGTCCCGGCACACGCGCAAGGAACTGCGGTTCTACCTTTCGAACGAAGGCTACGATGTTGAAGAGGCCGCGAACAGCCACGCGGCCTTTGAGAGCGCTTCAGACGAGTCGCCCGACCTCATCCTGATCGACCTGAACATGCCGGGGTCGAGCGGCGTGCTCGCCACGCAGAGGCTCCGCGGCGCCGCGCAGTTGAGCGGCGTTCCCGTCGTCGCGTGCGCGGGGCCGGACAGCCAGGCCTATCGCGACGCGGCGCGCGCGGCCGGCGCGGACGCCTACGTCACGAAGCCCTTCAACCCGGCCGTGCTCATGCGCCTAGTGCGGAGCCTTCTGAATCGGCGAGCCGTGGGCGTCCTGCCGAGCAGCGACGTGGCGCAACTGGCGAGCATGGTCTTATAGACCGCGCCGACTCGTTCGGTGCGCGCAAGCGGGGGGCGCTATTGTCGGCGCCCCTTTCTGTCGGCCTCGCACTCATGCCCTTCTCCACACGCACCCGCGTCCGCTTCGGCGACTGCGACCCGGCTGGTCTGGTCTACTACCCCGTGCTGTTCCACTACTGCCACGCGGCGATGGAGGAGTTCTTCGAGTCGCGTTGCGGCCTGAGTTACGCGCGACTGATGTCGGAGCGGCGCATCGGCTTCCCGACGGTGAACGTGCGCGCGGAGTTCTTCGCGCCGTTCGTCTACGGCGACGAGGCGTCGGTCGAGGTGTGGGCCTCGGCGGTCGGCCGCACGTCCGTCACGTTCGAGTATCGCCTGCGCCGCGCCGCGGACGGCGAGCTGTGCGCCAGCGCCACGCACGTGCAGGTCTCGATGGAGCTGGACGCGCGCCGCGCCGTGCCCGTCCCCGCAGACCTCCGCCGCGCCTTCGAGTTGAGCGCCGTCTGAACGCGACTCCGACGAAGCCTGACAAGAGAAGAGACTCGGAGTCTTCGCGCGCAACTTCCTGGAATGCGCGGCGCAATCATCCTTTCATGTGATGGAACCAATCAGAGGCGATTCGGCGAGGCGCGCGACGCCCGCGCGCCCTTCGGCGCTTACCCCAAAACTCTCTAAGTGAGGTGCCCCCGTTGAAAAAGCTCCTGCTCTCCCTGGCCGCACTCCTCGTTCTCTGCGCGTCGCAGTCCGCGAAGGCCGACACGCTGACTTTCACGCCGACCCCCGTTGACCTGAACGACCTCGACCACCACATGGTCTACACCTGGAAGGTCTCGAACGTTAACCTGCCCCAAGGGCAAACAATCACCGGCGCGCGCATCAGCATCAAGAACATCGCGAACTGGGACGCGAACGCCAACCGGCTCTTCATCCACCTGCTCGACAACGCGAAGAACGCGGGCGTCGCCTCGTTCACGGACGACCCGAACACGAGCAACACCAGCGTCAATATCGACGACGACTTCGTCGATACGCGCTACCACAACCTGAGCAACTGGCTGGTGGCGAACGGCACGGCCGACACATTCCTGACCTCGCAGTCGTTCACGATGACGCCGACGAACTTCGTCTACAACTTCACCACCTCGCAGTTGACCGCACTCTTCGCCTACATCTCGAACGGCGGCAACTTCGCGCTCGGCTTCGACCCCGACTGCCACTTCTTTAACGACGGCGTCAAGTTCGAGATCTTCACGACCTCGGCGCCGCCCACGCCCACGCCCGAGCCCGCGACCATCGCGCTGCTCGGCACCGGCCTCGCCGGCCTCTACGCGCGCCGCCGGCGGAAGGCCAACCGCGCCGCCTAGCACTAAAGCACCCGCGCTCTCCCGCCGCCGGCCCGCGAAGGATCACGTTCCTTCGCGGGCCGGCACTTTTTCACCACCGCCCGTCATTGTGGAAGATTGACGCGGCTGTCCCTATGATAGAAGTTAATTGACTGCCACAACTCGGGCCGCGGATTCCGTCCCCAGTAGAGACCGCGCCGGTAGGGCTATTTAAAACCTGCTCGCCGAATTCCGCCCGTAGTACACTGACCACCAACAAAAACACCACGGCCAAGGCGCAGTACATGCACGCGACGAACACGCCCATCGGCGACATCACCGACCTCGGCTACTGGACAAAGTAGAACAGCGCCTCGTTCGCCGGCGGCGAGCCTTCTTACCAACTCGTGCTCTGCTATGAACGGGCGTGCGGCGCGGGCGTTTTTACATGGGTCTGCGCGTGACTTATAATCCGAACGCCTCGGATGGTCTCGCCTGAAAGCCTTTCCGCTTTGAAAGTCCGGACGGCGCGCCCCGCGGCGCTGGAGGTTTCGTTAGTGTCTAAACGCAGAACGACTTCGCTTATCATCTCGCTCGTCCTCTCGTTCGCGGTGTTCGCGCCGCAGGCCGCGCTCGGCTACCGCGGGTCGGAGACGGCGGCCGTGAGCAGCGCCGCGCCGCCCGCGCCCGCGCGCGTCGAAGCAGAGACGAACGTCGAAGCCTCCGAAGAGACAGTCGAGGCCGCGGACTCGCAGCCCGACAAGCCGAGGGGCAACGCCTTCGCGCGCGCACTGGCCGCGCCCTTCCGCGCGCTCGCCAGGCTGTTCGGCGGCGGCCGCAAGAGTGAGACGGCGAAGAAGTCCGCCCCGCCCCGGAAGCAGGGGCCGGAGGCGCCCAAGGGTACAGTCGAGGTGAGTCAGACGGCTCGCGTAGACACGGCGATTCAGGACGGGGCCGTCTCCGAGCCGATTGAAGAGCCGAAGGTCGAGCCCGTCACGTCTCGCACCAGATGGACGCCCGAGGCGCCGCAAGTACAGACGGCCCCGGCAGCCGCGCCGACGCCGGAGGGCGTGCGCATCGTCCGCCCTCCGGCGGGAGAGGCGGCCGAGGAGTTGCGGCCGAAGATGTGGATTCCGCTGATCGTCGGCGTGCCCTCCGACCCGGTCTCGCAGGGGCGCGCCCTGCTCCTGCACGGCTACGTGCAGGAGGCGATTGCGGAGTTGCAGATAGCCGCGTCGAACGTCGGCCCGCAGCTGGCCGAGGCCAACAACCTGCTCGGACTCGCCTACGACCGTCTGGGCTGGCACAGGCAGGCGGCCGAGGCTTACGGGCGCGCGCTGACGGTCTCGCCTGAAGACTGGGTCGTGCTCGCCAATCTCGGCTATTCGCTCTACCTCTCCGACGACTACGCGGGGGCACTCCGCCGGTTCAATCAGGCGGCCAGGCTCGCACCGTCCGAGCCGATCATCTACAACAACCTCGCCGTCGTCAGCGCGCGCCTGGGCCGTTACGGCGACGCCTACAAGAACTTCGCGAAGGCTTCCAACGATTACGAGGCGCACGTCAAGCTCGCCGGCATCCTCGAAGAACAGCGGCGCGATAAGGAGGCGGTCAAGCACTATGAGGCCGCGCTCCGGCTCCAGCCCGGCGCCAGCGCCGTCCTCGAAAGGCTCGTCGCCCTCTACGAGCGCACCGGCGAACGCGACAAGGCCGACACCGCCCGCCGCGCCCTCTCCCAACCCAGGAACCCGCAGAGGACAGCCACCGGCGGCGGCGGCTGAAGAGCAGTAGGCAGTAGTCAGTAGAAAAGATTTCAAGACATGCGGCGCGCCACAGCCTACAGGCCGGGCGCGCCGCTTCGTATTCCTACTGGATACTGTCTAACGTCTACCGGGTCACTGGCGCTTGGTCAGGTTGTAATCCCTGAGCCTGCGGTAGAGCGTGGAGGGCGAGATGCCGAGCATCTCGGCGGTCTTGCCGCGGTGCCATCCGGTCTGCTCCAGTGCGGCGAGAATCTGCTGGCGCTCGACCTCGCGCAGTGGCGGCGGGACGGCCGGGGCGGCGTTGCCCTGCGCGTCGCCGCCGGGAGCCGCGGCCGCGGCGGCGGGTCGGAAGGAGAGAGCCGGCGCGACGATCTCGGGCGGGAGTTCCGAGGTCGTGATGCGCCCGTCGTTGGAGAGCAGGACGGCGCGCTCAAGCGTGTTGCGGAGTTGCCGGACGTTGCCGGGCCAGGAGTACGACTTGAGCGCGGAGAGCACCTCGGGCGTCAACTCGGGCGCGTTGGGGCCGGCGAGTCGCGTGAGGAGGTGGCGCGCGATGGGCTCCACGTCCTCGGGCCGCTCGCGCAGAGGGGGCAGGTTGATCTGGAAGCTGTTGATGCGGTAGAGCAGGTCTGCGCGGAAGCGGCCGTCGGAGGTGACCTCGCTGATGTCGCGGTTGGTGGCGGCGACGATGCGGACGTTGACCTGCACCTTGCGCACGGCGCCCACGCGGAAGAAGGAGTTGGTCTCAATCGCGCGCAGGAGCTTCGACTGCAAGGGCGCCGGCAGCTCCGTCACCTCGTCGAGGAAGATGGTGCCGTTGTCGGCCAGCTCCCACAGCCCGAGCTTCCGGCCCTTCGCGCCCGAGAACGCGCCGGCCTCGTAGCCGAACAGCTCCGACTCCAACAGTGACTCCTGAAACGCAGCGCAGTTCAGGTCGATGAAGGAGCCTTCGCTGCGCAGGGAGAGGCGGTGGATGGCGTTGGCGACCAGCTCCTTGCCCGTGCCCGACTCGCCCGTGATGAGGACTGAAGCGTCCGACGGCGCGACGCGCTCGACCAGACGCATCACCTCTTTCATCCCGTCGGAGACGAAGACGATCTCGGGCGTGGCCGAACGCCGCTCGACGAGCGTGCGCAGCCGCGCGTTGTCCACGCGCAGCCTTCGCTTCTCCGCGGCCTGCTTGACCAGCGCGTCCAGCTCCGCGATGCGGTAGGGCTTCGAGAGGTAGTCGTAGGCGCCGAGCTTCATCGCCTCGATGGCCGACTCGACGGTGGCGTGCCCCGTGAGCATGATGACCTCGGGCGGGTTCGGCCGCTGGTGGACGCGGCGCAGCAGCTCCATGCCGTCCATGTGCGGCATCGAGATGTCTGAGAGCAGCACGTCCACGTTGCTCTCTTCGAGGAGTTTTAAGGCGGCCTCGCCGTCGGGCGCGACCCTCACGTCGTGGCCCATGCGCTGAAGCTCTTTTTGCAGGACGAGGCGGAGGTTCGCCTCGTCTTCGGCGACGAGTATGCGCGCAGGCTGTCGGTTCTCACTCAACTGGGCAGGTCTCCGTCAGGGGTTTTAGTCGCGGGAAGTACGATTCGGAACGTGCTGCCGCGACCCACGGCCGACTCCACGCCGATGCGACCGCCGTGTTCGGTAACAATACCATAACAGACGGCGAGTCCTAACCCTGTGCCGCGCCCGACCTCCTTTGTCGTGAAGAACGGGTCGAAAATCCTCTCGCGGATCTCCTCGGGGATGCCGTGCCCGGTGTCGCTCACCTCGATGACGACCGCCTCGTTCTCTTCATCCTCCTCGCGCAGCGTGCGCATCGTGAGCGTCCCGCCCTCGGGCAGCGCGTCGATGGCGTTCTCGGCGAGGATGATGACGGCCTGCTGCAACTGACCCATGTCGCCCGAGACGAGCGGGAGCGAGTCAGACAGCCCGACCTCGATCCTGATCGAGGCGCCCCGCTTCTGGTGCGCGAGCAGGCGCGCGGCCGACTCGACGACCTCCGAGAGGTTGACGGGCGCGGGCTCGACGGCGCGCGCGCGGCTGAAGTCGAGCAGGCCGTTCGTGATCTGCTTGCAGCGGAACGCCTCGCCGCGGATGAGTTGCAGGTACTCGCGCAGGTCTTCCACGTCCGCGCCTTCGCCGTAGACGCCCTCCGCGACGCGCGACTCAAGCGCCTCGGCGCAGGCCGCGATGGTGGCGAGCGGGTTGTTGATCTCGTGGACGACGCCCGCGGCTAAACGGCCGACGGCGGCGAGCCGCTCGGTGCGCGCGACGGCGCGGTTGGCCTGTACGCGCGCCGTGATGTCCTCGCCCACGGTGATGACGTGCGAGACCTCCTCGCCCTCGATGCGCATCGGCACCTTGCTGACGAGCCAGTGGCGCGTCGAGCCGTCGCGGCTGCGGGACTCCTGCTCGATGCGCTGAATCTCGCCGGTGAGGAAGGCCGCCTCGAACTCGCGCTCCATCGCGTCGCGCGGCTGGCGCTTCAAGACCTCGAAGATGTTGCGGCCGAGCACGTCGCGGCGCGGGATGCCCTGGCCGCCCAGCTCGCGGTTGCGGTTCCAGGCGACGACGCGGTGGTCGCGGTCGATGGCGTAGAGCGAGACGGGCAGGGAGTCGATGATCGCCTCGGTGAAGCGACGCTGACTCTCGGCCTCGGCCGTGCGCCGCTCGACCTCGCGCGCGAGATGCACCGAGGCCGAGCGCGCGGCCTCATACAGAGTGGAGATGCGCGCGGCGAGCGCGGCCTGCTGCGCGGCGGCCTCGACCAGACGCTCCTCCGTCTGGCCGCAGGCGGTGCGGCGGTCGTAGGCGACGACGAGCGCGCCCAGAGCGCGCCCCTCGAAGCGGAGCGGCACGGCGAACTCGACGGCGTGCGCCTCGTCCCGGAGGAGGAACTCTTCCGGCTTCTCGACGCGCTTTGAAACGGACGGCGAGGTCGCGAGCCAGGCGCGCAGACGCTCCAGATGGACGAGCGAGGCGTCCTCCTCGGCGCTCCCCTCGCGGTCGAAGACGCAGACGGTCAAGCCCTCATTTTGTGAAGAGGGCGGGCGCGCCTGCTTGCCCGCGTCGCGGACGAGCACGGCCGCGGAGAGCGCCGTGTCCGCGCCCTCGAAGGTCGCGCCCGCGACGCGGCGGACGACCTCCGCCGGCGCAAGCGCGTGGAGCAGCCCGCGCCCGAGGTCCGCGATGAACGAAAGCTCGCGGTTGCTCCCGCGCAGCAGGCGCTCGCGCTCGGCGGATTGCAGGTGCGCGCCGACGCGCGTCAGAAGCTCGCGCGCGGTCGGCCCCTTGACGACGAAGTCGTCGGCGCCGGCGGCGAACGCCTCGACCTTATACTCCTCGCGGTCGTGCGACGAGAGGATGATGACGGGCAGGCGGCGGGTCGCGGCCTGCGCGCGCAGCAGGCGGCAGAGCGCGAGCCCGCTCACGCCGGGCAGTTCCACGTCGAGCACGACGAGGTCGCAGCCCTCCCGGTGCAGCTCGCGCAAAGCCTCGGCCGCGTCGCCGCAGGCGAGCACCCGGTGGCCCTCCGACTCGAACGCACGCCTGAGCCCCGCGCGCATGCGCTCGTCGTCTTCGACCACGAGGATGGTCGCGGCCTTCTCCGAAACCTGGGAAGGGACTGTCATGTTCCTGCTTCGCTTAAACGTTCGCGCGGGGTCGGGGCGTGCGTCCCGCTCTGTGTGGAACGACTGAGGCTGTCAAACGGGGCCGAGGCGCGCCGCCCGGCGGGGGCACGCCTACTTTGATTGAAAACGACCGGGCGGTGGAAAGTCAAGAAGAACGTAAGCCGTAAACCGTGAACCGTGACCAGAAGGAACTGCTTTCCTCTGGTCACGGTTCACGGTTTACGGCTTACGGGTTTTAGTTGATGGCCGTCGAGGCGAGGTCGCCGGTGCCGAGGTCGCCGCGGTGCGCGGCCTTCTCCTCCGGCGTGCGCTGCTTGTGGAAGGACTTGGCGGAGTACATGGCCTCGTCGGCGGCGATGAGGAGCTGGTCGAGCGTCTCGCCGTGGACGCCGTAGGAGGCCGAGCCGACCGAGATGCCGACGCGCGCGTGCTTGTCGCCGCGGACGTGCAGGGAGAACTTCGAGACGGCGCGCTCGATCCGCTCGCGGAGTTCGGCGGTCTGCTCGCCCGAGAGGTCTTGCACGATGGCCACGAACTCGTCGCCGGCGTAGCGCGCGAGGAAGTCGTACTCGCGCAGTTGCGCGTGGAGGATGCGGCCGACCTCGCGCAGCATGCGGTCGCCCGTCTTGTGCCCGTAGGTGTCGTTGACCTGCTTGAAGTCGTCGAGGTCGAGCATCACGACCTGGAACGGTCTTCCGGTGCGGCGCGCGCGCGCGGCCTCCTGCTCGTAGCGGACGTACATGGCGCGCGCGTTCGGCAACCCGGTCAGCGTGTCCGTCAGAGCGTTCGACTCGGCCTGCGCGTGGCTCATCGCGTTGGCGAGCGCGTCGGAGGCGAGCCGCGCGACGGTGTCCAGGAGGCGCAGGTGGTCGTCCGTGTAGCGCCGCGGCTCGGCCGAGTAGACGGCGAGAGCGCCGACGAGCCGTTCGTCTTTGGTGAGCGGCAGCGCGACCATCGAGCGGAACTGGCAGCCCTCGGGCAGCTCAACGTCGGCGAAGTCGAGCATCGGGTCAAGCAGGTAAGAGGCGCGGCGGTTCGCCAGCACGAAGCCGACCACGCCCTCGCCCGGCGCGACGGCGCGGCCGCGCAGGTATTCGGCGTGCCGGCCCGAGACGTGTGCGGCCGTCGCATAGCCCTTCTCGTCGTCATACAGGTAGACGGCGCACAGGTCGAACGGGACGACGTGGCCGACCTTATTGACGAGCACGGAGACGGTGTCTTCGATGTCGAGTGACGAGCCGAAGGTACGTGCGATCTCGTAGAGCGCGTAAACCTCTCGGTGCGCGTTCGTGATCTGGCTGAGGTAGTGCGGCGCGTCCGAGCGGTGGACGGCTGCGGGCGACGCGGCCTCGTCCGTCTCATCACCGAGCAGGTCACGGTGCTCCCACTCCTCCTGCGTGAGGCCGCGGTTGTCAAGCCCCGCGGCGACGATCTCCTCCTCGAAGCGCGGCAGGTGGCGCAGGAAGACCTCGACGACGCGCGGGTCGAAGTGGCCGCCCGCGCCGCGCCTGAGCATGGCGCACGCCTCTTCCTGTGTCATCCCGCGCCGGTACGGACGATCCTCGCGGACGGAGTCGAAGCAGTCCACGACGGAGAGGATGCGCGCCGTCAAAGGAATCTCTTCACCCTTCAGGCCGGCCGGGTAGCCGCGCCCGTCCCACTGCTCGTGGTGATAGAGCACGATGGGGATGACCGGGTACGGGAAGGAGACGCGCTCCAGTATCTGCGCGCCGACCGTGGTGTGCACCTTCATGCGCTCGAACTCGGCCTCGGTGAGCTTGCCCGGCTTGTTGAGGATGTGGTCGGGGACGGCCAGCTTGCCGATGTCGTGCAAGAGCGCGCCGGCCTTGAGCGCCTTGATCTCCGCGGGGGCGAGCCCCATCAGCTCGCCCATGTGCTCGCAGTAGAGCTGCACGCGGCGGACGTGGAAGTGCGTCGTCTGGTCTTTGGCGTCGATGGCGGTGGCGAGCGCCTCGACGGTGGCGAGGTGCAGGCGCGAGACCTCGGCGGCCTCGCGCGTCTTCTCGGCGACGCGCTCGAAGTAGGTGCGGTAGGTGACGAGCGTGGCGGCGACGACCGGCACGCTCAGGATGACGTAGAGCAGCCCGAAGCGGCTGATGGCCACGTAGACGACGCCGGCCGCGAGCGCGCCCGCGAAGAACGTCCAGGAGCTTAAGAGGTAGCCGTCGCGCCAGCAGCGCCAGAAAGGCCGGCGGCTCTTGAGCCCGAGCAGCGCGGCGACCAGCACGCTGTTGAGCGTGTACTGGACGAGCGACATCAGGACGAGCGGCAGGATGAGCTGTTCGAGCGAGACGTAGGTGCGGAAGCCGAGCGGGCGCTGCGTGATGTCGGCGTGCGCGGCGAGCGCGAGGTAGAAGCTCTGGCCGGCGACGTAGGCGGTGACGGCCATGCAGGCGGGCATCGCCACCCAGGTCGCCCCGCGCTTCGAGATGCGGAGCGAGCCGGTGAGCAGCTCCAGCGCGCCGAGGACGATGCCGGCCGGCACGCCGAGGTAGATGACGCCGAGGAAGACGAAGCAGTCGCCCGCCGTCACGACGGCCTTCGTCCCGGGTATCTTCACCGGCAGCATGCCGGAGATCACGACGAGGCTGGCGAGGACGACGAGCTGCGCCCAGTCCGTCCCGCTGAACGAGAGGCAGTGGTACGCGCCCCACCCGAGCGCCACGGCGCCCCCGGCGACCAGCGCGCCCCAGTACGCCCCCGCCGCGCGGCTGTAGTCAGACATGTCGATGCGAATCACTCGCGCCTCCGAAACGATGAACTGCCAGCAGCTTGTCTTTCAGTTCATCGTTCAGCGTTCCTACTTCATCGTTCAAAACCGTCCGTCGCCGGGGGCGGGCGCCGGGAGCAAATCGGCACTCGCCTCCGGCGACGGGCTGGGGGGCAAGCGGCGGGCTGTCTGTGGCACTCGCCCGCCGTGCTGGGTGAGAAGTGGGAGGCGACGTTGTGACCTCGACTCTCTACGCCTCCCTTTCAAAGTGGACGCTTTCGCGCGTCGTAAACTGGTGCGGCCTTTCGTTCTCCGTGCGGTGAGTCCGAAGGGTTGCGCGTGCCGCGCCGCCCGCAAGCCGCGCCGTCTCTCTTAACAACATGCGTGCCGTCCGGCGGCGAAGAGTAAATAACTGTTTTTGGCTTGGAAAATGGCAGTCCCGCGCTCAGCGCTCGGGCGCAAGCTTCGGGCGGAGGTCAACTTGACGCGTCAGCTTGATTCGAGGAGGGCAGAATGAACGGCGGATGTGTGAGATATAAAAGCCGTGAGCGTGGGCAGGGATGCCCGCGCTCACGGCTTGCTCCCGACCTGCTGGTCAGGCCCGCGGGTCACCTTTGAGGTAGTAGCCGGTGACCTTGCGGAAGGCGTCGGAGGTCTCCTTGCCGGCGAAGCCGTCCACCTTGAGGAAGATGCCCGGGAAGAGGTTGAGCGCCTTCTGGAGCGTCTCGCCCAGCGGCGTCTTCTGCTTGGTCGAGTAGGTGATGAGCGGCTCGAAGGAGGCGAGCGGGTCTACCGACACGGGGACGGGGACGGAGGCCGGCAGCGGGTGCCCCTCGACGTTGAACTGGATCGTTCCCTTCTCGGCCATGCGCCGCAGGAGCGCGGCCGCGCCGCACTGCCCCGAGACGGCCGTCTGCGACCATTTGCCGTCGGCCACGTACTTGCCGCTCTTGTACTGGTTCGTGAAGCTCCACAGGTAGGGCGTCAAAACGTCTGCGTGGAAACGCCGGTAGCCCCAGCCGTTGTACTCTTCCAGCTTGTAGAGCGTGCCCGGGATGCTCCAGTCCGTCCACTTGTCGAGCCGCTTGAGTTGCAGCGAGTCGGCCGCGCTCTCCTCCCAGGTGAAGGGCGGGTTGCCGGTCTTGGGGCGCCCGGCGGGGACTTGCACCGTGCGCGCCGTGAGCGGGTCGCCGTTGTGCAGGTGTTTCTTGAAGTTCTGCGACGCCTCCATGTTGTGGATGACCGCGATGAAGTACCAGGGGATGCCGAGCGGGTCGCCGACCGCCGCGTAGCGGTTGCGGTTCTGCTCGATGGTACCGACGAGGCCGTCCACGGTGCCCGAACGGTTGGGGTTGATGATGCAGGTGTCGAAAAGCTTCTGGTACTCGTCCATAAGCTTCTGCGTTAGCGTGACAGGGGCGGCCATCTGGTTCTCCTCGGTTCTGGCGGGTGCGTGGATGGTTGGACGCCGCAGAGGTTACGCCGACCGGGGGCGCGCTGGCAAGCATTTTCGGCAGGGCGCGTTTGACAAGCCGCGCGGCCGGCGGGCACTCTCTTCGCCAAACTTCGGGAAGGGCGCGGCGGTGAACCTTTGGGAGTGAGCGCTGGCGAGCAGAGCATACGGGCGGCCGAAGGAGGGGGCTACCTCGACCTTTTGCGTGCGAACCGAGACTTCCGCATGCTCTGGCTCGGGCAGGTCGTCAGCCAGTTGGGCGACTGGTTCGACACCATCGCGCTCTTCACTCTGGTGCTGAGGCTGACGGGGTCGGGGCGCGCGGTGGGGCTGGTGCTCGTCGCGCGCTTCCTGCCGAGCGTCGTGCTGGGGCCGCTCTCGGGCGTGCTGGCCGACCGCTTCAACCGACGCCACATCATGATCGCGTCGGACGTGATGCGCGCGCTCGTCGTGCTCGGCTTCCTCTTCGTCCGCAGGCCCGAGCAGGTCTGGCTCGTCTACCTCCTCACCGTCCTGCAACTCGCCTTCTCCGCCTTCTTCGAGCCGGCGCGCTCGGCGGCGCTGCCTTCGGTCGTGGCGGAGCGCGACCTCGTGACGGCCAACTCGATCTCTTCGGTCACGTGGTCGGTGATGCTCACGCTCGGCGCGGCCGTGGGCGGCCCCGTCACCGGCTGGTTCGGCACCGATGTCGCCTTCGTCACAGACTCTCTGACCTACCTCGTCTCGGCCGCGCTCGTCTGGCGCGTGCGCCTGCCGAAGAGGGCGCCGCGGCCGAAGACGCCGCTCACGGCGGCGAAGGCGCTCGGGGTGACGGACACGCTCGAAGGCTTGCGCTACGTCTGGCACAGGCCGCGCGTGCTGGCGCTGCTGTTGGTGAAGCCCGCGTGGGGCTTAGGGGGCGGTATCCTGACGCTGCTGTCCGTCTTCGGCGAGAAGGTCTTCCGCCTGAGCCTGCACGCGGCGGTCGAAAACGCGGCGCTCGGCATCAGCGCACTCTACGCGGCGCGCGGCGTGGGGACGGCCTTGGGGCCGATGTTCACGCGCCGCTTCTACAGCGAGACGCGCGCACAGATGCAGCGCGCCATCGGCTTCTCGTTCCTCGTCGCGGGCGTCTTTTACGTCGCGTTCGGCGGGGAGCAGAGCTTCGCGCTCGCGCTCTTCTGGCTCGCGGTCGCGCACGCCGGCGGGAGCGTGCTGTGGGTCTTCTCGACGGTGCTCTTGCAGTCGTCGGTCGAGGACGAGTTCCGCGGCCGTGTCTTCGCCGCCGAGTTGATGCTGATGACCCTGGCGATGGCTGCGTCGAACTACGCCACGGGTGAGGCGCTCGACCGCTTCGGGGTCTCGCCGCGCGCGGCGGCGGTCGCCATCGGCCTCTTCTTCCTCCTCCCCGGCCTCCTCTGGCTCCTCACGCGCCGCCTGTGGGACAGGGAGACGAAGACCCGCGACGCCGCGCGCGGCTGACGCAAGCAACTGCCTACTCTCCTTTTGCTTCGCCCGCCGGAAAGTGTTATTGGTTCAGCGGCATGAAGGTTAAAGTCGGCGTGATGGGTTCGGCCGGCGAGGCCCCGCAGGGGGCTTCGGGCGAGGCGCTGCGCGCGAAGGCGGAGGCGTTGGGGCGCGCGTCCGCGGCGCGCGGGTGCGTGACGTTGACCGGCGGGACGACGGGGCTGCCGCACGCGGCGGGCGCGGCGGCGCACGCGGCCGGGGGCTTACACGTCGGCATCTCTCCCGCCTCGGACGCGCGCGAGCACGTCGAACGTTTCGGTCTGCCGCTCGAAGGCACGGACGTGCTCGTCTACACGGGCTTCGGGCTCAAGGGACGCAACGTCGTGCTCGTGCGCTCGTGCGACGTGGTGCTCATCTTCCGCGGCGGCATGGGGACGCTCAACGAGCTGACCGTCGCGCACGACGAGGGGCGCGTCGTCGGATGTCTCAAGGGCACGGGCGGCGTCGCCGACGAGGCCGAAAGGATACTCGGCGCCCTCCCGAAGAGATCAAGCGCGGTCGTCATCTTCGACGAAGAGCCCGAGCGCCTGCTCGAACGCTGCCTCGAAGCTTTTCATAAAAGTACCGAGGGTTGAGATTCCTTATGGTGGCCAAGGGCTACGAGATCACGAACATCGTCGAGGCGCTGCGGGTCGGGAAGGGCCTGGCGGCGAGTGACTTCGACGACGGGGCGTGGAGGCGTGCGCGCGCGGCGCACATCGAGCGCTACTGGTCGGGCGAGGACGCGCCGCAAGGGCGCCGGGCCGAGGCGCGCGTGGCGTGGGACGCCCGAGGCTTCACCGTGCGCTTCGACTGTCGGCAGGAGGAGCCGCTCGTCGTGTCGAGTGCGCCGCGGCTCGAAGGCAAGACGATGCAGTTGTGGGATCGCGACGTGTGCGAGGTCTTCATCACGCCCGAGACCGAGCGCATCCAGCACTACTACGAGTTCGAGGTGGCCCCGACGGGCGAGTGGATCGACCTCGCGCTCACGGTCACGAAGGACGGGCGCGACACCCAATGGGACTTTCGCTCGGGCTTGACGGCCGCCGCGCGCGTCCGCCCCGGCTCGGTCACCTCTTCCCTGCGCGTCCCCTGGGAGGCGTTCGGTCGCGCGCCGCGCGCGGGCGAACGGTGGCGCTGCAACCTCTTCCGCTGCGTCGGCCAAGACCCCACCCGCGGCTACCTCGCCTGGCAGCCCACACACACACCCGAGCCCGCCTTCCACGTCCCCGAAAAGTTTGGGTGGATAGTTTTTAAACCGTGAACCGTGACCAGAGAAAGTAGGCTCTTCTTCTGGTCACGGTTTACGGTTTACGCTCTTCAGGTATTCAGCAAGTAGCGCGCGGTCGCCGTCTTCGTGGAGGTGGATGCCGAGGAGGAAGCCGGGGTCTGTCTGCCCGTCCTGGCCTTCGTCGAGGCGCTCGTAGCGGACGGGAGTGCCGTAGAGGCGCGCGCTCTGTTCGCCGAGCTTGAGCGTGAGCCGGAGCGTGACGCCTTCGCCGACGAGGTAGCGACCGCCGAGACGAATGGCGGGGAGGACGACCCCGAGGCCGCTCTCGCTGGCGTCGCGCGTGTGGCCGGCGACTCCGCCCGCGGGCGGCGCGCCCGGCGTGGAGTCGAGCAGAGAGACGAAGACCGCGAGGCGCACCTGGTGCCTCGGCGCCCTCCGCCGGTTGCCCACGAACTCGCGCAGGCGGCTCGCGATTGTGCGTAGTAGCTCCGGCATCTCCTCCTCGCGCGTGCCCGAACGGGGCAGGCGGATTCCGGGAGAGGTCTGAAAGCTGAACTGCGTTGAAGGAGGGGCTCTCGGCGGCCTTCCCCTTCCGGCGGTGAGTCCGTCAAGGCCGCTGTCTGGATTGTAGCCGCACGCGCGCGGCTGGCGCAATCGTTAACTTTGCCGCCGTCGGTCTTCAGCGCTCAGTTGTCGGGCGCCTCAAGCTCTATCCGGCTCGTCTCGCCCTCGCGCAGCGTGACGCGCGGGGCGACCGCCACTCGGCGCCTGACCTCCTGCTCGTAGCTGTTGAGCCCGGCCGTCCGCCGCGTCAACACCACGCGGTACTCGCCCGGCGGCGCGACGACGGGGCACGTACCTTTGACGCCCGTCATGCAGAAGATGGGGCGCGCGCCGGGCACCCACGCAGAGAGGTCGGCCGGCACGAGAGTGACGACGAGGTCGTTCGGCGGCCGCTTGCCGGCGGCGGCGCCGCCGCGGACGGTCACGTTCAGCGTCGCGGGGTTGCGCGCGAAGACGATGCGGACGCCCTCGGCCGAGGCGCCCTCGGTTAGCTCCAGAGGCTCGCGCAGCAGGTCTCTGCCGTTCCAGTTGATCGACTTGAGGTAGACGTTCCGGTCTTCGCCGCTGAGACCTGCCTGAAGGAAGAACTTGCCGGCCGACAGTCCCTCGATGACGAACCGGCCGCCGTCGATGCTCCCGGACGTGGAACTGCTCACGTCTTCGGGCGCGGCGCCGCCGTCGGCCACGCGCACCAGAGAGATGTAGCCGAAACGCGGCACGGCGCCGCCCTCGACCGAGACGGTGCCGGCAATGCGCGCGCCGTCAGCGACCTCGACCACGAACTCGGACACGTCGGCCGAGACTTCGAGATTGCGTTGCGTGGGCGCGAAGGAGCGCTTGCGCCGCGGTGGGTGGTACTCGGCGGTGTTCATGTTCGTGACCCCGGCGCCGTCGCCGCCCGCCGCGGTCGGGGCCACGTTCGAGTTAGAGAGCGAGGCCGAAGACACTTCGTACTCCTCGGGCGGCTTGACGTGGATGACGTAGGCGCCGTCGGGAATCTCTTTGAACTGCCAGCGCCCGCCCTCGTCGGTCGTCGTGGCATTCGGGTCAGACTCGGGGGCCTCGTAGTAGGTGGCGGCAGTCGCCGCGGCCGCGGCGAGCGGGTCGTCGCGGCGCGCGAGGGTGACATGCGCGCGCGCGACGGGACGGCCGCCCCTTCGCGCGCGCACGACGCCGGAGAGGGTGCGCAGCTCGCGCTCGGGGATGGTGATGTCCACGTCGGCGTGCTCGTCGCCGGCCTCGACCTTGACGGAGCCGGCCTCTTTGAGGCTCGTCGCCGAAGGGTAGAAGGTCATCAGGAGTGGCGGGCTAAACAACCCGCGGAAGGCGCCCGAAACGTCGTCGCCCATGCGACCCGCGCCGGCCTCCTCCGCGCCGTGGTTGACCGCCTCGTTGACGCCGATGAGGTACTCGCCCGGCGGCAGACCGATGAGGCGGAACATGCCGCGGTCGTCGGTGCGCAGACCCGCGAACGCAGCCAGGGACGCTCCCGTCAGGTACTTCTGGACGCGGCCGTCGGCGCCGCGGCGCATGAGGGTAACGCTGACGTTGACCGCCGGGTCGCCGTCGGCGTACGAGACGCGCCCCGAGATGGCGCCGCCGCGGCGCGCGTGCACCGTCACGGTCGCGTCCTGCTTGCCGTCCACCTCAAAGCGGTCGAAGTACTTGTACCCCTCGCCGAGCTGGGGCGGGCCGGGCGAGGCGCGCAGGTCTTCGAGGCTGACGAAGCCGACGGGCGAGATCACGCCGGGCACGTCCACGAAGGCGTAGTAGGCGCCGGCCCTCACGCCCTTGATCTGGAAGTCGCCGTGTGCATCCGTCAGCGCGCCGTACTCGCGGCGCCCGCCGCCGTCGGTGATGAGCAGGACGCGCGCGCGCCGCACGGGGCGGCTCGTGTCGTCGTAGACGGCGCGGCCGCGCACGACCGAGTCGTCCGGGACATCGGCCTGCTTCTCCTCCTGCGGCGCGGGCAGGCGGCGCGGACTCCCTGCCCCGGCCGGCGCGAACAGCGCACCGGCCAGCATGAAGAGCGCCGCCGAGGGCATCAGCCACTTCGTTAAAGTGTGCGCGAGGTTCATCGTCCTCCTGTTGAGGATGCCGGCGCGCCCCTACTTAGAGGGAGAGAGCGGTTTGCCGCCCACGTCCTTCTTCTGGAGACCCGCCCGGTCGAGGTAGAAGGAGAGGCGCCCCGTATGGCCGTAGCGCTCGGGCTCCGCGCGCGCCGTGAAGGACTTGGAGTCGGAGGGGACGCTGACGTTGAAGCGGTAGCCGGTCGTCTCCGTGCCGAGGATGTCCTGCGGGACGTAGCCGGCGCGCACGAGCGCATTGAGGTCGGCGTAGCTGCCCGAGTGTTGGAGCGCGTAGGCGAGCTGCGCGGCCATGATGCGGTTGATCATCTCCTCGGCGTCCTGCTCGTGCGCGGCGATGCGCTGCTCGTAGAAGAACTTCTTGCCCTGCTTCTTAACGGCCGCCGCGCCCTCGCGGTCGCCGATGACCCACGCGCCGCGCTCGCGGATGAGGTTGACGGGCTCGACCTTCAGCTCCTTGCCCTCGCCCGTCCTGACGAAGACGGTCGCCTCCTCGCCGGCCAGACTCTCGCCCGTGATCTCGAAGTTCGTGGGCACCGTGGCCGCCACGCGAGCGAAGTCGGGCTGGAACTCCTTCAACTCCTCGGCGCTGAGCGCCTCGACGGCCGGGCGGAGGATGGACATCAACATGGCGTCGCGGAAGCGCGACTCCCTGAGCGCGGTGTAGTAGGCGCGCACCACGTCCGACGGCGAGCCCGGCGCGGCGGCCGGCGCCTGCGGCGGACGCGGGTTCGACTGCGCCCGCGACGGCACGGCCGCGGCGGCGAGCAGGCAGAGTGCGAGCGTGAAAGTCTTGAGCTTCATGCGTCTGTTCATCTCGGGTAGGTCTTTCAGCAAGGCGGCTTGGGGAGGGCTGCGCAGAGTGTCTAAGTTAAAGTCCGGCGCAAAGAGAACGGCTGACGGCGAGTGGTGCGTACCGTCCACTCACCGTCAGCCATTGTTCCACCCGCGCGCGCGCGGGGTCAAGCGAGCTTCCGCGTCAGCGCTCTTCGGGGGCGCGACGCCCCGCGAGCAGCCACTCGCGCCCGACCGCGTAGAGCACCACGGCCAGCACGATGAACGGGATGACGCCGAGCGCATCCGACCACGGCCCGGCGTTGAGCGGGTTCGTCTCGCCCCACGCCGTCATGCTCTTGTTGAAGTTCGTGAACCACGGCACGCCCGCGAGGAACGCGATGATGATGCCGGCGATGGCGCCGCCCGCGATGTAGCCCGAGGCCATCAGCACGCCGGGGCTCTTGTCCCCTTCGGCGACCAGCTCGTCCTCCGTCAGGTTGCGCCCGGCCAGGCGGCGGCGCAGGTACTTGTCCACCAGCCAGCGCACCATGCCGCCGACGAAGATCGGCGAAGAGGAGGAGAGCGGCAGGTAGACCCCGACGGCGAAGGCGAGCGAAGGGATGCCCGCCATCTCCAGCACGACCGCGATCATCACGCCCAGCAGCACGAGGCCCCACGGCAGCTCCCGGTTGAGGATGCCCTTGATGATGTAGCTCATCAGCGTCGCCTTCGGCGCGCCGAACTTCTCCACCTCGCGCCCGCCCTCGGTCGCCTTGTGCGTGCCGTTGATGCCGGGGTCTACGAAGTAGACGGGGACGCCCGCGTCGTCCACCAGATACTTGCCGGCCTTCGCGTCCTTCTCGTCCACCTTGAACCACGCGCGGTACTGCTTCGTGTCGGCGATGCCCTGGTCGCCGGGCACGGTCTCGGTCGCCGGCCCGAGCTTCGAGACGTCGGCGCGCACCTGCGCCGGCAGTTGCAGCTTCGACGCGGGGACGTAGACGGTCGCCGCGCTGTTGAGGCTGATGAGGATCGGCCCGAGGATCAAAGCCGAGGCGCCCGCGCCGATGAGGATGGCGATCTGCTGCCGCCACGGCGTCGCGCCGACGAGGAAGCCCGTCTTCAAGTCCTGCGAGGTCGTGCCGCCGTTCGAGGACGCGATGCAGACGATGGCCCCGATGGAGAGCGCCGTCACGTAGTAGCCCGGGCCGGTCCACCCGATGACGAGGAAGATGAAGCAGGTCAGGAGCAGCGTCGCCACCGTCATCCCCGAGATGGGATTCGACGACGACCCGATCTCGCCCGTCAGGCGCGACGAGACCGTGACGAAGAGGAAGCCGAAGGCGATGATGAGGAGGGCGCCGAGCAGGTTGAACTGGAGGTGCAACTGCGGGATGAGCATGATCGCCGCGACCAGCACGATGATGCCGCCCAGCACGAACTTCATCGACAAGTCCTGGTCGGTGCGCGGCGCCAGACTGGAAGCCGCCTGCCCGCCGCGCAGGTCTGCCAGCCCCCCTTTGAGCCCGTGCCAGATGGTCGGCAAGGAGCGGAAGAGGCTGATGATGCCGCCCGCGGCGACCGCGCCCGCGCCGATGTAGAGGACGTAGGCGTTGCGCACGGCGTCCGGATCCATCTGGCTGATGGGCGTCGTGCCCGGCGGGACGACCGTCGAGCCGAGGTACTGGCCGAAGAACGAGATCATCGGGATGAGCACGAGGTAGGCGAGCACGCCGCCCGCCGCCATGATGGAGGCGATCTGCGGCCCGATGATGTAGCCGACGCCCAAGAGCGCCGGGCTCGACTCGACCGAGACCGAGGCGTTGTTGAAGGGCGCGCCGAAGACCTTCGTCGGATACTCCTTCCACGCGTAGAACGCCTTCATCAGCGTCGTGTAGATGAGGCCGATGCCGAAGCCGGCGAAGATGGTCTTGGCGCCCGTGTTCGCCGACTCCGCGCCCGCGCCCGCGCGCTCCCACTCGGCCCGCGCCGAATCGGAGGCCAGCGCGCGCGACTCGTCGGACGCGCCCGCCTTCAAGACTTCGGCGCACGCCGTCCCCTCCGGGTATTTCAAAATCCCGTGCTGCTGGACGATGAGCGCGCGCCGGAGCGGAATCATCATCAGGATGCCGAGCAGGCCCCCGAGCGACGCGACCAGGATGGGGCGCGTCAGCTCAAGGTCGAAGCCGAGGATCATGATGGCCGGCATCGTCACGCCGACGCCGAAGGCAATCGATTCGCCGGCCGAGCCGGCCGTCTGCACGATGTTGTTTTCGAGGATGGTGGCGTTCCTGTCGTCCATCCGGAAGATAATGAAGGCGAAGGCGATTAGGGCGGCGGCCGCGATGCCGAGGTAGAGCGGGGACGTGCCCGACAGGAAGAGGAGCGCCAGGACTACGAGGCCGATGACGAGCGCCACGGCCGACAGGATTTTACTGCCGACCGTCGAGACGATGCGGAAGAGCGTGATGGAGATGACGGCGACGGGGATCGAGGCGCTCACCGTGAGGCCGACCTTCAGCACGAGGTAGAGCGACGACGCCCCGAAGACCATGCCGAGGAGGGTGCCGACGACGACGGCGCGCACCGTCAACTCGGGCATCGAGGTCTCGGGCGCGATGTATGGCTTGTAGGCGACCGCATGCGGCTCGTCGGGCCTGAAGCCGACTACGTCCGGGTACTCGTTCGTCGTGGCGACCTGGTGCTTTGCAGGGTCGAGTGCGTCTGACGACATCAGAAGTGACCTCCGACTGATACTTGTTCGAGCTACAAGGGGAAGAGCTTTTTAAGGAGACTTGTGGGCGCTACTTTACACGCGCCCCGGGGGCGGAAGCAAGCCAGTTAAGAGCCGTCAACCGTCAACCGTCAACCGTGACAAGAAGGTCTTGCCTTATCTTGTCACGGTTGACGGTTGACGGCTCTTCAGGGTTTGCAGACGCGGCAGGGGCGATACCCGGCGCCGAGGGCGGAGGTGGGCGAGTCGAAGTCTGCGCGCTGGCGCGCGGGGACGCGCGCGGCCCAGTCGCAGTCGGGCAGATGGTAGATGCCGAGGCTGCGGTTGCCGACGACCGGGTGCGCGGAGGGCTTCGCGGCCTTCGGCGCGGGCGGGGCGCCCTTCGCATGCGGGGCGAAGAGCGGCGGCGGTGGCGGGGTCGCGTGCGCGGGCCTGGCGAAGAGCGCCCCCGCCACGCTCGCGGGGCCGACGCCGGGGGCGTGTGTACCGCCGCCGGGCAGCGCCGGGGTCGCCGTCTCGGCGTAGTAGACCGCGCGGAACAGTCCGTAGAAGAGGAGCAGCACGAAGAGGGCCATGAGCGTCAGCAGCATCCCCCCGAACCCTTCTGCGCCGAAGGCCGCCCAGACGTACCGCAGCAGGAAGTTGTGCAGCGGTATCCACCAGATGTAGCCGTACGAGTCGCCGAAGGCGCTCTTGGCAAAGTAGAAGGTGTTGCCGCGCAGGTCGGCCGGGTCGCGCGGCGCGTTCGGCGCCGGCACCGACGCCCCCTGCGTGTTGAAGAGTCCCTGGACGGTCGCCGACGCGGGCGACGCGGGCGTCTCGCGCCAGGTCTTCGACCCCGGCCAGTAGGTCTCGATGCCGCGCCCGCGCGGCACAGGGGCACGGGCGACCTCGCGCGTGCGCGTGCGCACCTCCACGTCCGCGGGCGCGTTCATCCAGCCGGGAAGCGTCGAGCGCGGCTCGACCAGCTCGGTCAGCGGCGGCGTGGCCGCCGGGTCGGCGGCGCAGGCGGCTTTGAGCGTCTCGGCCAAACGCGCGTGCTCGCCGCCGAGGGCCTCGATCTTGGGGAAGAGCGCGGACGTGTCCGGGTGAGCAAAGTCGACGCGCGTGAAAAGGAGGTTCTCGTCGTGATGCTCGCCCCAGAGTTCCGGCCGTTCGGCCAGGCTGATGAGCGAGAGGTAGACGACGAGCGCGGAGAAGTTGTCCGTATCGCCCGAGAAGTGCGCCACGTCGCGCGCGGGGTGTTGGTAATGCTGGTGCCCGACCTCGCTCGCGCGGAAGCCCGCGAGCGCCGGCACGTACATGCCGTCGAGGTCTACGAGGCGCAGGCGACCGCCCCCGACGATGATGTTGCCGTGCTGCAAGTCGCCGTGCGCGATGCCCGCCTCGCGCAACGCGGTGACGAGCCTCACCCACTCGTCGGCGAGGTGGAGCAGAGCTTCGCGCCGCCCGACGGCCTCGTCCAGGTAAACGTCGAGCGTCGGCCCCTCGACCCACTCCATGACGAGGACGGGGTAGCGGCGGCCCGAGACGAGGATGCCCTTCGGGAGGTATTTGAACTGCGGGAGCGCGGCGATGCGTTTGGCGTTGAGGTGCGCGTCGAGCGCGCGGTAGCGCGCCTCGCGGTCGCCGAGGAAGCCGCGGAAGCAGCGCACCGCAACCGTCTCGCCGCCGTCGTCGCCCGGGTTGAGCTTGAAGACGTAGGCGAACTGCCCCGACGTGACGAGCGGCATCCCCAGACGGTCAACCGCCGGCAGCATCCGCTTGAGCGAGGGCTCCTCGAAGCAGACCAGAGGGCACTGCACCGCCTCCGCGTAGTTACGCGCCGAGGGCCAGAAGTTTGTCGTCGCGTTCTGCATCGACTTCGCGCTTACGCCACGCCTACTCTGAGGACTGCCACGTCGTCGTCCTTCATCCTCGCCGCGGCGCGCTCGCGCCGGACGAGTTCGGAGAGCGAGCCATTTTCCGACGCGGCGAGCAGAGAATCAAACTCCTCCGCACGGGGGTCGCGCCGCGCGCACGAATCGAAGTACCAGGCCGAGAGCGCGTCCGTCATCAGCAGGAACGTGTCGCCCGGCTCGGCCTCCCCGCCGGCCTCGACCAGTTTGGCGAGCGCCGCCTCGCGTAAGGATGCGCTCGAAGGCACGAGCGGCGGGGTCGTGCCGAACTCTTCGGCCCGGGAGACGGGGAAGGCGGCGAGCACCTCCCCGCCCCGCCGCTGCACGAGGCACGAGTCGCCGAGCGCCACCGCCTGCCAACTCAGCCGCCGCCCCGAGGTCTCCAGCCGCAGCCCGACGAGCGCCGCGTACGAACCCGCGCGCCGCTTCTCCTCCGCGTACCAGGAGAGCTTCCGCCCCTCCCACGAAGCGTGCAGCCACTCGCCCTGCTCCTTCAACCACGGCCCGAACTCGGCGGCCGTCAGCGGCGCACGCACCGCCCCGACCCACTCCGCCGCGAGCCGCGTCGCCCACCGCCGCGCGTCGAAAGCCTCCGTCGCCCCATCGGCCACGGCGAACCTCAAAGACCCCGCGTCGAACGCCAACGCGTCCTCGCACTCCTCCACCCCGCTGCCCTCTTTCGGCAGGACGAAGTGCCGGGTTTGAATTCTCCAGCGGTCACCCATTGCGAAGAGCGGGAAGCAATCGCCGCGTCAGCGGCGGCCTACTGCCATCTGCCTCCTGCCTACTCTCATTCCGCCATCCAGATGTGCGGGGGCATGCCGGTGAGCGACGTGCCGATCTCGTAGAACTGGACGACCGAGGAGGGGTCGGCGTTGAAGACGAAGCCGCGCGAGCCCTCGGCCGCGGGGACGCCGAGCTGCTGCGCGGCGCCGAGGAAGTTTTCGGGGAGGACGCTGGAGATGCGGAAGAGCGTGCGGGCGAAGCCGTCCTTGAGCATCGACTCCTCGACCGGGTACTCGACCTTGCGCGAGCGGCTCGAAGAGACGTGGCAGTTGAAGAGGATGACGCGGCCGTCGTCGGTGCCGAGCGACATGAGCGCCTCGCCGTCCTGCGTGGGGTCGCCGTCGCTCGACTCGCCGTCGGTCAGGTGGAGCACCGTCGGCGGGAAGCCGCGCGGGTGCGACGAGAGCCAGCCCTCGACGATGCCGCGCACGCTCCCCAGCGCGCGGCACATCGGGGTGCCGCCCTCGGCGTGCGCGTGCACCCAGACGGGGTAGCGCACCGGCGTCTCGACGTAGCCGCCCACGCCGTCGGGCACGCGGCGGTAGCCCGACTCGATGCGCGCCGGGTTGTCGGCCACGGCCGAGACGGGCGCGACGGTCATCCCGGCGAGCGCGCCGCCTAAGCCCACCCCGACCTGCCGGCCGTAGCCGACGACGGCGACGTGGTAGTAGTCGCGCACCTCCTCGGTCTTGGTGCAGCGGATGACGAGGTCGTGCAGCGCGTGGTTGACCGCGTTGGCGACGAAGTCGGCCTTGCGCCCCGAGCCCTCGCCGCCGAACGGGTCGGCCATCGAACCCGACTGGTCGAGCAGGAAGACGATGAGCGTCGGGTTGGCGCGCGTGATCTGTGCCGTGTATGCCATGCGGGAACGATAAGTGATGGGTGATAAGAAGCTGTTAGCTGTTGGCTTTGAGCTTCATGCCTGGCTCACAGCTCAGAGCTGACGGCCAACAGCTTCTCTCAGGCCGTGAAGGTTTTCGTCTGGAAGCCGCTCCGGTGCTCGCGCAGCAGGCCGAGGTAGATGTAGACGGTCAGCACGTGCAAAGAGGAGTTGAGCATCCCGAGCACGGCCGTCTGCAAGAGCAATGTCGGCAGCAGGTCAGGGCTCCCGCTGTTCGCGAAGCTCCACGTCACGACCCAGCCGAGGCCGGTGACGAGCAGCCCCCACAGGAAGAAGGTGATGAAGATCAACCCCTTGTTGCCCTTCGTCAGCCTGTAGCTCCGTTCGAGCGCGGCGTTGGGGCCGAGCCCCTCGACGACCGCGGCCGGGACACTGACGGCAAACATCAGGCTGAAGATGACGCCCGGCACGATGAGCAGCACGTAGCCGAGGACGACAATGATGCTGTAGAGCAGCGTCACGAGGAAGACCCTGGGCAGCACCTTCAACCCGCGCTTCAGGCACTCGCCCGCCGACGCGCGCCCAGCGCGCTGCAAGTCGATGACGGCGTAGGTGAGCGAGCCCGACAGCAGCGCCCCGCAGGCCATCGTCAGCAACGAGAGGAGCAGGGCAGGCACGACCACAGAGGTCAGAATGCTGTAGCTGCCGCCCCCGACCACCCCCACCGGCCCCGTCCCCACCCTTCCCAGATCGAGAAGGCCGTACTGGAGGAGAGCTTGGGGCATCATCGTCACCAGCACGAGGATGCCGACGAGCGTGAAGTGCTTGCGGTAGACGGCGAGCATCGGCGAGACCACGTCCCCCACGCCCTTGAAGGGCGGCGAGGGGATGTCGTCGGCCGGCGACGAGTGGCTGTCGTCGGCCGGCGCCCACGCGCCGCCCGGCTCGGAACTCTCGGGCGCCGCCGAGGACGGCCCGCCCGACCAATCGAAGGGCCGGCGCCCGCCCTGGAAGTCGTCGGCGGCGCCTGCGCCTTCGGCCGTGTACAGGCGCGCGTCGCACGCCTCGCAGGCGACAGCGCCGACGGGGTTGACGTGACCGCAGACCGCGCATACGGGGTTGTTCATGAGGAAGCTCCTTACAGTCTGAAACTTTCGGCGGCAGGATTCTCTGAAGGCGCCGCGGGACGCCCTTTCCGACCGGCCGCGACGCGCCCAGACAATATCCAACGCCGCGCCGCCGCCTGTCAATTACGACGCCGGCGGCCGCGCGCGCTATGCTACACTCGACGCTCCCGAATCTTTCGCACGCTCTTCCAAACCCGTTCAGGACTCGACCTACACGACGATGCCGAAGCACCCCCTCCCTTGCGCGCTGCTGCTGCTCCTGCTGCTCCTGCTCGCCCCGCTCGCCGGCCCGGCGCCGCGCGCGCTGGCGGCGCGCGCGTCCGTGCCCGCGCCCGAGGAGGTGCTCGGCTTCCGCCCCGGCGACGACCGCAAGCTCGCCTCTTGGGCACAGACGGTCGAGTACTTCCGGCGGCTGTCACAGACGAGCCCGCGCGTGAAGTTCGAGGAGTTGGGGAAGACGACGCTGGGCGCGCCCTTCGTCCTCGCGACCATCAGCGCGCCCGAGAATATCGAGCGCCTCGAAACTTACAAAGAGATCCAACGACTGCTCGCAGACCCGCGCCAGATCGGCGCCCGGCGCGAGGTCAAGGCCGAAGGTTACATCAGCAACGGGAAGACCGTCGTGCTCATCACCTGCGGCGTGCACTCGACCGAGGTCGGCTCGTACCTCTCGGGGATGCTCATCGCGCACCGCCTCGCCTCCTCGGACGAGCCCGAGGTGCAGGAGATTCTGCGCAACACCATCGTCCTCATCGTGCCGTCGCTCAACCCCGACGGCGTGGACATCGTCAAGAACTGGTACGACAAAACCCTCGGCACGCCGTACGAGGGGACGAGCCCGCCCGAGCTTTATCACCACTACGTCGGCCACGACGACAACCGCGACTGGTACGCCTTCACGCAGGTCGAGACGCGGCTGACCGTCGATAAGGTTCACAACGTCTGGCACCCGCAGATCGTCCACGACATACACCAGCAGGGCGCCTACGGCTCGCGCCTTTTCCTGCCGCCCTACATGCAGCCGGTCGAGCCGAACGTGCCGCGCCAGCTCGTCGAGGGCTACACCGAGTTGGGCCGCTTCATGGCGGAGCAGATGCTCAAGGCGGGCTTTCAAGGCATCACCTGGGACTCGACCTACGACGCCTGGACGCCCTCGCGCGCCTACTCGCACTACCACGGCGGCGTCCGCATCCTTTCCGAGACGGCCTCGGTCAACCTCGCCACGCCCATCACGGTCAAGCCCGACCAACTGCGCGCGGGCGAGGGCTACGACCCACGCAAGGCGACGCCGAATATCCCTGTCCTCTGGCCCGGCGGCGAGTGGCACCTGCGCGACATCACGAACTACATGACGACCGCGGCCTTCGAACTACTCAAGCACGCCGCGCGGAACCGCGAGGCTTGGCTCAAGCGCTTCTACGCAATCGGCAAAGAGGCCGTGCGCCCGCGCCGGCCCGGCGAGTTGTTCGCGTTTCTCATCCCTCCTTCGCAGAACCGCAGCGTCCTGCTCGACATCCTGCGCCGCGCAGGCGTCGAGGTGGAAACGTCCAGACGCTTCACGGTCGGCGGCAAGAAGTACGGGCCGGAGACCGTCGTCGTGCCGATGGCCCAGCCATACGGGGCATTCGCAAAGGCCCTGCTCGAAAGGCAACAGTACCCCGACCTGCGGGACGAGTCCGGTCACCCCATCGCGCCTTACGACGTGACGGCGCACACCCTGTCGCTCCTGATGAACGTAGAGGCACAGCCTGTCTACGCGCCCTTCACGCCCGTGCCGTCGGGCATCCGTGTCGGCGAAACCTCCGCGCCGGTGCGCCCGAGCGAAGCGCGGGCCAAGAAGCCAGCCCTCTACAAGTCGCACGTCCCCTCGATGGACGAGGGCTGGACGCGCTGGGTGCTGGAGAACCACCCTGCGTCAAAGGAGTCGCCCCACACTGCGCTCGAATACGCCTCGCTCGACGACGCGGAGATTCGCGCCGGGAACCTGTTCGCCAAGTACGACGCCATCATCATCCCCGACCAGGCGCCGCGCGCGATATTGGAGGGCTACCGGAAGGGCTCGATGCCGGAGGAGTTGACGGGGGGCCTGGGCAAGGAGGGCGTGAAGGCTCTGCGCGAGTTCGTCGAGCAGGGCGGGACGCTCGTCGCCTTGAACGAGGCGTCGGACTTCGCCATCGAGCAGTTGAATCTTCCCGTCCGCGACGTGACGGCCGACCTCAAGCACACGGAGTTCTACTGCCCCGGCTCGATCCTGCGCACCGTCCTCGACACGACGCACCCGCTGGCGAAGGGGATGCCGCGCGAGTCAATCGCGTGGGTCGAAGACTCGCCCGTCTTTGAGATCAAGAGCGACCCGCTGGCCCTCAACCGCGTCAAGGTCGTCGCGCGCTACCCTGAGACGGGGACGCCGCTCCTCTCGGGCTGGCTCCTCGGCGCCGAGCGCATCCGCGGCAAGGCCGCGCTCGTCGAGGTCGGGATAGGCAAAGGCAAGGTCTACCTCTTCGGCTTCCGCCCGCAGTACCGGGCGCAGTCGCTCGCCACCTACCCGCTCCTCTTCAACGCCCTCGCCGGGCGCTGAAGGGCGGCTCAACGGAAGAGGACGGGGAACATCGCGGCGAAGAGCGCGATCAGGTAGACGACGGCGTAACCGCCGAAGTAGCCGCCGAAGGCGATGAGGGCGCGCAGCACGGCGAGCCCCAGCCGGCCGCGGTAGAAGACGCGCAGCGCCACGAACAGGTAGAGGATGTCGATGCCGAACTTCGCGAAGGCGAACGCCATGTTCTTCAGCGTCGGGTGGATGCCGATGAGGTAGTAGACCGGCCACATCAGCGTCGTCGTCAGCACCGCGAACGAGAGGTAGTGCATCGAGAAGACGAGGTGCTCGACGAAGTAGCGCCGCGAGAAGAAGTAGATGAGCTGGAGCAGCACGGCGAGCATGATGATCTGCAACGGCTGGAGCAGCGAGACGTTGCGCTGCCAGTGCTCGTTGACCGTGTCGTAGAGGGCCTCGACCGTGGTGCCCCTGCGCTCGGCCGCGCGGGCGAAGCGGCGGTCGTAGATGTCGCCGTTCGGCAGCTTAAACTGCGCGGCCATCTGCCGCTGGTTCTCGACGATGAGTCGGATGTCGAACATCGTCACCTGCTTCGAGGCCGTGTAGACGAAGAGGTTGAGGGCGAGGATGCCGAGGCAGAGGTTGAGCGGCTTGAGGTAAGGCCCGCGGCGCCCCGCCACCCACTCGGCGGTGAGCCGGCCCGGGCGGAAGAGGAGCGTCAGCAGCGTGCGCGTGAGCTTGGTGTCGAGGCTCGTCAGCTCCTGGGCCGCGTCCATGACGAAGTGGCGCACCGAGAGGTCGCGCGCCTCCGGCCGCTTCTCGCCGCAGCGGTGGCAGTAGTCGCCGACGAGAGCCGCGCCGCAGCTCGGGCACTCGCCCGGCCCCTCGGGCGCGGGCCGCTCCGTGACGGTCTGGACGGCCTCGGCCAAAGCTTCACCCCTCCCCTTCGCGCTTGCCCCTGACGGAGCCCGCGATCTTCTTGCGCGTCGTCTCGCCCGTGTCGATGACCGGGAGGCCCTCGCCCACTTCGGCGTGCGGGCGCGGGATGACGTGCGTGGCGACGACCTCGCCGACCCTGCGCGCGGCGGCCGCGCCCGCGTCCACGGCCGCGCGCACCGCGCCCACCTCGCCGCGCACGATGGCCGTCACCAGACCGGCGTCGATCTTCTCGTAGCCCACCAGGCGCACGTTGGCGGCCTTGACCATCGCGTCCGCGGCCTCGATCATCGCCACCAGCCCGCGGCACTCGACCATCCCTAGCGCTTCCATCCCTCTCACCTCCCCGTGCGTTCGGCCGCGCCTTCAGCCCGCGCGGCGGTAGACCAGTTTGACCTGCTGCACGCCCATCTGGTTGCCGATGGTCGTCGTATTCGTCAGGGTCTTCCCGTCGGAGGAGACCTGCCACTTCTGCGCGACGTTGAGTGCGTAAGTCCCGCCCTGCCCCTTCCGCTCGACGTGTGCCTCGGAGACGACCTTGTCGCCGTCCCACTTCGTCTTCGACTTGATCTCGCCCACGCCGAGCGTCGCCTGATTCGTCTCGCCGCGCTCGTCCGTGTAGTAGGTGAACTCCTTCACCTCCTCCTGCCCGTTGAGCCTGAGCGTGCGCTTGATTTTCAACTCCGGGTCGCTGTGCGCGATGACGAGCGTCGAGTCGGCCTTCGACAGTGGCCGCTCGCTGAACTCGCCAAAGTCGCTCTTCGCGCGGTCGATCTGCCACGTCCCCGAAAAGTCCGGGTGCGACTTCTTCTTACCATCCCCCGCCACGGCGGCAGAGAGCAGGCACAACGTCAGGAGCAAGGTCAGGAGAGACGCGGGCAGCTGCCTACTCATCGAACACCTCTCGAATCAGTTGCGCAGCGAGTGGATGGGCGCGGGGATGCGTCCGCCGCGCCGGATGAAGACGCTCGACGAAAAGGCGTTGACGGGCATGACGGGTGCGCTCCCGAGGAGGCCGCCGAACTCGACCACGTCGCCGACGACTTTGCCCGGCGCGGGGATGATGCGGACGGCGGTCGTCTTGTTGTTCATGACGCCGATGGCCATCTCGTCGGCGATGATGGCGGCGATGGTCTCGGCCGAGGTGTCGCCGGGCACGGCCACCATGTCTAAGCCCACGGAGCAGACGCTCGTCATCGCTTCGAGCTTCTCCAGCGTGAGCGCCCCGAGTTGCGCCGCCTCGATCATGGCGGAGTCTTCGGAGACGGGGATGAAGGCGCCGCTCATCCCGCCGACCGCGCTCGAAGCCATCGCGCCGCCCTTCTTCACCGCGTCGGTCAGAAGCGCCAGCGCCGCGGTCGTCCCCGGCGCGCCCGCGCGCTCGAACCCCAAAGCTTCGAGAATCTCCCCGACCGAGTCGCCCGGCGTCGGCGTCGGCGCCAGGGAGAGGTCGATGATGCCGAAGCGCAAACCCAAACGTCTCGCGGCCTCGCGCCCGACCAGTTCGCCGGCGCGCGCGAGCTTGAAGGAGAGCTTCTTAATCAACTCCGCCATCTCGTCGAGCGGCGCGTCCTGCGGCGCGTGGCGGACGGCGTGGTTGACGACGCCGGGGCCGGAGACCCCGACGTTGATGACGGCCTCGGGCTCGCCGACGCCGTGGAACGCGCCCGCCATGAAAGGGTTGTCCTCGACCGCGTTGGCGAAGCAGACGAACTTGGCGCAGGCCAAACCCCCTCGGTCGCGCGTGCGCTCGGCCATCTCCTTGATGATCTCGCCGGTGCGGCGCACGGCGTCCATGTTGATGCCGGCGCGCGTCGTCGCGAGGCTCAACGAAGAGCAGAGGCGCTCGGTCGCGGCCAGGGCCTCGGGGATGGAATCGACGAAGGCGCGCGTCCCCGGCGTGTCGCCCTTGTGGATGAGCGCGGAGTAGCCGCCGATGAAGTCCACGCCGACGCGCTTCGCCGCCTCGTCGATGGCGCGCGCGAGCGGTATCAGTTCCGAAGCGTGGCGCGCGCGGTCGTAGACGAGCGAGGCGGGCGTGATCGAGATGCGCTTGTTGGCGATGCGCAGGCCCAACTCCTCGCCGATCTCGTCCACCACGGGGACGAGGCGCGCGGCCGTCCGCTCGATCTTCTCGCGGACGCACTCGGCCGTCTCTTCGACCGTGGCGCGGACGCAGTCGCGGAGAGAGAGCCCGAGCGTGACCGTGCGCACGTCGAGGTGCTCCATCTCGGTCATGCGCACGGTCTGTAGGATTTCCGCCTGTGTGTACTCCATGCCCCTCGGGTTCTAACGCAAGACGGTCGTGCTTAAGAAAAGGAGGACGAGGGAGAGGATGAAGAGCGCCGCCGCCACGAGGACGAAGCGCAGGCCCGAGTCGTCCGGCGTCTCTTCGAGGACGACGATGGCCTCCTCGCGCATCCGCCCGACCCGCGCGCGCGTCCCCTCCCGCACGCGCGCCACGCGGCCCCGGAGGTCGCCCGCCCGCCCCGCGTCATCAGCCTCGGCCGCCGCGGCCACTTCTGTCGCCGCCCGCGCCGACTCTTCGCGCGACTCCTGCGCGACGGCGACCTGCGCGGCCGGCTCGTCCTCGACGCCCACGTCCTTTATCTCCTCGGACGTTGGCGGCGGCGGCTCGGCGACGGCCGGTGGCCGCTCGAAGGGCGCGAACTCCTTCGGCGGCGGCGTCCAATCTTTAGTCGTCGGGGCGGCCTGCTCCTGCGGAGACAACTCGACGGCGGGCGGCGCGTCCTCCGCCTCCAAAGTCTTGCCGCACTGCTGGCAGAAACGCGACCCCGCGCGCGCCGCCGCGCCGCACGAGAGACACCTGCGAGAGATTTCGGGAAGCGACATAGGTCAAGGGGTGTCGGGTGATGGGTTCTGGTTGTTAGGTAGAAGCGGGCTCTGATCCATCACCTGGAACCCATCACCCGACACCTTCAAATCCTGTGCATCGCGTTGAAGAGGTCTTCGCGCTGGGCGTAGATGTGGACGCCCAGGCGGTCACCCTCGCCGCGGAAGCGGTCTTTGAGCGCGGCGACCGACTCGCCGGCGCGCGAGATGTCGGCGACGATGACCATCGCGAACTTGCCCTGCACGACCGTCTGGTTGATGTCGATGATGCTGCAACGCGCCCCGGCCAGAATCTGCGAGACGGCCGCGACGATGCCCGGGTGGTCGGTGCCGAAGACCGAGACGATGAGCCTGTCGGCGCGCCCCTCGGCCCCGCCCTTCGGCGCGCCGCCCTCGCCCACAGCGAGCGCCGGCTCGATGGCGCGGTACACGTCCATCACCAGCGCCTCGACCGTCCGCTCGTCGGCCGACGCCCCCAGGCGGCCGTAGACGGCGCGCGTGATGCGGTAGATGAGTTCCTCGTTCGCCATCCTGTGTACGGTCAGCGCCCGCGGCGCAGCTCGCGCGACGCCTCGATCAACTCGTCGGAGCGCGCGAGGTCTTCCTGCACGTCCACGCGGTCGACGATGCCGACGACCGCGGCCTCGATGGCCATCTCCTGGTCGCCGACGGCCGTGCGCGCGGCCTTCCCGTACGCGCACATCACGACCTCGCCCACGCCCGCGCCCAGACGGTCGGCCACGACGACGATATTCTTCGTCGGCTCCTTATCGAGGTCAATCGGATGCACGACCAAAAATCTGACGCCCTCCAGGTCGGGCGTCTTCTTGGTTGACCAAACGGTGCCGACGACTTTGCCTAAGAACATAAAGACCGTGAACCGTGAACCGTAAGCCGTGACGAGAGGGAAGACAGTTTTTATCTTGTCACGGTTTACGGTTCACGGTCTTTCATGCTTTCGCGAAGACCTCCGCGGCCTCGCCCATGTCGCGTGCGGCGGGCGTGATGATGGTGCGCGCGTTGGTGTAGATCTTCTCGCCCTTCTGGATGGCGCGGCGCACGTCGTCCTCGCAGACGAAGTCCACCGCGCGCTTGCCGTTGCCGGCCGCGGGGGAGGGCGTCTGCTTCGTGGGCGCCGGCGCGGTCGGCGCGGGCTGTGCGTGGCCGTTGCCGCCGTTCGTGGCCTGCGCGGTCGGCGCCGCCTCCGGGTGCGGGGCGGCGCCGCCGGAGTGCGCGGCGCGCTGCGGCTCCACATCCACCTCCTGCTGCACGTAGGCGTGCGGCTGCGCGACGGGGAGCGGCTGCGACGTGGCCTGTGCCGGCTGGCGTTGCGAGAGGAAGCGGTCAACTATCTTCGCGATGTCGTCGCGGCTGACGGCGCCGGCCGCGGCGGGCGCGGGCTGCAAAGGAGAAGCGGACGGCCGTGTTTGCACCGCGCGCGCGGGCCTCTTGCTCGGGACGGCGCGCGTCTCGAACGCGACGCGCTTGATGTCCATCAGGTGCCAGGGCGAGACGTTGTCCGAGGTGACGTTGCCGCCCCAAGAGCCGCAGCCCAGAGTCATCGAGGGCGGCAGGGCGGTCGAGAAGCCGATGGCGCCATGCGTCGTCGGCGAGTTGACGACGATGCGCGAGGCGGGCATCTCGATGCCGAACGCCTGCGCGGCCTCGCGCGAGCGCGTGTGGATGCCGGCGGTGTGACCCATGCCGCCGTAGCTCAGGATTTCAAAGCAGCGCGCGGCGCCTCTCTCCAGACCGTCTTCGACGTAGAAGGCGAGGATGGGCGAGAGCTTCTCCATCGAGAGCGGGAACGCGCGCCCGACGCCCCCGACCTCCGCCATGAGGCAGCGTGTGCCCGGCGGGACGGTCAGCCCGGCCATCTTCGCAATCACCTCGACCGAGCGACCGACGATGGCCGGGTTGAGCGCGCGCTTCTCGGTCGTGACGACCTTGGCCAACTGGTCGGCCTCCGCGGCCGAGAGGAAGTGCGCGCCCTGCGCGACGAACTCTTCCCTCACCTGCTTCGCGACGGGCGCGTCGGCGACGACCGCCTGCTCGGAGGCGCAGATGGTGCCGTTATCAAAGGTCTTCCCCGTCAGGATGTTCTGCACGGCGATGGGCACGTCGGCGCTTCTCTCGACGAAGACGGGGACGTTGCCAGGCCCGACGCCGAAGGCGGGCTTGCCCGAAGAGTAGGCCGCGCGCACCAGCCCGATGCCGCCGGTGGCGAGGATGACCGCCGTCTGGCGGTGCTTCATCAAAGCCTCGGTGCCTTCGAGCGACGTGCTCGTCATGCAGCCGATGGCCTCGGCGGGCAGACCTTCCTTGACTCCCGCCTCGCGCATGACGCGCGCCGTCTCGTTGATGCACCTGGCGGCCGAAGGGTGCGGCGAGAGGACGATGGCGTTGCGGGACTTGACGGCGATGAGGATTTTAAAGATGGCCGTGGAGGTCGGGTTGGTCGAGGGGATGATGCCGGCGACGACGCCGCGCGGGCTGGCGATCTCAAGCACGTCCTTCGACTCGTTGATGACGCCGACCGTGCGCAGCCCACGGAAGTAGTTCCACACGTCCTCGGCGGCGAAGCGGTTCTTCTCGCGCTTGTCGTCGGGGATGCCGTAGCCCGTCTCCTCGGTCGCCAGCGCGCCCAGACGCGCCGCGTCGCGCAGGGCCGCCCGCGCCATCGCCTCGCAGACGCGGTCGATCTTCGCCTGGTCGAAGCGCGCGAGCACCCCTTGCGCCCGGTGCGCCGCCTCGACGAGGTCGCGCGCCTGCTGTACGGATACTAAATCCTTATCCGCCATGGCCCCCTCCGTCCGCGTGAACCGTGAACCGTAAATCGTGACCAGTGAAAAGGCAGTCCTTTCCCGTCACGGTTTACGGTTCACGGTTTACGACTTATTTCTCTCCTTGCTGTTATCGCGCTGGCCGGCGGGGAGCGAGCGGCCCTGTTCGCCTTCGCCGAGGGCGCCGGCCGAGCCGCCGCCGCCGACGGCGCGCTCGTCGGGGCTGTAGCCGGTGCGGCCGTTGCGCGGGAGCACGCGCTCGACCTCGCCGTGCGGGCGCGGGATGACGTGGACGCTGATCAGCTCGCCCACGCGCCGCGCCGCGGCCGCGCCCGCGTCCGTCGCCGCCTTGACCGCGCCCACGTCGCCGCGCACGAAGATCGTGACGTAGCCGGCGCCGATATACTCCTTGCCGATGAGAGTGACGTTGGCCGCCTTGACCATCGCGTCCGCGGCCTCGACCGCGCCCACGAAGCCCTTGGTCTCGACCATTCCGAGTGCTTCCAGAGGCATTCTCTTCTATCCTCGCTTCTCTGTTTGTATGAACTTTACGCCCGGGTGTAAAGCAACCGTAGCACCGCGGGCCGCAAAGTTCAAGACGCGCGCTAACTTCGTCTGCCCGAGAAGTTTGACACCACTCCGAGCTGCACATTATATTGTGCCCGTAGGCCCGGCGCACACAGCTTACTGCGGCGGACGCGGACTCCGCCGCCCTCGAAGGGACGCCGGCCGGGAGACTCTCGTAGGCGCGCTCAACCAGTGACATCCAAGACCTCCGAACAGGCACCCGAAGGCGGGCGGGCCGGGGGCGCCGAAGGCTCCCTCGGCGAGCAGCTCCGCCGCGCGCGCCTTGAGCGCGGCGTCAACCTCCGCGAAGTCGCCGAGCAGACGCGCATCACCATGCGCCACCTCGAAGCCATCGAGGCCGACGACTACAAGTCCCTCCCCGGCGGCATCTTCAACAAGTCTTTCATCAAGTCCTACGCGCGCCACGTCGGCTTCCCCGAGGCTCGCGCGCTCGAACTCTACGAGATCACGGCGCGCGAGCGCGGCTTCCATAACGAAGAGCCCGCCACCTCGCCGCAACGCTCGCACATTTACATGGGCGAGACCTCGCGCTCCCCTTTCCTGACCTTCGCGCTGAGCGCGCTCATCATCGTCGTCCTGATCTCGGTCGTCTACCTCGGCCTGCACTTCTGGAACAACCGCAAGACGCAGACGGCCGGCGCGGCCGCCACCCCGACGCCCGCGGCCTCTTCCGGGCCGGCGGCACAGCAGGCGCCCGCCGCGACGCCGACGCCGCCCCCGCCCGCCGAAGGTTTCAAGGTTCAGCTCAAGGCCGCGCGCCCGTTCTGGCTCACCTCCTGGCAGGAGGGCGAGAAGAAGCGCGGGCGCTTCCTGAAGCCGGACACGCCGGAGGAGTTCGAGCCCAAGGCGGCGCTCAACCTGCACTACGACCAGGTCTCGGCCGACGCCCTCCAGGTCACGGTCAACGGCCGGGCCTTGAAGACGCCGACCGACACCACCACCTGGACGATCTCTAAGGATAACTACACGCAGTTCGCGCAGTGATGTCTCTTCAATCGAAAGGCCCGCACCCCGAAGCCCCCCTCGCGGGAGAGTTTCGGGGTGCGGGCCTCGAACTTTTTAATCAGGAACCGGAGTTTTAAAGATGATAACGAACGACCTGCAAGAGGGCCTGACCTTCGACGACGTGCTGCTCGTGCCCGCGCGCTCGGCGGTGCTGCCCGCCGAGACCGACACCACGACGCAGTTCACGCGCGGCATCCGCCTGCGCATCCCACTCTGCACGGCCGCGATGGACACCGTGACCGAGAGTCGTCTCGCCATCGCCATCGCGCAGCAGGGCGGCATCGGCGTCATCCACAAGAACTTCCCCATCGAACGGCAGGCGGAAGAGGTTGACCGGGTCAAGCGTTCCGAGTCGGGCATGATCGTAGACCCCGTGACCATCCGCCCCGACCGCCCCGTGCGCGAGGCGCTCGCCGTGATGCAGCGCTACAAAATCTCGGGCGTGCCCGTCGTGGACGAGGGCGGCCACCTCGTCGGCATCATCACCAACCGCGACCTCCGCTTCGAGACGCGCTTCGACATCCCCGTCTCCGAAGTGATGACGCCGCAGCCGCTCGTCACCGTCCCCGTCGGCACCACGCTCGACGAGGCCAAGGGCGTCCTACAAAAACATCGCATCGAGAAACTTTTAGTCGTTGACACTGACAAGCACCTCAAGGGGCTCATCACCGTCAAGGACATCCAGAAGGCGATTCGCTACCCTTCGGCCGCCAAGGACGACCTCGGCCGCCTGCGGGTCGCCGCCGCCATCGGGGCCACCGGCGACTTCCGCGAGCGCGCCGACGAGCTGGTCAGGGCGCGCGTGGACTGCCTCGTCATCGACACCGCGCACGGCCACTCCTCGCGCGTCATCGAGGCCGTCCGCGAGATCAAGCGCCGCCACCCCGACACGCAGCTCATCGCCGGCAACATCGCCACGGCCGAGGGCACGCGCGAACTCATCGACGCCGGCGCCGACGCCGTCAAGTGCGGCATCGGGCCGGGGAGCATCTGTACCACGCGCGTCGTGACGGGCGCGGGCGTGCCGCAGATCACGGCCATCAACAACTGCGTCGAGGCGGCGCGCGGCACCGGCGTCCCCGTCATCGCCGACGGCGGCGTGAAGTTCTCGGGCGATGTGGCGAAGGCCATCGCGACGGGCGCCGACGTGGTGATGATCGGGTCGCTCTTCGCGGGCACGGAGGAGTCGCCGGGCGAGTTGATTCTCTTCCAGGGTCGCTCGTTCAAGGCGTACCGCGGCATGGGCTCAATCGGCGCGATGCGCGAGGGCTCGCGCGACCGCTACGCGCAGGAGACGACCGAGGTCGAGTCGAAGCTCGTCCCCGAGGGCATCGAGGGGCGCGTCCCCTACAAGGGCACGCTCGCCGACATGGTGACGCAGCTCGTCGGCGGCCTGCGCGCCGGCATGGGCTACACCGGCTGCCAGAACATCAAGGAGTTCCAGGAGGAGACGCGCTTCATCCGCATCAGCCCCGCCGGCCTCAAAGAGTCCCACGTCCACGACGTCATCATCACCAAGGAGGCTCCGAACTACCGTCTCGAATAGTAGGGGCTTCGCTTCTTCGATGAACGAACGTAAGGCAGTCCTAATTTACAATCCGAGGGCGGGGCGTCACGTTGACCCGGCGGTGCCGGTCGAGGTGTTCTGCGCCGCAGCGCGCGCGGGTGGCGTCGAGGTCGAGGCGCGGGCGACGGCGGGGCCGAACGACGCGGCACGACTCGCCGCGGAGGCGGCGCGCGAGGGCGCCACCGACATCGTCGCGCGCGGCGGCGACGGCACCGTGCACGAGGCCATCCAGGGACTCGTCGGCTTCGGCGGGCGCCTGCTGGTCTGGGCGGCGGGGACGGCGAACGTGCTGGCGCGGCAGTTGAATCTGCCGCGGGACGCGGCGGAGGTGGCGCGCGTCTTCGTCCAGGGGAACTCGCGCCGCATCACGCTCGGCGCGGCGACCAACGAAGCCACGGGCGAGCGTCGCTACTTCTTCATGGTGGCGGGCGTGGGGCTCGATGCGTCGGTCGTGCGCAGCGTGCGGCCGCGCCTGAAGCGGCGCGTGGGCGAGGCGGCGTTCTGGTACGCGGGGCTCGCGCACCTCGCGCACTGGGTGCCGAAGGAGTTCACGGTCGAGGTCGGCGGCGAGCGTCTGAAGGCGACCTACGCGGCCGTCGGCAAGGCGCCTTGGTACGGCGGCGGCCTGGCCATCACGCCGCGCGCGCGGCTCGACGCGGAGGAGTTCGAGGTCTGCGTCATCGACACGCGCAGCCGCCTGCGCTACCTGCGCCTCCTCGGCCACGCGATGCGCGGCGGCGCGCCCGAGGAGGGCACGCGCGGCCTCACCTTCCGCCGCGCCGCGCGCCTACGCTGCGTAGGCGACGTGTGCGTGCAGGCCGACGGCGAACTGATCGGCGACCTGCCGATGACCTTCGAGGTCGTCAAAGAGGGTCTGGAGGTGATCGTCCCCTGAAAGAGCCGTAAGCCGTAAACCGTGAACCGTGACAAGAAAAAACCCTTCTCTTCTCTAGTCACGGTTCACGGTTTACGGCTTACGGCTCTTATCCTGCCCTCTCGCGCATCCAGAGCATGAAGGCTGCGGAGGCAGAGGCCAGCGCGACGAGCATGAGGAAGCCGCCCGCGAGCATCCAGCCGTCGCCCGGGTCGCCACCGAACTGTGCGGCGAGCGGGTTGGCGGCCTGCGCCGGCGGGATGGCCGCGGCCATGCGCGAGCCGACGTAGAGACTCGTGATCGAGCAGAGCGTCAATAAGGCCGAGCCCGCGAAGAGACGTTTGATTGTTCTATACATTTTTCCGGAGACCTCTCTCATTCTCCCGGTGCCGCGAGGTTAGACGCGGCACGGAGGAAAAGGTTCCCGTGCGAGAAGAGTGTGAACCGTCAACCGTGACAAGAAGGAACTGCTCTCCTCTTGTCACGGTTGACGGTTCACGCTCTTCTTACTTCCCTTTCAGCCACGCTTCGCGCAGCGCGCGGGCCTCGGGCGGGGCCTTGTCGTCGGGCTCGATGCGGTAGGAGGTGCGCGCCGACTCGGGCGTGCGCGTGAGGCGGAGGCCGACGTAGGCGAGCGCCTCTTCGTAGGGAAGCGGCTGCGTGTCGTGGACGTAGCGGCGGAAGAAGTCCGAGAGGTCTGTGCCGGCGACTTCGGAGGCGAGCCGCTCGAACTCCTCGACCGTGTAGGCGCGCCCCTTGAGGTAGTAGCTGTCCCTGGCACCCTTCAGGTAGAACTCCTCGTAGGCGCGGCGCATCACGTCGTCGAGCGAGGCGCGCCCCCTGGAGCGGCCGCGGATGAGGAGGTCGAGCGTGAGGGCGATGGTCTCGCCCTTCGGGTAGTAGCTGACGATGGTGTTGGCGAGGTTCGTCTTCTGGTCGTGCGCCGCGCGGTCGATGAAGGGCGCGAGGATGCTCGCCTCCACCGCGCTCGTCAGCCGGACGCCCGGCTGGTTCTCGATGCCGCCGACGGCGCCCGAGTAGGCGCGCAGCAGTTGCTCGTCGTCCCAGATCCCCGCCCGCCGCTGCGCGAGCTTGCCGTAGTAGTTCGTAAACCCCTCCGCGATCCAGAGCCCGCGCGTGACGACCGGCCGCGTGAAGTCCCACGGCCCGAGCCCCGCGGGTCTTAACCTCTTCACGTTCCAGACGTGGAAGAACTCGTGCGCAGCGGTGCCGACCGCGTCGTCCAGTGTGCGGCCGTCTCCGAGCGCGGCGGTCTCGACGATCTGCGTCGAGTTGAGGTGCTCCATGCCGTCGCCGCGGCGTGCCGTCGGGTCGAAGTGGAAGAGGAAGGTGTACTGCTCGTAGTCGGGCTCGGGCATCATCGCCGTCTCGGCGCGCACGACGCGCTCGACCCGTTTGGCCAGCTCGCCGCGCTTCCCGCCGTCGTCGCCGAAGGCGTGGACGACGACGCGGTAAGTCTTGCCGCCGACCTCGAAAGTCTGGACGGTGAAGTCGGGGGCGACCTCGGTCGGCGTGTCGATGAGCAGGTCGTAGTTGGCGAAGCGGAACTCGTACTGCTCCGTCCCCTTCGACTGGCCGTTGATGACCTTCCAGCCCCCCGGCGCGTTGACCTTGAGGGTCACGGGGTCTTGCTTGTGGCCGACGACGTAGACGAAGACCGAGCCGCCGTTGAAGTCCGCGTGGCGCGCGTCGAGCTGCGAGAAGGTGCCCGAGAGGTCGTCGGCGTAGACCCTGTAGGAGAAATTGATCGCCTTCGAGCGCCCGGCCCCCACGCGCCAAGTCTGGGTGTCGATTCTCTCGACCGGGTAGCCCTTCGTGCCGCAGCGCTCTTCCGGGTCGCAATGTCCGAGCGCCCGCGGCTCCTGCACGTTCTTCGCAAAGTCGAAGACGGCGTAGCGCCCCGGCGACCAGCGCGGCATCTGGAAGTCAACGTACTCCGCACCCGCGAGCCCCTGCACGTCCACCTGCACGTTAAATAAGTGAGACGCAGGGTCGGGCATCGAGAGCGTGTAGGTGATCTTGTAGGCGGGCGCGGACGTGTCCTGCGCACGCGCGCGTGACGCGGCGAGCGCCACGAGCATGAGGAGGCAGAGTGCGCGCGCGACTCGGGCGCGGGCGGAGCGTGTCATCATTCTTGACCCCGTCGTCGGAAGTTTTCGCGTGGTGTTACGGGAGACCGCGCCTCGGATTATCGGCGGCCGCCGCCGCGCCTGTCAAAAGAGTCGCTTGAAGAGTCACTTGACGGCGCGCGCTCGCTCGGCTATCAACTCTGTCTCATGACGGAACGTCTCTACTACGCGGACTCGCACCTGGTCGAGTTCGAGGCGCGCGTCGTCGCGGTCTCAAGGACGGCGGACGGGCGTGCGGCCGTCTCGCTCGACCGGACGGCCTTCTACCCGGCCGGCGGCGGGCAGCCGACCGACACGGGCGTACTCGGCGCGGCGCGCGTCGTCGAGTGCTTGGACGAGAAGGACGGCGGCGTCCTGCACGTCTGCGCGGGCGAGGTGCCGGAAGAGGGCGCGCTGGTCAAGGGGCGCGTGGACTGGCCGCGCCGGCTCGACCACATCCAACAGCACACGGGGCAGCACATCCTCTCGCAGGCGTTCGTCGAACTCTACGGCGCGCAGACGCGCAGCTTCCGCATGACCGAAGAGATGTGCGAGATCGACGTGGAGCTGGCAGACCCTTCGGACGAGAAGGTCTACGGGGCCGTCCGCCGCGCCAACGAAATCATCTGGAACGACCGCCCCGTGCGCGTCCACTTCGTCACGCCCGAGGAGGCCGCGCGGATGCCGCTCAGGAAGGACTCGGCGCGCGAGGGCGAGCTGCGCGTCATCGAGATCGAGGGCTTCGACTTCAGCCCTTGCGGCGGGACGCACGCCGCCTCGACCGGCGAGGTCGGCTGCGTCGTCGCGCGGCAGTGGGAGCGCGCGAAGGGGCTCGTGCGCGTCACCTTCGCCGCGGGCGGGCGCGCGCTCGAAGACTACGCGCGGGCGAACCGCACGGCGCGCGGGACGGCCGCGCTCTTCAGCGTCGGGCGCGACGAGGCGGCCGAGGCCGCGGCGCGCTTACAGGAGGAGCACAGGCAGTTACAGCGCCGCCTGCGCGCCGCCGAAGAGGTCGCCGCCCGCGCCGAGGCGCGCGAGCTTTACGAGGAGGCCAGCTCTACGAATGAAGAGGAAGGCGCGGCGATCATCATCGCGCGCGCCTTCGAGGAGCGTGACGCGGAGGGACTGCGGCGCCTGGCTTCGGCGCTCGCCGCGCACGCGCGCTGTGTGGCGCTGCTCGGCTCGGTCGAAGGCGGCGCGGCGCGGCTCGTCTTCGCGCGTTCAGGGGACGCGCCGGGCGACATGAACGCGCTGCTGCGCGAAGCCTGCCAGACGCTCGGCGGGCGCGGCGGCGGGCGCCCGGACATGGCGCAGGGCGGCGGCCAGCACGTCGAGCGTCTGGCCGAGACTCTGGACGCAGCGGCCGCGAGCGTGCGCGGCGCAACTCTTTGACCCGCCCCGCACGAACGTGTTAGTTTTCCAGACAACTTAGCTCACCTACTTCAATCTCCACCCTAGTTGTACTTCCTCGCTGGTTGTACCCCTCGCTAGGGCCTCGGACTGTCTCGGAACGATCTGTATGCGTCCGAGACCTCTGAGGCTTCTGAAACATAAACGCCCGCGCGCGGAGTGGCGCGCCGGCCGGTGTCTGCCCCTACGTTTTACGCGAGGCCGGGCCGACGAAGTTGATGGTGTATCTAGCCAGACCTGTAACAGGAGAGCTCTAACAGATGCGCAACTCCCTAAGACTTTCTTCCCTATTCTTCTACGCCGCGCTCTTCGCGGCCTTCGTCTTCGTCGGCACGGCCAAGACCTCGGCGCAACTCATCATCAGTGAGTTCCGCGTCCGCGGCCCCAACGGCGCCAACGACGAGTTCATCGAGCTTTACAACAACTCGGGCGCCGACCACACGGTCGCGGGCGGCGGCACCGGCTATGCGGTCGCGGCCTCGAACGGCGTGGCACGCTGCGTCGTCCCGAACGGCACGGTCATCCCCAACCGCGGCCACTACCTCTGTCTCAACTCCGTCGGCTACTCGCTCGCCTCGTACCCCGCAGGCAACGGCACGACCGCCACCGGGGACGCGACCTATACGACCGACATCCCCGACAACGCCGGCATCGCGATCTTCAACACCTCGGTGGCGGTAGACTTCACGCTCGCCAACCGGCTCGACGCGGTCGGCTCGACGAGTGAGGCCAACACGCTCTACAAGGAGGGGACGGGCTACCCGGCCTTAACGCCCTTCTCGATTGACTACGCCTTCTACCGCGACACGTGCGGCAAGGGCGGCTCGATCACGACGCTCGGCGGCTGCGCGATCTCGACGCCGAAGGATACGAACAACAACGCGGCCGACTTCATCTTCGTCGATACCAACGGCACTTCGGCGGGCGCCGGCCAAAGGCTCGGCGCGCCGGGGCCGGAGAACCTTTCGAGTCCTATTCAACGTAACTCCTCGTTCGCGGTCGATCCGCTCGACCAGTGCGCGGCGACCACCAACCCGCCGAACCGCGTGCGCGACTTCACGAGTGACCCGGCGAACAACTCCACCTTCGGCACACTCGACATCCGCCGCACGGTAAAGAACAACACGGGCGGCAATGTCACGCGCATGCGCTGGCGCATCATCGACATCACGACCTTCCCGGCCCCTTCGGGCTTCGCGGATTTGCGTCCGCGCACTTCGACCGCGGTTGTGGTGACGGTTGACCGTGTGCCCTGCGGCACGGGGACGAGCAACGTCACCGTGCAGGGGACGACGTTGGAGCAGCCGCCCTCGCAGCCGAACGGCGGCGGCTTCAACTCGTCGCTCTCCTCCGGCACGGTCACGCTCGCCACGCCGCTCGCCAATGGCGCCACCATCGACGTGCGGTTCCTGCTCGGCATTCAGCAGACCGGCAACTTCAAGTTCCTCATCAACATCGAGGCGTTACCGTAAAGGAGAGTAGACAGTAGTAATACGAAGCGGCGCGCCTGACCCGAAGGTTGAAGGCGCGCCGCTTCGTATTACTACTGTCTACTCTTCCTTCAGCGCGTGAAGCAGTTCTTCTCCTCCGCGAAGCGCGCGTCCTCGACCGCGGCGTTGTGCTTGACCTCGCTGTAGGTGATGACGGCGAAGTCGTCGCGGACTCTGAAAGGGAGCAGGCGGCCGTCCACCTCGCGGAAGTCCTCGAAGTACGTCCGGTCGCGCCGCACGAGCAGACCCGTCCGCGCGTCGAAGTAGAGCGTCGTGCGCGCGCCCGTGGATGCCTTTGCCTCGACGACGTTAGCCTCCGCGCCGCCGACCTCCTCCTGCCCCTTCAGTCTCATCGAAGGGTAGAGCCGCCGCAAGTCGTCCGCCCAGGGCCAGCTCGCTTCGAGTTTAAGTTCCGCCAGGTCTGCGCCCTCCACGCGCCGGAAGCCGAACAGAGGGATCTGCATATAGCCGTACTCGCCCGTGAAGCCGCGACGGATGATGCCGAGGCCGTCCACGTTGACGAGCGAGACGAACTTGTCCGGCGCCTTCTCTAAGACCTCGACCGTGCCGCTCACACGCATCCCCGCGTACGCGCCCTCGATGCGGCCCTTCGAGACGCGCGTCGAGAGCGTCGTCCCGCCCGCGCGCTTCAGCCCCGTCGCCTCCGCGTAACGCTCAAGGATCGGCTCGACCTCCGGCGCGATATTCGCTGACTCCGGAGTCGCGCCCGCGGCTCTCTGCTCTTCGGCTGGCGGACTCCTTTTACTCTCCGCGCCGTCCACGACGACTGTCACCGGCGGCGGCGGGGCGTCCGCGCTGACGACGTTGGGCGCGCGGCCCTTCGTCTCGATAGAGTTGAGCGCCGCTTCGAGCTGCGGGTCACGGCCGGCGAGGAGTTGCCGGCGCGTGAGCTTGACCGAAAGGTTCGGCTCGACGCCGACGCCCTCGATGACGCGGCCGTCGCCGCTGACGAAGTCCGCGAAGGCGTACTGGAGGATGGCGCCCGTCGGCAGCTCCTTCGCCGCCGAAGGCAGCGTCGCGCCGGCGCTCCGCTCGCCGACGACGACGGCGCGCCCCGAACCCTGCACGCCGGCCGCGAACATCTCGGCCGCCGACTGCGTCTCGGCGTCGATGAGGACGACGAGCCGCCCGCGGTAGCCGTTCTTCTGCGGCACGATGCCGAGTTCGTGCCAGCCCGCGCGCGTGCGCATCACGCCGAAAGAGACCGGGCGCGTCTCGAACAGTCCGCCCAGCCCGTAGACGAGCCCGAGCAGTCCCCCGCGGTTGCCGCGCAGGTCGAGGACGATTCCGGGGGCGTCCTTCATCGAGCGCAGCGCCTCGCAGAGCTTCTCAAGCACGGGCGCGGCGAACAGGTTGAAGCGCACGTAGCCTATCCGGCCGCGCAGGCGCGCCGACTCGAACTCGACGAACTGCGCCGGGAGCGTCTGGAAGAGCGGCACCAGCTCGCCCTTCAGGTGCTCGCGCGGGATGACGGCGCGGCGCAGGCGGTTGCGACCATCGAGGAAGGCGAGCCTGACGCTCGTGCCCGGCGGGCCGTTGATGTAGCCGACGATGATCTCGGCCGGAATCTGGTTGCGCGCGGAGGGCTCGTAGACGGCCACGAGCCGGAGCGCGCGCAGGATTTCGGAGAGGGGCTGGCCGTCGATGCTGCGCAGGACGTGGCCGGTGCGCAGCCCCGCGCGCGCGGCCGGCGAGCCGGGCTCGACGCGGGTGACGAGGGCGAGGCCGCCCACGACCCGCAGGTCGATGCCGATGCCGTAGGTCAACTGCTCGGCCGCGCGCAGGCTCCCCTTGCGGCGCGGCTCGTCTGCGCCGGGGCTCTCGTCTTCACCTTCCCGGCCCTTCCAATCGTCTTCCGCTTCGGTCGAGGGGATGGCCTCGGGCGGGATGATGTTGAAGTGCGAGCGGCCGAGGCGGTTGAGCATCTGCTGGAGGAGCTGGTGCAGCTCGCGGTCGGTGCGCGCGGCGGCGACGCGCGGGGCGAACTCCAGGCGCACGGCGTCCCAGTCCACGCCGCCGAACTTCGGGTCGTAGTGGTTCTCCTTGACCGTCTGCCAGACGATGTCGAAAGACTCCCTGCGGCGCTCGGCCTCCGCGCCCGCGGCCGAGGCGGCGGGCGGTGCGGCGGCGACGGCCGGCGCCTCCACGCGCGGCGTCTGCCGTGCGTGCGTGACGGTTTGCAGGAGTAAGATTATGAGGAAGAGAGCTTTCAGCGGAGTGACCCTTGCCATTCGACTCCTCGCGCGCGGGCCCTTCGGTGCCCACACGTTCCGAACGCGAAGCGCGCGCCCCGGGGAAGACGCGTGGGGCGCCCGCGCCACGTTATTAAAGCATCCGCCGGGCGGTGCGTGTCAAACAAAAGTCCGCAATCATTCTGCAAGAACAGAACGTCCCCTTTCAGGTCGATGTGTAACTGGAAGAGAGAAGCGTTTTAATTCGCTTTCCCCCAACTGCACGCCGCACGCCCTCCCTGCGACAGAGCCCTCAAAGCGCAGAAACGGTGAAATAGTATGACTTATCTGGTCGCACGGCGCCGCCCGCGTCTTCTGGCACGGCCGTTGTTAATAACCCTGGCAGGTGCTTGGGAGTTCAAAAATTTGTGGGTGAGTAACTGAGGAGGATAGCGAACATGCTTTGGACAATTCTGGTGATTCTGTTGGTTCTCTGGCTGTTGGGTCTCATCGGTGGCGTCGGCGGTGGTCTGATTCACCTGCTGCTCGTCGTGGCGCTGGTCATCTTCGTCATCAACCTTCTGACCGGACGCCGCCCCGTCGTCTAAAGACGGCCTAACTCGGGTTAGAACGCCGGCCCGGACTCAACAGCCCGGGCCGGCTTCTTGAGACGCCCTGGCGCCTCTTGCGTCAGAGCATCGTCCACAGCAGCAGCGCCCTTCCTCTTAACCGAGGGGGGCGCTGTCTCTGTCTATGTGCTCACTTGACAGCCCCGCCACTCGTTGAAAGAGCTTGGTGTGTGAATATACCAACCTCCGGCTGCGTCCTCGCCAACAATCCAAGTGCTGGAAAACTCTTGCCTTACCTGGAGCACTCGTCTACAACTGTATCGCTCTACCGACGTTCCCGCAGGAGGCCATGATGCAGCCCGAGCCAGTACCGCAGACATCATCCACAACGCAAGCCATTCCCGAGAGTGAGGCCATCGCCCGAGATATCAAGGATGGCAACCTCGGCGGCTTCGTCGGCAACAACACTCACCTGACGGGAGACGCCTCGTTCAAGGGCATGATGAGGGTGGACGGCCACCTCTCCGGCAGGATCTCCTCGGGAGACGGCACGCTCATCGTCAGCACCAACGGACTCGTAGATGCGGACATCTCGGTGGCGACGGCCAAGGTCTACGGCACCGTTAAAGGCGACATCACGGCCACGACCCTGATCGAGTTGGGGAGAACGGCGCGAGTAACGGGCAACATCCTCACGCCCTCGCTCATCATCGAGAACGGGGCCACCTTCGATGGCGCCTGCCGCATGTCCCCGGCGGCCGGAGGAGCGACTACGGGCAGGAGTAACGGCACCAGCAAGTAGCGCACTGGATCGGTCGCATACGTGAGGCCGCACAAACGAACAGGCATGCCAGCCATTGGGGCGGCATGCCTGCTCTATCTCAGGTCACCATCCCCACTCCTTGCTACCGACCGTGTTCCTACACGCCGTGCCTGACGAAGCCAAGCGCATGACTCAGGAGCCACAGGCTGAGCTCATATACCCGTTCTGCGATCTCGTTAGTAAGCTGGAGGTTCGGGAGGGCGCAGACCCCCAGCGCCAGCAGGAGGACGACCAACAGGTTGACGTCTGAATAGGAACGCATAATGACTCCTCTTCTTTTGTGTTTGATTCGGGGTTGAGGTGGATGTCCAGAGCGTCTATCCCTGGCGGGCAGACTCAGAGTAGGTCGGGTGGGGAGTTCGGTGGTTGCGGTCTTGTTATGTTCTCGTTGCCCAGGGAGGCGGGCAGAGACTCGGGCAGACATGTCCAATCACCAGGCAGGCGTAGACGAACGCCTCCAGGATCCCGTAGGTCGCCGCCGAAGTGGTTATGCCGACCCGTTGACCTGAGTCCCCAATTCGCGTAGAAAATTCATCAATGCCGGCAGCCCTCAAGGCGGAGGAATAAGATGAAGACGTGCGCTAACTGCGGAGAGATGGAGAACGAAGACACTTTCAAGTTCTGTTTCGCGTGCGGAGCCCCCAACAATGCCGCCGAAGAGCATATCCAGGAGGGGCAAGTAGTCCCGCCGCAGACACGTGAGATTCCTGCCGCCGAGCCGGAAGGAGAGCAGCCGCCCGGGGCGGAGACGCAGGAGCAGGAGCACGGGTTCAAGCTCCCGAAGGCGCTCACGTCTCTCGGGCAGAAGCTCCGGCACGCGACCTCCGGCGGCGGCGAGCAGGTCATCAGCGTCAGGGTCTCGGAGGAGGCGCAGGAGGCGGTAGAACTGCTCCTCCAGGCCGGGAGGTACGACAACCCGGCGGAGGCAGCCGGGTTCCTGCTCGAAGAGGGGGTGAAGGTACAAGCCGAGCTACTGTGGGTGATACGGGAGAAGCTCTCCGAGATCGAGCGGCTGCGCGCCGAGCTGAGGGGCATTGGCGGCAACAAGTAACGCCTTCAGCAGAAGCCGCGACACTCTCCACCCAAGGGGTTGGAGAATGTCTTTGCTGTCCTCACTCATCCATCTAGACCTTGACTCGCCCGAGCCTTCGGCGTAGAAGCACTATGCTCCACCAGCCCGTCGGCACGCGCAGGAGGCTCATGCCAGAAGACGTTCGCAGCGCCATCAAAGAGGCCAACCAGAGGTTCATGGACGCCTTCAAGGCCGGTGACGCCGCAGCCGTCGCTGCGCTCTACACGCCGGACGCCAGGATCCTGCCGCCGGACGCGCAGATGATGGAGGGCACGGAGGCTATCCGCTCCTTCTGGCACGGCGCGATGCAGAGCGGGCTGACCGGAGCGAAGCTGGAGACGGTCGATGTCGAGTCCTCAGGCGATCTGGCCTCCGAAGTCGGCACGTTCACCCTCTACAAGCAGGGCGACGGAGGCGAGATCATCGCAGGCGCAGGCAAGTACGTCGTCGTCTGGAAGCGGCTGAACGGCGGGTGGAAGCTGGCCGCAGACATCTGGAACGCGAGTACGGGAGCGCCGGCCTGACGAGAGGCGGTGGGTCAGGAGATATCGGAATGTCAGAGGTGGTCTACGTCTCGAAGGTCAAGATCGAGCTAGAGTTCGGCCCCGCACGGCTGGCGCATCTGCCGGCCGAGCCGCAGCCCGTCCGGTTCGGAGTGCACGGTGCCATCGCAGAGCACTACAAGGTGCCTCCCGAAGTGGCAGACCCGCACGCGACCACCCTGGACTACATCGTCGCAGCGGCCGGAGGTTGTCTGGCCGGCACGTTCGGTGGCGCGCTGGAGGCGCGCCACATTCACGCCAGCAACAGGCACCTGACGGCGGACGTCACGGGAGAGGTCGAACTCGAAGACGGAGTGCTCGTCATCCGCCGCATACACGTCGCCTACACCCTCATAGCCCCTGCGTCCGCTCGGGAGGTGGTCGAGCGCGTGCACCGGGTTCACGCCGAGCACTGTCCCGTCTACCGCTCGCTGCACAAGGCCATCGAGATCACGACCGAGTACCGGCTGAGGGAGCCGTCGTGAGGAGTGCGGCCTTGATGCCGAAGAGCAGTGCTCCCCGTTCCAACTCAGCGGCAAAGATGAACCAGCCCGTAGTCTCTTCCCTGTGATGCGCTCGCGCCCGAAGGCGAGCATGAACAACCCTGGGGCGACAGTGTCTTCCTGGTGGTAGGGGCGGGGTAGCCTTCAGGGCGCGATCAGGTAACGGAGCTTCGACGGTAGCACGTACTCGACGCCGTGCTCCTGCGCCCGATCCCGCAGCGACTCCAGCACAGCCGGCCGCACGTCGGCCGGCAGATCACGTACCCGGTTCTGTCTGTTGCCATCGTCTGTGCCTCCAATTCGGAGGACACACTGATGGACACACTGATGGTGAGATCTCGCCAGTTGGCGGAGGAGGGCCAACTTGACACCCCACAAAACCGCCCGCTAATATCTACCCTCGCGTGGGGCAGTAGCTCAGTTTGGCAGAGCGCCGCGTTCGCAATGCGGAGGCCAGGGGTTCGAGCCCCCTCTGCTCCACCAAAAAGTTTTTGACGGCCGGCGGCGGGGTAACTCCCGCCGTTTTTGTTTTGGCTGTTAACATGTCGCCGGGGTTCTGCCAGCCTGTCTGTTCAAGGAGCAGCACGTATGAAGTCATCAGTCGGGGTCTCTCTTTTCGGCGGCATCACTCTTTTGAGTGTCGCGCTGTTGCTGGGCGGCGTGTCCGGGTCGGCGGCGGCGCCTGACCGCGTGAAGACGACCGGCGGGGTCGTTGAAGGGTTGGGGCGGCAGGCGTCGGGGGTGAGGGTCTTTCAGGGGATTCCGTATGCGGCGGCGCCGGTGGGGGAGTTGAGGTGGCGGCCGCCGCAGCCTTCGAAGGGTTGGGAGGGCGTGCGGCGGGCGGAGAAGTTCGGGCCGCGGTGTATGCAGCACCCCGTCTTCGGGGACATGAACTTCAGGTCGGACGGGATGAGTGAGGACTGCCTCTACCTGAATGTGTGGACGCCGGCGAAGTCGGCCGGGGAACGGCTTCCGGTGCTGGTCTACTTCTACGGCGGGGGGTTCATCGCGGGCGACGGGTCGGAGCCGCGTTACGACGGCGAGAGCATGGCGCGGCGCGGCGTCGTGGCCGTGACGCTCAACTACAGGCTCGGGCTCTTCGGCTTCATGGCGCACCCGGAGTTGTCGAAGGAGTCGCCGCAGCACGCCTCGGGCAACTACGGGCTGCTCGACCAGGCAGCGGCGCTGCGCTGGGTACGCGAGAACATCGCGGCCTTCGGCGGCGACCCCAGGCACATCGTCATCGCGGGCGAGTCGGCCGGCTCGGCCTCGGTCAGCGCGCAGATGGCCTCGCCGCTCTCAAGGGACTTGATCGCCGGCGCCATCGGCGAGAGCGGCTCGGTGCTCTCGACCATGCGCGCCGTCCCGCTCGCGCAGGCGGAGGCCGACGGGACGAAGCTCGCGGGCGAGGTCGGGGCGGCTTCGCTCTCAGCCCTGCGCGCGCTGCCGACCGAGAGGCTGATGGAGGCGACGGCCAAGCAGCCCTTCGGCCGCTTCCCCATCGCGGTGGACGGCTACTTCTTTACCGAGCCGCCGCAAGCGACCTACGACGCCGGCCGTCAGGCGCACGTGCCGCTGCTCGTCGGCTGGAACTCCGAGGAGATGACCTGGCGCGCCCTGCTCGGCGGCGACGAGCCGACGCCGGAGAACTTCGAGAAGGTCGTACGCAGGCTCTACGGCGCGCGCGCCGACGAGGCTTTGAAGCTCTACCCGGCGCAGACGCGTGAAGAGGTGTTGGCGGCCGCGACCGACCTGGCCGGCGACCGCTTCATCGGCTACAGCACCTGGAAGTGGTTCGACCTGCACGCGAAGACGGGCGGCCGCAACGTCTACCGGTACTTCTACGCGCGCCCGCGTCCGCCGATGACGCCCGAGATGGGCGACGCGCGGCCCGGTCTTGCGGGGGGCGTCGTGCGCGGGCAGAACTCGGGCGCGATGGCGATGCCGCCCGCGACCGGCGCCGTGCACTCGGCCGAGATCGAGTACGCGCTGGGCAACCTCGCCTCGAACAAGGTCTACGCCTGGACGCCGGACGACTACAAGGTGTCGGAGGTCATGCAGGGCTACTTCGCGAACTTCATCAAGAAGGGCGACCCCAACGGCCCCGGCCTGCCCAGGTGGCCCGCCGTCAAGGGCGGCGGCGCCGTGCAGTTCATGCGCCTCGACGTGGACTCGCGCGTCGAGGATGACAGGCACAGGGCTCGCTATCTCTTCCTCGAACAGTTCTAAGGCGGGGTGAACATTCAAGCCTGCTCAGGGAGAGGGGCGGCGGGTCCCGGCGCGCGACGCCTCACACCCGCCTGCGTGGTCGTCATGAGCGGGGGCAGGGCAACGATGGAGCTTCGGGACTACGGAACGGCTCTGCGCCGATTCTGGGCGACCTGGGTCGCCGTCACGCTGACCG
>JBJMGP010000061.1:0-16425 GCA_045807865.1 Pyrinomonadaceae bacterium
CGGCCAGCTCTTGCGTCGGCGGCAATGCTTCCGCGGATGTGGGATGCTGGGACAGTTCCTTCACTTTTCCGGCCCGCCCGTCGGCGCGCGTGCCGGGCCGCGCGGGAGGATTCTTAGAATGACTTCGATAGCTTGGGAGAATTGGGCCGTCGAGGCCCCGAATGATTCTAAACAGTAAAGTCTACGGCAGCAAAGTATTTCGACTTTGCAACACTGTATGCAACTCTGTATATGAGCGCACACGACGAGCTTCTGGTCGCCACCAACAACGCCGGGAAGGTCAGGGAGCTTTCTCAGCTCCTCACGGGCTTCCCCCTCCGCTCGCGCCTGCTCGGCGAGTTCCCCGACATCGACGAGGCCGAGGAGACGGGCGAGACGTTTGCCGAGAACGCGGCCATCAAGGCGCTGCACTACTCCGCGCACACGGGGCTGCTGACGCTCTCGGACGACTCTGGCCTCGCGGTGGACGCGCTCGGCGGCGCGCCCGGCGTCCGCTCCGCCCGCTACGCGGGGCGCGAGGCAACCTATGCCGAGCGCATGTCGAAGCTGCTCGGCGAGCTTGACGCGACCGGAGACCCCGAGCGGCATGCGCGCTTCGTCTGCGTCATCGCCATCGCCGACCCCTCGGCCGGCACGCTCCACACTTTCGAGGGCACATGCGCGGGACGCATCGCACGCGCCCCGCGCGGCACCGGCGGCTTCGGCTACGACCCGCTCTTCATCCCCGAGGGCTATGCTCAAACCTTCGGGGAATTGCCTACCGAAATCAAACACACCCTCAGTCATCGCGCCCGCGCGTTACAGCAGGCGGTCAGCCACCTCCGCCAGCATTACACCTGAGCCAACTTGACCCTTCAACGACGCGGTCTGTTAGAATGCCGATGCGGGAGCGACGTTGATTCATGTCTCTCTCGACAACGGGGCGTAGCGAAGCCTGGTATCGCGCTCGGTTTGGGACCGAGAGATCGGGGGTTCAAATCCCTCCGCCCCGATTGCCTTCCCTGTCTCCTTCATCAATCAATTAACCTCCTTTCGAGGCGACGGGCTCGTCTGCGGGTTCGAGGGTGGTGAACTCGGCGATGACCATGCGCTCGCCGGTCTCGGCGCAGCAGGTCTCTTCGTCGGGCGGGGCGACGCTCGGGTCGCCTTGCCGCGGGAGGCGGAGGGCGACCAGGAATGCAAGTCCGGCCAGGGCCGTGCCCGTCCAGAAGACGTTGTGAATCGCGCCGGCCATCGCCTCCTGTAACTCGTCGAGCACCTCGGGCGGGAGCGCGGCGCGTGCCTCCGGCTCGATGAGAGCGTTCGGGTTGGAAGCCAGCTCGGCCGCGCGCTCCGGTGTGAGCGGCCCCGCGCCCGCGCTCGCGACCCTTTGCAGGTGCGAGGCCAGACCCGCGGAGAGCACCGCGCCCATTATCGCCACGCCGACCGCGCCGCCTATCGAGCGCGAGAACTGGTTGAGTGAAGTCGCGATGCCGAGTTGGGCTCGCGCCACAGACTGTTGCACGGCGATGAGCAGCGTCAGCATCGTCAAGCCCAGCCCCGCGCCGATGAGCACCAGATCGACGTAGAGCCACACGCGCGGCGTCGTGCGCTGATAGCTCGACAGCAGCGCGAAGCCGAGCGTCAGCAGTAAGAGCCCCGCCAGCGTCGTCGGCCTGTAGCCGACCTTCAACAGGAGCCGCCCGCCGACGACCGAGAGCCCGACCCAGCTCAGCATGAGCGGCGTCAGCAGCGACCCGGCCTCCGTCGCCGTGGAGCCCAGAGCGCCCTGCGCGAACAGGGGCACGAACGAGATCGCGCCGAACATCGCCACGCCCGCGAGGAACCCGGCGGCGACCGACACTGCCACGACGCGATTGCGGAAGAGTTCGAGCGGCACGATGGGGTCACGCGCACGCCGCTCGACGTAGAGGAAGAGCGCGCCCAGCAGCCCCGCTACAACCAGCAGCCCCACGTTGCGCGCCGACGCGACCTCGCGCAGCGTCGCCCCGCCCTCGACGAGCGCGAGCATCAGGAGCGTGATTGAAGCCATCAGCAGCGCCGCGCCCGCGTAATCAATCGAAGGCCGCCCGTGCCGCTTCGGCTCCTTCAGAGAGAGCTGCATGATGATGGCGGCGAGGATGCCGAACGGCACGTTGATGTAGAAGACCCAGCGCCAAGACAACTGGTCGGTGATAAAGCCGCCGACGATGGGGCCGACCACGCTCGAAATCCCCCACACGCCGCTGAAGAACGCCTGCATCCGCGCGCGCTCTTCGACCGTATACACGTCGCCGATGATCGTCATCGCCAGCGGCACGAGCGCGCCCGCGCCCAGGCCCTGCACCGCGCGGTAGGCAATGAGCTGCGTCATCGTCCCCGCCATCCCCGACAGCACCGAGCCGAGCAGGAAGATTGCGATGCCGAGTTGGAAGAGGAGTCTGCGCCCGTACAAGTCCGAGAGCTTACCCCAGACCGGCACCGTGATGGTCGAGGTGATGAGGTAGGCCGAGAAGACCCAGCTGTAATGGTTCAAGCCCCCGAGCGAGGCGATAACCGTCGGCATCGCCGTGCCGACGACGGTCGCCTCCAGCGCCGCCAGGAACATGCCGGTGATGACCCCGAGCGTCACCGCCAGACGCCTGCGCGAAGACATCGCGAGCGTCTGCGCGCTCTCAGGCACGGAATGACTTTCCATAAGGTTCGCAGATGATACTACGCGGCGCGACGGGGTCGTGTGACTATCGCCTGAAGATTGTGGGACAAAAGATTCACTGCCGCCCTGGCGTTCAAAGGAGCGCGAGCAAGGTACCCGCGCTCCTCTGGTTGTTCCGCGATGCTTGAAATCCTATGTGACGACGGTCGGCTCGTCGGTGCCGAAGCGTTCGCGAAGGCGGAGCAGCTCGCGGACGCCCTGCCTCAGCGAGCCGAGGGCTTCTTCGATGTCGCTCGCGCCGGCGTCGTCGCGGTAGCGCTCGATGTAGATGCGCAGCGTCGCGCCCGCCGTGCCCGTGCCCGAGAGACGCAGCACCGCGCGCGAGCCGTCTTCGAGGAAGATGCGCACGCCCTGCCGCGAGGTCGTGCTGCCGTCCACGGGGTCTGTGTAGCCGAACTCGTCGGCGCGCTCGACGCGGCTGCCGGCGAGCGGCTTCCCTATGAGGTTGTTCAGACCGCCGCTCAACTCCTTCATCACCTCTGCGGCGGCCGTCGCGTCGAGCCCCTCATAGTCGTGTCGCTGGTAGTAGCTGCGCCCGAACCTGCGCCAGTGGTCGCGCACGACCTCCTCGACCGACTTGCCCGTCATGGCCAGTATGGACAGCCAGCACAGAACTGCCCACAGCCCGTCCTTCTCGCGCACGTGGTTTGAGCCCGTGCCGAAGCTCTCCTCGCCGCACATGGTCGCGAGGCCGGCGTCCAGAAGGTTGCCGAAGAACTTCCAGCCGGTCGGCGTCTCGTAGCACTTGATGCCGAGCGCGTCGGCCACGCGGTCAACGGCCGTGCTCGTCGGCATTGAACGCGCGACGCCGGCGAGACCATCGCGGTAGCCGGGGATGCAGTCGCGTGCATGCTCGGCGATGACGGCCAGAGAGTCGCCGGGCGTGACGAAGAAGTCGCGGCCGAGGATCAGGTTGCGGTCGCCGTCGCCGTCGCAGGCGGCGCCCAGGTCGGGAGCGTCCTGCCCACTCATGCGCAGGACCAGCTCGGCGGCGTGGACGAGATTCGGGTCGGGGTGGTGTCCGCCGAAGTCGGGCAGCGGCGTCCCGTTCAAAACCGTCCCGGCCGGCGCGCCGAGGCGCCCCTCGATGATATGTGTGGCGTAGGGGCCGGTCACCGCGCTCATCGCGTCGAAGAGCATTCGTTGGCCGGAAGCGAAGTACGCACGCAGCCGCTCGAAGTCGAACAGCTCCTCCATCACGGCCGTGTAGTCTTCGAGCGAGTCGATGACGACGACCTCAGTCTCGCCGACGCGGACGCTTCCCGTCCGTTCGAGGTCAACGTCCGGGTGTTCGATGGTGAGGTAGCGCTCGATGGACTGCGTCCCCGCGTAGATGCGCTCGGTGACGGACTCGGGCGCGGGGCCGCCGTTGCGCGTGTTGTACTTGATGCCGAAGTCTTCGTCGATGCCGCCGGGGTTGTGGCTGGCCGAAAGCACCAGCCCGCCGAACGCCTTCCGGCGGCGGATGACGGCCGAGACGGCCGGCGTCGAGAGGATGCCGCCGCGGCCGACGAGCAGACGCCGGAAGCCGTTAGCCGCGGCCATGCGGATGATCGTCTGGACGGCCTCGCGGTTGTAGTAGCGTCCGTCGCCGCCGACGACGAGAGTCTCGGCGCCGAAGCCGTCGGCCGCGTCCGCGCGGACGGCGTCGAAGACCGACTGGACGAAGTTCTCAAGGTAGCCGGGCTGCATGAAGACGCGGGTCTTCTTCCTCAGTCCGGAGGTGCCCGGGCGCTGCCCCTCAAAGGGCTGCGTCGGGACGGTCTGCACGCTCTCCCCGCGAAATGGAGTCAAGGCTGCCCCTCCCACTCTTCTATTTTTGGAATTCGGTTAACTGACAGTTTATTCCCGAATCCCGCGGGAGGCAAAACCATTCGGCGTAAAAACGTGTCGGGCGGTTTCGGAGTCGGGGATTGATACGGTGGTCGGTCAAAAGGCACGTTCGCCGGGACTTTCACTTAAAATTTTTTAGAAAAATGGCAATTTCGGCCATTTTTCCGAGACGCGAGGCCGCGTCGTGTGATATATGTCCTGACGCAAGCTTTTTGATTTTTTCCCGAATTCGCAGGAGGCAGTGCACCACCCAATGGCGACGAAAGCAGGCAAGAAGCGCATGTCACAGTCCGAAGTGGTTAACCACTTCGCCGAAAAATACGAACTGAAGCGCGCTCAGGTGAAGGAGCTTTTCGAGGAGTTGGCAAACCTGGCGGTCAGCGAGGTCAAGGAGAGCGGCGAGTTCGTCCTTCCCGGCTTCGGCAAGCTCGTTCTCTCCGAGCGCAAGGCGCGCGAAGGGCGTAACCCTCAGACGGGCGAGACGATCCAGATTCCCGCCAAGACGGCGCTCAAGTTCCGTCTCGGCAAGGGTTTGAAGGACTCAGTCGTCCCGAAGAAGTAGTCGGCGTCCGACAAGCCAGTCATACTTCTCAAGTACACGAAAAGACCGCCGGCGGGTTTTGGCAGGCATATTTTTGCCTTCCGACTTCGCCGGCGTCTCTTCTTTCCGCCCCGGGAACTCTGCATACATCCCCCTCAAACAAAATGACTTACGCCGTCCCACAGTAATATTTTCCCGGGGATTCTCCTCCGCCCGCCTCCGGTCTGACCACATCAAAAAATTTTCTGGTAATTCAAATAATTTCAATGTAGAATGCGTTTTTCTTCTGGCCCCCTTATCCCCTACAGGGTGTGGTGCTTTACAAACGGCGGGCTGGATTGTGTGAAAATTGGGGGATTGTAACGGATTCGCATCCCTTGCCGACCCCGATGCATCTAAATTGTCACTAATACAGAGCCCACCACCGAATTGGATTGTCGGGGGCCCGAAAACATAAGGAGCAGACGAAAAGTGATCGCTACTGAGAAGTTTCCGCTGGCCGAACGGCTGAAGATGATTGACCACATCCAGGCACGCCGCTACTCGAAACTGGGTGGCCCGGCCCTCGACATCGCGACCGAGGGCATCATCCGCCATCTGCGCGCCTGTGACCGCATGGACGTGAATCCGGATGTGGCCGCCGTCCGTGAGATTATCGACGACGCGCTCAACGGCCGCCGCGTCTTCGCCGAGACCTTCAACAACGCCGCGTAAGAGCGTATTTACGCAGCTTTTTTTCCGAGAAATTCAGAAAGCCGCCAGTTTACCGCTGGCGGCTTTCTACTTTTTTATGGGACGGGGGCACGAGGCTTTGCCCGGCGACCGTCAAGAAGACGCCCTGGGCGCCTCGCGTAGCTCGGCCTGCTCCTCCAGCAGTGTGTCGCCGCCGTGCGCGTTTCGCCCGTGTGAGTCGGCCTGGCGGAGCACGTCCAGGAGCGCGATGGTGATGGCGACGATGACCGGGCCGAGCACGATGCCGAGTACGCCGAAGACCTGTAGGCCGCCCAGCACAGAGAAGAAGATAAGCAGTTCGTGCAACCTCGTCCGCTCGCCGACCAGCTTTGGCCGCAGGAAGTTGTCCACACTTCCGATGACGAGGGCGCCCCACACGGTGAGCATCAGGGCCTTCGCCCAGTGGCCAGACAGCCCCAGGTAGATGGCCGCCGGCACCCACACGATGAAAGCGCCCAGCATCGGGATCATCGAGAGGAAGATCATCACCACGCCCCACAGTAGTGGCGAAGGCAGCCCCAGGACCCAGAAGGCCAGCCCCCCGAGCACGCCCTGCACGACGGCGATGACGAGCACGCCGTAGACGCTCGCCCCGATGACCTCGCCCGTGCGGTCGAAAATCTCGCGCGCCTTCTCGTCGCTGAGGGGCGTGATGTCGTAGGCCGCCGAGCGCAGGCGCTCACCGTCGCGGAAGAGGTAGTACATCGTGAAGATGACGAAGAAGACCTCGACGATGAAGCCGACGGCCCCGCCCACGAAGCCGAGCGTGCGCGAGGCGAGGGCGCCGCTCACCCCCTTCAGGCGCTCGGCGATGAACTCCTGCGACCCCAATTTACTGAGGTCGTAGTACTGCCCCACCCAGCGCACGACCGGCCCGATGTAAGGGTTGTTCGGGTCAAGCAGCCCGGCCGCCGTGCCCGCAGCGCCGCCCGTCCCATCCGGCTTCGGCTGGAACATCTGCGCGAAGTCCGACAGCTCGTTCACGACGGCGAAGGTCAGCAGCGTCAGCGGGACGAGGAGGACGATGATGACGAGCAGGCAGGATAAGAGCGCGCTCCACCCGGGACTCCCGACGCGCGCCTGTATGCGCCTGTGGACGGGGAAGAAGACGATCACGAGGACGACGGCCCAGAGGACAACTTCAATGAAAGGCTGGAGCATCGACCAGCAGAGGTAGAGCGCCACCGCCGTGGCCGCCCACAGCCCTATCCAGCGCGCCTGCCGCCCCTTGGGCTCCTCCCACTCAGCCATAGTTCGCACACTTTACCACAGCCCCACGCCCACGCTTTTTGAAAATCCTGTCATGCAATGCTATCGGTTTCGACGGTCTTGTAAGCAATTTTGTCAGGATGGAAGCGCATGTTAACATTCGGCCTCGACTGGCAGACAGGCTCCCGTAGCTCAGTCGGATAGAGCATCTGCCTTCTAAGCAGAGGGTCGCTGGTTCGAGTCCAGCCGGGGGCATCGTTGAAGAGCCGCGTGGGGCAACTTGTCAGTGCCCGACGCGGTTGGTAGTATTGGTTTTCCGTTCGCTTCCCCGTGTGGCGGCCATAGCTCAGTTGGTTAGAGCGCCTGACTGTGGATCAGGAGGTCGCGGGTTCGAGCCCCGCTGGCCGCCCCATCAAAAGTTCAGCACCAAGCGGTTTCAGTCTTTCGCCGCAGTCCCATCCTTAGACAGAAGGCTTCCTCGATGATGAAAGTGCCGCAGTTTAGACTCTTCGGGTTCAGGCGACCGCGCGAGGTGGTCGGGGCGGCGCTGGGCAAGTTGGAGAAGACGGTGATGGAGGAGGTCTGGCGGCGCGGGCGCGTGAGCGCGAGCGACATCTACCGCGCCTTCGGCGAGCGCACCGCCTACACCACCTGGATGACGACGCTCGACCGGCTCTTCAAGAAAGGGTTGCTCTCGCGCGAGAAGGACGGGCGCGCTTACATCTACTCGCCGCGCGTCTCGCGCGAGGAGTTCGAGCGCGGCGTGGCCGAGGACGTGCTCGGCGACCTGCTCGGGCGCAGCGGCGGGGCCGAGCCCCTGCTCGCCTGCATCGTGGACGCCGTCAGCGAGCACGACCGCGCGCTCCTCGACGAACTGCAACGCCTGGTCGAAGAGAAGCGGCGCGAGCTGAGCGAAGGAGATTGAAGGGGCCGTGTACGCGCTGCTCTGCATCTGTCTGACGCTCTCGGCGCTGCTGGCGCTCAACGCGCTGGCCTCGGCGGCGGCCGGCGCCGTGTGGCGCGCGCTCGCGCCGCGCGTGCAAGCCTGGGACGCGGGCGCCCGCGCCAGTCTGTTGTTCGCCCTGCGCGTGTCGCCGCTCACGATTGCCGCCGCGCTCGCCTTCGCCCTCGTCATTCCCTCATACCTGCTGTACGAGCCGCACGACAGCGGCGAAGGTGTCGGCGTCGAGCTGCTCGTCCTGGCGTGCGTGTCGGCGACCGGCGTGCTGCTGGCGTCCTGGCGTGTGGCGCGGACATGTTTGGCGACGCGGAGACTGACGCGCGACTGGATGCGACACGCCGAACCTTGCGAGTTTGAAGGCACAACCGTTCCGACCTTTCGCATCCGCCATAGCTTCCCGGTGATCGCGGTCATCGGCGTGCTGCGACCCAGACTGTTCATCGCGTCGCAGGTCTTCGACGCTCTCACGCCGGAGGAGTTGGCCGCGGCGCTCGCGCACGAGCGCGGTCACGTCGGGGGGCATGACAACCTGAAGCGCGCGCTGCTTCAGGCAGGTGAGGACGCGCTGCTACACGCGCCGCTCGGGCGCTCGCTCCGCCGCGCGTGGCAGCGCGAGTCGGAGATGGCGGCCGACGAGTTCGCGGCCGCGGCCGGCCCCTCCGCCGCGCTCGACCTCGCCTCGGCCATCGTCAAAATCTCCAAGCTCATCCCGCGCGGCGCGCGGCCGACGCTGCCGGCCGGCGCGCACCTGCTCGGCGACGGCGACGACGGCACCTCGCGGCGCGTGCGCAATCTCCTGCGCCTCGCTTCCAGGGCCGGCGGCACGCGGGCACACACACGCTCGCCACTCGCGGCCGCGCTCTGCCTCTGCCTCTGCGCCGCCGGCATGCTTCTGTTCACGCACGCCGAAATTCTGAAGGCCACGCACGGCGCCATCGAGCAGGTCGTTGAGCATTTGCGTTGACCCCGGCCGGCGCGACTCGCCCCAACTCTGGAAGAGAACTTTCGGGCCGCAACGTCTTTGACGAAAAAATGCAATGACAAGTCCCGCGGCCGTGTTCTATATTCGAAGTGCGCCCTGATTTTCGGGCGCGCTCTTGCCCTCCCAGCCCACTGACTCTCCCGCAGTCACCTACAACCCGCCCGCGCGGGGGATTCCGTAAAGATGGAAGCAACAGCTATCCGGGCTCGTGACACCTTATATGCGGGCGGGTCTGGAAAAAGTTCGCGTTTGATGTTAGTCTCCCCGCTGCCAGCCCCGGCGGCGCGCTTCTCGCCGGAGCCGGCGAGCTCTTCCCGTCCTTTTTAATTCAGACTTAAATCTGATGAATCGACCGCAGAAGTCCGAAAACTGTCTCGCCGCCGGTCTGCCAGCCGTGGGCGAGGCTCTCCACCCTCGTGGACTCGGCGGTCGTCAAACCGACTTTTTACCAGGAGCACAAAGGTACCCCCGATGCGCACAACTTCCCGGCTGTTACTTTCCGCCGCCCTGTTGACCCTCCTCGCCGCTACGGCCTTCCCCCAGAAGCGCCTCTGCCCGAAGCCGCCGCCGTCGCCCTTCAAGCACGACGGCGAGATCGTCACGTCCTTCGACTCGCGCGCCGGCGGCATGCGCACCACGCTTGAACACCCGCGCGCGATAGCCAGCGGCACGGAGCTTTACTACCTGGCGGCCTCCTTCATGCACCAGAGCGCGAAGCGCCCCGGCACGCCCGCGCTCGAACTCGTCCTCTACACGACCGTGCCCTCGGCACAGACGCACAACGTCGGTGGGGTCTCCCTCGTGCTCGACGGGCAGGCGCTCCCGTTCTCGCAGAACGCGAGCTTCCGCTCACAGCCCGGCGGCGGTAACGCCGTGCGCCTGACGCTCACCTACGCAGACCTCTCCGCGCTCACGCACGCGCGCAACGCCGCGGTGCAGCTCGGCGGCACGCAGCTCGCACTGACGAACAACCACCTCGAATCGCTCCGCGAGATGCTCAGCCTGCTCGCCCCCTCTCCCGGCCGCTGGCAGACTGCCGACGCGCTTGTAAGATAAAGAAGTAGTCAGTAGGGAACATGAAGACCGCGCGGCTCTCATCATTTGATGATGAGAGCCGCGCGGTCTTTTATTCACCAACTACTGTCTACTGTCTACTTCTTAAAGTTGTAGCCCTTCGGGTAGTAGATTTCGGCGTCGCCCGTGTTGGCGACGACGCGCACCTTGTGAAAGCCCTGGTCGGGATGGGTCGAAAGATAGGTCAGAGCGAACTGTCGGGAGAGGAGCGCGTCCAGCTCGCGCAGGTAGTGGTCGAGACTGACCGGCGCGCCCGAGCCCTGGAAGAAGGCGCGCCCGCCCGTCTCGTCCGAGAGGCGTTGAAGCGAACCCTGGCCGTTGGCGACGAGAAACGAGTCGCCGCCGCCCACGCTCGGCGCGTAGATTGTGTAGACGGCGACGCCGAGCCGCTGCGAGTCGTTGACGAGGCGCTGTAGGTCGAGGCTCTGCGCCGGCGAAGCGTTCGTCAGACCGCGCGAGAGGTCGATGCCGTCGCTCACGACCATCACGGCGCGCCGGCCGACGGGCTGCGACTCGAAGCGCTTGACGCCGTCCCTCGTCAACGCGAAGGGGTTGTAAGGCGAGGCCGCGGTCGAGGAGAGCGGGATACGCAGCGAATTCGCCGCGCGTTCGAGGTCATTCGTGAACTTCTGCCGGACGCGCAGCGAGCCCGAACTCAGGTATCCGACCATCACGCGCGAGCCCGGCGGCAGCTTGCGCACGAAGGCGGCGACGCCTCGAATCTCGTTGCTGATGGACGAGACGAGGTCGTCCTGAATGAGCACGGCCAGCGTCAGAGGCGAGCGGCCCGCGCCGCGGATGGCGAGTATCTCCTGGCGCTCGCCGTCCTCGAAGACTTGCAGGTCGTCGAGGTAGCTCACCTCGGCCGGCTGCGCGCGCTCGGGCAGGCGCACCGTCACCGGGATGGTCACCGTGCGCACGTCGCGCCGCACCTCCGTGCGTCCGCCGTTGCCGCCGTCCTTCTTCTGCGCGCGCACGGCGACAGGTACCACCAGCGTGAACGCCAGCGACAGCGCGGCGGCAAGATTTCTGTAAGGTCTCCTCATCGCCTCTCCTCGGGCCAGCCTTTGCCTCACACGAGGCTCTGCTATTATAGCTTTTCGGCCGTGCGAAACGTATCGGGGTCGTGCCGCAAAGACTTTCGGCGTGGTGCGTCTCAAGGTTTGATGCCGTAATTCGCTCGGGGAGTTCGGCGGGAGGCGGGTTTTGGGCGAGAAGGGTCACAGGCTCACTTCGGGCGACCGTTTGAAGGCGTGGGCGCTGCGCTGGTCGCCGCTGCTCGCCTTCCTGCTGGTGACGCTGCCGCTGCCGGCCTACTTCCTCTTTCGCTACTTCACCGTCACGGAGAGCCCGGGCGAGGAGCTGCTGGTCGCCTTCACCACCTTCGGCCTCTTCGCGGTCTTCGGGCTGGTCGCGGCCTTCCTCGTCGTGATGTATAAGCGACTCTGGGAGCGACGCCTGCGCGAGCGGCTCGCCGCCGACGGCGTCACCGCCGACGAGCTTTCACTCTTCGAGTCGGAGTTATCAAAAGACCAGCGCCGCACGCTCCGCGAGATGGAAGCGCGCAATCCCCTGCTCGCAGACGCTTACCGCGAGACGCTCGCCGCACACTTGACCGCGACCAGAGTCCTCGCACGCGCTCGAACCGACGCCGAGCAGGTCGAGCGCCGCCTGCAAGCTCTTTCGAGTCTTCAAGCCAAAGGCCGCGCCGAAGTTGAAGGGGATTTGCGGCAAGACCGCGAGCGGCTCGAACGAGTCCGGCGCGAGGCCGACGAGCACGCGCGCGAGATGGACGCGCGCCTTCAACTGATCGAGGCCGTCGCCAGCCGCGACGCCAGCCAGACCGAGACCGAACTGGCCCTCAAACGCCTCGGCACCGTCCGCGACAACCGCCCGCTCGCCCTCGACTCCGTCCGCGAGGGCCAGCAGGCGCTCGCGGAGATCGAACAGGAGATGCGCCAACTCCCCGACCCGCCCGAGCCGCGCCTGGGCGTCTGAGGCGGTGAGCTGAAACTTCAAATTTGAGACCTCGACTCATGAGCTACAGACGTTCGAGCCTCTCTTCGAAATCTGCCAGACGGTAGACGCCATCCTCGACTCGCACGGCGTAACCCTCTTTGACCAGCGCGTGGTTACCCTTGCCCGCTTCAACGCGCGAGAGCCCGGCCACCTTAGCCAGTTCGCCGCGGAGGGTCATGCCCGCACCTTCGAGGTAGGCGCGCGCCACTTCGCGCAGAGCCTCTTCCCTGCCCACCTTCTTCGACAGCTCCTCCGCGAAACGCCCCTCGCTCAGCGCCCAGATGTACGTGAACCAGGGCTCGTACAAGACCTCCTGCGGAATGACCTTGAGCGCCCGCTGCAACTCGTCGAGCGCACGTGTGAAGCGCGGCCGCTCCAACACCTTCGACGCCTCGCGCAGGTCGCAGGTCGCCATCTCCCACTCCTTGCGCAGAACCTTCAGCACCGCGCGCGCGTCGGCCGAAAGCGACGCGCCTTCCGCGCGACGCGCGACGCCCCGGAGCGCGTTGAAGTGCGGGACGAGACGCCGCGCGACGAAGGTCGAGCGGTTCTTCGTCAGCTTCGCGTAGTAGACGCGCCCGCGCCGCATCAGCTCGTCCTTCAAGACCCACGTCAGGCTGCTCTCCGGGTCTTTCTGTACGTTGCGCGGCATGTGCGCGTCGCGCCGGCCGCAGACCGCCACGTAGAGCGAAGGCCCCGGCCGCCGCGAGTCCGTCATCGTCGCACAGAAGCCCGCGGCCTCGACGAGCTTCTCGGCCTCGACCGCCGTCTCGACGCGCGCCTCGGGCTCGCGCCGCCAGGCGCGGTCGCGGAACAGCTCAACCTCTTCTGGAAGAGTCTTCAGCATTTCCAGAAAATCGCCGGCCAACCTTGACAATCTTTGGCCAACTCTGTTTAATCAATGCTGCCTGCTCATCTTTTTGAGCAGATTCGAGGGGTTTTCGCCCCTTTTCAATTCCGACCCACGCGGCGCGCGACTGTCACTCGTGCCAACTTCCACAAACCAGCCCCGACCTTATGTCTCCAAAGGCCATGCCGAATCCCGGAGGTGCAACTTGGCCGGCAGCATAACAGAACGCCCCACGCGGCGCACAACCCTTCGTCTCGTCTCAAGTCTCCTCACACTCTGCCTGCTCGCGCCGGCGGCGGCCGGCTGGTCGGGCAAGGGGCAGAAGAACTACAAGGAAGGATTGCGGCAGGAGGCGGCGCAGCAGTGGGAGAAGGCGGCCGAGGAGTTCTCGCTCGCCGCCGCGGCCGAACCCTCGAACAGCGAATACCAACTCCACCTGCGCCGCGCGCTCTTCAACGCCTCGCAGCAGTTCTCGCAGCAGGGCGCGACGCTCATGGAGCGCGGCGACTACCTCGGCGCCTACAACGCCTTCCGCCGCGCATACGGCTACGACCCCGCGAACGAGCTGGCGCGCTCGATGATGGAGCGCGCCTTTCGACTCCAGACCGGCAAGAGCGAACAGGAGGACGCCGAGCGCCCCGCCCCGACTGCGAGGCCGCAGACTTCGGCGCGACTCCAGCCCGCGGCCTACGAGACCAACGGGACGAGGACGCGCGCCGACGACTCGCTCGCGCCCGCGCGGAACGAGCAGTTGCAGTCGATCCAGTACAGCGGCGACGTCGAAAAGTTCGTCCGCTACCTCGCGCGCCAGATCAGGCTCAACGTCGTCTTCGACCGCGACTTCCCCAAGCGCGAAGTCACCGTTGACCTCATCGACGTAACGGCCGCGCAGGCGCTCGACTACATTTTCTTAACTCAAGGTCTCTTCTTCCAGAAGCTCTCGGCGCGCACCATCATCGTCGCCGACCAGGTCAAGCGCCCGCAGTACCAGCAGCTCGTGCTGCGCACCTTCTACCTCTACAACGTTGACCCGAACGACGCGCGCACGCTCATCACGGCCTCGATCCCGCCGCAGGCCGGGCGCCAGCCCGTCATCACCGCCAACAAGGCGACCAACTCCATCACCGTCCGCGACACGCCCGAGAACGTGCGGCTCGTCTCAGACCTCCTCCGCTCCATCGACAAGGAGCGCGCCGAGGTCGTGATGGACGTGAACATCTTCGAGGTCTCGCGCGCAGACCTCTTGCAGTTCGGCAACCAGATCGGCACAGGCGACACGCTCGCCAACCTCGGCGGCATCCAGAAGGGCTTGAGCGTCCTCGGCGGCAGCCGCGAGGTGGTGACGCAGGCGCTCTCGTCCATCCCGACGGCGCTGGGCGCGGCCTTCATCGTCCCGCCCACAGCCCTGTCGGCCTTGCAGCGGCGCGACAACACGCGTCTCGTCGCCTCGACGCAGGTGCACGCCTTCGACGGCGAGAAGTCCACCGCGCACATCGGCCAGCGCGTGCCCGTGCAGACCGCTTCGGTCACGCCCTATGGCTCCGTCTCGGCCGGTGACGGCAACAACGCGCAGCAGGGCGCGACGCAGGGGCTCTTCGGCGGCAGCGGCTACCCGGTCATCCAGTACGAGAAGACGGGGCTGACGCTGGAGTTCACGCCGCAGGTCTTCCCCAACCTCGACGTGCAGGTGAAGATGTCGATCAAGTCGAACGACGTGACGCGGACGGCCGGGGCGGCGGCCTTAACGCCGACCTTCACCGAGCGGAACATCGAGGGCACGGCGCGCATCCAGAACAACCGCACGATGATGATCGCCTCCGTCGCGCAGAACCAGCAGTCGCGCGGCCGGCAGGGCTTGCCGCTCGTCGGGCTCGTCCCCGTGCTCGGCCAGATGTTCACCGCGCCGCGCCGCGAGGACACGCAGACCGACATCGTCATCGCCGTCACGCCGCACGTCATGCGCGCCTCTTCCGTCAACCCGGAGGACGAGGAGATGCATCCCTCGGGGACGCTCCAGACGCCGACCACGGGCACGCTCGAAGCGATGATGACGGAGCTCGTGCGCGAGGAGCAGCTGGCCGCCGCGCGCACGCTTCCGACGCACGCCAGCGTCGAGCTGCCCTCCACACCGGCCGAGCCGGTCGCGACGGCCAGGCCCGCCGCGCTTCAAACCGCCCCGGCCAGCCCCGCGCCGACGGAGACCGAACCGACATTTATCCCCGCGCCGAAGGAGCTGATGGGCGGCGCCGCCCCCGCCGAGAGCCTTAACACTTCCGCCCCGGCCAACGAGCCGACTCAGCCGTCGGGAAGTGCGAAGCTTGTCCCCGGCAACTCGCTCTTCTCGTTCGAGGGGCAGGCGACAACCAGGCCCAGGGTGGCGTCTTTAAGCGCCCCCGCGACCTTGAGAGACGCTTCCCTGACCTCGGACGCGCCGGCCGCCGCGCCGGTCTCGGTCAGCACGGAGAAGCCTCTGACGGATCGCGCCGCCGCGACCGCGACGAGCGCCGCGTCGCTCCGCCTGATGTCGGAGCCGAGCCCTCTGCGCGTGGGCGAGCACCGGCTGCTCAAGGTGCTGCTCAAGACGGACGCGCCGCTCGGGCTGCTCGCGCTCAGCTTCAGGCTCGACCCGCGCGTGCTCGCGCTGCGCTCGGTCGGCGCCGGCACACTCTCGGCGCCCACAGGCGCGCGCGTCACGCACACGCTGACGCCCGAGGGGCTTCTGCTCGTCAGCGTCGCGCCGCCGACCTCGCCGCTCAGCGGCGCGGGCGTGCTGCTCACCTTCGAGGTCGAGGCCCTCGCGGTCGGCGCCGAGCCACTGCGCTTCGACGCCGACGACGTGCATCTCGTCGCGACCGACGGGCGCAAGGTGCTCGTCAAGGTGATGACGGATCAGATTTCGGTCAGGGAATAAGAGACAGAAACTTCACTCGGCGCCGGCGCGCCGGCCCGCTTTGCGGGCGCGGCCCTCTTCGAGGGCGCGTGCGACGCTCTGCTCGACGGCTTCGAGGGTGAAGGGCTTCAGGATGAAGTCGAAGGCGCCGAGGCGCATGAGGCCCTCGGCGTGCTCGCGGTCGCCGATGCCGGAGACGACGATGACGGGCGTGTCAGGCTGCTCCTGCCGAAGGTATCCGAGGAGTTCGAGGCCGCTCAGCCCCGGCATCGAGATGTCTGTGAGCACCGCGTCGTAGGTCTGCTCGCCGAGGAAGGCGAGCGCCTGCTCGGCCGTGGCCGCGACGTGGCACATGTGATCCTCCGAGAAGAGGTCGTAGAGCACGTCGCGCACACCGTCTTCGTCGTCAACGATCAGGATTGCAGCCATCGTCTCCACCACCCGGCGCCGTCCATGCGCGCCGCCGCCAGGGCAAGACCCTTCGCGGGTCTCTGCCCCGTTAAATGCTTCGAACCTTTTTTCAAGACCGAGAGGTTTAAGGGCGGACGAATACTAGCACAGGCAATACCGGGAGCGTTAAGCGGGCGGGTGCGGGTGACATCAATCATACTTTTGATGTCACCCGCACCCGCCCGCTTA
>JBJMGP010000062.1:0-57427 GCA_045807865.1 Pyrinomonadaceae bacterium
GGGTAGCGGAGTTCGTCAGCTTTGCCAACGGGATCACCTCCGACTTCCAAGCCGTGCGGGCGGCGCTGGAATATGAGTGGAGCAACGGGCAGGTGGAGGGGCAGGTGCATCGGTTGAAGCTGGTCAAGCGGCAGATGTATGGCCGCGGCAAGCTTGACCTGTTGCGTGCGCGGGTGCTGCAAGCGGCCTGATAAAGACTGAAGTGCAGCCTCGGCGAAGAACCATGCTCGTAGCACCAAATGTGCGGAAGAGCCCAACTCACACTCAGCGTAGGGAGATGGCGGATCCAACGTGTCGCTGACATTTGAAGATTGCCTATGCTGAATACAACGAAGAACTCACGGGGGCCTGTGCAGACCTGGAAGCTTCTCCCGCAGTATTTGTGGCAAGGGCGGCTAAGTTCAAGATTTCGATTCCTCGCCCTCTAAATAATCGTTGACGCTGCCATCTGGGACGGGTATAAACCACGCCACTCGGGCGGTCGGTGAATCCATCCGCCCACGCATTTGCTGGGGTGAGGACAGTGAATGCGACCTCATGAGAGATCATGAGACGAGAGGCGGCGGGTGCCCCAAGCTCCTGCCGCCTCTTTTTATCAGCTGCTCAGCCACGCCTACCGTCACCAATCTCGAAGTGGCGGGCTCACACCCCGAACAGACACTTGCCTGAAGAGACCGTCTCTGCCTGGAGATTGCATTCTTGAGAGCATAGGTTCGATAGTGAAGGGAAAGTTCGGTGAAAGGCTCCGCAGTAAGACCCACGCGGCGCAGGTCAACGAAGTGCTGTGCAAGGTCTTGTGCCATAACCTGTGCTGTGTTATTCAGTCCGTCTACGAACTCGGGATAGAGCCGACCTTCTGGACTGAATAACTCTCACTTCTCAATGAGGTCTAAGCTATGCCAAATCAAAAGCCAACGAAAACTAAGCAAGGAACCGCCAAGCCCCAGACGCAACAGAGCCATTCTCCAGCGGGAAGTAAAGTCGTTAGGGCCGACCCCCTTGCGCTCGATAGTCTCCAGCCCCCAAACCCCGAAAAGGGTAACAAACCACAGCCCACACAAGACGCAGGCGCAGGCCAAAGCGATCAAAAGATAAGCAAGCCATACAGTCGAATCGAAACGACCAACATTGCCCTGTCGCTCATTTTCAGCTTTGCGATTGTTGTCTTCACTGCCTTTTCTACTTACTATTCCTCCAAGCAGTGGGAGGGGCTTCAACAAAGTCTGACGGATGCTAGGGAGACGCGCGAGCTTGAGAATCGCTCCTACCTGTTCGTTAAAGGCGCGAATGTTGGAGGGGAACTGAAGGAAGGAGGGCGTGTCGCCGCGCTGCTCACGTTCGCCAACGCTGGGCAAAGCCCCGCCCAAAACGTATCCGTATGGGTGAATGTTGATTTCAAAAACTCCCCCGTCCCTGAGCCAATGCCAATGTTCCCTGACGACGCGACACAAGAACCGAGTTACGGGGTCGTCGGGCCGCAGGGTGAAATGAACATCACTTCTTACTACAAGGGAGTGTTGACCGCCGACAAGGTAGGTCTCATCAACCAACGTGCGGAGACTCTGTATGCCTGGGGCATCATTGAATACGACGATATTTTCCAAAAACGCCGCAAGACCGAGTTCTGCCTCAGGCATGTGCCCGGAACGGACAAGATGCAGCCTTGCTCCAACAATAACCGCCTGCACTAGTAAAAGTGCGCAAACTAACGCCGCACAACCTGACCATAAAGTCTGACCACAAAGTACACCCTGACCATAATGTCGGCGTTTAGTTGGACAAAGCCCCGGGATACGTAATCGTTCTTATCGGACTCCGTGAGGAGTAATGTCACCTATAAAATGCTGAGCGTCTATCTCCGCCCCGGTAACTCTGGGCGCAGGTGCAACTGCATGAACCTCAGAAACAGCGGCCAGTCGGACGGGAGCGTCCCGTGCCCACCGGCGTGCATGTAGTAGCCGAGTCTGTGCAGGATGGGCTGCCCCGCCGGCGGCATCTGATCCGTACCTAAGTCCTCCGCGCCGAGCATCCTGTAGACAGGGCCGGCGGCGACCGCGGACAGGAACTCTCCCTTCGGGTCTGACCAGAGATCCGTGTCGCCTGTTTGCAGCAGCAGCGGGCGCGGGGCGATGAGCGCGAGCAGGAGATGCGCCTCGACCGGCGACTCACCCGGGCGGTCGGCGAGCTTCTGGTAGTTGGCCGCGAACTGGTACGGGTATCTCGTCGGGGCCGTCAGGTGTTTGACGGTCTCGCCGAAATTGCGACGGCTCAAAGCGGCGCCGCCCTCGCCCGAGCAGCTGGCGATGACCAACGCGAAGCGCGTATCGCGTGCCCCCGCCCAAAGGACAGTCTTCCCCAGCCGTGACACGCCGACGATGGCGACGCGCTTCGCGTCCACGCCCCGGTCGGTCTCGAAGTAGTCGAGCGCGCGGCTCAGGCCCCAGCCCCAGGCCGCAATCGCGCCCCACTCGTCCGGCGCCGGCTCCGTCTGCCCCGGCTTCAGGTAAAGGGCACGCACGCCATACGGAATGCCGCCGAGGAAGTCCGGGTCGATGTCGCCGTAGTAGACGGTGGCCACGCCTATGCCGCTTGCGAGGAAAGGCAATACGTCGAGCTTCCCGAAGTTCGTGCCCTGCGGCGCGGGGATACGTTTCCTGTCACGCCCCCAGACTTCGCCGGGCTTGACGCCCGGGTCGTCCACTGTGTTCGAGTTGGCCGTGAAGCTCAGGTTGAGCAGGAGTGGGACGGGCTTGCGCGCGCCTGCCGGCAGATAGACGAGCAGCTCCGTCTTCGGCCCCGCCTTGTCGGGCGTGAAGTAGATGGTCACCTGCCGCCGCAGTGCTTTACCGCCGAGCGCGGGCGTGCCCTTGTCGAACACGTCGAAGCTCATGCCGGCGGGGCGGCCGGGGCTTCGTCCGAACTGTTGCTCTTCGAAGAGTCGCACAAGCTCGGGGCGCCGTCGGCTGTACCAGGTCTTCGCGTCGCGCACACGCTTGCCGTCCGAGAGGACGAGCGGATCGGGGAGCGTGTAGCTTCCGACGAGCGACTCTTCATAGTTGACAGGGATGCCGGCCACGTTCTTCGGCGGCTCGTTCTGACGCTGGCCGCTCGCGGTGCCGAGCGTCAGTAAGAAGGCCGAAGCCAACGACAGGAACACGCACCACGATCTGCACGTCATTGAATGCAAACTCCCTTCGTCTTTCGTCCCGAGCCTTACCGCGTCCCGGCCAAGAAGAGTGTCAAGGGGCCGAGCAGCCCCGATTCGTTTACCGTGGGCGGCGGGCCGAAGATGCCGCCGGCGGGTGCGGCGAGCACCTTCTTGTCCGCGGGTGCCGAACGGTCGCCGATGAGTCGGTTCGTCCATTCGTTCGTCACCTTGATCTCCAGGCGGTTCGCGCCCGGCTTGAGCGCTCCGGTCACGTCCAAACGGAACGGAGGCTTCCACAGCACCCCGAGCGCCTTGCCGTTGAGCGAGACCTCCGCGACATCCTTGACCACGCCGAGGTCGAGCAGAATCCTCTGCCCCGGCCGGAACCAGTCGCGAGGCGCCTGCACCGTCTTCGTGTAAGCGGCGGTGCCCGAGAAGTATTTCACGCCTTCAGAATCATTCGCCGTCCACGAGGCCAACTCCGCGAGTTGAAGTTGAGCCGGCGCGCCGAGGTTCGGCGGGAAGCTGACCTCCCAGGGCCCGCCGAGCGTCGCGAGCGGCGAAAGCGCGTTGCGTGTGACGACTCTTGACGTTGAGCCGGTCGTGCGACGAAAGACCACGAACACCGACTCGCGCTCCTCAAGGTGCAGCGGCACCGTAGTCCGTCCGTCCTTGATGCTATAGCCGGCCGGCTCGCTCGTTCCCGTGTCGGGGTGCCACAGCTCCGCCTCTCTGCCGTCCAAGCGGAAACGCACCTCGAAGTCCTGCGCACGTTCGGCGCGGTTCGCGACGAAGTAGATATCCGTCTCCCCTTCGCGCCTGTGTATCCAGGTCAAGTCCGCGTCCAGCCCGCGCCCGTACTCCACGTCCGGCGCGACGCGCAGCGAGGCGAGGACTTCCGCGGGCGTCGAGCCCCACACCACGACTCCCTTCCCGTAGGCGCGTCGCGTGCGGCTGATGCCGTCGAGGTCGCCCCACAGGTCGGAGGCCAACGTCAGCACTTCCCTGTCCGCTTCGGGGTATCCGGCCAGGCTCGGCGACTTCGAAGGCTTCGGCCCCAGCACGGTCGCACCGTTGCCGACCAGCTCACGGATTTTGCGCAGCACCGGAACCGTCATCCGGCTAACCTCGGGCAGCACCAGCAGGCGGTAGCTCACACCGTCCGGCAGGACGAGGCGGCCGTCGGCACCGACCGACATGCGTTCGAGCAGCGCGTCCGTGTTCACGTAGTCGTAATCGTAGCCGGCGGGCGGCGCGGGCTTGAGACCGGAGCCCCAGAAAGGCATCGTCGAAGGGGCACCTTCGTTCAAAAGGTACGCGAGGTCGGCCACGGGCAGACCCCTCTGGAGCATGTAGGAGTTCCGCGCCAGGTAGTCCATGAACGGGCGGGCCTGTTCGGCCCAGGTGATGTTGCGGTTGATGTGTGTCCCGACCATCGTGTTGCCGGGCTTGGTGTCGAGCGGCTGATGCGCCGAGGTGTGGAAGATGATGCGGTTGATGCCCTGCGCGAACCAGTAGTCCGCGACCTTCTTCAAAGCGTACGGCGACTCGTAACCGCCACCCGTGAACGACTCGGCCGCGACCGTTCTCTTCCCGTAGACGTGGGCCGCCGAGGCGGCGCCGCGCACGTCCACGTAGTACATCGACGGCGGGTGCAGGTCGCGCATCCAGAACTCGCCCATCGGGATGTTGACCTGCTTCTTGTTGAGCAGAGTGTCCTCGGGTATTTCCAAAGAGACGCCCGCCGCCTCGCTGTATGTGCCGAGCCCCTGCTTACGCAGGAACTCCGTCGCCGCGCCGTAGTGGTTCTCGGCGAACATGTCCGCGAGCGTGCGTCGGAAGTCCCAGAGGAAGCGGTCGCTCACCTCCGCGCTCTCCACGACACGGCCCGCGAGCGCGGGCAGATAAGGAACCGGGTCGTAGCCGCGGCGGCGTCGGAACTCGCCGAGCATCTCCTCCGTCCAGTTCTGCATGCCCGCTTCCCAACTGTCGAGCAGCACGTAGCGCAGGCTCTTGCCGTACAGGCCGCCGAGCGTGCGCGCGAGCGGTTCGGTGTAGCCACGCAGGTACTCTTCCAGGTGCTGACGGCTGAGCTTGTCCACCTCGTAGCCGAGCGCGGCGGGCACGGCCGGGCGGTTCTTCGCGCCGGTCAGCGAATAGCCGAAGCGCATCACCGTCCACTTGCCCGGCGGCACCTCCCAGTCGAGCGTGCCGTCGGCCGCCATCTTCGATGTCAGGTCGATGACGCCCGTGCTCGGGATAGACGCGTCGGCGGGCACGGGAGGCGTCGGCACCGACTCGTATTCGAAGAGGAAGCTGAAGCCCGCCTTCTCTTCCCAGCGGTGGACGCGCGCGCCAGCGTGCAGCACCGCCTCCGTCAAAACATATTCGCGCGCGGGCTGAGACGGCGCCTGGCTCATCACCTCTGCCGGCCGGAGCGGCGCGCCGGTCAGCTCGACGCGGTAGAACCTCGCGGTCGTCTCGGGGAGGGCGAACGTCCGCGCCACGCCGCCGCGATAAAGCTGCGCGCCGGGCAGCGTCACGAGCGTCCTGAAGTTCGACCCGTCGTCGCTCGCCGACACGCGCCCCACCGGTATCCCGCCGCGCCCCGCGAGCGAGATGGCACGCGCGTTAAAGGGGCGCGCGAACTCGAACTGGACCCACGCGGGGCCGCCGCCTTCCGGGGCGGGTAGCGTGAGCGCGGTGTTGAGGTCGTCGTCTAAGAGCGGCGCGGCGTCGAGCGGCCCGGCCGACGTGCTTACCTTCGGTTTCAGCTCCGCCGCCGAGACCTCTACGGACGGGGTGCGGTAGGCGACGACCGCGCTGTCGCCGTAGTAGGTCGGGTCTGGGGTCGCGCCGGGCCGAGCGCCGCCCGTCAACAGATTCCGGATCGGGCCGTTGTTCGAAGGCGGCGGCGGAAGCAGACCCTTGAAACGGCTCGGCCCTTCCAGGGAGGTTTCGCTCCAGACGAGTTTCTTCATCGCCTGCTCGGGCTTCACCCAGGGGCCGCCGGTCTCGCTCCAGCCCGCGGAGCTGAAGACGGTCATCTCCAGACCAAGCCGGTCGGCCTCGGCGGCCGCGTGGCGGACGGCCGCCAGCCATTCGGGAGTCCCGAAGACAATCTTCTGCTCGACGCTCTGCCCCCCGCCCGCGTTAACGTCTGCCAGTTGAAAGCCTGCAATCCCGACCCGCTTCATCCACTCAAGGTCTTTGGTAATCCCTTCGAGGGTGACGTTGCTGCCTGTCCAGTGCCACCAGGTTCTCGGCCGGGCCGCGTCCGGCGGGTCGTTGAAACCGCGTTCGAGTCCGTCGCCCGCGGTCTGAGCCGGCGCCGCGACCGCAAAGGTCAACAGGGCCGCCGCGGCAAACGCCCCGATGAACGCCCAACACTTTTGTCTCATGGTTGTTAACGGGAATCGCTTCGAAGAGTCTAACGGCAGAACTTATACAACAAATCCGTGCGAACTCGAACGGATGCGTTGTCAAGATTACTTTCAAGCGCAGAGGCGCTGCGAGGACCCCCGGCAAAGCAGGCTCAGGTTACAGAGATTTATGCGCGGCGCGAAGTGTAGTATACAAGCGGCCGGAGCAGACCGCCGAAAAACGCGGCCGCCCAACCGCAGGCCGTGAGGCGTCAAACCGAGGTTGAATTGTTATGTATGGGATGAAGAGAGATGAGCTGCGCCTTCTGCCGCACGATCCGGCCTGGGAGAAAGATTTCGATGCGGAGAAGGAGCGGATCACCGATCTCTTAGGAGACCCATCGACCCGGATCGAGCACGTGGGCAGCACCTCGATCCCATTGGTTCACGCCAAGCCCATTCTCGATATCGCTATTCTGTGCGTGGAGAAGGGGCTCGACCCTTTGATCCGGGCCTTAAAGGAACTCGGCTATGAGTACCGCGGACAGTTCGACGACCAACAGGCCGGCCACTACTACGCAGTCCGCGACAGAGGGGCCGTCCGGCTCTGCCAGGCGCACATCTTTGCCGAGCCCACCCCGGAATGGCATGCGGCACTGAAGTTCCGCGACGTGCTCCGACGGCGTCAGGAGTTGGCGCGTGAATATGACGAGTACAAGCGAGGTCTGGCCGAAGTGGCTGCGAACAAAACGGAATATGCCGAAGTGAAGTCGAGGTGGGTAGACACCTTCATGCTGAAGGTTCTGAGCGCCAAGGTTGACGCCTGACTCAAGCGGTCTGCTGCTGAAACTTATGAGACGGTGAATGATTATGCGTAAATTATTAGCATTGACAATCGGAATCCTCCTACACGTGCAGGGTGGCACCGTTCACCTCTTTGCACAGACGGAGAACATCACCCGCCAGGAGATGCTTCGAGGCACAGTCACACCCGAACGCGAATGGTGGGACGTGCTGCATTATCACCTGAAGGTTCAGTTTTTCCCTGAGACCAAAAGGTTGAAGGGGTCGAATGAAATAACTTTCAAGACTCTCAAAGCGGGAAACAGAATGCAGATTGATTTACAGCCGCCGCTTGAGATCACAAAAATCACTCACGGCGAGTCTCAACTCAAATTCGAGCGTGAGGGGAATGTCTACTGGGTCACTTTCGAGAAGGAGCTTCCGAAAGGCGTCGAAGATAAGGTCGAAATATTTTACGAAGGCGTCCCGGTGGTGAGTAAGAATCCCCCGTGGGTCGGCGGGGTCACCTGGGGCAGAGACGACCTCGGGGAGCATTTCATCGTCACGACCTGCGAGGGCATCGGGGCGAGTATCTGGTGGCCGAATAAAGACCACGGGTCGGACGAGCCCGACCGCGGGATGAACATCGACGTGACTGTGCCGGAAAATCTGACAGCCGTCTCCAACGGTCGTTTGAAAAGAACAGACCACGACCCCGCCGGTAAAACAAAGACCTTTCACTGGGAAGTCTTGAACCCGATCAATAACTACGGGGTCAACGTCAACATCGGTAACTACGTCAACTTCTCCGAAAAGTATCGCGGGAAGGGCGGGGTGCTGGACATGGACTACTGGGTGCTGGCTCACCAGAAAGATGCCGCGCTCAGGCAGTTCAAAGAGGCCCCGCGCATGATGGAGGCCTTCGAGCATTGGTTCGGCAAGTACCCTTTTTACGAAGACAGCTACAAACTCGTCGCGGTCTCATACCCGGGGATGGAGCACCAAAGCTCGGTCACGTACGGCAACTGGTTCAGGAACGGCTATCTTGAGCGAGACGGTAGCCACACCGGAGTCGGTTTTAAATTCGACTTCATCATCGTCCACGAATCCGGGCATGAGTGGTTCGGCAATAACATCTCGATGAAAGACGCGGCGGACATGTGGATCCATGAGAGCTTCACGAACTATTCGGAGAGCCTTTTCGTCGAGTACCACTTCGGGAAGAAGGACGCGGAGGATTATCTGATCGGCACTCGCCGCCTCATCCGGAACGACAGGCCGATTATCGGTACCTACGGCGCGAACCGAGAAGGGTCGGGCGACATGTATCCCAAAGGCGGAAACATGCTGCACACCATCCGTCACGTCATCAACGACGATGCTAAATGGCTCTCCATCCTGCGCGGACTCAACGCCGATTTCTGGCACCAGACCGTGACGACGGAACAGATCGAGACCTACATCAGTCAGAAGGCCGGCATCGACCTCGGCAAGGTGTTCGACCAATACCTGCGGACGACGAACATCCCTCTCTTCAAATACAAGGTCAACGGAAAGACGCTGTCGTACAGCTACGAGAGAGTGGTCAAAGGGTTTGCGATGCCGATTCGCGTCTCCATCAACGGCAAGGAGGTCGCCGTCACGCCGAACGAGACGGTCCAGACCTTGGACTTCCCCGAGGAGATCAAGACGTTTGAAGTCAACCGCAACTTCTACATCGATGCGGAGAAGATTGATCCGTAAATCATCAAAGCACTCCCGCCGTGTATCCTGCCGGCTCACCGCACGCGAAAACGCTAAAGACGGGGGGAAATATTTATCTCAGTCAGGCGGCGTGTCGGCGGTGGGGTGCAGGCCGTTATTAGATTTTGCCGCGGCCGCGTTCACTTCTGCCTGGCGGGCAGGGTGTATCGTTCGATGGTTATGAACTCGGTAGGACGGTCGGGGTCGCGCCGCTTCAACATCCCGGCCGCCCAGATCAGGTCCGGCTCGCCCTCGAAACATACCCTCTCGACGTAGTACGGGGCCGCGTCGAAGCTCCTCGCGGCCTCGCCTCGTTCGAGGATGCGCAGGAAGCCCGGGTACTTCTCCAGCGTGAGCACTAAGTCCACCGTCCCGCCGGGCTCAACCGCGGGAGGTGAACTTTCTCGCCTGTGCTCACCGTGCGAGAGATCGACCCCGTAACTCAGGAGGTAGGCGACGTAACCTTGCGGCTGTGGGAATTGCAGCGCGACTGCCACGTAGGCGACCGGCTTGTCGGAAATATTCTTCAAGGTGAAGGAGAGTCCCCGCAGCCAATCGTCATCGCCCGGAATCTTCTCACCCGGCCGAACATCCCTGCCGTTCAACTTCACGGAGACGATTTCGACCGGCATCTGGATTCGGTTGAAATCGAAGGCCGGCCGCAACTCCCTGTCTCTTACCTGTTGCGCAGAGGTCGGCCCCACGGACGCCACACAGAACGAGCACAGGGCCGCACAGAGGGCGAGACTTCTTAAAGTACCTGCCATGCTTGTCATTCCCCCTTCGGCTGAGATTCCGAGTCGCTATATCTTCACGTCTGCCGCCTGGTATCGTTGCAAAATTTAACGCCCGGCCCCGCCCGCCGAGGGTGTTGACGCACGATCCCGTAGGCTTCGAGATGCCTCGGGCTATTCATCTCTTCCCTTCGACACATGGGCGGGTGGTAGAGCGGAGGCGGGGTCATACAGGTTTACATCACTTCGGCCCGAGGCGCTTATCAACCGGCAGACCACTACCGCCGCCGCGTTGAGCCCTACTGAAGAGATGGTCTGATACCTGACGGCACACGTTGCAATCGTATCCGAGCCTGGGCGACCATAATTCGCATCAGCTTGCCGGTAAAGCGCAGGCGCCAACTGAGCGGTCTCGGTCGTTCAAGACGTTCGCTGGTCATGACGAAGGTCACCACGGCCATCGCGGCAAAATGGCCCTGTCGGAGCAACATGGGGAGTAGCATCAACGCCCAGCACGAGCCGACGCACCAAATCCCGTGCGTCATCCCGAAACGCAGGGCGTCCAGATCGGTGGCGAGGCCGAACGCCACCAGCTCACTATGATTGTGGCCTCGATTAAGGCAACGCTGCTTGATCGGCGAACACTGCCACAGTAAGGCGATAACCCCCGTCGCGACCGCCGGCAGAGATGATTGCGGCGCGAGCAGGTTCAGCATCAGCATCGCCGCCATCAACACGCCGCCCGCCGCCATCCAGATCGCGGCGTAGCCGACCACGAAAAGAGTAACGGACCGGGCACGCCGACGTTTGAAACTGCGCTCGCGGACGTGATGAATCGGGCTCATCAACGTCGGCGACATCATCGCGACCAGCATCAAAGCCCACCCCCCCGCCAGAGAAGAGATCGGGTTCATCGCCAGTAGCATCTGAAATGAAGCCGGCGACGCCCCCGCGTCTGTCACCGGACAGTGGGCAAGAGTGCTGCTTCCGGAGTTAGCCAGAAGCAGCACCCACGCTGCCGCGCTCATATTTCCTCCTCGCACCGTTCCCGCCGCGGCAGGCGCTGCGCCCAACTCTACAAGCCCAACGCGGACTACATCGGCTTCGCCTTCATTCAAGTGAGCACGAACGATCAGGGCTTCAACGGCTCGGGCGGCGTGCGCTTCACAACAACGTACCCCAACACCCAGACGGCCTCGCAGTTCGTCGTCAAGGTGGCGCAGAACGCAGGGCTGACACTGACGCAGGCCGAGCGCGACAACCTTGTGGCGTTGCTCACGCCCGACCCGACATCTGTGTCGGCGCGCGCCGCGGTGCTCCGCAGCGTGGCCGAGAACGGCGCGCTTCAGCAGAATGAGCTGCGTCGCGCCTTCGTGCTGATGCAGTACTTCGGGTACCTGCGCCGGAACCCGGACGCCGCGCCGGAATCGTCGATCTTCTCCTCCCAATGCTGAAGCATGGCAACTGTCATGTCGGCGGTCGAATGCCTGTCGTTGTTAGGAGCGCTTTATGAAATAGGGCCGTTGAATGTCCGGCTTCTGAATGCTGAACCTGTTTTTCGTCTGCCACTCCTCCCACTGCTGATATTGAGCTTGGTGTTCTCCCTGCCACTTCTTGAATTCTTCCGGTCGGGCGCTTTTGAACAGCCAGTAGTTGTAGGCTTCAAAATGTCCGGCCGCCGCGATTGCCTCCTGCCGGCGGATCAGTTCCGTCTTGGGCAACTTCTTCTGATTCCAAATTGCCAACTGCTGCCGCCGCGTTTCCGCCAGCGCCTTGATGCTCAGCGGATTGAAATCGGCCTTAGCCGCGACAAAGCCCAGGAGTAGTGAGATTTCAAAGTTGGGCTCGAACGGCGGCTGTTTCGACGAGGGGTTGACTTCGGCGTTCTCGGATAAGGTCACCGTCATCTGATTGCCCTCTTTTGCGAACGCCTTTTCATACCACCCGTGCATGAGCGCACCCAGCTCGTTACACCGGTCGGTGTCAGGCATCAGGTTGCAATAGGTCTCGGCGTAGACGACGGCCCAGACCTTCTCCGTGGTCTTCCCGAAAGTTTTTGTGAGCACGTAATATGAATCCGCGCCAGCAAAGTCTTTCCAGGCGTCCTCTTCGAGCTTCTTAAATTGACTCGGTTGAATCGCGCCGCTCGCTCCCTGTTGGATCGCCTCGTAATAAGAGCCCTTGCCGTCTTGCGCCAAAGTTGTCGAGCAGAGTGCCACAGCAAGGGCCACATGACTTAACAGCTTTTTCATCACCGAGTTCTCCTCCGTCTGTTTCCAGTCAGGTCGTCCGCCAACCGCAGGGCTTCGGGCCGATTGTTCTAGCAGCCTCACGCCCTGCATCACCCGCCACCCTCTTTCATTCATCTGCCAGGTAGCCTGTGACGGACACGCTGACGTATTGCTCCGGCGCTAAGCCGGCATTCGTCCAGGCAGCAAGGGCGTGCCCTGACGGGATAACGTAGCCCGAGCAGAGATGAACCTCGTGGGATTCGCCGGGCGAGATGCGGACTTGGAATAAGATGCTGCTCGTCCCGCTCGCCGGCTGGGCGGCGGCAACATTCACGGTCAAATCCTCCCTGACGCTACCCTGTGCGACATACACGGCGTCGGTGAGTACGAACTTCTTCCCTGCGGGCACAACCTTGAACGAGCGCCGCGGATCGTTCTCCGCAGTCAAGGTGAACTGCTCGCCCGGCGGCTTCAGAGTGGAGACGCCCCGGCCGTGACCCTGCACCAATATTTTACCCGGTTGCTGGGCCAAGACCGGCCGGATGGGGAGGAAGTGATTCAGGGCAAATCCGGCTACCAATCCGACGCCGAGGGCTAAACCAGCAAACGAGGCTTTCACGGACATGAGTTCTCCTTTCTCACATTCAAGTAGCAGGCTCACGCTCGGCATCACCCGCCCGCCGGCCCCGCCGTAGATGTTTGAAAGTCGGCGTGGCGCGTGTCGGGTGCATGCCTTTGTCAGGCACCGCCCTTCGCTGCGCCAGGCGCGGCGGGTCTGCCAACCTGTGCGCCCCCTCGTACATGCCGCAGGATAAGCCGCGCCGTCTGCCCCGGCTCACGGTAGGACGTGTCCACCGTCAGCGCGTTCGGGTGTGGCACCCTGAGCACCTCCACCTCCTCGCTCCACTTGCGGACGTTCGTCAAGTCGATGTCCTTGAGCCGCGCCTTCCGATCCGGCGTGTTCTTGCGTCGGCGGATGACCGCGGCCTCACCCGCCGCGCACCAACGCCTTTATTCGTACCTCAGCGCGATTAAGGGATCGACCTTCGTCGCCCGCCGCGCGGGGACGTAGCAGGCCAGGAGCGACACGGCCGTGAGGAAGGTCGCGACCGCGACGTACGTCAGCGTGTCGGTGGGGGAGATGCCGTAAAGCAGGCTTTGCATGAGCCTCATGCAGGCGGCCGACACGAGCAGCCCCGCGAGCGTGCCCGCCGCCGCGAGCGTCAACCCTTCGGCGAGGATCATCCGCCGCACCCGCCCGCGCCCGGCACCGAGCGCCATGCGGATGCCAATCTCCTTCGTCCGTCCCGCGACCGTGTAGGCCATCACCCCGTACAGGCCGACGGCGGCGAGCAGCAGCGCCAGCGCCCCGACTGCGGCCGAGGCCCAGATGACGAGCTTCGTCTCGCCCACGTGCCGCTCGATCAACTCGTCGAGCCGGGTCAAGCCCTCGACGGAGAGGTCTGGATCAACTGCGTTCGCCGCGGCTCTCACTCCCTTCGAGACCGTCGCCGGATCGCCCGCGGCGTGGACGATGAGGTGGGCCGCCCCCAGCTCGCCCTGACTGACCTGCCTGACCGGCCGGTAGGCGAAGTAGCGCGGCCGCTCCGAGGGCCAGATGTACTTGGCGTCCCTGACCACGCCGACGACCTCCAACGGCTTCGGCCTCCCCGTCAAAGGGTCGCGGTCGATCAACCTTCTGCCGAGCGCCTGCCCGTCCGGCGACAGCCGCCGGGCCAGCGTCTCGTTGACGACGACCACGTCGTTGGCCGCGGCGTCGTCCCGCTCTGTGAAGTCGCGCCCGGCCACGAGCGGAATCCCCATCGTCTCGAAGTAGCTGGTCTCCACCGTGTTCAGGTAGAGCGAGCCGGGTTGATCGAGCGCGTGAAGGGACGTGCCGCGCTCGGTAAACACGTCGGCCGATTGCTGCCCCGGCGCCTCCCCTTCGACCTCCAGCGTGACGACCATCGTGCCCCCTGCGAGCGGCACGAGGCGCGACATCGTGGCGGAGCGGACGCCCGGCAGCTCGCGCACCTTGCCCAGCAACTGTTCCCCGACGAGTCTCTGCCGCCGCTCGTCGTAACCGAGCGCTTCCAGATCGACGCCCACCACGTAGCGCTCGGCGACGGCGAAGCCGTAACCGGATGTTTCGGCCAGACGGACGCTCCTCAGCAGAAGCCCGGCCGGTATCAACAGGAGCGCCGAGATTGCGACCTGCGTCACCACCAAGGCGTTGCGGAAGTTGAGCCGCCGCCGGCCGCGCCCGCGCGCCGTCGTCTCCGCTTTGAGGTCGGAGACGACATCGGACTTGGAAGCCTGGAGCGCAGGGACGAGACCGAAGGCGACCCCTGTGAAGACCGCCATCAGCGTCGCGTAGAGAAGCATCCGCCAGTCGAGGCTGAGATCGAGAATGACGGCCGACACTTCGGCCGGCGAATTCTGGTGTAGCAGCGACAGCAGAAGGTCGCCGGCCCAGCGCGAGAGGATCAACCCCGCCGCCGCCCCGAGCAGCGAGAGCAACATGCTCTCGGTCAGCAACTGTCGCACGATACGCTGCCGGCTCGCCCCCAGCGCGAGTCGGACGCCGATCTCGCGCCGACGCCCGGCTGCGCGGCCGAGCAGAAGGTTCGCGACGTTGGCACAAGCGGCCAGAAGTACCAGCCCCACGACCGCCAACACGGCGCCGACGCCCAGCCAGGACTGCTGCCGGTCGCGCGGCCCCATCTCGACGGCCGTCGCCCATGAGACAGTGCGCGGCGTGGATGAGGCGGGCTGCTCGGCGGGGTTGTCGATGAAGCGTGGTGCCTTCCGGACTTGATCCTGCTGCGCGGCGACGACCTCGACCGCCGCCTGCGCCTGTTCGAGGCTGACCCCCGGCCTGAGCCTGCCGATCACGTGCACCTGATAGTCGTCAGGGTTACTGACCCTGTTGCCTTCCGGGCGCAGCAGGACTTCCGCCGCGCAGGGAATCCAAAGGTCGTGACGGCGGCCGAGCGAGACGCCGTCGAACTCTCGCGGGGCCACGCCGATGATCGTGAATGGCACGCGGCGCAGGCTGAACGTCTTACCGACGACCGCCGGGTCAGCGCCGAACCTCGCCTGCCACAGGCCGTGGCTGATGACCGCGACGGCGGCCGCGCCGGGCTGTGCGCCTTCGTCGGCCGAGAAGGCGCGCCCGAGCGCGGGATGCACGCCGAGCACGTCGAAGTAGTTGCCGCTGACGAGCGCTACTTCGGCACGCGCCGGAGAGTCGCCCGCGGTCAACTGCAAGCTGTCGAAGTCGTAAGCGGCCAGCCCTCGGAAGACCTGTGTGCGCTCGTTGAAGGCCAGGTAGTCGGAATAGTTGGGGAGGTTGTCGTCCTGGATGCGGACTAACTCGGCGTAACGGGGCAGCGGGAGCGGCCTGAGCATCACGGCGTTGACGAAGCCGAAGACGGTGGCGTTGACGCCGATGCCGAGGGCCAGCGAGAGGACGCTCACGAGGGTGAAGGCCGGACTCTTCGACAGGACGCGCAGGGCGTAGCGCAGGTCTTGCAACAAGTCCTCTAACAGGCGCACCCCGCGCACCTCACGGCACTCCTCCCGCACGCGCTCCACCCCGCCGAACTCCACGAGCGCCACGCGCCGTGCCTCCGCAGGGCTCATCCCCCGGGCGACGTTCTGCTCGATCTCCTTCTCGATGTGGAAGCGCAACTCTTCGTCGAGTTCACCCTCCATCTCCTCACGCCTGAGCAGGGCACGTATTCGCCTCGTCAATGCTTTCATCATGGGGGTCTACTTTCGTCTCAGGTGCCTTGCAGAATCAGCTCCACCGCCCGGGAGAAGCGTTCCCAGCTCTCGGTCTCGGCGGCGAGGTGCCGGCGCCCGACGGCCGTCAGTTTGTAGAACTTCGCCCGGCGGTTGTTGTCGGAGGCACCCCACTCGGCGGCAATCCACCCCTGCGCCTCCAGGCGGTGGAGCGCCGGGTAGAGCGAGCCCTGGTTGACGGAGATGACTTCGAGCGAGACCTGCCGGATGCGTTGCGCGATGTCCCAGCCGTGGGCCGGGCCGGTCTGGAGTGTCTTGAGGACGAGCAGGTCGAGCGTGCCCTGCAAGAGGTCGGTCTTCTTGTCCATGTGCCTCCTGTAGATCATCTACAGGACAACATCTACACCCTGCTCCTGTAGATTGTCAACAGGAGCCGGCGGGTGGCGCGACGGGACGAGGCTTTCAAGGAGAAGGTAGAAGGCCACCCGTTAAGGTCACCCTGTCGCGGCCGCGAGCCAGCGGGCAATCTCTTCGAAGACCTGCGTGTGGAACTCCGGCCGCGCGCCTCCCCTCCGCTGTTCGAAGTACACGCGCTGCGAGGCCGCGCGCTCGAACCCGTGCGCCATCCCCTCGATGCGGACGTAGGCGGCCGTGCCGGGGCGGAAGCTGTTGACCATGTCCCGCAGGTACTCGTGCTCCGCCGCGCTCGTGAGGAAGTCGGAAGTGCCGTAGACGAGGAGCACGGGTGCCCCCACCTTCTTCCACACCTCGGCGAGGTTCAGCTCCGCAAGCTGCCGCATGTAGGTGTAGGGCGCGGGGTACGCGAGGTGCTCCGCGCAGTCGGGCGCGTCCTTCAGAATCTGTTCGGGCGTCTCCTTCCCGAGGAGCAGGCGCCGCTTGCACTCGCGCACACGCACGGCCCGCCTCTCCAGCTCGTCGTATGGCGTGCCGGCCAGCACCGCCTGGCGGCGGGAGTTCACGAGTTCGTACTCGAACCAGTTCGTGCCGACGGTCTCGGCGGCGACGAGGCCGCGCACAGGCTCTTCCAATGCGACGAGCGGGCCGACGATGCCGCCGATGCTGTGGCCCACGATAAAGACGCGGGCGGCATCCACGAAGTCGTAAGACTTGAGCGCGCGCAGGCCCGCGACGTAGCCCGTGACCTCCTGCCGCAGGTCGGCCTGCGGGCTCATGCAGGGCGGCCCCTCGCTGTCGCCCATGCCCGTCTTCTCGACCCGCATCGTGGCGAAGCCTTTGAGCGTCAGCCCGTAGAGGATTCTGGCGTAGGCATCTTCCGGCGGCAGGTTGTCGAGCGAGTAACAGCCGATGCCGCCCACCATGAGCACCGCCGGGAATCTGCCCTCTCCTTTCGGCCGGGTGATGATGACGCGGCGGCGGCCCGCGGCCGTCCCGACGGAGCGGTAGAGCACGTCAAAGTCCGTGCTGCTCTCGAAGGGCCGCGGCTTGAGCGTGAGCGTCAACGACAGCCTCCGCCCGTCGCGCATGACTGCGAGCGGGAGCCTGTCCCCTGCGTGCAGGCGCCCGACCACGGCGACGTACTCTTCGGCACTCCCCACAGGTCTCCCGCCGGCTTCGAGAATCACGTCCCCTTCCGCGAGCCCGGCTTCGGCCGCAGCACTCCCGGCCGCCAAGCGGACGACGAGCAGCCCCTGCCCCGCCGTCAGCTTCAAACGCGCGCGCACGTCCTCTGGGACGGGGCCGACCTGCACCCCCGCGAAGCCCTTGCGCGGCAACTCGCCGGCAGACTTCTCTTGTGCGTGTGCGGCTGCGGGCGCAAGACCGCACGCGCAGAGCAACACCAACATGAGGTAGAGAGACCCCGCGGGCAAGAATTTAATCCCCATGTCTGCGTATCCCTCGATTCGATTTATGCGGTGCTACTAACTGCCACATCTTAACTGAAAACAACTGAACGGTTACTATGTCAAGGGTAGTTGAGTGAACCGACCGCCGGAAGGATTACCGGAGAACCTTAGAGGCTCCCGCCGAAAGTATTTAGACGACGGCCTGCTCAGTACAGGTACGTTACGCGGACGTGTATTTGAGCAATTGTTTAATCATCTTGTCGGCCGTCTCCGCGTAGTCCGATTCGTACTTGGCGAGTAGCTCCTCCTTCGTCGGACTTTTATCTTTCGCCTGTCGCTCCCAGAGCACGGAGAGGGTGGCGTAGGGCGGGATGAGCAGCCCCACGGCGTTGAAGAAGTTGCAGAGGTTGCCGATGATCTGCTCCGCGCCGTCCGAGTCGCCGGTGATGACGATGCCGCCCACCTTGCCTTCGAGGGGCGAGGGCTCGCCCGCGAGCACCTTGTCGTGCAGTTCATCCAGGCGCTCTATCACCCGCTGAATCTCCGACGACTGGTTGCCCCACCAGACGGGCGTCGCGAGGATGACGATCTCGGAGTCCAACACCCTCCGAAGGATGTTGGGCCACTCGTCACCCTCGCCCATGTCCGTGTACGTGCCGGGCAGAATCTGGTGGTCAACGAGTTTGACGATCTCGCACCGGACGCCCTCGCGTTCCATCCGGCCGGATAGGAAGTCGCAGAGCGTCTCGGTGTTCGACAGCCCGGACCTCTTGAGCGTGCCGAGCAGGATGGTCGCTTTCATTCTTCGTCCCTTCTCGTAGCCGGAGGGCCACCGCCCGCGTCTCAGCTTTCGGAACCGCCCGCGCCGGCCGACTTCTCCTTACCGCCCTTCTCTTCTTCGGCCGTCCCCGGTTCGGCCATCTTGCGGTGCTGTTCGGCGAGCACGCCCGCGGGGGTGACGTTGGCGAGCGTCGTCTGAAGCTTGTTCTGCCAGCCGCTCACCACGTCGCCCTCGCCGGCCAACATCGCCTCGAAGCCGTCGCGCGCGACCTTGGCCGGGTCGTCCTTCTCCTGCGTCCCGACCTTCGTGTCGAGCATGTCGGCGCGCTCGAAGAACTCCGTCTCGGTCGCGCCCGGCATGAGGCAGGTGACCGTGACGCCCGTCTCCTTCAGCTCGTTGCGCAGCGCGAACGAGAAGGAGTCGATGAAAGCCTTGGTGCCGTTGTAGACGGCCTGGAACGAGCCGGGCATGAAGCCCGCGATGGAGCCGGTGATGAGGATGCGCCCCTTGTTCCGAGCAAGCATCTCCCGGCCCACCTTCTGGATCAGGTAGACGGTGCCGGTGATGTTGGTGTCGATGACGTGGCGCGCCTCTTCAAAGTCCTGATCGAGGAAGGCGCGGCCGAGCCCGTGCCCGGCGTTGGCGAGCAGCGCGTCCACGGGCCGCCCTGCAACCGCCGCGAGGAGTTCGTCCACGCCCTCCGTCGTGGCGAGGTCTGTCTCCACCGCCACGACCTCCGCGCCAAGCCCGCGGAATACCTGCACGCCCTCTTCGAGCGGCCGGTCGGCGGCGACGACGAGGTCGTAGCCGTTCTCCGCGCACAGCTTCGCCAGCTCGTACCCGATGCCGCTCGAAGCCCCCGTCACCACCGCCAAGGGCCTGTTCGTCGAATCGCTCATTGCATTTCCCCCTGTGCTTTAGTTTGTCGATTCTTTTACCTCTTTTATTTGGCATTTTGTTCCGCGCGGTGGGACGTGCGTGTCACATTTAAGTCGGGGACATCGCCGCCACCAGGTCGTTGCTCAAGGCGTCGATATCCCCGACCCCGAATTACAAGAGAGTCCTTTTCTGATTCCGGCCTCGCGCCGAATATAATTCCCGGTCGTGACGCAGACGGGTCGTGTGGGAGGAATATGGACAGGAAAAGTGTCGCTATTAAGGCGCGCCGCGGTGCCTTCAAACGGTGGGTCGTCTACACCCTGGCCTTCCTGCTGCTCGGGGCTTGCCTCGGCAAGTCTGCCCCTGCTCAAACCAAACGTGTCAGCTCCGGCGCCCTGTCCCCTTCGACGGTCGAGCCTTTCGCCCTGCGGCAGGTGTCGCTGCTGCCGAGCCCTTTCAAGGCGGCGATGGAGCGCAACGCGAAGTACCTGCTCGGGCTCGACCCCGACCGTCTGCTCCACAACACGCGCCAGTACGCGGGGCTGAAGCCGAAGGGCGAGTTGTACGGCGGCTGGGAGTCGAAGGGCATCGCCGGCCACACGCTCGGCCACTACCTGACGGCGCTCTCGCAGCAGTACGCCGCGACCGGCGACGCGCGCTTCCGCGACCGCATCGCCTACATCGTTGGCGAGATGGCCGAGTGCCAGCGGGCCTACGGCGACGGCTACGTCGGCGCCCTGCCGCCCTTAGAGCTTCAGACGCTGCGCGGCTTCCGTGAGGGCAAGGTCGAGGTCTCGGGCGGCTTTAACTTCAAGGGCGGGGCGTGGGTGCCCTGGTACACGCAGCACAAGATTCTGGCCGGACTGAAGGACGCCTGGGCGCTGGCGGGGAACGAGCAGGCGAAGGCGGTCACGCTCCGGCTGGCCGACTGGGTCGAAGAGGTAACGCGCCCGCTCACGCCCGCGCAGCGCCAGCTCATGCTGAGGGTCGAGCAAGGCGGCATGAGCGAGACGCTGGCAGACATCTACGCGCTCACGGGAGAGCCGAAGTATCTCGACACAGCGCGACGCTTCTACCACGAGGCCGTCATGAACCCTCTGCTCGAAGGGCGAGACGAGCTGGCGGGCCGGCACGCCAACACGCAGATTCCCAAAGTCATCGGCGAGGCCCGGCTCTACGAAGTTGCGGGCGACGTGGCCGGCCGCAAGATCGCCGAGAACTTCTGGGAGCAGGTCGCGCGCCACCACTCCTACGTCATCGGCGGCAACAGCGAGAACGAACATTTCGGCCCGCCCGACGATCTCTCCGAACGGCTCGGCCCGGCCACGGCCGAGTCGTGCAACACCTACAACATGCTCAAGCTGACGCGCCACCTCTTCGAGTGGCGTCCGTCGGCCGACTACTTCGACTTCTACGAGCGCGCGCTCTACAACCACATCCTCGGCTCGCAGGAGCCGCGGCGCGGGATGTTCGCCTACTTCATGTCGCTCAAGCCGGGCCACTTCAAGACCTACTCGACGCCCGAGGACTCCTTCTGGTGCTGCGTCGGGTCGGGGATGGAGAACCACACGAAGTACAACGACTCGATCTACTTCCGCGGGGAAGATGCACTGTACGTCAACCTCTTCATTCCTTCGCGGCTCAACTGGGAGGAGAAGGGGCTGGTGCTCGTGCAGCAGACCGCCTACCCGCGCGGCGGTCGGGTCGAGCTGCGCTTTGCGCCGCGGAGGCCCGTGCCCCTGAGCCTCAGAGTCAGAACCCCGGGCTGGGCCGCGGGCGGCCTGCGCTTTCGTCTGAACGGCAGGCCGCTCGACGCGGCGTCCGCGCCCGGCGGCTACGCCGAGATACGCCGCACATGGCGCGCGGGCGACGTGCTGCAAGTGACCATCCCCCTGGCCGTGCGCACCGAGGCGATGCCGGACGACCCGGCCAAGGTCGCGTTCCTTTACGGCCCGCTGGTGCTGGCGGGCGACCTCGGGCATGTCCCCGAGGGTGAGACTGTTCCTTACGCGGCCGACCAGTCGGCCAACTTCAACCGGCCCGTCGCGGAGGTGCCGATGCTCGTACCTGCGTCGAAAAACCTCTCGGCCGCCGTCCGGCGTGTTGCCGGCAAAGAACTGTCGTTCCGCATCGACGGCGCGGCCCGCCCGCGCGCGGTGACGCTTCGACCCTTTAACGAAATCTTCTACGACTACTACAACGTCTACTGGGACGTGCTGACGCCCGAGCAGTACGAGTCACGCCGCGCGGCACTCGCCGCCGAAGCGGCACGGCGGGCAGAGCTAGACGCGCGCACGCTTGACGAGTACCGCCCGGGCGAACAGCAGTCAGAGATAGATCACGGGCAGAAGGGAGAGCAGACCGAGGCGGGCGACTGGCAGGGGCGTAAATTTCGTCACGCGCTCGCCGGCGGTTGGTTCTCTTTCAACGTCAGGGTGACGCCCGACGCGCCCGTCGAGCTGCTCTGCAACTACTGGGGCGGCGAGACCGGCCAGCGCACCTTCGACATCCTCGTAGACAACCAGGTGGTCGCGTCCGAGACCTTGAACCGCGACCAGCCGGGCAAGTTCTTCGAGCGGGCGTATGTTGTTCCAACAGAGCTGACGCGCGGCAAGCGGCAGGTCGAGGTGCGTTTCCGAGCGCACCCCGACAACATGGCCGGCGGTCTCTACGGGCTGAGAGTTCTGAAGGGGCGTCCCTAGTCCGCGGTCGGCATCGTCTCTCCGGATAAATCTATTCGAGCGAGACGTGCTCGCGCCCGTGCCTCAAGACCTTCGCCATCCAGATGAGTTCTTTCAGGAACTGTTCGGCGCGCTTCACATATGCGGGTTCGAGCAGGCCCCCCGCCTCGTCGAAGAGCTTGTGCGCCGCCGAGAAGTTCATGTCCCAGAAGATCGTCACCAAGCCCAGTTCCCTCAACACCGGCAAAAGGCCCTGGATGACCCGCGTGCCCCCGAACCCGCCCGCCGAGACCCCGCACACGCCCGCCGCCTTGTGAACGTACTCCTTGAGATTGGTGTCGAGCGCGTGCTTGAGCAGCCCCGGGTAGCCGTGGTTGTACTCCGGCACGACGATGACGACGGCGTCGGCCCGGCTCATCTGCGCAGAGAAGCGCGCGTCCTTGATCGACTCGCCCTCGTCGTCGGTCGCGAGGTCCAGGTCGCGGATGTCGACCAGCTCCGTCTCGACGCCGGCGCGCTGCTTGACCTCGCCGAGCATGAAGTTTGCGACGTTCTCGCTGGCGCGCCCCTTGCGCGCGGTGCCGAGGATGACCGGGATGTAGAGCGGCCTCTCCATGCTCATCACTGTAAGCCTCCGCCTGCTTTAGAATCCCTCAACCGCCGCGAGCCACTTGACGCCGTCCGCAGCCACTGTATAACGCCCGGTGCAGTCGAGTCACTACAGGTGTCCGAAGATTGTTACGACGGCGCGCCGGCTGCCCGGCGGAAACACCGACCGGCGCATGGCTGCACCGCGGCGCGCCTGTTGCCTCTGACTCACGTCTGCGCGTGCGATGCAGGTGAGACTGATGAATGCTCTGACGGAAGGGTTACGGAGAGTCGTCGCGGTCGTGCCCGCGCGGATGGGCTCGTCGCGCTTTCCGGGGAAGCCGCTGGCGACGTTACTCGGCCGCCCGATGGTCGAGCACGTGGTGCGCCGCGTCGCGATGTGCGACCTGCTCGACGCGGTCTACGTGGCGACCTGCGACGAGGAGATACGGGCGTCGGTCGAGGGTTTCGGCGGAGAGGTCATCATGACTTCGGCCGCGCACGAGCGCGCCACCGACCGCGTCGCCGAGGCCGCCGAGCACTTCGAGGCGGAGGTCGTCGTGATGATTCAAGGGGACGAGCCGATGGTCACGCCGCGCATGGTCGCGGCGGCCGTCGCGCCCCTCTTGCAGGACGCGAGCATCTCGTGCGTCAACCTCGCGCGCCGCATTGAGAGGCGCGAGGAGTACTTTGACCGCAACACGATCAAGGTGGTGTCGAACGTCCACGGGGACGCGCTCTACTACTCGCGGGCGCCCGTGCCCGCCGATGCCTTCGCGTGTGACCCGACCGCCGAACGTCCGCCGGTCTTCAAGCAGGTGTGCGTCATCCCCTTCCGGCGCGACTTCCTGCATGAGTTCACGCGCCTCCCGCAGACGCCTCTGGAGCGCGCCGAGTCCATCGACATGCTGCGCGCCGTCGAGCACGGTCGGCCCGTGCGCCTGGTGGAGATTGAAGAGGAGACGCACGCCGTGGACACGCCCGAAGACCTGCGGTTGGTGGAACAGTTGATGAAGGACGACCCGCTCGTCAAGTTGTACGGGGACGCGGGCGTTTTCGACGGGAGGCGAATATGAGTTGGCGAGTCCTGGTCAGCGCGCCTTACATGCTGCCGGCGCTCGAAGAGTTCCGCCCGCGCCTGGAGCGCGAGGGCGTCGAGGTCTTGCGCGCCGAAGTGCGCGAACGTCTGAGCGAGGAGGAGCTGCTGCCGCTCGTCGCGGAGATCGAAGGCGCCATCTGCGGCGACGACCAGTATACGGAGCGAGTTCTGCGCAGCGCCCCGCGCCTGAAGGTCATTTCAAAGTGGGGCACCGGCATCGACTCCATCGACTCGCGCGCGGCGGCGCGGCTCGGGATTCGCGTCTGCAACACGCCCGACGCATTCACAGACCCGGTGGCCGACACTGCGCTCGGCTACGTCCTCTGCTTCGCGCGCAGGCTGCCCTGGATGGACAGGGACGTACGGCGCGGGCTGTGGGTTAAGCCCGACGCGGTCTCCCTGCGGGAGTGCACGCTCGGCGTGGTCGGGGTCGGCAACATCGGCCGCGCGGTGGTGCGCCGCGCGCGCGCGTTCGGGATGAGGGTGCTCGGCACAGACCCCGCGCCGGTGCCCGAGGCGTTCCTCGAAGAGACGGGCCTGCGAATGTTGCCGCTCGACGCGCTCCTCGGCGAGTCAGACTTCGTGACGCTGCACTGCGACCTGAATCCGTCCTCCTTCCACCTCTTCGACTCTGCGGCGCTCGCGCTCATGCGCCCGACGGCCTACCTCGTCAACACGTCGCGCGGGCCGGTGGTGCACGAGCCCGCGCTCGCACGCGCGCTGGCCGAAGGCCGTCTCGCCGGCGCCGCGCTCGACGTGTTCGAGGTCGAGCCGCTGCCCGCAGAGAGCCCTTTACGCACGTTGGACAACTGCCTGCTCGCGCCACACAACGCCAACTGCGGACGCGCCGCACGCGCGCGTGTCCACGAGTCAACCATCAACAACCTGCTGGCGGTGCTCAGGGAGGCGTGATGAGCGTTGGCGTCGAAGACGTGTGGCTGCTCGGCCGTGGCATCAGGGGTCTGCTTCATTGCGACGAGGCCGAGGTGGTCGAAGGCATCGCCCGCTATGTGATGTCGCAGCACCGAAGCCTGCGGGTCGGGTCGGCCCTGATGGAGCGCGCGCGCGGGACTCCGCTGCCGGCCGTGACGGCGCTGCTTGGCAGCCTGACGAGGTTTCTCGAAGTGCGTGCGGGCGCGGGCCGCGAGGGGGCCGTGTGGGTGGCGCGACTGAGCAACGAGCGACGCGCCGTCGTGGCACTGCCTCAACTTCTGCCCGAGTTAGACTGGACTGAATGGAAGTTTCAACGCCCCCCCGACGGCGCCGCACTGCGCGCGCTCAAGGGGCTGCGGCTCGGGTCGTTGCGAAGTGCCTACAGACTCGCTCGCAGGCTGCATCGCCGACACGAGTTCTTCAAGGTGCTGCGCGTCCTGGAGCTGCTCGGCTACTACGCGCGCTACCTCGCACTCTTCCGCGGCGGGCGCTTCCGGCTCGCGGTGATGTCGAGCCACAGCAATCCGCACGGCATCGCCTTCAACCTCGCGGCGCGGAGGTGCGGCGTCCCGGTCGTGCTCGTCACGCACGGCATGCCCGTCCGACCCGTCGCACCGCTCTCTTACGAGTTGGCCGTCGTTCACTGCGAGGCCGCGCGGCAGACGTATGAGGAGGAGGGATGCCGGATGGGCCGCGTCCTCGTCCAGGGCCGGCGGCAACATCACGCCCCGATGTCAGATGAACCTCTTCCCGCGCGCCTCTCCGTCGGCGTCTTCCTCTGCAAGGATGTGAACGAGGGGCGGCTGCGCGAGCTTGTCGAGCGACTGCTCGCAGACCCGCGCGTGTCGCGCGTCCTCGTGCGCCCGCACCCGAAGAATCTCTGGCTCGGGTTGCACGAATGGGTCGCGTCGCGCCGAGAACCGCGGCTGGGTCTGAGCCGTGGCGGCTCTGTGTTTGTAGATGTCGAGGCTTCGGACATCGTGCTCGCGGGCAACTCAAGCGTGCTCGCCGAGGCTCTGACGGCCGGACGGCCGGCCGCGTACGTGCCCGGCATCGACCACGGCCCTCTAGACCTCCACGCGTTCGTCGCGCGCGGACTCGTCTACCGGTACAGGGACGGACGCGGCCTCGACCCCGACGCGATGCGCCGTTTCTACCTGCGACCGGGTTGGCCGAACACACTCAGACTCTTCGCCAACGTCTGCGAGGACGAGGCGTCGGTGACCGCGCGGGTGAGAGACGCGCTGCGCGAGGTTGCGTCATGTTAAAGATTCAGAGATGCCTCTCAGATGCCGAAGGTGGACTTGAGCCGTTCTTCGACCAGCTCCGCCGCCTCGGCGTGCGTCGCGGGCGTGCCCCGCGAGGCGCTCCTCGAACGGCCGCGGGCCGCGGTGCCCGCGGTCAGTGCCATCATGCCTTCCACCCATTCTCGCGTGAGAGAGTTGAGCGGCTCGTCGGCCGGCTCGACGGGTTGCCCGGCCGCCTCCCGCGAGACTCTCGCGTTCGCCAGCGAGGGGCGAGGGAGTTTGGCGGGCATGTCCGAAGCGGCGCGCGGCGCGGTCGTCTGCTGGAAGAGGTCTGCGAAGGAGGCGGCGCTCGCGTCGCGTTTGTTGAGCGGGCCGGCGAGGTTGAACATCTCCGTCACGGTCTTGATGACGGACGTGTGCTGGAGAGGCCGGTTCTCGACGATGCCCTTCCGAATCCAGGGCGAGACGATGATCGTCGGCACGCGCAGGCCGAGCCGGTCGAAACTGAACGCAGGGAGTTTGAAGTCGGCCGTGTCGTCCGGGTTCGGCGAGTTTATGCCGTCGGGGTTGGGGGCTTTGCCCGGGGCCACGTGGTCGTAGAACCCTCCGTGCTCGTCGTAGGTGACGACGAGCGCGGTCTCTCTGAACAGTCCCGCGTTGGCCGCCAGGGCGTCGTAAACGTCCGCGATCAGGTGTTCGCCGAAGCGCACGTCTTCCGGCGCGTGCTGCGAGTTCGCGCGCTTCCCGCCCTTGTTGAGAAAGCGCGGCAGGATGAAGCTGTAGGCGGGGAGTTTCCCCGCGGCCACGTCGCCCGCCCAGCGCTCGTCGAAGCGGCGGAAGGTCTCGTCCGTCTTCTTGAGCTTCTTGAACTGAAGCACCTCGTTCAGGTCGTGAAAGTAGACGGCCCAGCTCAACTGCTTCTTCTCGAACAGCTCGTAGACCGTCTTCGACTTGTAGGGTCTCTTAAAGTCGTTGTGGACGTACCCCTCGGAGGTGGCCGCGTGGATGAACATGCGGTTGGGCATGGTCGGGCCGGGGACTTCGCAGAACCAGTGGTCGCAGAGGCAGAAGTTGCTGGCGAGGGCGTTGAGCGCGGGCAACTGCTGCGGCGTAAATGAGGCCATCACCTCCGCGATGACATCCTTCCCGACGTTGGGCGTGCGTTGCAGCAGGTTGTCTCTGTAGGAGCGCACGAAGCCGTTGTTCTTGACGGGGTGCTGCGCCGAGGGGCCGGAGCGGTCGTTGCAGAGCTGCACGCAGACGGAGTTGAAAGAGTGCGACGGGCCGTCCGTGTCGTGGACGGCGAAGGGGGCGGGCTTGCTGACGGGGAAGCTCGGGTTGTTGGCGGACGCGTTCTTGGAGGGGTCGAGCAGGTTCGACAGGCCGGCGTTTGTGCCCTGGAGGTTCTCAATCTTCTGCCCCGTCGCGGGCTTGAAGAAGCCGAAGTAGTGGTCGAAGGAGCGGTTCTCAAGCATGAGAACCACGACGTGCTTGATGCGGTCTTGTGACGCCAAGGGTGTTGCCTCCTCATCAGGGAAATCGGTTATCAACGACGAGGCTGTGCGCGAGGGCTCGAACGGGCCGCCCGTGCGTGAGACACTCCGGCGGGCTTCACTAGTTTATGAGGAAACACTACTTTCCATTTCAAAGTTTCTGGCGTGCGTGCTGTGGCCACTCACGCGCAGGAGTATCTCAAGCTTAGCAGTGCGCGGCGCGGGTCACGCGGCTCACTCTAACCTGCCCATTCCCACAGGCGGACGCGCCGCGGCGCCCCCCGCAACGCGAGGGCGGCGACGTAACCCGGCCCCGGCCTCGGCTCGTGCATCCACCAGCGCGAGACCTCAAGCGGGTCGTCCAAGGTGTTGACGATGGCGGCCGGCTCGCCGGGTGCCAGCGAGACGGCGAACCGATCCAGCGGGTGTGACAGCCCTTCGCCGCGCGCCTTGATGTAGGCTTCCTTGCGAGTCCAGCAGTTAAAGAAAGCAAGCGCCCGCGCCTCCGGCGGGAGCAGGCCGAGCGCGTCCACCTCTTGCTTCGAGAAGAACTGCCGCGCGATCTCCATGCCGGCGAGTTCTTCGCGGACGAACTCCACGTCCAGTCCCACCTCGCACCCACGCGCGAAGGCGTAGAGCGCCACCTCGTTCGAGTGAGACACGTTGAAATTCAGATCACACGGCGCACCCGCCAGCCCCGGCTTGCCGTAAGGGCTGTAGTTGAAACATACCCGCTCCGGCGTGCCGCCGAGGTAGGCGGCGAGAATCTGTCTGAGCGCCGCGCGTGCGACGATGAAACGCACGCGGTCACGCCGGAAGTGAAACCGGTCGGCCCTCTGACGCTCGTCAGGTTCGAGAATCGACAGCAGGCGCGCGACCGTCGCGGGGTCGCGCGCCAACCCGGCGCGCCAGACGTGCACCTCGTCCACGTCCAACGTCAGGCCGCCGTGTGGTCTCTTCCACTCATCCACATCGCAGGTTGTGCGGTTCATTGTCGGCGCGCCGCAACGTTACCGGCCACGTTGCAAAGTCTGCGGTCGCTATTCCACCGTGAACGTCTCGCCGTCGGCGACGGTATTGGTGAAGCCGTCGGTGGCGACGACACGGACGTTGACGCGCGAGCCCGGCGCGAACTGCGTGCGGTCAATCGTCACGTCGGGACTGGTGCGGCCGACGGAGAGGGTCTGCCAGGTCTGCCCGTCGTCGGTGCTGACCTGCACGTTGTATGTGACGTTCGACGGCGCGGCCTCCGCGGACTCTGCCACGCCGCCACGCCGTGTCGATCCTTCGGGCGAGACGCCGCCACCGGCGTTGAAAGTATCCAACACCTGTCCCTCGAAGAGCAGCTCCAACCGCCGCGCCCCTTCGTGTGCGGGGATGACGGCGTCAACGATTCCCGTCCGTTCCTCCGAGGGGTCGTTGCACGAGTTGAGCTTGACGTGCGCCGGGTATGCGCCGAGCGTCTGCCCCGCGGCGTCGAGCACGCGTAGCTCGAAGCCGGCCGCGCCGGACGACTCAGGCGTGAGGGCGTGCGAGACGGGATTGACGTAGAGAATCTGGCCCGTCCGCTCGGTCAGGTTTACCTCCGCCACCACGCTGATGAAGTCTCCGCTCTCCATGTTGACCTCCAACTTCTCAGCAGCCGCCCGCGTGGCGCCGCGCTCGGCGGCAGGCGTCGAGCCCAGCGCGTCCTCGGCCAGCAGCCGCAGGCGGATGGCGTCTTAGGTGTAAGAACTGATCCACTGGCGCTCGCAGTAGGTCATCACGTCGTGCCAGCGGGAGCCCGGCAGTGCCTGCATCGGGATGCCGTGCTGCTCGTCGCCGATGTCGAAGCCGACGAACGCGCCGTTGCCGTTCGAGAGCTGGCCGTCCTTGAACGGGAACTCCGCGTCGTCCTCGCTGTTGCCGTCGCAGAAGCCGGGGTGGAGCCGCCCGAAGGTGTGGGCCAGCTCGTGCGCGCCGTACCAGTCGCCGTAGGAGCCGTCGGTGTCCCACCCGCCTTCGGGGTCGCCCGCCGGGCCGGAGGCGACGGCCGTCGGGTCGGGCACGTCGGGGAGGCCGCTCGCGCCGCCGCGCATGAAGAAGTCGCGCGCGCCGACGGCCGCCGCGGCGGAGGTTTGCAGAAAACGGCGGCGTGTGACTGCCGAGGTTGTTTTAAGCATCTTTGCACCTTTGTCAGAATGTGGACGATGGCGAGGCGGCAAACGTCCGACGCTCGTTAGTGATGGCGGCCGCGGTCTGTCGTTAAGGCCCCCCGGTCTGCGATGCGAGGGCGGCGGCAGTCAGGGCAAATGCGTTGATGGAGTTGAGCCGGCGAGACTCAGCCGGCCGACTAGATGGTGGAAATGAAACGGTGACGTGAGGCTTAGAGGAACAGTCCCACGTCTACGATTGGCCCAAGCGCGTGCAGAATATTGATTGTGCTGTGTGTTGTCAATCAAAATTGATAACTGACCGCTTATCACTTTTAGACACAGCCGCTCGGCTTCGCCCTGCTCGTCGGCTGGTACATTCTCTACGCCTCCGAAGGTTTCGCGGACCGCGTGTGGCGGGCTGCGCTCGCCGCCGTGCTGCTCGCCCTGGCGCTGCCGGCCAACTTCTTCAGCTCGAACTTCGCGGCGCTGCTCGTCCCGCCGGTGCCGGTCGCCTTATCGTGAGGGGCAGAGACGAAAGGCGCAGGTCAATGACGTGAACTATTCGCCGTAACCCAAATCTTGACCTTTGATGAAGAAGACAATAAGTTAACGGCGTACCCGCCCTTAGTCTGTAGGGCAGACCGGCCGGACAAATTATACCGCCGCGGCCCGGGTCTAACCCGAGTCATCAGGATTTCCGCGACGAACCACGCAAGTTGGTCTTAACGATGGCCGCCGACGAACCGGTTCAAAGACCCGTCTACCTCCCTCAAGGGGTTGCCGACCCGCGCGGGCGCGGCGGTTATGTCTCGTCCTCATCCGGCGAGATCGTGGCGGTGGAGCTCGCCACGGGAGGTCTCCTCTGGACGACGCGCAACGCCTCCAAGCCGCTGATCGTTCACGAGGGCAGACTGCTCGCGCTGCGCCAACTCAATAAGAGGGGAACTCTCGTCCAGATCGTCGCGCTCGACGCCGAAGGCGCGCAGGTGTTGGAATCCGAGCGCGTCATGCTGCCCGACGGGGTGGACATAGACGGCGGAGAAGACTCAACCACCGTAGAGGTCTACGTCACCCTGGGGTCGCTGGTGTTGGACTGGGAAGCCCACCTCAGGTACGGGGGCGGGGCACCCCCGCCGCCCTACGTTCAGGAGCGTTATACGAAGGACGTGCGCGGCGGCGTCCGCGTCCACCTGCAAAGTGGCAAGGTCGAAGCACTCCGTCCCGGCGAGACTCGCGCGGCGGGGGCGAGGCTTCAGGGCGAGGAGTCAGACTCGTCGGCGGTGCGTGTGTGGACGGTCGGTGGCAGGGACACGGCCCTCCTCTCCCGGGTCGCGAACAATGAGGTGGCTTACTACCTGAAATCGTCAGGCCACTCGCAGAAGGCCCCCCCATCCGAGGTCGAGCTGGTGGCCGGTGAGGCCATCGTGCCCTACGTCACGCCCGACGGCCTGTACGTGTTCTTCCACCGGGAAGGCCCCGCGACGACAGACCGCGGCGTTGATAACAGGTGGCTGATCTTCTCCTCCGAGACGGCGGAGCGGGTCGCCGTGGTGACGCGCGAGGACGGGGCCGCGCAGCCGTGTGTGTTGAAGCCGAACGTCTACTACCTGCTTGAGACGCGGGTCGGCTCGCACATCAGGTGCGCCCTCAAGGCGAGAGAAATGTCCACGGACAGGATTCTGTGGGAGCGTCCGCTCTCCGAGACCGTCGTGTCCGCGCCGCCGGAACTCAGGCGGTAGTCTTCACACCTTTCTGCGACGGGCGCGGGAGAAATCTTCTTCCGGTTTCAACCATTCATAATTGAAAGTTAATTTACACGGGCCGGTGGCCGGGACGCGCCGGCGGCCCCGCCTAAAGGAGCAACCTCTCATGAGTTCACACAAATCGAGTGACGAAGTGGCAAAGGAGCGGAATCTGGCAGTCGAGCAGGTCACGCAACTGCATAAGAAACGCGGCCTCAGCAACAAGACCCTCAGCGCGCTCCCCGACGAAAAACTGCGCCGCCTCCTGCTGAAGCTGGAGTACCCCAACTTCGCGCGACTGCGTGAAGACTTCCGCTTCCTGCAGGAGAGGAACGAGAACGGGGTGGTGCCGTCGAATGCCATCGTCAACGCACTCAGTCAGATGGACAGCACGCGCACGCGCGGCTTCGCCAAGCCGCGCGTGGCCGGAGTTCCGACCGGCCGGGACGTGAGCCCGATGGCCCTCGTCCCCCCGACCGCCGGGTTGAACCCCAACCACACGGGCTGGACCGACCTCGGGCCGGGCAACATCGGCGGCCGGACGCGCTCGATAGTCATCCACCCGCAGACCCCTAACACTATGTGGGTCGGCAGCGTCGGCGGCGGGGTCTGGCGCACGGACGACGGCGGCGACAACTGGGGGCCGGTGGACGACCTGATGGCGAACCTCGCCGTCAGTTGTATGGTCATGGACCCAACCAACCCCGACGTCATCTATGCCGGCACGGGCGAGGGCTTCTCCAACGTGGATGCGCTGAGGGGCGCGGGCATCTTTCAGACCACCGACGGCGTCACCTGGAAGCAGTTGTCCGCGACGACCGCCCCCCCCTTCCAAGCGGTGAACCGGCTGGCGATGTCCAAAGACGGGAAGGTGCTGCTCGCCGCCACGCTGGAGGGCGTCTTGCGGAGCGAAGACGGCCCCCGGCAGGTCTGGACGAAGACGCTCAGTGACCCCGTGGCCGATCTGAAGTTCGACCCCTCCAACAAGAACAAGGCGGTGGCCGGCGGCCTCGACAACGGGCAGGCCTACTACTCGACGGACGGCGGGAAGACCTGGAAGGTCGCCACGCCGGACGGCATCTGGTCCGGCCGCGTCGAGCTGACCTACGCGGCGCAGAATTCGTCCGTCGTCTACGCCTCGGTAGACGTGAACGGCGGCGAGGTCTGGCGCTCCGCGGACGGCGGCAAGTCCTACTCGAAGAGGGATAGTCTGAACGCGGAAGGCGACCCGGCCAGCTACCTCGGCGAGCAGGGCTGGTACGGCAACGTCATCTGGGCGGGCGACCCGACCAACTCCGACATGGTCATCGTGGGCGGGGTTGACCTCTGGCGGAGCACGGACGGCGGCAACACGCTCATCGACATCAGCACGTGGTGGGATCGCAACTCCGCGCATGCCGACCACCACTGCATCGCGTCGCACCCCGGCTTCGACGGCGCGGCCAACAAGACGGTCTTCTTCAGCAACGACGGCGGCGTCTACATGACGAACGATGTCAACACCGTGGGGAACGACGCCGACCCGCCGCGGGTTAACGGCTGGCGCGGGCTGGCCCACTCCTACGGCGTGACGCAGTTCTTCAGCGGCGCCGGTAACGTCACGACGGGGGTCATCATCGGCGGCGCGCAGGACAACGGGACGCTACGCTACACGCCCGCCGGCGGGACCCAGCAGTGGACGGAGATGTACGGGGGCGACGGGGGCTGGTGCGCGTCCGACCCCACGGACGGCAGATACTTCTACGGCGAGTACGTCTTCCTCAACATCCACCGCAGCACCGACGAGGGCGCCTCCGCCGAGTTCATCAGCGGTCAGTACTGGCACGCGGCCACGCAGCGTTGGAGGTGGAAGCCCGTCCCGTACCAGATCGCCGACGCGCGGCTGAGCCAGGCCCTCTTCATCGCGCCCTTCATCCTCGACCCGAACAACCCCGAGCGCATCCTCGGCGGCGGCATGTCGCTGTGGCGCACCAACAACGCGCGGGCCACGAACACCAACAACACGGGGCCGGTCTGGGCCGCCATCAAGAACGGCCTCGGCGTCCCCATCAGCGCCATCACGGTCGCGGCCGGCAACCCCGACATCATCTGGGTCGGCCATGCACACCGGCAGGGGAATAACAGCTCCGGCGACGTCTACAAGACGATCAACGGGACTTCGAACAGCCCGGTCTGGGTGAAGATGGACGACAAGGGCGCGCACCCTCTGCCCGACCGCTTCTGCACGCGCATCACGATTGACCCCTCGAACCGGGACGTCGTCTACGTGACGTTCGGCGGGTACAGCAGGGACAACATCTGGCGGACGGTGGACGGCGGGTTGAACTGGAGCAACATCGGGAACTCGCTGCCGGAGGCGCCCGTCCGCAGCCTGGTCGTCCACCCGAGGAACTCCGACTTCCTCTACGTCGGCACGGAGGTCGGGGTCTTTGCGAGCGAGGACGCGGGGCAGAACTGGTCGGCGACGAATGAGGGGCCGACGAACTGCTCGGTCGAGGAACTGTTCTGGATGGGCGAGACGCTCGCCTGCGCCACCCACGGCCGGGGCATGTTCCAGATCGACCTGTCCGGCGTCTGAGGTCTGTACCCGAACGCCGGAGGGCGCGGCGGGAACGGCCGTCCTCACCGACCGCTACCCGCAGATAGGCGACCACCCGGCGACTTCGACGAGGTGACTGTCTACGGAAGTGTCCGTTGATTTCGGGCCGTTCGAACTTTGTGCCGCTATGTATAACGTCGAGCGAGACGATGAGTCTCCGACGGGTTAACGTCCGGGTTGGGGCTTGATCTCCCGCACGGGTGCTTTGGGAATCAGCGCCCTGCTCGTCTTACCCGCTATCGTCTCCCTCTTCAACTCGAAGGTTCCGGCCTGCCTGATGTCGGCGGAGGACGCGCCGACCTTCAAAGTGTATGTGCCGGCCTCGGCCACCCAGGCGGAGGCGGCCGGGTCGAAGGAGGCGAGGTCTGCGGCGCCGAGGTCGAAAGAGACGGTCTGCGATTGGCCCGGGCTCAGCAGGCCGGTCTTGGCGAACCCTTTCAGTTCGGCCGAAGGCTTCGCAAGCTTCCGAGACGGCGCGCTGAGGTAGAGCTGCACGACCTCCCTGCCCGCGACCTTCCCCGTGTTAATGACCGTCAACGTCGCCGTGAGCTTCCCGCCGAACTGCTTCGAGCTGAGCTTCAGTCCGCCGTACGTGAAGCTCGTGTAAGAGAGCCCGTGCCCGAACGCATAGGCGGGCTTCAGGTCGAACGTCTCGTAGTAGCGATAGCCGACGAAGATGCCCTCTTCGTAGAGGGCTTCGGAGGGCCTCCCGGCGTATGGGAACCTGGTGAGCTGCGACCGGCCGGGCAGTTCCTTGCCGGGATAAACTTTGGCCGAGGGCACATCCTCGTATCTGACCGGGAAGGTCGTCGCGAGCTTGCCGGAGGGGTTGATTCTGCCGCCCAGCACGTCGGCGATGGCACGGCCGCCCTCCTGCCCGGGCTGCCAGGCCAGAAGTATCGAGTCCACGCCGTCGCGCCAGCTCGCCACCTCGACGGGGCCGCCCACGTTCAGCACCACGAACACCTTCTTTCCCTTCGCGTGGAAGGCGTCCGCGACCGTCTTGATGAGAGCGCGCTCCGTCTCCGAGAGCGTGAAGTCGCCTTCGACCTTGCGGTCGCCGCCCTCGCCGGCGTTCCTCCCGACGGTGATGAGCGCCGTGTCCGCCTCGGCGGCGCTGCGCCCGACGGCCGACGTCTCGACCGTCAACTCGGGGATGGGCGGCGGGAGGAAGAAGGAGACCTTGGGCCGCGGGTGCTTCGCGTTGTAGTCGGCGAGGTAGTGCTCGTAAGCCTCCTTGAGTGGCGCGTCGAGGGAGAAGCCCGCGTCCGCCAGTCCCTGTTCGAGTGAGACCGTATACGCCTCGTTCACGTCGCCGCTCCCCGACCCGCCGGCGAACAGTTCGTAAGAGGTGTTGCCGTAGAGCGCCACCCTTTTCGGGGCCGCGAGCGGCAGGGCGTTGCCTTCGTTCCTGAGCAGCACCATCCCCTCGGCCGCCGCCTCGCGCGCCAGGAGGGCGTGCGCCTTCAGGTCGGGGCGGTCGGAGTATCGATAGCCTTTGAAGGCGGGCGAACGCATGACGAGGTTCAGGAAGCGCTCGACGTTCTCGTCCAGTTGTTGCCGGCTCAAGGTTCCCGCGCGGACGGCCTCGACGATGTCCTTCGCCTGGTAGGGCGTGCCGGGCATGAGGAGGTCGTTGCCGGCCTTCAACTGACTCACGGCGTCGTTCCCCGCCCACCAGTCGGTCATGACCAGACCTTGAAAGCCCCAGTCGTCGCGCAGAACGTTGGTGAGCAGCTCCCGGCTCTCCGAGGTGTAGGTGCCGTTGATGAGGTTGTAGGATGACATCACCGTCCAGGGCTGCGACTCCTGCACCGCCACCTCGAAGCCCTTGAGGTATACCTCTCGCAGCGCACGCTCGGAGACGACCGAGTCCGACTGCATGCGGTTGAACTCCTGCTCGTTGGCGGCGAAGTGTTTGATCGAAGTGCCGACGCCCCGCGACTGCACGCCCTTGACGAAGGCGGCGGCCATCCGCCCGGTGACGAGCGGGTCTTCGGAGTAGTACTCAAAGTTCCGGCCGCCGAGCGGGTTGCGGTGGATGTCCATGCCGGGCGCGAGCAGCACGTCAACCCCGTACTCACGCGCCTCTTCGCCGAAGGCCGCGCCGACTCTTTGGACGAGCCCCGCGTCCCACGAAGAGGCCAGGAGCGTGGCGACGGGGAAGGCGGTCGCGTAGTAGGTCTTCGAAGGGTCGTTCTTCCTTGTGGGGTCGATGCGCACTCCGGCGGGGCCGTCGGAGAGGGTCAAAGAGGGGATGCCGAGACGCGGGACAGAGTGTGTGCGCCCGGCCGCGCCGGGCACCTTCTCGGGGATCGCCTTGTCTTCCGGTGTCATGGTCTGAAAATTGGGGATGGTCCAGTCCGCGCCCATGCCGACCAGCAGGCTCGCCTTCTCTTCAAGCGTCAACGCCGCGACGACCTCTTTGACGCTGCTCTGGCCGAGCCGCGGCGGCGGTGACTGTCCCCTGACGGCCCTCGCCGGCAGGCTGCACCAAGTCAGGATCACGACCAGACACGCCGCCCCGATGACTCTTCCCATGTTAGGCATCATCCTTCTCCGATAAAGGTAACCCGACGCGGCGGCCACTACTGCGGCTTTTTAGTCTCTTCCTTCTTAGCCTCTTCCTTCTTGGCTGAGAAGGTGCCGGGCGCCCCGAGCGGCTGCACGTCGATGTCGCCCTTGAACTGTGTGGGCTCGTCGAGCGTGCCTTTGAAGGTGACCGTGATCGGCTGGCCGTTGTACTCGGACTTGAACGACCAAGTCACCTTCTTGTCGTCCACCTCGCCGTTGATCTCGACGCTCCCCTTGTCGTCAGCAGACTTGCAAGAGCCGGCCAGCTTCTTGCCGTCCTGCGTGAAGGTGCAGAGCTGATCGACGGGGTAGCCGGAGATGTCGCCGGTCACCTTCCAGGTGCCGGCGAGCGGAGTTCCCTGCCCCAGGGCGGGGGCGGCCGAGAACGCGAGAACGAGCAGAAGGGTTACCAGTCTTTTCGTCATGAGCTTTCCTTTGCTTTGAGAGTTCGAGTCTGAAGGAATCGACGGCAGTGGCCCCGACGGACTGCCACACGGCCGCACACCCGACAGGCCAACCCGGACACTTTACAAGATGTTGCCAACAGAGAGCACGCGCCGACGCCCTGCCTTCTCCGTGCGGCGCGCGTGGCCCGTCCCGGCCGAGCCGCTTCCCTTTCGTCACAGCTTCGAGCCGCTTAATCACAAATCAGTGCTCTCGCCGGAAGAAATACATAAAGTCTCAACGCCGGAGTGTTCGCCGGTCTCACCTCGCTCCCTTTACTTCAGCGGAAGGACAACGTCTTCAATGATGACGCGCAGACGAGCGATCTACCTTTTGTGTTTCGTCCCGCTCGCGGCGTATGTCGCGGCGGCGCAGACGCTCAACGTCCCCGCGGACTCGACGCGCTGGAACCTTGAGGGGCAGGCCCGGGTCGCCGAATATCAAGGGCGCAAGTCTCTCTACCTCGACGGCGGGGCCGCAACTTTGAAAGACTTTGAGATGCGGGACGGCGTCATCGACGTGGACGTCGCGACCCCGGCCAGCCGCGGCTTCTTCGGCATACAGTTCCGCATCGAAGGGGAGAACGCCGAGTGGGTCTATCTCCGCCAGCACAAGTCCGGCTACCCGGACGCCATGCAGTACACGCCGGTGCTCAACACCGGCCTCAACTGGCAGGTCTATAACGGGCCGGGCTTCACGGGCGCGCTCGACATCCCGAAAGAGGTCTGGTTCCACCTGCGTCTGGAGGTGTCGGGCGCGCAGGCGAAGCTCTACGTCAAGGAGATGGATCGGCCCGCGCTCTTGATGAACGATTTGAAGAGCGGCGTCCGGCGCGGTCAGGTGGCCCTCGCCGTCCTGACGGGCGCGACATACTTCTCGAACTTTGAACTCCGGCCGACGCCCGACGCGCCCTGGGAGCGTCACCTGCCGCCGACGCCTCAGGGCACACTCTCCAGGTGGAGCCTGTCGCCTTCGTACGACGCGCTCGCGCGCAACCTGGAGCGTCCGCTCTCGCCCTCCGAGGAGGCCGCCGCGCGTTGGCAGGACGTGGAGGCGGAGCCGCCCGGCTTTGTAGTCATCTACCGATACCGCGAAGCCCCACACCCGAGGGTCTCCTTCGCGAACGACTTTTCAAAGCGCCTTGAACCACAGCCCGGGATGAAGGTCGTCTACGCGCGCACCGGCATCGATTCCGACCGCGACCAGTTGAAAAAGCTCTACCTCGGCTACAGTGACGACGTGAGCGTGTTTCTGAACGGCAAGATTCTTTTCCGAGGCCGCAGCGCCCAGAACTTTCGCGACCCGGGTTTCCTCGGCATCATCAACCCTGAGAACGATATCGTCTACCTGCCCTTAAAGAAGGGTAGCAACGAACTGCTGCTGGCCGTCAGCGAACTCGGCGGCGGATGGGGATTCATCTGCCGCATAGCGGACGTGGGAAACTGAGTCTATACATTACATGCCATTTTCTCACCCCTCTATGAGGGGTAATCCTTGCGCCCCCTCTCACTTCCCTTCTACTCCTCCAAAACTTCGGACACCGCTTACCCGACTCGCCTATTCGTCAATTGCGAGGTCTGCCGGGTCAACTTCCCGCCTGGGTGTCTCCGAAAAATTTGGTAGTGGTTCAAGCGCGGGAGGGGTTGTAGACTCTCTCGCCTGGTCAAACTCAAGTGCTCCCACCGCTTCGGCGACTTCCGGGAGGCGTACCGACTCGTCACCCCCGCCGCGCGGCACACGGCCGCCGGCCAGGAGTCCGGCCCGAGGGCGCTCGTCGGGCGGTGGGACCTGACGCCGCGCCGAAGGCTCGGGCGCTTCGGCAGGAAGAGTTTATCGTTCTCGGAATCGGACGGGATGCACGAGTTAGGTCTGCGCCTCTTCCCGCACGATGACAACAAGTCACCGCCTCTCTCCTGTGATCGAGCCACTACCAGGAAGATAAGTTATGGCTCCAGCTTGGGTGTCACTTCGAGGCCCCAGGCGGAGACTTTTCGTTGACAAGGCGTCGGTTCGGAGATTAGATTTTGGCGCGCGGATTCAGTGCGCACGACAGTCCCGTCGATTCTCGGGGACGATGATTAGGCCGACCCGTATTCTTCACTCACATGCGACGGATGTCTCCTCGACGGCTCTTCATTTCAACGCTTCTTCCGGGTGTATAGACGTCCGACCGGCCCGACCGCCCGCGATGCCTGGCGAAGGAGAGTGACCCCTGAGAAAGGTTTTTACCCTCGCCACTTGCTTGTCTCTCCCGCTCGTCCTGCTGCTGCTCGCCACGCCGCCGCATTCGAGCGCGAGGAGGTCTGTGGCCCCTGACGAACTCGTCCGTCGTAAAGCCCCTTCCAAGCGAAGGAAAGCCCAGCAAACGAGTGCCCGGGCCGCAGACATACTCTCGCGTAAAGCCGCAGCCCAAACTGATAAATCCTGGCCGGTCGAACCTGACCCCGCGAGAACCTCCGGGGGCGCCGGGCCGGACATTCTCGCGACGTCGGCGAAGTCACAAAGTAAGAACCGCGTCCCCGCCGTGCCCGACCGCAGTCTAGAGACGGAGCAGACCTTCGACGCGCTCGCGTCGAAGGCCCTTGAGGACGGTACAGTGCGCGTCATCGTCGGCCTCCGCACGAACTTCGAACCGGAAGGCGAACTCCCGTCCCGCTCCGCCGCCAAGACACAGCGCGCCCGTCTAGCCGTCGCGCAGGATGCGCTACTGGGAGAGTTGCCAGGGCTCAGGCCGGAGTCTGTGAAGAGATTCGAGTTCGTCCCCTACCTCGCGTTCGAGGCGGACGCGGCGGCGGTCGAGCGGCTGCGCACGTCGCCGAACGTGGCGGCCGTCTTCGAGGACGTGCCGGTCGCGCCGATGCTCTCCGAAAGCACCCCTCTCATCGGCGCGACCGCGGCCTGGTCTGCGGGCTTCTCCGGCTCCGGTCAGGCGGTCGCCATCCTCGACACGGGCGTCGATAAGACGCACCCGTTCCTCTCGGGCAAGGTCGTCTCGGAGGCGTGCTTCTCGACGAACAGCTCCTCGCAGAACACGAGCTCGCTCTGTCCGGGCGGCGCTGCGCAAACGACCGCCACCGGCTCCGGCCTCAACTGCACGCTCACGCTCGAAGGCTGCGAACATGGAACGCACGTGGCGGGCATCGCCGCGGGGCGGGGCCCTAACTTCTCGGGGGTGGCGCGCGACGCCAACATCATCGCCATCAAGGTCTTCACACGATTCAACCGGGCGAGCGACTGCGACGGCTTCGCGCCGTGCATCCTCGCCTTTGAGTCCGACATCATGAAAGGACTCGAACGAGTTTTCGCACTTCGCGACAGCATTCCCGCCGCCTCCGCGAACCTCAGCCTCGGCGGCGGCCAGTTCTCTTCGAACTGCGACTCGGACCCGCGGAAGGCCATCATCGACAACCTGCGCTCGGTCGGGATAGCGACCGTCATCGCCGCCGGCAATGAGAGCTTCAAGGATTCGCTCAGCACCCCCGCCTGTATCTCTTCGGCCATCAGCGTCGGCTCGACCGGCGACGGCAGCGGCTCGACCCGCCTCAACCTCGTCTCCTCTTTCTCCAACAGCGCCAGCTTCCTGAACCTGCTCGCCCCCGGCGACCTCATCCGCTCGTCGGTTCCCGGCGGCAGCTTCGCCAACTTCAGCGGCACTTCGATGGCCGCGCCGCACGTCGCGGGCGCCTGGGCCGTGCTCAAGTCGAAGAACCCTTCCGCGACGGTCGCCGAAGTCTACACGGCGCTGCGCGACACGGGCCTCCCCGTCACCGACGTCAATGGCATCACGAAGCCGCGCATCAAGATCGACGCGGCGCTCGCGGCGCTCGGCGGCGGAGGGCCTGGCGGCTGTCCCGCCCCCGTCCACCTCAGCGCGGGGCAGACGATCAGCGGCGAGCTGAGTCAGACAGACTGCCGCCTCCCCGCCGGCGGCGAACACTTCTCCGACGCCTACACCTTCGCGGGGACGGCGGGACAGCAGGTCTCGATCCAGTTGTCTTCGAACGCGTTCGACACACTCCTCCATCTGGCAGGGCCGGGGGGGGCGGAGGTCGCGTCGGACGACGACGGCGGCGGGGGCACCAACTCGCGCATCCCGGCGGGCACGGGCTTCTACATGCTGCCGGCCGACGGCACCTACACGATACAGGCGACCTCCTTCACGTCGAACACCTCCGGCACCTATACGCTCAACCTGACGGCGCAGACGCCGGGAGGCTGCACCACGCCGACCCCCATCTCCTTCGGCCAGACGGTCAGCGGCACGCTCGCCGACAACGACTGCCGTCTCACGGACGGCTCTCTCTTCGACGAGTATTCCTTCGACGGCGTGGCGGGGCAGCAGGTCTCCGTCTCGATGTCTGCTTCGGCCTTCGACGCCTTCCTCGTCCTCTTCAACCCGGACGGCACCACGCTTGCCACCAACAACAACGGGGGTGGCGGGAGCAACTCGCGCATCCCCGCGGGCGGCGGTCAAATCACTCTGCCCACGACGGGCACCTACACCATCTATGCCAACTCCTTCGCCGCCGGCGCGACCGGCGGCTACACTCTGACGCTCGACGGCCAGAGCCCCGGCGGCGGGTGCCCCTCGACGCCCGTCTCGGTCGGGCAGACTGTGAGCGGCACGCTGACCGTGGCCGACTGCCGCCTCTCCGACGGCTCATTCTTCGACTCGTACAGCTTCAGCGGCGTGGCGGGCCAGGAGGTCTTTGTCTCGCTCCGGTCTTCTACCTTCGACACGTACCTCCTGCTGCTGAACCCGGACGGGAGCCTGCTCTCGGAAGACGACGACGGCGGCGGCGGGAGCAACTCGCGCATCCCCGCGGGCGGCGGCACACTGTCGCTTCCCTCGACGGGCACTTATAGAATTCTCGCCAACTCTTTCGAGCCGAACGTGACGGGTGCTTACTCTCTGACGCTGGCCGGCCCGACGCCGAGCACCTGCGCATCCTCCCCGATCACATTCGGCCAGACCGTGAGCGGGACACTCGCTAACACCGACTGCCTCCTCTCCGACGGCTCGTTCTTCGACTCCTACGCCTTCGAAGGGGCGACGGGGCAGCAGGTCGCCGTCGCGCTGGCCTCGACCAACTTCGACACCTACCTATTCCTGACAGGGCCGAACGGCCTCGTCGTTGACGACGATGACGGCGGGAGCGGCCTGAACTCGCGCATCCCCGCGGGCACGGGCTTCTTCACGCTGCCCTCCGCGGGAACCTACACCATCCTCGCCAACTCTTTCGCGCCGAACGCGACGGGCGACTACTCTCTGAGCCTGACCTCTTCACAGCCGGGCTGCTCCTACACGATTGGCACCGCGGAGCAGTCCTTCGGCCCCGGGGGCGGCGCGGGTTCGTTAGCCGTCGCGGCAGGCGCAGGGTGCGGCTGGGCGGCGGCGAGCAACGCCGGCTGGATTACACTCACCTCTCCCACCCAGGGGAGCGGCGCGGGTGTCGTCACCTTCGCCGTCGCGCCTAACAACACCGCCGAGTCGCGGACGGGGACGCTGACCGCCGCGGGTCGTACGTTCACGGTCGTCGAAGCTGCCGACACGAACTCGACCGTGCAGTTCGCCGCGGCCTCCATCGCCGTGAACGAGTCAGACGGGAAGGTCCAGTTTGAGGTCAGCCGTACGGGCAGCACGGCGGTGGCCGCGACCGTCAGCTACAAGACCACGGACGGCACGGCCGACCGGCGCGGCGACTACACAGAGGCGCTCGCCACGCTCGCTTTCGGCGTCGGCGAAACCTCGAAGACCATCACCGTCTTCATCACTGATGATGTCTACACCGAGCCTCCGGAGAGTTTCAACGTCACGCTCTTGAACCCCACCGGCGCGACGCTCGGCGGGCCGGGCACGCTCAACGTGACGATTAACAGCGAAGACTCGGCCGACGGGCCGAACCCCTTGGATGTCGCGTCGTTCAATGCGCAATACTTCGTGCGCCAGCACTACGTCGATTTCCTCAACCGCGAGCCCGACCCCTCGGGGCTCGCCTTCTGGACCGGCGAGATCGAGTCATGCGGCGCGGATGCGGGTTGCCGCGAGGTGAAGCGCATCAACGTCTCGGCCGCCTTCTTCCTCTCCATCGAGTTCCAGGAGACGGGCTACTTCGTTGAGCGGATGTATAAGGCGGCCTACGGCGACGCGACCTCGCCGGGCGTGGCCGGGAACGTGCCCGTCCTACGCTTCGAAGAGTTCCTGCCCGACACGCAGCGCATCGGGCGGGGAGTCGTCGTCGGGCAGGGCGATTGGCAGGCACGTCTTGAGGCGAATAAGCAGGCGTACGCGCTGGAGTTCGTCAAGCGTCAGCGCTACACGGGCGCGTTCCCGCTCTCTTTGACACCCGCCGAGTTCGTCGCCCGTCTCGATCAAAACGCGGGCGGCGTGCTCTCGCAGACCGAGCGCGCGCAACTCGTCGAGGAACTGGCGGCGGACTACACTTCGACGGGGCGCGCGGCTGCGCTGAGGAAGATAACCGACGACCAGGACCTGCGGCAGAAGGAACTCAACCGGGCCTTCGTGCTGATGCAGTACTACGGGTATCTCAGACGCAACCCGGACGACCCGAGGGACGCGGACTTCGGCGGCTGGAAGTTCTGGCTCTCGAAGCTCAACGAGTTCAACGGCAACTACGTCCGGGCCGAGATGGTCAAGGCCTTTCTGGATTCGAATGAGTACCGCGGCCGCTTCGGCCCGCCGTAATTGAACACGTCGCGGAGTCCAATCATCACGAGGCATGAGCGGCTCTCCCGCGATTTTGGTGCTGTCAGGGCAAGGCAGTTAGACTCCGTCGATGCCGACCTCGCAGCTCCTGGCCGACCCCGAGGCCATCCGCTTAGAGAAGATCATCCAGCACCCTGGCTCTTTGACTCTCGTCGTAAGTAGCACTCCACCACAAGCCGAGTGCCCACGTTGCCATCACGCTTCGACACGCGTCCAGAGCTCCTCCACCCGCTCAGTCGCCGATCTCCCGTGGCACGGGGTGGCTATCCGACTCCATCCGCGTACGCGCCGCTTCCACTGTAAGAACAGGCTACCTGCTCGGCGGCGCGGTGGCGGAGTTCCGAAGCTTCGCCAACGTGTTAACCTCTAATCAGGTGACGGACTCTCTTCACGCCTACCAGCTCTCGAAGCGCGGGAACTCGCTGCGCGTGATGGCCGAGGCGGTTCGCTGGGGCAAGCGCGGCGCGCGGGTCAACACGATCAGTCCGGGCATCGTCATCACCCCGCTCGCTAAGGACGAACTGGCGGGGCCGCGTGGCGAAGGCTACCGACGCATGATCGAGGGGTCTGTGGCCGGACGCGCAGGCACGCCGGACGAGGTGGGAAACGTCGCCGCGCTGCTCATGGGCCCGGACGGCGGCTTTCTCACCGGCAGCGACATCCTCATGGACGGCGGGGTGACCGCCGCCTACTGGTTCGGCGAACTCGCCGAAGTGCGCGGCCAGAACTGACATAATGAACCGGAGGTAACTTCAACATGAGGGCAACAGTCATGTACGGAGCCGGCGACGTTCGCATCGAGAACGTCCCCGACGCAACGCTGGTCGAGCCGACCGACGCGCCCGTCCGCGTCACACGCGCCTGCATCTGCGGCAGCGATCTCTGGCCCTACAAGAAGATGGAGCCGAGCGAGACAGGCCGGCGCATGGGGCACGAGTTCATCGGCCTCGTCGAGGCCGTCGGCTCGGACGTGCGCACGTTCAAGAAGGGCGACCTCGTCGTCGCCCCTTTCGCTTGGTCGGACGGTACCTGCGTCTTCTGCCGCGAGGGTTTGCAGACCTCTTGCCTGCACGGAGGGTGGTGGGGCGGCGAACTCGACGGCGGCCAGGGCGAGGCGGTGCGCGTCCCGCAGGCGGACGGGACGCTCGTCGTGCTCCCGGTAGATCGTGACGACGCGCTGATGCCGTCGCTGCTCACGCTCTCAGACGTGATGGGGACGGGCCACCACGCGGCCCTCGCCGCGAGGGTCGGCCCCGGCAAGTCTGTGGCCGTCGTCGGGGACGGCGCGGTCGGGCTGTGCGGCGTCATCGCCGCCCGCCGCCTCGGCGCTGAGCGGATCTTCATCCTCGGTCGCCACGCCGACCGCACCGCGCTCGCAAGGGAGTTCGGCGCGACCGATGTCGTCAGCGAGCGCGGCGAAGAGGCCATCGAGCGCGTGCGAGAGCTGACCAACGGTTTCGGCGCCCACTCCGTCCTCGAATGCGTCGGCACGGAGCAGTCGGCGCTCACGGCGGTCAGCATCGCGCGGCCGGGCGGCGCGGTGGGGAGAGTCGGCGTCCCGCACTACGAGGCGATACCTTCGGCGCAGCCCACCTTCTACGGCAACATCACGGTGAGCGGCGGCCCGGCCCCCGTGCGGGCATACATTGAGGAGCTGCTGCCCGACGTGCTGGAGGGCAGGATCGAGCCGGGCAGAGTTTTCGACAGCGTCGTCGGGCTCGACGGTGTGCCCGACGGCTACCGCGCGATGAACGACCGCGAGGCGCTCAAGGTCATGGTCAAGCCCTGAGGCGGCGGCGCTCACGAGGGCATCAGGAGAAGGAGTAAAGAAGATGGAATTAAAAAAGAATGGTTCGCAGCCTTCCCAGAAAGGGCCGGAAGAGTATTTCACCGGCAGCGTCCGCATCGACCCGCTGTCTCAAGCGCCCGAGCCGGCCCGAGTGGGTTGTGCGCTCGTCACGTTCGAGCCAGGCGCACGCTCGGCATGGCACTGGCACCCGCTGGGGCAAACGCTCGTCGTCACGCAGGGCTGCGGCTGGGTGCAGAGCGAAGGCGGCCCGAAGGTCGAGATACGCGCCGGAGACGTGGTCTGGTGCCCGCCGAAGGAGAGGCACTGGCACGGCGCGACGCCGACTACTGGCATGTCGCACATCGCCATCCAGGAGGCGCTCGACGGAAAGAACGTCGAATGGCAGGAGAAGGTCAGCGACGAAGAATATCAAGCCTGATTTAGCAGGTCGGATGAACGGAAGTGATTATGGTCAGTCAAGAGTTAATCATGTCAGCTCACGCCTCACAGTCGCCCGCGGCAGCACGTTCCGTCGTGGCGGCGCTGCTGCCGATCATCGGAGTCGTGCTTGTGGCGTACCTCGTCATCGGACTGGCGATGCCGGTGCTCCCTCTGCACGTACACGAAGGCTTGGGGCTGAGCACCTTCGTTGTCGGCCTCGTCGCCGGCAGCCAGTTCGCGGCGGCATTGCTCTCGCGTCCGTGGGCCGGATATTACGCCGACAGCCGCGGGGCTAAGCGTGCCGTCGTTACGGGGCTAGTGGTCGCGGTCGCTTCGGGTTTGTTCTACCTGCTGTCGCTTCGGTTCATCGGCACGCCGGGGACTTCAGTCCTGATTCTTCTCGTGGGCAGGGTACTGCTCGGCGTGGGGGAGAGCTTCATCATCACGGGCGCGCTCAGTTGGGGGCTGGCGCTCGCAGGGGCGCAGAACACGGGCAAGGTCATGTCGTTTGTCGGGACGGCGCTCTATGCCGCCTACGCGGTCGGCGCGCCTGCGGGCACCGCGCTGTACGCAGGTTACGGCTTCGCGGCGATTGCGCTCGCGGCGACGACGATCCCTCTGGCCGCGCTGCTGTTCGTAGCTCCGCTCAAACCAGTTGCGCCGACGCCACACGCTCGCCCCGCGTTCACCAAAGTAGTCGGCGCGGTCTGGATGCCGGGTCTCGGCGTGGCGATAAGCGGCGTCGGCTTCGGCGCGATCACCATATTTATCGTGCTGCTCTTCGCGCAACACGGCTGGGGACAGGCGTGGCTCGCCTTAACACTCTTGAGCCTCGCCTTCATCATCGGGCGCGTGCTGTTCGGACACCTGCCGGATCGTGTCGGCGGTGCCAAAGTGGCGCTGGTCTGCGTGCTGATCGAGGCGGTCGGGCAGGCGCTCATCTGGTTAGCGCCCTGGTCTTGGCTGGCGCTCGTCGGCGTCACGCTCACAGGTCTAGGCTACTCGCTCGTCTATCCAGGCTTCGGCGTCGAAGCGATCCGCCGCGCGCCTTCGGAAAGCCGCGGGTTCGCCATGGGAGCGTACACAGCTTTCCTCGACCTGTCGCTGGGACTCTCCAGCCCCTTGCTGGGGCTAGTCGCGGGCTGGTTCGGCCTGGGCGCGGTGTTCCTTGCGAGCGCGCTCGTTGTGACGTGCTCCGCCGCCGTCGCCGTGCGGCTCCTGAATGCGCCGCGCCGGGCAGGCACATAGTCCCCGAGATTTTAACTTAGTGAAGAATTGGGGGAAGAACAATGCCACACGTCATCGTCAAGCTCTGGCCCGGAAAGTCTGAAGAGCAGAAGGCTCGTCTAGCCGAGGAGATCGTCAAAGACGTAACGAAGGTCTTGAGCTATGGAGAGGAGTCAGTCTCGGTGGCCTTCGAAGAGGTCGAGACGCAGGACTGGGCCGAGAAGGTCTATCAGCCGGACATCGTCAACAACTCTGAGAAGCTGTACAAGAAACCTGGATACACAATGTGAAAGAGAAAATCTAAATGACAGCATGGCAGAAAGATGAACTGCGCAAGATGGCCGAGGCCGGCGATTAATCGTCGGACTCGAAACCTCCAAGAGCATGCCCGGGAGAAAAGTGACAATCGAGCTGTTTAAGTAAGAGAAGGAAGGCTTAGGAAATAACAATGAACGAGAATGGAAGTTACACGGGAAAGGTTGCGTTTGTAACCGGGGCAGGGAGCGGCATCGGACGCGCCACGGCGCTGGCGTTTGCACGCGCAGGCGCGAGCGTGACGGTGGCAGACATTTCAGAACAGGGCAGCCGGGAGACGGCGCGCCTGATCGAGGAGCAAGGCGGGCGCGCGCTCGCCGTCAAGTGCGACGTGACGCGAGCCGAAGACGTGAAGGCGGCTTTGGATAAGACCATCGAAGCGTTCGGGCGGTTGGATGTCGCCTTCAACAACGCCGGCGTCGAACAGAGGAACGCGGGCGTAGCGGAGTTCGAAGAGGAGGAGTGGAACCGGATTCTGGACACCAACCTTCGCGGCGTCTTTCTCTGTATGAAGTATGAAATCCCGCTGATGCTCAGGCAGGGCGGCGGCGCAATCGTGAACACTTCCTCGGGCGCAGGGGTCATTGGTATCAAAGGGGGAGGTGCATACGCCGCCTCAAAGCACGGCGTGATCGGACTGACCAGGTCGGCGGCTCTCGACTACGCCTCGCAGAACGTCCGCGTCAACGCCGTTGCCCCCGGATACATCGCCACCCCGATGATGGATCGCTTCACCGGCGGCACTGCTGAAGGATGGGGAAAGGTAGTCTCAGAAGAGCCAATTGGAAGGGCGGGCACGCCCGAGGAGATTGCCGACGCGGTCATCTGGCTGTGTTCGGACGCGTCTTCCTTCGTCGTCGGACACGCCCTGGTGGTTGATGGCGGCCAGACCGTGGCGTAATTGCCGAACCAGAAGGGGGAAACAATGAGCGGCACGAACGATAAAAATCTATCAGGGGAACCGGGGAATGTAAGTCACTCGCGCCGAGAGTTCATGGGTTCAGCAGCCACCGCGATGGCCGGCGTCGGAGCCGCCGCCCTCCTGAATTTACAGACCGCGAATGCGGCTAACACAAAAAACGCCGTCGCCGTCGGAGACGGCCCGTACCCCGCGGAAGGTATGGCTGCCTATTCTCCGGCCGGCCCGCATAAGCTAATGAGGGCATAAATATAGTTGACGCACCATGAGTTGCCGCCATTCATGGTGACATGGGTATCTTATTCCTGTATGATGCCCGCCCCAAAGTGGTAAAATAGTTATGGGGTTTTATTGTGACGAGTGACAGAGGACTAGTAGCGTGCCGCTTCTCACCAATGGCTTCGTCCGAGGCGAACTGGCACAGCACTTTGATACCCACGTCACTCAGCAAAGGGAATTTAATGTCGCCACGGAGCGAGAGTATTTAGAACTCGCGGATGCGTTTTTGGCGGGGCCGTTAAGTGCCGATACAGTTGAATGTAGGCGGCGGTGTCGGGACGGCAGTTTAGGGGATAGGATAAGGTATGACACGGTGACGCAGGAGTTCGGGATTCTTGGCGTTGACGGGTTCATACGAACATACTACATCCCACGTCCAAGACCGGCGGCGGGTGGGCACGGCTTCCCAAATAACCTCGCCTATTTTCAGTGGAATTGCAGAAGGGTAAAGTGCTAGTTATGCATATGTGTCTAGTATGCGGTTATAACCGATTACGTCACCCGCCCGATGACGGGGTGATTTGCCCATGCTGCGGAACCCAGTTTGGTTACAGCGATGCGGGGGTGAGTCACGCCCAACTCCTCCGCGAGTGGCTTTTGATGGGACACCCGTGGCATAGCAACGTGACGCCGCGCCCTCCTGATTGGAATTATCTTGACCAGTTAGAGAATTTGCAGAGGGGCGCAAGTCAAGAGCAAGACGTTATACAAAGGGAGCCGGGATTCCTCAGGGGCATATTTCTGGGGGGCGAAGTGAAGTGGGGATACGCTCGTCCATAAGCACACATCATGCTTAAACTGCTTGTTTTCGCCGCGTGCGAAAGATTAATCATCGGACAGGATAACGCCTCCTCGCTTATTGCGTTGCTGGAAAATATCAACGTAGAAGTGGAAAGGGACATGCCGCTTGAAGCCGCTATTCCGATCAAGTGGAATATCGTGACGTTGTGGCGAAGGGCGGGGCAGGTCGAGCAAGAAACCGTCTATGAGCAGCGCGTTGACATTGTAAGAAAAGACGGAGAAGTTATCGGCGGCGGAACGAACGTCTTCACTGTTTCCAATAACCACCTGAATTACCGCAATCAAGTGGATATGTTCGGGATGCCCATTGGGCTAGAAGGTGATGTCACCCTCAGGCTTCGCTTAAAGGAACAGGAGCAGGGGGACGACGGGTGGAAGGAATGGGGTGAGTATCCCATTCTCATTACCTATAAGGTGAAGGAGGGGGACGGTGAAGAACCCACAGCCGAAGCAACCGAAGTCGGATGAGTTCACGCGCTTTGAGCAGACGCTTCGCAATCTGATTGCCGTGCCGAAAAGCGAAGTGGACAAGGAAAAGGCAAAGTATGATGAGCGGCGCGCGAAAGAAAAAGGCCAGCCACGGAAGTGACTAGCCCTTGCCTTTCTTGCCCCTGCGCGGGCGTCCCTTATCCAGTTTAGTGAGACGTCGGCGTCTTGCCCGTCAGTTCCTCAAACGTCAGCCTCTTGCCCGCAACCTGCTTCATAGTTTCAACAAACCTGTCGGCGTCCTTCACCTTGCGGTTATTGAATCTAAACGTCTGCTCGTCAAGATAGCGGAACAGGTGGAAGGGTTCGACGCTCACATACGTTCCCTTAATCCCGCGCTTCAGGAGACTCCAAAAGTTCTCAATCCCGTTGGTGTGAATCTGCCCGTCAACGTACTTCTCAGCGTGGTTAATCACCTGATGAATGTACTCCTGATGAAGCCCGCTATAACCTTTCCATGCGTCCGTGAAGAGTTCCACGCCCGGCTCGACGTTGCCCCTTACTTCGGCGTGCAAGGTCAACTGTGTGGCATCGTTGATAACCTTCGCCCTGACCTTGCCGTCGCGCTCAAGCAAGCCCATCACGGCAACCTTGCCCTTGCCGCCCGTGCCGGTAATCTTTCGGCTGTGCTCGCTTCTGTGCATGTTCCGCGCGAGTCCGCCGATGTAAGTCTCGTCAACTTCCACCTGACCGGATAGCTTCTCAAAGGTTCCGGTCTGCATGGCGAGACGGATGCGGTGCATAAGGAACCACGCGCTTTTCTGAGTGATGCCGAGGGCGCGCATGACCTCGTAAGAACTGATGCCGTTCTTCGCGTTAGTGATAAGCCACACGGCCGCGAGCCACTTATCAAGGCCAATCGGACTGTCTTCCATGACCGTGCCGACCTTGACGCTGAACTGCTTATGGCAAACCTTGTTCATGCACTTCCACTTGCGGCGGGTGGAAAGATAAGATACCGCCTTGCTCGCGCAGTAGGGGCAAGCCACACCGTCAGGCCAACGAATCTGAGCCATGAAGGTGTTGCAAGTGTCGGGGTCTGAGAAGTAGATAACCGCCTCTTGCAGTGTCTTGGGGAAGGTGGCTTGCTTTTCCATGAACGTAGTATCTCACGAAAAGCGTGGTGCGTCAACTATATTATTACCCTAATGAGGTTTCAACGCCGCGCTCTCGGCCCGAAAGACGTTGCCATTAAGATTCACTACTGCGGGGTCTGTCACTCCGACATCCATACGATTCGCGGAGACTGGGGCAAGATCCAATATCCGCAAATCGTCGGTCATGAATTAGCCGGCGAAGTCGCCGCCGTCGGATCGAGTGTCAGCAAATTCAATGTCGGCGCTCGTGTCGGCGTCGGCACGATGGTGAATTCCTGCCGCGTCTGCACGGAGTGCCAGGCAGGTCATGAGAATTATTGTTTGAACGGACACACCCAAACCTACGGCTCGAAAGACAGAGACGGCACGATTACCCAGGGCGGGTATTCAACCTTCGTCGTCGTTGATGAAGACTTCGTGATCAATATTCCCGACGCGATTGACCTCGCGGAAGCAGGCCCGCTGTTATGCGCGGGGGTTGCCGTTTACTCGCCGCTTCGCAGGTGGGGAGTCTCTCCGGGTAAGAAGGTCGCTGTTGTCGGGATGGGCGGTCTTGGGCATTTGGCGGTCAAACTCGCCACGGCGCTCGGCGCCGAAGTCACCGTCTTCACAACGTCGCCGGACAAGATGGGTGATGCCAAACGCTTCGGCGCCAGAGATGTCGTCATAAACAGAGAAGGGGCTGATTTCTCGAAACTCAACCACGCTTTCGATTTCGCTTTGGACACGGTTCCTTACAAGCACGATCTCAACCGGTTCATCCCGCTCTTGAAGCGCGACGCGACCTACTGCCGCGTCGGCGTCGGGAAGGTCGTCGACTCGAATGAGATCGGCCAGATGAATCTGGTGCTGTATAGAAACGCGCTCGCCGGATCGAACACCGGAGGCATCAGGGAAACTCAAGAAATGATTGATTTCTGCGCTCTCAATAAGATCAAGCCCGCGATCACAAAAATCCCGATGAGCGGGATTGATGATGCGTGGACCAAAGTCTTTGAGAAAAAAGCGCGGTACCGCTATGTGATGGAGGTGAAGGCGTAGGTCGCGAGAAACATACGGGAATGTTCGCAACATCAACTTTGCAATTTCGAGTGGTGATGCCCGTTTAGGTCTCGTAAGGGAGACCTCTGAGACAAATTGCGGAGAGAATAATGACGGGGCAAGACCAGCAATTTATAACCACATGGTCGAAGGACGAACTGCAAAAGATTGCCGGGGCCGACGACCTTCACATCTCGCCCTTCCGCGAGGACGGGGTGACGTACGGCACGCCGACCTGGATCTGGTCGGTCGCCGTCGGCGACGCGCTCTACGTGCGCGCTTACAACGGTCAGAACTCTAGCTGGTACAAGGCCGCGGTGCGGCAGAAGGCAGGGCGGATCATCGCCGCCAGTATGAGCAAGGACGTCACCTTCGAGCCGGTCGAGGGGCCGGTCAACGACCGGATCGACGACGCGTATCGGGAGAAATACAAGGGCAGCCCGTATCTCGCCCCGATGATCGGCGCGCGGGCACGCTCGGCGACCGTCAAGGTCACGCCGCGAGACAGAGATTCTCGACAGCCGGTTTGACGAGGTTTCAAACCGCAAACCTCATGCAGGGAGAAGGCCATGAAACACACGGCAATTCTGTTGGCGGTCCCGGCTCTGATCCTACGCTGGCGCGCGAAGGGCTCAGGCAGTCCGGTGTCGAAGGCGACGACATCGAACGCTATCTGGGCGGGCTGGAAGGACGAGTGCGCAGCGGCCGGACGGGCGCGCAGTGGATGCTGCAATCGCTTGAGGCGATGGGCGACGAGGGCACTTCAGACCTGCGTCAGCGGAAGCTCGCCGCCGCCATGCTCGAACGGCAGCAGGGCGCGGAGCCCGTGCATCGCTGGCAGGTAATCAAAGCCTACGGCTCGGAGGGCTGGCGGCAGAGCAATCATACCGTGGGGCACCTCATGTCAACCGACCTGTTCACCGTCCGGCCCGACGACTTAGTCGAGATGGTCGCGCGCGTGATGGAGTGGCGCGACGTGCGCCACGTGCCGGTCGAGGACGAAGAGGGGCGTCTGGTCGGCCTCGTCTCGCACCGAAGCCTGCTGCGGATGCTGGCCGACCGTCTCCCGAGCGGCGGGGAACTGGTCGCGGTGCGACAGATCATGAACCCCGACCCGGTCTCGGTCGCGCCCACGACGCCCGTGTCGGAAGCGGTCGAACTGATGCGCAGCCGACGCATCGGCTCACTCCCGGTGGTGGAGGAAGGCCACCTCGTCGGCATCGTCACCGTGTATGATTTTCTTGAGTCAGCGGCGCGTCTGTCCGCCGAGAGGCACGACGCCGGCGGCCCGAGTGTCGAAGCGACAAGCGGGACTGATTAGACAACGGCGGGCTTACAGGAGCAAGTTCGCGTCATTCTCGCCCTTCTCTTGAACTCCCGTGTTCGTGAATGGCACGAGGCCACGTTTGACTTCTTCGAGGGCGATGCTGGTGTTCCTGCGCCGCAGCGGGTTGGCTTCAATGCGCGGCGTCGCGCCACGCGTAAGCTGCTTGTTCCGCAAAGCCGCCAGGACGATCAGCCGGTACACAGAATCCACTCCCGGCCACTGTCCCTCCACTGTGACGCCGCTGAATTTGTTCCACGAAGTTTCGTTCATCGGTTGCCTTAATCCCTCATTCCGGCCGCAGTGACAAAAAAATGTGGCACCGCACGGCCGAGTCGAAAGCCAATCAGCTGAGTATCACGAGCAGGTAAAGGACGACCGCCAGCGCGAAGGCCGCGACATGGCATATAGCCTACTCATCCCCGCCCCTCGTCTCAGGAAGTAATGTGGAACTCCTCGGTGTGATTGATCCGCCGGAAGATGCCGAGGAAGACGCACGCGCAGGTTAGAACCGCCGCGCCGATGGCGTACCATAAATTCCGGCCGCCCCCCTGCACGTCTAAAGCTCCCCGCGCGTCTCTAAACACGGCGAACATGTAGAACTGCCAGACGGCGACCGCCGCCAAAAGAACCCCGACGGCTAATAAAATGGTGCCGGTCAACCCCTTCCCGTGATAACTCATGTGGTGTCTTATCCTCTCGTTTCGTAATCAATCCGGTCGCCGGACAGGTGGGTGTAGCGGCGGGACTCTCCGCCGCCTGATAGAGACGGCGCGGCTTTCCTTCCACAAGGTCTTTGATGAACTGCGGCCGCGTCACCTCGGACTCTCCGAAGAAGATGTGGTCGGCCTCGGGCAGGTGCTCGGCGCTCGTCGAGATGTAAGGGCCGCCGCCGCCGCGCCCCGTGCTATATGCTCCTCGCGCCTGAGCAGGCTCGCGAGGTCAACGGCTTCCAGCACGGTCATCGTCTCGACCATCATGTCGCGGCTAAATCCGGAGACGCCTCCCGCCCTCAACTCCCAGTCGTCACGGCCCAGATACTTTTGCCTGTTGAACGTCTCCACGGCCTCGTAGCCGCTCACCGAGATGAAAGAGAGGAGGAGCGCCTCAATCCCGTTGCGCTCCCGTGTGGTCTTCTCAATGGCGGCGCGGACTGTTTTCCTGACGTTGGCGATGTCTTCCCATAAGAATGAGCCCGACCATTGATTGACGCCGAGCATGCCGGGAAGCTTGTAAAGCTCCGCGCGGTACTCGGCGAGCAGCGCGAGATACTGTTTGCAAAGCTCGACGATGTTGTCGGTTGTCGCCGCGTCGAAGGCATCCGCGGCGCGACACAGTCTATTTTCCAGTGTCGGGAATAACATGTTGGTCGGTCAATCAGTGTCCTACCGGAATCCGCTGGTAGCGGGTCTTGCCTTCGCCGTCCTCCCACGAGATGTCGAGTACGTAGGGTTTGGCCTCGCCCGCCACCGCCTTCAGGCGTTCCAACTGGTCGCGGCCGCCGTCCACGGGCTTGCCGTCAATCCAAGTCCCGTGCGTCAGGACCGCACTCTCTTTCGGCATCACGGACTTCACGGCGTCGAACTTGATGTGAGCCCGCGAGGGGCCGCCGCCGGGAGTCTCTTCGTCCTTCAGGAAGACGGCCAGCACCTCGACCACCTTGCAGGTCTCCAGTCCCGTATTGGTCAACTCTAAGCGCAACCGCGGCGCTTCGGCGTCAATGAATCTGGCGGTAAAAGTCTTCTCCATCTCGTCCCTCAAGGTCGTGGTCTGTTCGGGCAAATACTTGTTTGGCGCATGCGGGAATCATAGCCGCCGCGGTTATTAACGATCAGTGTCCGCCGCGGCCGGCGTTTAAGAGCGTGAGTAGAAGAAACACGGAGGCCATACGTTTGAGCGTAATCAAAATCGAGATGATGCGTTGTAAGCTCTTCATATTCTTATAGACCCACACCCAATCCGGCGCTCAAGTCCGCATCAACACCACGGCTAAGAGCACCAAGGCGCCGACGAAGGGGACGAGAAACATGATGTTACTCCGCCTCCTGAATGACCTCTCAGCCGCCGCCGCCGCGGCACGGAGCACGCCCGGCCGGAACAACACCGCGCAGCTCGGACACGAGGCGGAATCGACAAAACAAAGGCGGCGGCAATCAGGACAATTTGTCAGGCTCACGGTATCTCCCTTTACTGAACTATCACGAGCAGGGAAAGCTGTGCGCGATCCAGCGACCGGCCCCTGCTCAGACTGATGAACGGTGTCTCCACCAGCCAGAAGTCCGTGTCGCCCGCGCCGTCCGGCGGCACGAGTTCCCCGAGCGCGCGCCCGTCCAATGCCACCGGCTTGAAGAGCCGCAGCCCCCAGTGGTTGACGCGCGCCAGTATCCCGTCCCACTGGCTGCTGAACACCGGCACGCGGAAGCGACCGCGTTCGTCGAGCGCGAACCAGTCGCCGTTGGCGCGCCGCATGGCAAAAAGACTACCCATCGCTGCACCCCCTACCCCCGGCCATGATCGACTCATTTTTAGACGGATCACGACTCGTCCCGCGTCGGCCGATGCCCGTCCGTGTTTTCGCGCGAACGGTTGGGCGATTGCACCAGCCCGTGCCGCGTGTGCGTCCGCCAGAGGTTCTTTGAGAAGTTCGAGTAGATGGGGCTCTCCGGCAGCCCCACGTCGTCCCCTTCGAACCTGCTCGACTCAGAGTTGTCCTCGTCGTAGCTGCCGACTTCTCGGTTCATTCGTCCCCCAGTCGCGCCGTCTTCTTACCGACGCCCGCCGAAGTTATTACATGCCCATCCCGCCGCCCGCCCCGGACAACGCGCCGGGCTTATCGTCTTCCTGTATCTCGGAGATGAGCGCTTCGGTCGTCAGCATCAGTCCCGCGATTGAGGCGGCGTTTTGCAGCGCGCAGCGTGTGACTTTCGCGGGGTCGATGATGCCCGCGGCGACGAGGTCTTCAAACTTATCGGTTGCGGCGTTGTAGCCGAAGTTGGCGTTTCGTTCGGCGCGCACCTTCTCGACTATCACCGCGCCCTCTTTGCCGGCGTTCTGCACGATCTGCCGGAGCGGCTCTTCCAACGCGCGGCGGACGATGGTGACGCCGATCTGCTCGTCAAGGTCCCCGCTCACTGCGCCTTCCTCGTCCGCCTCGAAGATTTTGAATTTATCGAGCGCCTTCGCGGCACGAATCAGGGCGACGCCGCCGCCCGGGACGATGCCCTCCTCGACGGCCGCGCGCGTGGCGTGCATCGCGTCCTCGACGCGCGCCTTCTTCTCCTTGAGTTCGGTCTCGGTCGCGGCGCCGACCCGTATCAGCGCGACGCCACCGACCAGCTTCGCCAGGCGTTCCTGCAACTTCTCGCGGTCGTAGTCCGAGGTCGAGTCTTCGATCTGGGCTTTGAGCGTCTTCACGCGACCTTGTAAGTCGTTAGCGTCGCCCGCCCCGTCAATAATCGTCGTACTATCCTTGTCAATCAGCACCTTCTTGGCGCTTCCCAAATCTTCGAGCTTGACGCTCTCAAGCTTGATGCCGAGGTCTTCGCTGATGACTTTGCCACCCGTCAGGATGGCGATGTCTTCGAGCATGGCCTTGCGGCGGTCGCCGAAGCCGGGGGCCTTCACCGCCGCGACGTTTATCGTGCCGCGCAGTTTATTCACCACGAGGGTCGCCAGCGCTTCGCCTTCCACGTCTTCCGCAATAATCAAAATCGGCTTGGCTTGCTTGGCGGCCTGTTCCAGCACCGGCAGGATGTCTCTCATCGAAGAGATTTTCTTCTCGCTGATGAGAATGACCGGGTCTTCGAGCACGGCCTCCATGCTCTCCGGGTCGGTGACGAAGTAGGGCGAAAGGTAGCCGCGGTCGAACTGCATCCCTTCGACGAACTCCAGGTCCGTCTCCATCGTCTTCGATTCTTCGACCGTGATGACGCCGTCCTTGCCGACCTTCTCCATCGCCTCGGCGATCAAAGCGCCGATGGTCGCGTCGCCGTTGGCCGAAATCGTCCCGACCTGCGCGATCATCTCGCCCTTGACCGGCTTCGACATCTTCTTGATCTCGGCGGTGGCGCGCTCGACGGCCTTGTCGATGCCGCGCTTGAGGGCCATCGGGTTCGCGCCCGCCGCGACGGTCTTGACGCCCTCGCGGAAGATGGCCTGCGCGAGCACGGTCGCCGTGGTGGTGCCGTCGCCGGCCACGTCCGAGGTCTTCGA
>JBJMGP010000063.1:0-38662 GCA_045807865.1 Pyrinomonadaceae bacterium
GCCCGCCGCCTCGGCGCAGATGAAGCGTGCCGCAACGCTCGACAAGACGACCGTCACGAAGGCGCCGGCTCCGTCCGGCGTCAGGAAGGTGCCCGCGTCCACCCTCGACGACACGGGCGGGCCGAACGACACGGGCACGGGCAGCGTCTCGCTGACCGCGATTGACACGGCGGTTCCGACCGAGACTTTCAACACGCTCTCGAACACCGCCGGCAGCACGACGAACACGACGCTCCCGACGGGCTGGTACATAACCGAGACCGGGGGCGGCGCGCGCGACAACGAGCAGTACGCCGTGGATACCGGCGGCATGACCACGGGCGACATCTACAGTTATGGCGCGGCCGCTTCGACCGACCGCGCGCTGGGCGAGCTGCGCAGCGGCACGCTCATCCCGCTCTTGGGCGCGAAGTACACCAACAACACCGGCCAGACCATCGCCTCGCTCGACATCTCCTACACCGGCGAGCAGTGGCGTTTCGGCGGGGTTCACTCAACTGTTGCCGACCGCCTCGACTTTCAGTACAGCCTTAATGCGACGGACTTATCGACGGGGACGTACTTAGACGCAAACGCCCTCGACTTCAATCCGCCCGTGACAACGGGCTCTGCCAGTGCGCTCGACGGCAACGCCGCCGCCAACCGCACGGCGCTCTCGACGACCATCAGCGGCTTGAACATCCCCAATGGCGCGTCCTTCTTCATCCGCTGGAATGACGTTGATGCCACCGGCGCCGACGACGGCCTCGCCGTGGACGACTTCAACATCACGCCGCACGCCCCGCCCCCGACCCCGGCGCTCTCCATCAACGACGTGTCGATGGACGAGGGCAACGCCGGCACGACCAACTTCAACTTCACCGTCGGCCTCAGCGCGCCCGCGCAGACCGGCGGCGTCTCCTTCACCGTCAACACCGCCGACGGCACGACCAACCCCGCGAACGCGGGCAGCGACTACGTCGCAATCGTGAACGGTGCGGGCAGCATTCCCGAAGGCAGCAGCTCGACGCAGGTCACCGTGCAGGTCAACGGCGACGCGACGACCGAGCCGAACGAGACCTTCTTCGTCAACGTCACGAGCGTCTCGGGCGCGACCGTCAACGACGGGCAGGGGCAGGGCACCATCCAGAACGACGACGTGACGCTCACGCCCATCCACGACATTCAGGGCAACGGCACGGCCTCGCCCATCGCCGGCCAGACCGTCAGCACGACCGGCATCGTCACGCTGCTCAAGACCGGCAGCAACGCCGGCAACGGCGCCGCCAGCGGCTTCTTCCTACAGGACGAGGAGGGCAACTACGACGCCGACCCCAACACCTCCGAAGGCATCTTCGTCTTCACCTCCTCCGTCCCAGCGGTCTCCGTCGGAGACAAGGTGCGCGTGAACGGCACCGTGCAGGAGTTCAACGGCCTGACCGAGATCAGCTCGGTCACCAGCGTCGCCGTCCTTGGCACCGGCAACACGCTCCCGACCGACATCGAGTTCACCACGACCGACCTCGACCCGACCGCGGCACCGACGCAGCCGCAGTTGGAGAAGTACGAGGGCATGCGCGTCTGCTCGTCCGCCGGCGGTTACGTCACCGTCGCGCCGAACGACACCTTCTTCGACGTGTACGCCGTCCTCCTGAACGTCGCGCGCCCGCTGCGCGAGCCGGGCATCCAATCCGGCGACCCCGTCCCGCCCGACCCGACCTCGGGCACGCCCGACGCCAACGTCGCCATCTGGGATAAGAACCCCGAGCGGCTCAAGATCGACACCAACGGCCGCGCCGGCGCGCCCAACGTGCCCTACACCTCGAACGTGCTCATGAGCCTCATCGGGCCGCTCGACTACGCCTTCGGCGAGTACCGCCTCGTCGCCGAAGACGACCCGTCGGCCTCCCCGAACATGACGGCCACCGCCGTGCCCGAGCCGGACTCGAACGAGTTCACCATCGGCAGCTTCAACATCGAGAACTTCAACAACAACGCCACGCAGCGCCAGAAGGCCGCGCTCACCATCCGCAACATCCTGCACTCGCCGGACATCGTCGGCACGGTCGAAATCTTCGACCTCGCTGACCTACAGGCGCTCCGCGACCAGATCAACAACGACGCCGTCGGCGCGGGCGACCCGAACCCCGCCTACGAGGCTTACCTCGTCGAGCAGGATGGCACGAGCGAAGACAGCGACCAGGACGTGGGCTTCCTCGTCAAGACCTCGCGCGTGCAGGTCAACAGCGTGACGCAGGAGCGCGAAGAGGAGACCTACATCAACCCGGTCAACGGGCAGCCCGAGACCCTGCACGACCGTCCGCCCCTCGTCCTCGACGCCACCGTCGATCCTTCGGGCGCAAACCCGCAGCATGTCATCGTCGTCGTCAACCACCTCCGCTCGTTCATCGACATCGAGATGGTCGCGGGCGAGGGCCTGCGCGTGCGCGAGAAGCGCAAGAAGCAGGCCGAGTCGGTCGCCGATCTCCTCAACGACCTGCAAACGGCCAACCCGGGCGTCCCCGTCATCTCGGTCGGCGACTACAACGCCTTCCAGTTCTCCAGCGGCTACGACGACCCCGTCAGCGTCATCAAGGGCACCCCGAGGGCCGACGATCAGATCGTCGTTGATCAGAGTCCCGACCTCGTCAACCCCGACTTCACGAACCTCATCGACACGCTGCCGGCCGAAGAGCGCTACAGCTTCGTCTTCGAGGGGACGCCGCAGGCGCTCGACCATCACATCGTCAACGGCGCCGCGCGCGCGCGCAACACGCGCACGGCCATCGCCCGCGTCAACTCGGACTTCCCCGAGGCGCCGGCCGCGACCTACCTTAACAACGCTGCCATCCCCGAGCGCAGCTCCGACCACGACCCCGTCGTCTCCTACTACAGGCTCGGCGCGGCGCCGACGACCGGCTCGCTCCTCATCAGCGAGTTCCGCTTCCGCGGCCCCGGCCCCGACAGCGGCGGCAGCGTCGGCCCCGTCCCGTCTGGCGGCGAGGGCGGCGGGCCGTCTGCGCCCGGTTCGCCGCAGGACAACGACGAGTTCATCGAGCTTTACAACAACACCAACTCGGACATCACCGTCTCGACGCTCGACGGCTCGGCCGGCTGGGCAGTCGTGGCCTCGGACGGTGTCACGCGCTTCATCGTCCCGAACGACACGGTCATCCCGGCGCGCGGCTACTTCCTGGGCGTCAACACCGACGGCTACTCGCTCGTCTTCTACGGAGTGGCCGATCAGGTGCTCCTGCCCTCCGACACGAGCACGCTCGCCAACGGCTATACCCTCGACATCCCCGACGGCAGCGGCCTCGCCCTCTTCAGCACGGCCGACCCGGCGAACTACACGCTCGACAACCGGCTCGACGCGGCCGGCTACGCGACCGTCGATCCGCTCTACCGCGAGGGCGCCGGCTTCCCTGCGGCAGGGGCCGAGGCGACGAGCGATCTCGAATACAGCTTCGTGCGCAGGGTGTGCGTCGTCGCCGGCACGGGGTGCGGGGCGGGTCTGCCGAAGGACACTTCCGACAACGCCGCCGACTTCGCCGTCGTCAACACGGTCGGCGATCCGACCACGCTCGGCGGGAAACTCGGCGCGCCGGGGCCGCAGGGTCTGACGAGTCCCGTCAACGCTAACGCATCGATGCCGGGCTCGCTGCTCGACCCGTCGGTCTCTGCGTCGCAGCCGCCGAACCGCGTCCGCGATTTCACGTCTGACCCGAGCCGTCACGCGCCGATGGGGACGCTCTCGATTCGGCGGACGATTACGAACCACACGGGCTCGGACGTCTTCTACCTCGCCTTCCGCATCATCGAAGTTACGACCTACCCGGTCCCGTCGGGCACGGCCGACCTGCGCGCCATCGACTCCGACGACATACAGGTCATGGTCAACAGCCAACCCGTTGACGTGAGCGGCACCTACGTCGAGCAGCCACCGACCCAGCCGAACGGCGGCGGCCTGAACTCTTCGATGGGCGTCAACTACATTTCCCTCGAAGGAAACCCGCTTGCCGACGGCGACTCGGTCAACGTCCAGTTCCTGCTCGGCATCGTGCAGACCGGCAGCTACCGCTTCTACGTCAACATCGAGATGCTCAACAGTGGGGAGACGCCGCCGCCAGCCCCCGTCCTGTTGTCGCCGAGCAGTCCCGCCTCGCACAAGCTGAAGAAGTTGGAGCAGGGGCAGCCGGTGCGCCAGCGCGCACGCCGCGTCATCAAGTAAAGGCCGCGCCCCGCGGCGTCAACGACGGCCAGAGGCCGCGCGGAAGCTTTTAGACTTCCGCGCGGCCTTCCCGCTTTGCGGTACGAGGATCAACAGGCAAAGGGCCGCAAGCAGTCGCCCCGCCTGCGGAGGTTGAAAGGTTATGTCCGAGTCCACTCAGACAAAGTTCTTAACTGCCTGATGCCCTTCGCCTACCGCCTATTTTTCCCTCCGTCTGCTGGCATACTTTTTGTTGCTCCGGAGCGCGAAGGCTCGTGACCTTTGGGCGCCCGAAAGGGGGCGCGGCGGGGGGGCGGTGAAACCCTTTCCCGTTGTTCTAGTTAAGTTAGAGTGTCTTTGAATGCCCACGCACCGGGGTCGGAAGAGGCGGTCGCCCGCATCCGATTTTTTGGACTTTTCGATTCAAGTTTTCGGACGGCGCAACTCGACGCCCTCGGGGCGTCTTGACCCTTGCGGGGCGTGCCGAAGTGTAGTAATTAACATCACGTTTGCGCCGCCGTCATAGCCGCGAAAACATCTTCCCGTAAGGTGCGAGTTTCAGTTCTCTTTCTAGCCATCTTTCAATCAAACAAGCTCGGACGACACTTCGGGAGACGTTCGGAAAGAATGGCGCTTCTGTCCCGAACCACCGCAGCCAAGCCAGCAGGAAAAGGAAGAAATATGTCTAACAATCCCCTCCGCAAGACGGCCTCCGCGCTGACCTTGCTCATCTTCTGCCTCGTCACGGCCGCCCCCGTCTGGGCGCAGTCCACGACCCAGGGCGCCGTCGGCGGCACGGTGCAGGACCCGCAGGGCGCCGTCGTGAAGGGCGCCTCCATCACCGTCAAGAACGAGGAGACAAACAAGGAGGTCTCCGCCACGACCGATGACGAGGGGCGCTTCCGCGTCACCTCACTCGACCCGGGCAACTACACCGTCACGGTTAACGCCTCGGGCTTCGCCGCCTTCACGCAGCAGAAGGTGATCGTCGAGGTCGGCCGGGTCACGCCGCTCGACATCGACCTCGGCGTCGCCGGCGCGCAGGAGACCGTCCAGGTGACGAGCGACGCGCCTGTCATCAACACCGAGCAGAACGACGTCTCGACCAACATCAACCAGACCTCGATCAATAATCTTCCGAGTAACGGCCGCCGCTGGTCGAACCTCGCGATTCTGACGCCGGGTACGGTGCCCGACGGCACGTTCGGCCTCATCTCGTTCCGCGGCATCTCCGGACTGCTGAATAACAACACCGTCGATGGCGGCGACAACAACCAGGCGTTCTTCTCGGAGGAGCGCGGCCGCACCCGCATCGGCTACTCGGTCAGCCAGGCCGCCATCCGCGAGTTCCAGGTCAACACCTCCAACTACTCGGCCGAGTACGGCCGCTCGGCCGGCGGCGTCATCAACGCCGTCACCAAGTCGGGCACCAACGAACTTCATGGTTCGGCCTTCCTTTTCGACCGCAACAACAAGTGGGGCGCGCGCAACCCACGCAGCACCATCACCCAGTTGGTGAACGGCGTCTTCACGCCCGTCGGCTACAAGGCGAAGGACGTGCGCTACCAGTTCGGCGGCGCCATCGGCGGCCCCATCGTCAAGGACAAGGCGTTCTTCTTCTTCTCCTACGACCAGCAGAAGCGCGACTTCCCCGGCGTCGCCGTCTTCGTCAACCCCAGCTACCTGAGCACGGTCAACAGCACCCTGCTGACCAACTCGGTCAGGGGGCTCACGCAAGCCCAGATCGACTCGTCGCTGGGCTTCATCAACAGCCTGACGGGCGAGGTGCCGCGCAAGGGCGACCAGAAGCTCTTCTTTCCGAAGCTCGACTGGAACATCAACTCCAAGAACACGCTCACGGTGACCTACAACCGTCTGCGCTGGGACTCGCCCGCGGGCGTCCAGACGGGGGCGACCGTCACGCGTGACCGCGCCGGCTTCGGTAACGACTTTGTCGAAGCCGACTCCCTCAACACGCGCCTGACCTCGACGCTCTCGAACCGGCTGCTCAACGAGGGTCGCTTCCTCTTTTCGGACGAGCTGAACGCGCAGATCGCCCAGGAACCCCTGCCGGGCGAGCCGACCACGGCGAACGGCAACTCGCCCCAGGTCGCCCTGACGAACGGCATCACCTTCGGCAAGGCGACCTCGCTCGACCGCGCAGCCCTGCCGGACGAGAGGCGCTTCCAGTTCGCCGACACCATGACCTTCACCTCCGGGAACCACACGTTCAAGTGGGGCACCGACATCAGCCATGTCAGGGACATCGACGACAACCTGTTCACCGGGGCCGGTTCCTACACCTACTCCAACATCAACGACTTCATCGTCGATTACGTGAACTTCAACACGGGCGGCTCGCTGAGGACGGCGAACAAGCAGTGCGCCACCAGCACGCGCCTCGCGGGCAAGTGCTACACCAGCAACTTCGCGCAGGGCTTCGGCCCGCCGCGCTTCCAGCTCACGACCACCGACTTCGCCCTCTTCGCCCAGGACGACTGGCATGTCACGCCGCGCCTGACCCTGAACCTCGGCCTGCGCTGGGAGTACGAGAAGTTCCCGCAGCCCTTCCTCGTCAACCCCGCCATCCCGCAGACGGCGAACAGGCCGAGCGACACGAACAACTTCGGCCCGCGCCTTGGCTTCGCCCTGAACGTCACCGGCGACGCCAAGACTTCCCTGCGCGGCGGCTACGGCATCTACTACGGGCGCGTGATCGGCTCGACCATCATCAACTCGCTCATCAACACGGGCCTGTCCACCGGCCAGGTCGTCAGCTCGGTGGCGCCCGCGACCGCCCCCGCGACCGCCGCCGGCAACCCGACCGCGCCCATCTTCCCGAACCTCCTGCCCTCCGCGCCCTCGGGCTCGGCGGGGGTTAACTACTTTGCGGACGACTTCCAGAACCCGCTGATCCACCAGGGCGACCTCGTCTTCGAGCGCCAGGTCTCGCGCAACACGGTCGTCTCCGCCTCCTACCTCTTCAGCTTCGGGAAGCATCTCCCGACCTTCATCGACGTTAACCTGAGCGCGCCGACGGCCACGCGCAGCGTTAACATCGTGGACGGCCCCTTCGCGGGTCAGACGTGGACGTTCCCCTACTACCTCGGGAGCGCGAGGCCGAACCCGAACTTCGGCTTCATCGACCAGATCAGCAGCGTCGTCGAGACCAAGTATCACGCGCTGGTCTTACAGGCCAACCGCCGCCTGACGAACGGGCTCCAGTTCCAGACGAGCTACACCCTCTCGCGGGCGTCGGACAACGGGCAGAACTCGACGACCTTCACGCCCGGCTTCTCCGGCCCCTTCGACCCCTTCAACCTGCAAGGCGAGAAGGGCTATTCGGCCTTCGACCGGCGGCACAAGTTCGTCGTGAGCGCGGTCTACAACACCGACTTCGCCAGCCTGAAGGATAACGCGGTCGGCCGCGCCATCTTTAACGGCTGGACGATTGCGCCCATCTTCAACGCCTTCTCCGGGGCGCGCTACACCGGGAACACCTCGGGCTCCAGCGTCAGCGGCGTCTTCGGCTTCAGCCAGGCCGGCGGCGTCAACGGCTCGAACGGCTCGCTCCGTTTCGCGCTCGTGCCGCCCAACTTCTTCAAGCAGCCGAACATCTGGTACACCGACATGCGCATCTCGCGCCGCTTCCACATCAAGGAGAAGATGAACTTCGAGGTCCTGGCTGAGGGCTTCAACCTCTTCAACCGCACGCAGGTCACGAGCGTCAACACCACGATCTACAACATCGCGACCTCCGGGTCGAACGTGACCGCGACCTACAACCCTGCCTTCGGCACCACGACCGGCGCCGACGGCTTCTTCTTCCGCGAGCGCCAGATTCAGCTCGGCGCGCGCTTCGAGTTCTAAGACTCGCTCTAAGCAGTGGGCTTTCGGGGCGCGCAATCCTACCGGGTTGCGCGCCCCGCTTTTGCACCGCCCGCACGCGTTCGAGACCTTGCGCAGTCGGCCGCGACTGTAGTAATTAACATCGCGTTTGCGCCGCCGTCATAGCCGCGAAACATCTTCCCGTAAGGTGCGAGTTTCATCAGTTCTCTTTCTGGGCCATCTTTCAAACAAACAAGGAAGGTCGAACGTCACCCTTTGTCCCGAACCACCGCAGCCAACTCAGCAGGAAAAGGAAGAAATATGTCTAACAATCCCCTCCGCAAGACGGCCTCCGCGCTGGCCTTGCTCATCTTCTGCCTCGTCACGGCCGCCCCCGTCTGGGCGCAGTCCACGACCCAGGGCGCCGTCGGCGGCACGGTCAAAGACCCGCAGGGCGCCGTCGTGAAGGGCGCCTCCGTCACGGTCAGGAACGAGGAGACGAACAAGGAGGTCTCCGCCACCACCGACGACGAAGGGCAATTCCGCGTCGTTCAGCTCGACCCGGGGAACTACACCGTCGTCATTAACGCTTCGGGCTTCGCCGCCTTCACCCGGCAGAAGGTGGTCGTCGAGGTCGGGCGCGTCACCCCGCTTGAGATTAACGTCGGCGTCGCCGGCGCGCAGGAGACCGTCGAGGTGACGAGCGAGGCGCCCGTCATCAACACGCAGCAGCAGGACTTCTCGACCAACGTCAACCAGACCTCGATCAACAACCTGCCGGTCAACGGCCGCCGCTGGTCTAACTACGCGCTGCTCTCGCCGGGCGCGGTGCCCGACGGCACCTTCGGCCTCATCTCGTTCCGCGGCATCTCGGGCCTGCTCAACAACAACACCATCGACGGCGGCGACAACAACCAGGCCTTCTTCGCCGAGGAGCGCGGCCGCACCCGCATCAGCTACTCGGTCAGCCAGTCGGCCATCCGCGAGTTCCAGGTCAACACGTCGAGCTACTCGGCCGAGTACGGCCGCTCGGCCGGCGGCGTCGTCAACGCCGTCACCAAGTCGGGCACGAACAACTTCCACGGCGACGCCTTCTACTTCCAGCGTAACAACTCGTGGGGCGCGCGCAACCCGCGCAGCTTCCTCAGCCAGCAGGTCGCCACGACGACCGTCAACGGCGCCACCGTGCCCGTCTTCGGCCCCGTCGCCTTCAAGCCCGAGGACGTGCGCCACCAGTTCGGCGGCACCGTCGGCGGCCCCATCGTCCATGACAAGGCCTTCTTCTTCTTCTCCTACGACGAGCAGAGGCGCGACTTCCCCGGCGTCGCCACCTTCTCGGCGCTCGACTTCCTGAACCGCGTTGACACCTGCCTGCTCACGGCCGACCGCGGCACCTCGGTCAGCCTGACGACCTGCCCGGCCTACCCCGGCACCGGCAACGCGAGCCGCACCGGCACCAACGCCACGACGCTCGGCGTCGGCAAGGGTCTGACCGCCGGCCAGGTCACCAACGCGCTCAACTTCCTCAACAGCCTGACGGGCGAGGTGCCGCGCACCGGCAACCAGCGCCTCTTCCTGCCGAAGATCGACTGGAACATCAACTCCAAGAACACGCTGACGGGCACCTTCAACAGCCTGCGCTGGGACTCGCCCGCCGGCATCCAGACCCAGGCCATCAACCTGCGCGCCCGCGACAACTTCGGCAACGACGGCGTCCACATCGACTGGCTCACGCTGCGCCTGAACTCGACGCTCTCGAACACGCTCTTGAACGAGGCGCGCTACCAGTACGGCCGCGACTTCGAGTTCCAGCTCAGCCAGCCGCCGCTCGCCGGCGAGCCGACCAACTCGGTCGGCGGCCGCTCGCCGCAGACCTTCATCACCAACGGCTACTCCTTCGGCATCCCCGAGTTCCTTGAGCGCGCCTCCTACCCCGACGAGCGGCGCAACCAGTTCGCCGACACGATGACCTGGTCGAGCGGCGACCACACGCTCAAGTTCGGCGGCGACCTCAACTTCGTCAAGGACATCATCAATAACCTCCGCTTCTCGGGCGGCGAGTTCAACTACCTGGGCGGCGTCAACGCGGCCGGCTACTACGGCGGCCTCAACGACTTCATCGTTGACTATACGAACTTCGCCACCTCGGGCGGCATCAACTCGGCCACGCCCTGCTACAGCAGCACGCGCACCGTCGGCCGCTGCTACAGCGGCAACTTCAACCAGGGCCTCGGCGTGCTCGGCCTGACGATGAAGACGACCGACTACAACTTCTTCGTCCAGGACGACTGGCGCGTCACCCCGCGCCTGACGCTGAACCTCGGCCTGCGCTACGAGTACCAGCAGAACCCCGACCCGATCAACGTCAACCCGGCGCTGCCGCAGACCGCCAACAAGGTCGCCGACAAGAACAACTTCGGCCCGCGCCTCGGCTTCGCCCTCGACCTGACCGGCGACGGCAAGACCTCGATGCGCGGCGGCTGGGGCCTCTACTACGGCCGCGTCATCAACTCGACCGTCTACAACGCGCTCATCAACACCGGCGTCGGCATCGACGTGGCGCAGCGCCAGGTCTCGATCCCGGCGACGAACGCGGCCGCGCCGGCCTACCCGAACCTGCTGGCCTCGGGCGCGCTGGTCGCGCCGGCCATCCAGTTCTTCGACCCGAACTTCCAGCTCCCGCAGATTCACCAGGCCGACTTTATCGTCGAGCGCCAGATCGCGCGCAACACGGTCGTCTCGGCCTCGTACCTCTTCAGCTTCGGCAACTCGCTGCCGAACTTCGTGGACACCAACCTGCCGGCGCCCGCCGGCAACGTGACCTTCTCGGTCGTCGGCGGGCCGTTCAACGGCCAGAACTACGTGACGCCGATCTTCGTCGGGGCGAGGCCCAACACGAACTTCGCGCAGCTCACCGCGATCCGCAGCGACGTGTGGTCGAAGTATCACGCGCTGGTGCTCCAGGCCAACCGCCGTCTGACGGGCGGCCTCCAGTTCCAGACGAGCTACACGCTCTCCCGCTCGACCGACAACGGCCAGACCTCGACCACCTTCACGACGAACAACGCGCCCTTCAACGCCTTCGACCAGCGGGGTGAGGTGGCCTACTCCTCCTTCGACCGCCGCCAGAAGTTCGTCGCGAGCGTCGTCTACAACACCGACTTCGCCAGCCTGAAGGAGAACGCGGTCGGCCGCGCCATCTTCAACGGCTGGACGTTCGCGCCCATCTTCAACGCCTTCTCCGGCCAGCGCTTCACGGGGAGCATCTCGGGCACCATCAACCCGACCTCCTTCGGGTTCGCTTCGAGCACGACGCCGGGCGCCGGCATCAACGGCTCGGGCGGCGACACGCGCTTCGCGCAGGTCGGCCGCAACTTCTTCAAGCAGCCGAACATCTGGTACCTCGACATGCGCGTCTCGCGCCGCTTCCACATCAAGGAAGACATGAGCTTCGAGCTGCTGGCCGAGGCTTTCAACCTCTTCAACCGCACGCAGGTCACGGGCGTCAACCGCACGCTCTACTCGATCTCGGGCTCGACCCTGACCTACAACAGCGGCGCCAGCGGCTTCAACAGCGTCACCGGCGCCGACAGCACGCTCTTCCGCGAGCGTCAGGTTCAGCTCGGCGCGCGCTTCGAGTTCTAAAAGCAGTACTCTTCGGAGCCGCCACTCCTTCAAGGGCGCGCAACTCATAGAGGTTGCGCGCCCTCTTTTCTTCTTCACCACACTTGTCCCAAGACAGGCCGCACAGCGTACGGAAAAGAACCCGCCGCGCGCACCCTCATTTAACGATCCTCGCGGCTCATCTCCCTTCCCTTCAACATCTACGGCCCGCGGGCGCGGCTGGCATGTCGGTTGCCATCTTGCGTCCTGAGACGTGAGAGTTTGACGCGGTCTCCCGCATTCACACACTTAGGAGGATACGAAGATGGGTGCTCCGAACAACGACGAGATCAAAGGCAAATACGAACAGGCCAAGGGCTCGATTAAAGAGGGAATGGGCCGCCTGACCGGTGACGAACAGATGCGTGCCGAGGGTTCGGCCGACAAGATGAAGGGCGACGTGCAGGAGGGCTTCGGCACCGCCAAGCGCAAGGTTGGCGAAGCAATCGAAGATGTGGGTGACGCCGTCAAGCACTGACGCCCTTAATCCAAACACACGAAGAGGCTGCCGCCGGTTTAGTAACCTGGCGGCAGCCTCTTTACATCTGGCGGAAGCCCGAACGTTAGGGAGGGCGTCTCAACCTTCAGCATGGAGAAGGTTGAAAGACGTATGTCCTCTCTGACGTTCGGGCTTTAGCCTTACTCCTGCCTTATGTACTCCGCGCCCAAATCCTTGAGCAGCTCTTCGAGCTTGTCGGCCTCCTCGTCGGTCTTCGACTCGACGCCGATGAGGATGCCGCCGGCGCGCAGAGATGCGTCGTAGACTTTCGCTCGGTGCTCCGGAATCCCCGCGCCGACGAGCGCGCCGATGAGCCCGCCAGCCGCGCCGCCCGCGCCAGCGCCCGCCAGCGCCGCCGCCAGAGGCCCTGCCACCACGAGCCCTAAACCCGGCAGCACCACGTTCGTCCCGACGGCGATGAGCGCCGCCGCCACCGCCCCGACCGTCCCGCCCACGGCCGCGCCGTAGCCGAGCCCGTCGGCCGCGTGCGTGCGCGTCTCGATGGCGAACTCCTTCGACTTGGTCGCGTCGGACATCAGCACCGAGATGTCGTCGCGCGTGTAACCGCGCTTGAGAATCGCGTCCACCGCGGCCTCCGCGGCCACGCGCGTCTTGAAAACTCCCGTCACAAGTTTAGCCATATGAACTCCTCTGCCGTCCTCACCCTTAAAGAGAGACTTACCCGCTCGGACATACGGCAAGCTTCGTGCCGACTCGGCGCGCGCGCTCTTTCGTTGAATCGCCAAGCGATAGAACCAATTACGCCGCGCGTCGCGTCGCAGCCTTCGGACGCGCCCGTACCAAACCGGAACGAGCGACCCCGCCTGTGTTCTGTTCGGCATCAGCGGCGGCGGCGCGCTTGCGGGCGGCGACGGCCGGCGCGCGCACTGGTATAATCCCTGCCTTCTAATAAACGGCGGTTCAAATTTCTTACGTGGAGAGTTCTATGATTAAGGCTGTCATCTTTGACGTGGACGGGACGCTCGTCGATTCCGTAGACCTGCACGCGCGCGCCTGGCAGGAGGCGTTCGCGCACTTCGGCAAGAACTTTGACTTCGAGCGCGTGCGCTCACAGATCGGTAAGGGCGGCGACCAACTGATGCCCGTCTTCCTCTCGGAAGAGGAGCTGGCAGAGTTCGGCGAAGAGCTTGAGAAGTACCGCGGCGAACTCTTCAAGCGCGAATACCTCTCGCAAGTTAAAGGCTTCCCCGCCGTGCGCGAGCTGTTCCAAAGGGTGAAGGCCGAAGGGCTCCAGATCGCGCTCGCCTCCTCGGCCAAGGGCGACGAGTTGAAAGCCTATAAGAAGATCGCCGACATCGAAGACCTGGTCGAGGAGGAGACTTCGAGTGAAGACGCCGAGAAGTCCAAGCCGCACCCGGACATCTTCGAGGCCGCGCTCGAACGTCTCGGGGAGATGAAACCTTCGGAGGCGGTCGTCGTCGGCGACACCCCCTACGACGTGGAGGCCGCGGGCAAGGCCGGCATGCAAACCGTCGGGCTTCTCTCCGGCGGCTTCCCTGAGGAAGACCTGCGCGCCGCCGGCTGCGTCCGAATCTACCGTGCCCCCGCAGACCTCCTCGCCACCTACGACGCCTCGCCTCTGGCCAGGCAGCCTTCGCCTTGATACGCATCCTTCAGGTCAGCTCCGCGCGCGCGTTCGGGGGGGGCGAGCGACACCTCGTTGACCTCGCGCGCGGACTCCACGCACGCGGCCACGAAGTCATCGCCGCGCTGCGCGAAGGCTCGCCGCTCCGCGAGCGCCTCTCGTTCCTGCCCGAACAGAACATCTACACGCTGCCGCTGCGCAACGCGCTCGACTTCCGCAGCGCGCGGAAGCTCGCGCGCATCGCGCGGGAGAGAAGGGCGGACATCATCCACGCTCACGTCGCGCGCGACTACACGCCCGCGGCCTTCGCCGCGCGCCTCGCGCCCGCGGCGCAACTCGTCGTCACGCGCCACGTCCTCTTCCCCTTGAGCCGCGCCCACCGGCTCGCGCTCTCGAACGTCGCGCGCGTCATCGCCGTCTCAGAGCCGGTCGCGCGCGCCCTCCGCACCCAAAGGATTTTCGACAAAGACAAGATTCGCGTCGTCGAGAACGGCGTAGACCTCGCGCGCTTCGAGCGCGCACGCGCCGCGGCTGAGCCCGATACTCCCGGCAGACCCTTGCGCGTCGGTATCATCGGCGAATTGAGCGTAATCAAGGGGCAGGAGGAGTTCGTGCGCGCGGCCGCGTTTATCAGGAAAGATTTCGGGGGGCGCGTTGAATTTCTTATCGCCGGCGCAGACAACGCGGGCGGCGAGTACCGCGCGCGCGTCGAGCGGCTCGTGCATGAGCTTAACCTGGCGAACGACGTACGCCTGCTCGGCCGCGTCGAGGACGTGCCGAGCCTCGTCTTCAAACTCGACATACTTGTTTCGGCCTCATACTCTGAATCGTTCGGCATGTCGATGGCCGAGGCGCTCGTCTGCGGCGTGCCCGTCGTGGCAACGGCGACCGGCGGCGCGCGGTCTTTAATCGAGGACGGCGTCAACGGACTCCTCGTACCACGCGGCGACGCGCGTGCTCTCGCCGCGGCCGTCGCCTCACTGCTCTTAAACGAGGAGAGACGGCTCGCGCTCGGCGACCAGGCCCGACGTTCCGCCCGCGAACGCTTCAATCCCGAGCGCATGGTCGAAGAGACCGTGCGCGTTTACGAAGAGGCTCTCGGCAGAAGCGGCGGCGCGGGCTCTTAAAGATTCGTGCCCACGGCTATATCATGCGGCGGTAATCTTACAACGTGGTCTGCTTATGACTAATTGCTACGACGATTCGGGAGGGAGCGGGGCGGCGCTCGTGCTGCTGCACGGCTTCCCCTTCGACCGTTCCATGTGGCGCGGGCAGGCGGAGGCGCTCGGCGGTGAGTTTCGCGTCGTCGCGCCTGACCTGCGCGGATCGGGTGAGACGCCGCTCGGCGACACGTTGACGATTGAAGGGATGGCCGAAGACGTGGCCGCGCTGCTCGACGAGTTGAACCTCGGGCGCGTCGTCGTGGGTGGCCTCTCGATGGGCGGTTACGTTGCCTTCGAGCTTTTCCGCAAGTTCCCCCGTCGCGTGCGCGCACTCGTCCTCGCCGACACGCGGCCACAGGCAGACACCGTTGCGGGCCGCCGCGCGCGCGAGGAGAACGCGCAACGCGCTCTGAAAGAGGGCATGGCACCAATTGTCGAGTCGATGCTGCCGAAGCTACTCTCGGCCGAGGCGCGTGAGCGCGGCGGCGTAGTCTTAGAGCGCGTGCGCGCGATGATGCTCGGCACGACTCCCGAGGGCGCGGCCGCGGCGCTGCGCGCGATGGCGGTGAGGAGAGATCAGACAGACCTCCTGCCGTCGGTAAACGTGCCGACCTTGATTGTCGTCGGTAGTCAAGACTCGATAACTCCGCCCGCGGACGCGCAGGCGATGAGCGCGCAGATCGAGGGCTCACGCCTGGTTGTCGTCGAAGGTGCGGGGCATCTTTCCAACGTCGAGCAACCGGAGCAGTTCAACCGCGCGCTCGTCGAGTTCCTGCGTGGCCTGCCTGCCTGAATGTTTCGTGTGACAGTTTGAAGGGAATAGGGTGTGAACGAATCCTGGAAATACCGCATTGAGGAGCGCGTCCGCTGGGGCGACGTGGACGCGGCGCGCATCATCTTCTACGGCGCTTACATACGCTTCTTCGAGTTCGCCGAGACCGAGCTGTTCCGCGCGGTCGGCCTGCCTTACAGCGTCATGTTCGACGAGCTGGACGTGTGGCTGCCGCGCGCGCACCTCGAATGCGACTTTCACAGGGCCGCGCAGCTCGACGACCTTTTGGAGGTCTGCGTCTACGTCGGACGCTTCGGCAACAAGTCTCTGCGGCTCGACTTCGAGGTGCGCCGCAACGGAGGCGACGAACTCGTCGCCAACGCCCACTTCGTCCTCGTCGCCGTCCGCCGCCAGACCTTCGAGTCCGTTCCCGTCCCCGAAGAACTCAAACGCCGCCTCGCTCCTTACATGCGGCCCGCGGATTACTGATTCCGTGAAAAATTATCCGCCGTGATGTGCGCCATCAGGAAATCAGACCTTCGCCCGCTCCATGCCGCGCACGGGAAACGTATTCGGCGCATTTAAGTCGGAAAACCACCGCAGAAGACCAATTTGCCCGCACGAAGAGCAAAATCACGTCAACTACTACTGAAAATGTATACACGGAGAGCAGAATCGACGTATTTATAGGAAAATCTGGATTTTATCCAGAAAAGCGTAGATTTTTTACGCATATCAGCGCCAAGTTTTAGAATAGCGCGCTCACGTTTTCCATTAGCAAGGAATTCTTTACGTAAGCGAGGAAATAAACCCTATATCCGATAAACTCTTCCCGTAACCGGGGAATTGTTTAGGGCTTAGGCTGGAATTTTGCGGATAGTCAAAACGGATTTAGGGCGCGGCGGGCGAGTTTACGTTTGAGGTCTACGTATCCTTGATCTCCCGTGACTAACTCGCGCAACGTGCGGCGGATGCCCGGATGCGCGCGCGCGAGCTTAATCATCCGGTCGGTGAAGGGGCCACCCCAGAACTGGCCGTAGAACCTGCTGCGCATCTTCGACGCACGGCGCAGCTCGCGCCCGAAGTCTGCGCGCCACTTACCTTCGTAAGACTTCACGTCACCCGAGAGGTATCCTTCGGCGAACAGCTCGGCCGAGCGCAGCGCGTAATAGATGCCCTCGCCCGTCACGGGGTCGGCGAAGCCGGCGGCGTCGCCGAGGAGCGCCCAGTCGTCTCCCGCCGCGTGCCGCACGTCGAACGTCTCGGGCGCGAGCCCCGGGATGCGCGCCGCGTAACGCTCGGCCACCGCGCGCAGTCTCTTCTCAATGCTTCCTTCACCGTCGAGCGATAAGCCTTTGCCTAAAGAGGACGCGCCGCCCTTCTCTCTCTCGCGGTAATAGCCGATCATGAAGTCCCAGAGCATCTGGTCGAGCGCCTTGTGCTCGAAGGCATCCTGCGCCGTGGCGATGCCGAAGGAGATGTGGTCGAGGCGCGGGAAGGCCCACGCATACCCGGCCCAGCCCGGCAGGAAGGCGATGATTGTCGGCGCCTCGTCCGCCTCGTTCAAAGGGGTGCGGTAGCCGAACGCGACCTCCATGTCCGAGTTCGACAGAGGGCCGGCGAGCCTCCGCGCTATCGCACTGTTCGCCCCGTCCGCCGCGACGAGCACACGCCCGCGCCAACTCTCACCTTCACGCGAGCGCACGACCCAGGAGCCTTCGTCGTCCTTCTTCACCGAAGCGTTGACGCGACCTTCGAAGACGCGCGCGCCCGCCCGCTCCGCGCGCGCACGCATGTAAGAGTCGAACGCGCAGCGCGAGTAGATGGCGAAAGGCTCTGCGAGCTGCAACCGGACGCCGTCGCCCGCGGGCGAGACCATCTCGACTTCAGTAACAGCGCGCCCGCCCGCTTCGAGCAGGAACGGCCAGGCCTTGAGCGCCTTCGAAGTGACCCCGCCGCCGCACGCCTTCGCTTCGCCCGTCGGCCGCCCGTCGAACAGCGCCACGCGCGCGCCCCCGCGCGCCAGCCTCTCCGCCGCGAACGAACCTGCCGGCCCCGCCCCGACAATCAGCACGTCGTATCTTTCGTCAACGCCTCCCACAAATCTCCTTACCAGGCCCGGCCGTCGTCATGCTTGCCGACGAAAAGCACAGTTGTTAGAATTCCTGCCAACCCCTACAAGTCATAACACGTGTAAGACCTTCCCCCGTAGCGAGGCGGAGGATGATGAACGGCAGCCCTCTCGTATTCGTCGGTATCGCGCCGCACCCGCCGATCATGGTTCCGGAGGTCGGCGGCGCGCATGTCGCCAAAGTGCGTGCCTCCGTGGACGCCATGCGCGACCTGACCGAACGAATCAAGGCGTGCGGCGCAGGGACAATCATACTCGTCTCGCCACACGCGCCGCTCGAACAGAGCACCTTCGTCGCCTACAGCGGCGCGCGCCTGCGTGGAGATTTTGCCAACTTCAACGCCCCGCAGGCAATCGTCGAAGCGCCACTTGACGAAGAGTTGCTCCGTGCAATTCAACAAGCCGCGGCCGAAGAGAGGTACACCGTAAAATTGTTGAGGCCGCAGGAGCTTGATCATGGCACGGCCGTTCCGCTCTACTTTCTGCTGCGCAACGGCTGGACTGGGCGCGTTGTCGCCCTCGGCTACAGCTTTCTTCCCGACGAAGACCACGTGCGCTTCGGTGTGTGTATCAGGCGCGCCGTCGATCTTGCAAAACGCCCGACCGCTTTCCTCGCCAGCGGCGACCTGAGCCATAGGCTCAAGCTCGGTGCGCCCGCGGGCTTCGACCCCGAAGCAAGACGCTTTGACGAACAGGTCGTCGCGGCGCTCGGTGCGAACGCGCCGGCACGAGTCCGGCGAATCGACCAGGGGCTGCGGCGTCGCGCCGGTGAATGTGGCTACCGCTCGATGCTGGTCGCGCTCGGCGCCGCGTCGGGGGGCGAGCCTGAGTGCGAGGTCATCAGCTACGAAGCCCCCTTCGGCGTCGGCTACCTCGTCGCGCAACTGTCGCGCACGAGCCTGAACTGACTAATGAGCGTTAAAGTCACGGATTTTAAACACTCATCTCATGCGCTTCTAACCCCCGATGGCACAGAGGCGCAGGAGACATGTACCCCGCATGAGGAGAAACAGATCACCGAGCTGGCTCGAAACGCCGTCGAAGCCTACGTCCTGAACGGACGTCTCCTGGCGACGCCGCGGTCGTTTCCCGAAACGTCTTTACTGAGTAGGCCGTCCGCCTGCTTCGTCTGCATCAAGACCGTCGGGCGCGAACTGAGGGGCTGCATCGGCACGGTCGAGCCGGAGCACGCCACGTTGGGCGAAGAGGTCATGGTCAACGCCGTCAAGGCTGCGACCCTTGACCCGCGCTTCCATTCCGTCTCGGGCGACGAACTCCCTTCCCTGCTCTACTCGGTGGATGTTCTCGGTGGTCTTGAGCCGGCGCAGTTCGAGGATTTGAACCCAGCGACCTTCGGCGTGGTCGTAACTGACCGGTCGGGCTCGCGGCGCGGGCTGCTCCTGCCCGACATCGAGAGCATTAAGACGGCCGGCCAGCAGGTCGGCGTCGCCGCCAGGAAAGCGGGAATTAAACCCGGCGAACCGCTGAGGCTCTACCGCTTTCGCACGCGCCGATTCAGTGAATCGGCGTGAACTTTAATTATTGATTAAAGTTCACGCCGATTCACTGAATCGGCGTGAACTTTAATTATTGAACAGAGGAGGACGATGATGCCAGACCATAACCAGACAAAAAGCTCCATCGGGGAACGGAACCAGGATCCTGAACTAAAGCCCGACGCCACCCCGAACCCGATCGAGGACATCAATCCCGCGAACGACGAGCGTGCCATCGATGTCGGCGAATCCGGTCAGTTCGCCCCCGGCGGACGTTACAACGAGTTAGGTGCCACAAGGCCGCGTCGCATAGACCTCGACGAACAAGTGGACAGCGCGTTATCCAAGGAAGAGTAGAAAGCAGTTCGGAGATATTTACGGGCGGGACCGGCTTCCCAATGCGCCACCGGCTGTGAGCATTTCCGCAAGAAATTTTGCCTAAAAAAATCCCGCTGCATACGCGAGATGTATGCAGCGGTAAGATCCACAGGAGGAAAGGGTCTTCATTCTACACAAGCGGCTTCAGTGTGTCAAATAGATTCACACTGAGCCCGCTTGTGTAGAATGTTTTACACGTCTAAGTTCTTCACATCCAAGGCGTTGTCTTCGATGAACTTACGCCGGGGTTCGACCGCGTCGCCCATCAGGATAGTGAAAATCTGATCTGTCTCGACCGCGTCATCGATTTTGACCTGAAGCAGCGTACGCTTTTCGGGGTTCATCGTCGTCTCCCAGAGCTGCTCGGGATTCATCTCGCCGAGCCCCTTGTAACGCTGAATCGTCAAATCCTTCTTCGCGGCCGTCAACACGCGCTCCAACAGTTCCTCGCGGGAGCCGATGGTCTCTTTTGTGCCGTTTTCGCCGAGGATAAGAGGTGCGGTCAGACGCTTTTCGAGCGTCTTGTAAATTTCCATGGCCTTCTGAAATTCAACATGGCTCGCCAGGTCCCAGTCGATTTTAACTTTTGAACCGCCGGGCACGGTTGTGTCAATCTCCCAGAGTCCATGCTCCTCGTCCGGCGCCAGTTCGGTCCTGTAACCGGCATCGGCCAGCGCCGCCTCGACCCGCCCCATCTTCTCTCCGCCCTCTTCTTGGAAGATTCCTTTGAGGGACGCTCCCTCTTCTGCCAGCACGCCTCCGTGTCCGCTGAAAGCCTCAAGAAGGAGGTGCAGTAAACGGCTGTCGTTCCCGAGCCTGCGGATAAGCTTTTCGCAGTAACGGTTTAGCTCGACCATCTGCTCTAGAGCGCGGGCGAGTTCCTTACCCTCTATAGTGCCGCCCCCGTTTGCGGAAGTGACCTTCATATCGCTGGTCGCCTGGCGCACCAGATACCGCACGATCGACTTCTCATCCTTGATGTACTCTTCCTTCCTACCACGCTTTACTTTAAACAACGGTGGCTGCGCGATGAAGACGTGGCCCGCCTCGATGAGCTTCGGCATCTGGCGGAAGAAGAAGGTCAGCAGCAGTGTGCGGATATGTGATCCGTCCACGTCCGCGTCAGTCATGAAGATGATCTTGTGGTAGCGTAACTTGTTGAGATCAAAGTCCTCTTCGCTCTTGCCGATGCCCGTTCCGAGCGCCGTAATCAGCGTTTTAATCTCGCTGTGGCCGAGCATTTTGTCGAATCGGGCCTTCTCCACGTTCAAGATTTTACCTTTTAACGGGAGGACGGCCTGATTTCTTCGGTCACGACCCTGTTTTGCACTCCCGCCGGCTGAATCACCCTCGACGATATAGAGTTCGCACTGCGCCGGGTCTCGCTCCTGGCAGTCCGCGAGTTTGCCCGGCAGCATTGTAGAGCCCATCGCCCCCTTGCGAACGATTTCGCGGGCCTTACGGGCGGCATCGCGCGCACGGGCGGCGTCTACGGCTTTGCCGACGATCTTCTTGGCGACTGTTGGATTCTGCTCGAAATACTCGGTCAGGCGCTCGTTGAGGAATGACTCGACCGCGCCTTTCACATCGGAGTTGAGCTTGCCCTTGGTCTGTCCTTCGAACTGCGGCTGCGGCAGTTTGACGGAGATAACCGCGACCAATCCCTCGCGCACGTCGTCGCCCGACAAAGTAGTCTTGAAGTTCTTGGCGAGCCCCGAAGACTGCGCGTAGGCGTTAATAGTGCGGGTCAGCGCCGAGCGGAAGCCGGAGAGGTGTGTGCCGCCATCGACGGTGTTAATGTTGTTGGCAAAGGAGTAGACCTTCTCGTCGTAGCCGTCGTTGTACTGGATAGCGACATCAACCGAGAGGGAGTCTCCATTTTTTTCAAAGTAAACCGGCTTGTCGTGCAGCACCGACTTGTTCTTGTTGAGGTGCTTGACGAACTCGGCGATGCCACCCCGATAGTAGAACTCGTGCGAGCGCTCCGGCTCCTGCCGCTCGTCCTTGATGGTGATGCGAATGCCCTTGTTGAGGAACGCCTTTTCACGGAGGCGCTCGGAGAGTTTGTCGAAGCTGAACTCGGTGACCTCAAAGATCTCTCCGTCGGGCTTGAAGGTGATTTTGGTACCCCGGCGGCGGGTCTTGCCCGTCATCTCCAGTTTGCTCGCAGGAATCCCACGGACGTACTCCTGCTCGTAAGTCGCCCCGTCCCTCCAGATTTCCAGCCGGAGCGCCTCAGAGAGGAAATTTACGCAAGAGACGCCCACTCCATGCAGGCCCCCGGACACCTTGTAGGCGTTCGAGTCGAACTTGCCGCCGGCGTGGAGTTTGGTCATGACGACCTCGGCGGCCGACCTCTTCTCCTGCTTGTGGTAATCGACGGGGATGCCGCGGCCGTTGTCGATGACGGTGATGGAGTTGTCGAGGTGTATGAAGACCTCGACCGTGTCGCAGAAGCCGGCCAGGGCTTCGTCAACCGAGTTGTCCACCACCTCGTAGACGAGGTGGTGGAGCCCCATCTCGCCCGTCGAGCCGATGTACATGGCCGGGCGCTTGCGGACGGCCTCGCGGCCTTCAAGAACCGTAATTGAAGTTGCAGTATAAGAGTCGTTCTTCTTCTTTGTTATAGTGGTTGCTGTAGGCAAAGTGCTCTCCTCTTCTTGCATATCTCTATACCAATTCCCGGCTTTGGAAGACCGATGGATGACGAGGATTAGATGCTATCCGCGGACGTAGCGATTGTTCTCTCCGACTCGAAGCGCACGCCGCCCGAGGCCAGACCATCCCTTACCTCGAAGAGTTTGGCACGTGCGGCAAATCCTCTAATGAGGTCACTTTTGGAGGTCGTAATGAACGTCTGCGTGCGCCCTTCGAGGTATTCCAGCAAATGACCGATTCGCTTCTGATCCAGTTCCGCATCCACGTCATCCATCAGGAAAAGCGGATACTCATTGTGCCACGAATAATACACCGAAATTGCCGCTAAGTCAAGTAGAATCAACGCGCTACGCTGCTGACCGGAGCTGCCATAAGTCCGTATATCGCGGCTGTCAAAGAGTATCTCCAGCTCGTCGCGGTGCGGGCCGATGAGCGAGTAGCCCGAACTGATTTCGGCATTGAGGCGCAGACGCAGGCGCTCTTTTAGCAGCGCTTCGTAATCCGCCAAGTCGCCCTTCCCTTCGAGGGCTGAGACGTAACGAATTGTTATCTCTTCACGCTCGAACAGACGCTGCTGGAGGCTTTGGCCGAGGCGCTCGACGTAGTCGAGCCGAGCGCGGTGTATTGTAGCCCCCAGAACGACGATCTGTTCGTTCCAGGGCTCAATTAATTCGCGCGCGTTGTCGATGTTCGTCTCGGAATCGGAGATGTCCTGAAGTAGGCGGTTCTTCTGCTTGATGACGCGTTGGTAGTCTGCGAGCGTCTGGACGTAGCTGTGGTGTAGAGAGACGACGCCGCGATCTAGAAAGCGGCGGCGTGCGTCGGGGCCGCCGCGCACGACTTCCAGCTCGTCGGCGGTGAAGGGCACGACGTGGAGTTGACTGAGGTAGCTCGCGACGGACTCACGCTTGCCATTGAGCGAGAGAGTCTTCGAGCTGCCTTGAAGGGTGACCTGCAAGTCTCTGTGCACGTCCTGTGAGCGTGCGACGCGCCCGCGAACTACAGACAGGTTTTCACCGAAGCGGATGGCCTCCTGCGGCCGCTGCGTGCGGAAGGACTTCGTAGTGGCGAGAAGATAGATGGCTTCGAGCCAGTTCGTCTTCCCCTGCCCGTTATCGCCGGAGATGACGTTCAGACCCTCGCCCCAGAAGATTTCGCCGCTCAAATTCCTAAAATTGTGAGCCTCAATAGATTCGAGCAGCATATGTCGAGTTTAACATACGCTGCTCGAAACGGAGGCCGGCTTATACCTTCTGACAAAATCAGAGGCGCATAGGCATGACGACGTAGCGGTAGTCGTAGCCGTCGTCGGAGGCGGGGCGGAGTTGCGCCTGGGAGTTGCCGTCTTTGAACTCGAAGGCGACGTTGCCGTCGCTGAGGACGTTGAGGAAGTCTTGGAGGTAGGCGGCGTTGAATCCGATCTCGGTCTCGTCGCCGGCGTACTCGGTGGTGACCGTCTCGCGCGCATCGCCCTCTTCGGCCGTCTGCGCGCTGATGTCGAGGCTGCCGGGCTTCAGGTGAAAACGGACGGCGTGCGAGCGGTCGTCGGCCATCAGCGCGACTCGTCGGATGGCCTGCCCGAGCGAGGCGGAGTCGAACTCGGCCTTCTTGTCATTCGTCTTTGGCATAACCATCTCGTAGTTCGGGAACTGCCCCGTCAGCGTGCGCGAGATGAGGAGGCGCGGGCCGACCTCGAAGTAGATGTGATTCTCGTCGGCGCCCAGTCCTATCTCGCCATCAAACGAAGAGGTCAGCTTTGTCAGCTCGGCGAGGGTCTTGCGCGGAATGAGCACGTCAATATCTTCAGATGGCGCGCCCGCCCCGAGCTCCTTGCGCTCGACGTATGCAAGGCGGTGGCCGTCGGTCGTCACCATTTTGGCACCGGACTTGTCGAGCATAAACTTCGCGCCCGAGAGCGTGTACCGAGACTCTTCCAGAGTGATGGCGAAGATAGTCCGGTCGATGAGGGTCTTGAAGACGCTGGCCGGGAGCTTCACGGGCGCGGACTTGAAGCTGGGGACTTCGGGGAAGTTGTCGCGGTCGATGCCTGCAATGCGGAAGTTTGAGCGCTCGCACTTGACCGTCGCCCAGTTATTCTCCTCCTTGCGGAAGCTGACGGGCGCATCGGGCAGCACTCGCGCGATCTCGAAGAGTTTCCGCGCGCCGACGCACATCGAGCCGGGCGTCTTGATCTCCGCCTCGGTCTCGCAGCGCAAGGTCACGTCCAGGTCGGTGCCCGTGACCCGTATCGTGCCCTCGCCCACCGACTCGATGAGAATGTTTGAGAGCGCGGGAATCGTGTTCTTCTTCTCGACCGTGCCCTGAACCAAACCCAGCTCCTTCTGGAGGGAGGTTTTGCTGATTGTGAACTCCATCTTTGAACTCCTCTGGGGAACTTAACTCTTCCAAATCACATGATAGCTGTAACGGCTTGTCGAGCGTTATTGCGGGCTGAGCTTTTCCTATTACTTCTAATTAAATACCTTATATTTATATCTAGTAGTAGTAGTAGGGCCTGTGGAAATGTGGAAAAGTGACTTAACTATTGTATCCATTGGAATTGTTTTCCACAGCCGCTGTGGAAAATGCTGTGGAAATCTTTAGCTTTATGTGGAAAAAGGTCTCAAAGGAAAAGTTTTCCACATTTCCACAGGGCACTTATTAAGGCATCCTGTGGAAATGTGGAAAACTTTTATCTAAGGTGCTGACACAAAATGGCTTAGCGTAAAACTGGCCTGTGGAAAATAATTCACCCCAAAAGTGAGCTAACTACTTGCAAAGATTATCCATAATGTCACTCACGACCCTGTGGAAATTCTGATCCTTGGAAACCAGAGCCTCAATCTTCTCCACAGAGTGGATGACAGTCGTGTGGTGCTTCCCGCCGAACTCCCGTCCTATCTCCGGAAAGCTATGTTTCGTCAAACGTTTGCACAGATACATCGCCACCTGACGCGGCACGGCGATCTGGCGCGAGTTGTTCTTCGACTTCAGATCGTCAACCCGTAGCTTGTAGTGAGCGCCGACCGCGCGTTGAATCTGTTCGATGGTGATGCCGGCGGGCTGGTCGTCTTCGGCGATATTGCGGATGGCGTCCTGCGCGAGCATCTTTGAGATGGGCAGGCCGCGCAGCGAAGAGATTGCAATCAGTCGCACGAGCGACCCTTCTAGTTCGCGTATGTTGCTCTTGACCTTGCTGGCGATGAAGAAGGCCACGTCGTCGGGTAGGGTTACGCCGTCCAAGTCTGCCTTGCGCTTGAGAATCGCGACCTTGGTTTCGAGGTCGGGCGGCTCGATGTCGGCGATGAGCCCCCATTCGAAACGCGAATGGAGCCTCTCTTCAAGCGTCGGAATCTCCCGCGGCGGGCAGTCGGAAGTGATGACGATCTGCTTCTGGCCATCGTAGAGGGCGTTGAATGTGTGGAAGAACTCTTCCTGCGTGCGCTCCTTGCCGGCCATGAACTGTATGTCATCCATCAAAAGCACGTCGATGGAGCGATATTTCTCACGAAACGTCTGCGTCTTGTCGTAACGAATGGCGTTAATCAGCTCGTTCATAAACCGCTCCGCCGAGATATAGGACAGGCGGAGATAGCGATTACGCTCTTTGACGGCGTGTCCGATGGCGTGTACCAAGTGAGTTTTTCCCAATCCTACGCCGCCGTAGATGTAGAGCGGATTGTAGGTTTTTCCGGGAGCTTCAGCTACAGCCAACGCCGCGGCATGTGCGAACTGGTTACATGAACCAACGACGAAGGTCCCGAAAGCACATTTCGGGTTGAGCGAATTCTCCAGCGGCTCGATGTCAACGAAAGTGGTCGCGCCCGGCGTCAGGCCGTCCGATTCGGCCGCCTCTAATAAAGAGAAGAGGCTGGAAGAGGTGTTCTTCGAGCTATTGCCGACAGACTGCTGCTCCAAATCCAGGGAGCCCAGGTTGTCCATCTCCTTGCTCGTGACGGAGTTCGGGTTCTGCGGGTCCTCTTCAACAGTCCAATCGACCTGATAGTCGGCTAGGTTCAATTCAGAGAGGGACGCGTCTAGCACATCCGAGTAGTTCGAACTTACCCAGTCTTTAACTACGTGGTTGGGGGCTCGAAGGTGGAGCACATGCCCCGCCTCGTCGTACCCCTCAAAGTGGATGGGGCGTATCCATGTCTCGAAGCTCTGGCGATTCAGCCGCTTCTCGACTGCGAGAAGGATGTCATTCCAAATTCTGTTCTCGTAAGTTGCGCTCATAAGCTTCTCGCCTTCAACCGAGAGGGGAGACTAACGGCTGACTTGAATGAATACAGTAGCCTTCCGTAATTTGCTCAACCTAACTGTTGAACCAATCACCGGAAGATGTTGTAAAACTTCCCTTTTAAGCTCTCTTTTGGAATTCCCTATAGGGTTTTCCACAGAGTTTTCCACAGCCCTGTGGAAAACTCTGGAAAACTTAAAGTGAAGCTTTAAGTGTTTTACTTTCAATCACTTACAGGCGGTAGCCGTCTGTGAAACGGCCGCGAGACTAGCATAACCTGACCCCATATGCAAGAGAAATCCACAGGCCTTAAATATTTTTTCAAAGTCCCGGTTTTGCGGCTTTTTTATATCCGCGTAATTTTCGTGGTTCTTAAAAAATAATTAATTTATGGACTATTTCAAGACAATCAGTTTATTCTGTTTTTGAGTGAGTTAGAATGCCTTGCCTAAAATTCAGCTTCCAACTCAGGGCGATAAAACCCCATGCTTTCCTTGACACAGATCGCATAAGCGGCTAGTCTTGTCACTTTCGTCTTAAGGAGAAAATTTCAACAGTTATGCCTAAGAGAACATTCCAACCAAACAACCGGCGCCGCGCCAAAACCCACGGCTTCCGCGCGCGCATGGCCACGAAGAGCGGTCGCCTGGTTTTGAAGAGGCGGCGGGCCAAGGGCCGCAAGCGTCTGACTCCGTCGCACTACTAATCGAGACCGCTTTGCCGAAGGATGCGCGTTTGCGTAAACCCGCGGAATTCCGCGCGGTTTATGATGGAGGGAGGCGGTTCGACGGGCGTCTCGTGACGGCCTTTGTTCTGCCTACTCGGCTCGAACAGCATCGTCTAGGAATAACGGCTTCGCGGAAGATGTCGCGCCTCGCCGTTAAGCGCAACCGTGCTAAACGTCTCTTGCGTGAGGCTTTCCGCTTGACAGGCAGAGAGTTGGCCAGCCTCGGAAACAGCTACGACTGGGTTTTCAACGCCCGTCGTCTGATAATTGAGGAGAAGGCTGACGCGGTTGTGACCGATTTAAGGCGGATAATTGCTCAGGTCGGGCGAAGCGAACATCCATCTCCGTGCGAAACGGAAAAATAATTGGTAAGAGTCGCTCTGACAGCTTTACTCCGATTCTACAAGGCGTTTATCTCGCCCCTGCTTCCCCCCTCGTGCCGATTCGTCCCAACCTGTTCAGAGTATGCGCGGGAGGCTATAGAGCGTTACGGAGCTTTGCGCGGCAGCTGGATGGGCATACGACGCATACTGCGATGTCACCCCTTTCATCCGGGTGGGTATGACCCTGTCAAATAATTTAGTTAGTTTGTCCACACGCAGACGTATTGTGGTAGAGAAGACGGCTTAAATAGATGGATCAAAAGCGCCTTTTAATTGCTTTTATACTTTCGGGGGTAATTCTTTTCGGGTGGACTTACCTCTTCAATCCTCCCACGAATGAACAGAAGAAGGCCAATACTCCTCAGCCGGCAGCCGATGTTTCTCCGGTGCCTGCTCCTTCCCAGCAACCCGCGCAGCCCGCGACACAGCCATCCTTAGCAGCTCCCGCGTCTACCGACACAGTCCCACAGCGAACCGTCACCGTCTCGACTCCGCTCTACGAAGTCGAATTTGATAGCCGCGGTGCGACCGTCAAGAGCTGGATTATTAAGAAAAATAAGGAGAAAGACGGCGAAGGCAAGCCACTTCGTTCGGCTTCGAGCACTAAGGATAACCCTCAGCCGCTCGAATTGATTTCTCAGGAAGGCCTTAAGCGCGGTCTGGCTCCGCTCAGAATTTTGACGGGGCGTCAGGATTTGGACGCGACACTGGCCTCAAGGAATTTCGTCATCGGCGGTCTCGACGCAGGTGCGCCTGAGGCACAACTGAACTTGAACCCGGGCGAGCAGAAATCTGTCGAATTCAGTTTGAGCGAGCCGGGCAGCAATTTCGAAGTTTTAAAGAAACTGACTTTTGACGCGGACCATTACGCGGTCAGACTTGAGACGAAAGTTCTGCAAAACGGTCAGCCGGTTCCAGGCGCGAAGATCGCCGTCGGGCCGAGCATCGGCGACCAGGGTGTCCAGCATTTCAACTTTTACTCCATCGCCCCCGAAGGCATTGCTGCCATTGGCGATGCCTCTCCCGAACACCTGACGGCACACGTTGACGACAAAGTTGCAGAAGACCAAGGGAACGGAGATAAAATTGAGGTCAAAAAGTTTGACCCTCCAACTCGTTGGGCCGGTGTCGGGGATACTTATTTTGCAATGGCTTTGGTCCTACCTCAGCCTATCTCCGGCCTTGAGTATCAGACAATAAAACAGAAGCAGCAGGTTAACGGACAAGACAGATTTTTAATTACTGCACTCATACCGGTCCCCACTGATGGAAAGCCCACGTATCTTTTTACCGGGCCTAAAGATCACGATCAACTTCAGGACATCAGCGAATTTATTAACAAAAATATCTCGGGTCAGCAGGTTGATCTGGGTCAGTTAATTAACTACGGCTGGGCACGGCGCGTGACTCAGCCGCTTGCGGCGCCTATTCTCTGGTCAATCAACCGTCTCAACAAGTTGACGGGCAGCTACGGGCTCGCCATCATCCTCTTTACCATCATCATTTACACCCTCTTTTTCCCGCTCAAGTGGCGCTCTTCCAAGTCGATGAAGAAGGCTCAGAAGCTCGCGCCGCGGATGAAGGAGTTGCAGGAAAAGATAAAGGGGATGAAGCAGAACGACCCGCGGCTCAAAGATTTACAGATGGAGCAGCTGCGTCTGATGAAGGAGGGAAACCCGCTCGGCGGTTGTCTGCCCCTCCTGATTCAGATGCCGTTCCTGATCGCGCTCTACGTCGCGATTACGATCTCAATCGACTTCCGTCAATCCTCTTTCCTCTGGATTCCTGACCTCTCAGCCGCCGAACCGTATACAGTTCACATCCTTCCGCTGCTGATGGCAGGGTCGATGTTGGTGCTGCAACTGATTACGCCGGCGCCTTCTGCCGACCCTCTGCAACGTAAGATGATGGCGGTCATTATGCCGCTCATGATGCTCTACATCCTCTGGAGCGCGCCGGCCGGACTTATCGTCTACTGGCTGGTCGGCAATCTCGTCGGCTTCGGCCAGCAGGTCATCATCAATCGCATGATCAAGTCGAAAGACGACGAGGAGCAGCCGCCAACCGAGAAAGATCGGGCAGGCTCACGTCCAAAAAAAAGTTTAATGACGCAGGTCTAACCCAGGCTTAAGAGTTTTATTGTCAACGATTTACCTGCTTCAGGTGCCAAATGAAGGAAGCTTACGGACAGGCAGAGCAGTTCTTAAACGATATCTTCCGCACTGCCGGATTCGACCTCCGCGCACGGGCGAGTGAAGAGGCAGATGGCTGTGTCCTGAACATCGACGGCGCTGATTCTCCCCTTGTGCGGAGCGAAGGCGGTGAGCTTCTAGACGCGCTGGAGCACTTCGTCAATCAGTCGTTCGGGCGCGACCTTTCGGAGGGCGAGCGTTTCATTTGCGACGTTGATAATTTTCGCTCGATTCGTGAGACTGAATTGCGCGCGATGGCGCGGCACGCGGCCGACCGCGTTCGCTCGACCGGACTACCCTTCTTTTTCGGCCCAATGACCGCGGCCGAAAGGCGTGTCATCCACCTGTCCCTTGCCGAAGAAGCAGACCTTTTCACCGAATCGGTCGGTGAAGGAAACGCCCGACGCCTCAAAGTAAGCTTCAAGAAGTCGGACAAAAACTGAGTCTCCATAAAGGGGCGGCGTTCTTGTCTTGATTTTTACGCCGTCTATTTCTTTTTAGTGTTATTTCTCACCTAAAGTGCAGGTAGCCGATACCATCGTCGCACTTTCCACGCCGCCGGGTCGCAGCGGAATCGGCGTTATCCGCATCAGTGGCGAAGGCGCTCTCGAACTCACGCGTTCCCTCATCCGAGACGCAGACTTTTCCCCTGAGCCGAACCGCATTTCATTAAAGGCTATCTTTGACCCTGACACGCTCGAAGTTATTGATCGCGCTGTAATTACCTTTTTCAAAGCGCCACATTCTTATACTGGTGACGATGTTATAGAGATTAGCTGTCACGGCTCCCCACCGCTCCTTCTGCGCGTTCTTGATTCCCTGCTTCTCTTCGGCGCAAGGGCTGCCGATCCAGGCGAATTCACCATGAGGGCCGTCGCCAACGGACGCCTCAATCTCACGCAGGCTGAGGCCGTTCGCGACCTTATTGACGCTCAGACCCACGCAGCCGTGCGCCAGGCGGCACGGCAACTCGGCGGTGAACTCTCCAAAAGACTTCAGCCAATTAAAGATGCGCTCATTGAGGTCATAGTTCCGCTCGAATCCTCGCTAGAATTCGTTGAAGACGACCTCCCGGAAGACATCGCGCGGAATATCGAGCAGAGGCTCTCTACGCTCTCTATAAAAATCGACGAGATGGCCTATTCTTTCCGGCGCGGGAGACTCCTGAAAGAGGGCTTGCGGGTCACTCTCATCGGTCGTCCGAATGTTGGTAAGTCAAGTCTTTTTAATAAATTACTGTCTTCTGACAGGGCTATCGTTACGGAGATACCTGGGACTACACGTGACACCATTAGCGAAGTCATAAACATTGAAGGCATCCCGGTCTTGATTACTGATACCGCGGGCGTCCGCTCCTCCCCGGATAAGATTGAGCAACTAGGCATTGAGCGCACACGTCGCGCAGTTGCAGACGCCGACCTCATCGTTGCAGTACTCGACGGCACTCAGTTCTTGGTTGAAGAGGACGAAGAGATTATTAAGGAAGCTTCTGGTAACCGTTGCGTGGTAGCTCTAAACAAGAGCGATTTAGAAAGCTTTCGGAGCAATAATGCGCAACAGATAGATGATAATCTGGTATCAGTTTCCGTCTCGGCAAAAAGCGGAAACGGTCTGGACGCGCTCTGTACAGAGATTATTAAACCTTTCACAGCCGGCTATCTGGACGAAAGCGGCTTTGTCATAACAAACGCACGGCATTATGATCTTTTGAGGCGTACTGGTGAATCTTTGCAGGCTGTGCAGAGTTTAATTCGCGAGAACGTTACTGAAGAACTGATTCTCGCCAATCTCTACGAAGCTCTGCGCTTTCTAGGCGAAATTACGGGCGAAACGACTCCCGAAGACATTCTCTCCCAAATATTTTCGACCTTCTGTATCGGAAAATGAGAACGAGTTTTGACGAAGATTTCGATGTGATCGTAATCGGCGCTGGACACGCCGGTTGTGAGGCGGCTTCCGCCTGCGCCCGCATGGGATGTCAGACAGCTCTGATTACGATCAGTCTGGATACAATTGGCCAGATGTCTTGCAACCCGGCCGTCGGCGGGATCGCCAAAGGCCATCTGGTGCGTGAGATTGACGCTCTCGGTGGCATCATGGGACGAGTCATCGACCGCACGGGCATCCAATTCCGCTTACTCAACCGCTCCAGAGGCCCGGCTGTTCAAGCGCCGCGTGCTCAAGCCGACAGGGCTCTCTACCGCACGGAGATGCGTCACGTGCTTGAATTCACCCCGAATCTGCATCTCCGACAGGGTGTCGTTACCGATTTTGTGATCGAGGGCGGCCATGTAAGAGGGATTCAACTTCAGGATACGAGACGCCTTCGCGCGAACGCCGTCGTTCTCGCCGCCGGAACCTTCCTCAACGGCCTTATTCATACAGGACGCTCGACTTACACGGCGGGCCGTGCGGGCGAGCCAGCCTCTATCGATCTGGCCGAGAGCCTGAAAAGATTGGGTTTTCCTGTAGGGCGTCTGAAGACCGGCACACCTCCGCGCCTGGACGGCCGTACCATCGACTGGGATGTGTTCGAGTCACAACCGGCCGACGAGCGCCCGGTTCCCTTCTCTTTCCTGACTGAAACTATTGAACAACCTCAAGTTAATTGCCATATTGGCTATACTAATGAGCCTGTTCATAAGACTATTCGTGACAATCTACAGGAATCTCCTCTCTATTCGGGGCAAATCAAGGGTATCGGCCCTCGATACTGTCCCTCCATTGAGGATAAGGTCGTTAAATTCCCTGAAAAGACTCGGCACCAGCTATTTCTTGAGCCAGAGGGCTATGATACTTACGAAGTTTATTTGAACGGATTTTCGACCTCTCTGCCTTTTGATCTTCAACAGGGTCTCGTACATAAGATTCCGGGTCTTGACCAGACGAAGATTATACGTCCCGGATATGCCATCGAGTACGACTTCATAGACCCACGTCAACTCAATCCCTTCCTCCAAACAACCCAAGCCCGGGGCCTCTTCTTCGCGGGTCAGATTAATGGTACTACCGGTTACGAAGAGGCAGCATGTCAGGGGCTTTTAGCCGGAATCAACGCCGCGCTTTATGTTCAAGGCCGTGAAGGGTTTACGCTTCGTCGTGAGGAATCATATATAGGGGTTCTCATTGACGATTTAATTACTCAAGGCGTAGATGAGCCGTATCGTATGTTCACCTCCCGCGCCGAAAATCGCCTGAACCTACGTTACGATACGTCAGACGCGAGACTTTCCCCGTACGGTAGGAATTTAGGGCTACTTGCGGACTCTGAGTGGGAGCGTTTCTCCTCTAGGCGGGATCGGATCGCCAAAATTCGCACGGCTCTGCTGGATACACGTTTCAAACGTTCATCCAGAGAGTATGCGGAGCTGTCTCAACTGATACAAAAAGATTTAGGTGACTCGATTTCTCTGGCCTCTGTCTCGCAATATCCGACGGTCAATACGTCAATCCTTTTTGACTTTTTACCCTCAAGCGTAAAAGGTCGCATAACCTTCTCCGAGCTCGAAACTACCGTCGGAGACCTTCTCTACCACGGCTATATTCGCACCCAACAGCAGAATAACGAACGCGTCCGAAATCAAGGTGAAGTTCCGATTCCCGCGAATTTAAAATTTAGAGAGGTAAGCGGACTCTCTCACGAGATGGTCGAGAGACTTGAGCGTGTCAGACCCCAAAATTTCGGTCAAGCCTCTCGTATTCCAGGGCTAACCCCCGGTGCCCTCTCCACACTTCTCTTCTTTCTAAAGACTTCCAAGAATTAGTTAAACTTTCTCTTTAGCGTTTCACGTGTCACATTCTCAAGAATGTGACACGTGAAACACATGTTTGCCTTCCAAAAGTCTATTTCGGAAACGGAAGTTATAGTCACTCAATGCGAAATGTGATAATTTGTCACCGCTCAGCGATGCCGCGGTAATAAGGGAAAATCTGGAATGGCGAAAATTATTGCGGTGGCTAACCAGAAAGGCGGGGTGGGTAAGACTACGACATCCGTCAATCTGGCTGCCAGCCTTGCTATCGCGGAAACTCGCGTCCTGCTCATCGACACGGATCCTCAGGCCAACGCAACCTCTGGCGTCGGCATACAACGCGGAACTTTGAGGCGCAGTCTGTACCACGTTCTCGTGCTCGACGAACCCCCGCAGAATGTTATTCAAAAGACGGAGATACCCCTACTTAAAATCTTGCCGGCGGATAAGAATCTGATCGGTGCGGAAGTCGAACTTGTCGATCTCGAAGCGCGGGAATACAGATTAGAAAAGGCCATCCGTTCAATTGAAAGTGAATACGACTTTATTATAATCGACTGTCCTCCTTCTCTCGGGTTGTTAACCCTTAATGCGTTAACGGCGGCCAATTCCCTTCTAGTTCCGATCCAATGTGAGTACTACGCGCTCGAAGGGGTAACAGAACTTTTCGACACACTCGCACGCATCAGACGTTCACTCAACCCTTCCCTAACAATCGAGGGTCTGCTGCTGACGATGTACGATGAGCGCACAAACTTATCCTCAGCGGTAGCCGCAGACCTCAGAGACTTCTACGGACATCAAGTTTTTGAGGCAGTTATACCGCGTAATGTCCGTCTGGCAGAAGCTCCGAGTTACGGAAAGCCGATCATCCTCTACGACATCAAATCGAGGGGAGCGGAAAGCTATCTTCAGTTAGCAAAGGAGATAATGGCTCATGACAAGAAGAGCGTTAGGACGGGGACTGAGCGCGCTGCTGTCGGACAAGCCGGCGACAACTAGCGAGGAGATGGTCGAAATTGACCTCGACCTCATCGAGCCGAACAATTTTCAACCCAGGACGAGCTTCGACGAGGAGCGTCTGGAGCAGCTCGCCCAGTCGATAAAAGCCAACGGCATAATCCAACCTTTATTAGTTCGTAGACTTTCTACCGATAGATATCAACTGGTTGCCGGAGAGAGGCGCTGGCGTGCAGCACAGCGCGCCGGGCTCCCCAGAGTCCCTTGCGTGGTCAAAGAGATACCCGAAGACAAAATGCTGGAGCTGGCTTTAATTGAAAATATTCAGAGACAAGAACTTAACGCCATCGAAGAGGCACAAGCCTATAAAAGACTTATTGAGACCTTAGGTCTCACACAGGAGATGGTCGCACAAAGGGTTGGCAGAGATAGAACCTTTATTACCAACTACTTACGGCTCCTCCGCTTGCCTGAAGATATACAAAGAATGGTCGAGGCCGAGCAGCTTTCGATGGGCCATGCGCGTGCCCTTCTGGGGGTTGATGAGCCGGAAATTCAAAGGAAAATGGCTAAGGAGGTGAGCGAGAAGGGTCTGTCTGTGCGCCAGATAGAACGAGCAATAAAAAGGATAGTGGGCGGGGAAGAGACAGAGACCGTTACCTCCATTAAAGAGGACCCCAATTTTAAGGCCGCAGAGGATAAGTTACGTCGAAAGCTCAGTTCGAAAGTACATATCCTTGTCAAACAAAAAAGCAACGGCGGGAAGATAGAGATAGAGTTCTTTGATGATAATGATCTGAACAGAATATATGAAATAATTATGGGTAAAGAAAGTTGAAAATAGTTTAACGTGAGCGGTTAGACATGTTAATCTTAATAAGTAAACTGAAGCTGGAATCTTAAGCCATCACTGTTTACTCAAAGGGCTTCAGCCACCAAACAATTCAATCTCAAACCTTTTATTTATTAAAGCCGAGCCGTAGAGATAGATGCTCCGACAACAACACGCCGTGTCCGCCCTTCCTTATAAACAGATTTAGAATATGAAGGCAGCGGCAACACACCCTCACAATCTTGACGCTGCAAAATGCCGCGTGTTAAACTTCCGCTCTTTTAGCCATACCGCAAAATTTACTTATAGTTAAGCTTTGCGGCTGACTTGTGCTCACTGACAGGGTTCGTCCCACAGGTTCGACATTATGTTTGCCTTCGCAGAATCCATCCAGCTCATTCCGGACGGCACAATTCTAATTCACATCGCGATTATTATTTCGATGGTTTTCGTCCTGAACAGGCTTCTGTTTAAGCCCGTGCTTCGTACACTCAGCGACCGCGAAGCGCGAACGCACGGCCGTACGGACGAGGCGCGCGAGACAATACGTAAGGTGGGGGAGAGTCTATCTCGGTATGAAAACTCGTTGAGGCAGGCGCGTGCCGAAGGCTATAACCTTTTGGAGCAGCAGCAGTCCGAGGCCAACAGCGAGCGGCAGCGTAAGATCGCCGAGGTGCGTGGAGAGGTCGAGGAACAACTCGGGCGGGAGAAGAATGAGATACACGCCCAAGCCGAACGGGTTCGGGCGACCCTACTAGGAGAGGCCGAGCGCGTGGCGTCCGACATAAGGGTGCAGGTGCTTCGCAGGTGAGCCGCCAATCTTGAACGACCGTTCAGTTTAACTTTATGTGAGTGAGAAGTGTCCGGCACACGCGGGCCTCCACTCCGAGCCTATTTAACATGGATCTACAGGAGCTTTTGCCGACCATCGCGAAGTTAGTCAACCTGTTGTTGTTCGTCGGCGTCATGGTCTATTTCCTGCGACGCCCGATCATCGGGGCGTTCCGAGGGCGTCAGGAGAGTATCCGTCACGAGTTGATGCGCGCCGAAGAGGAGCGGGCGGCCGCGGAGGGCAGACTCGAAGAGGTCGAAGGCCGTCTGGCGCGCCTGGACACCGAGGTCGAGGCGATCAGGGCCAACGCGCGGAGGGAGGCCGCCGCGGAGAGCGCGCGCGTCGAGCGTGCGACGGAGGCGGAGATTAAGAAGCTTCGCGAGCAGGCGCGGCGTGAGATCGAGAGCGCGGCGAAGGCCGCACGCGCGGAGTTGCGGACATTTACGGCCGAGCAGAGTGTGAAGCTGGCCGAGGAGATGATCCGCAGAGACATCCGACCCGAGGACGACGCGAATTTAGCGCGTGAGTACGTAGAAGAGTTGGGAGGTATCAGGCGTTGAGTTCGCAGGCGCTCGCTCGTCGTTACGCGGTGGCTTTGGCCGACGTTGTGCTTACGCGCGGTGAAGCGCAGGAGGTGCGCGAGGAGTTGGCGGCGTGGGATGCGCTGATGCGCTCGAACGTGCAGCTGTTCGAAGTGTTCCGCCACCCGGCCATCACTTACGAGCAGAAGCAGAGCGTGTTGGAAGAGCTGACCAGGCGCACGCGGCCCCGCCCAACGACGGCCAACTTTCTGAAGGTGCTGCTCCAAAACGGCAGGCTCTCAGAGTTGAGCGAAGTCAGCACGCAGTTCGCGCAGGAGTTAGACCGCCGCTCCGGGGTCGTGACGGCTCAGGTGACGACGGCGCGCCCGCTCTCGGCCGACGCGCAGGATGCCTTGCGCGCGCAACTCGGGCAGTTGACGGGCAGCAAGGTGCGGCTCCAGTTCGAGGTAGACGACGAGTTGATCGGCGGCGTCGTGACGCGCATCGGCTCGACGCTGTACGACGGCTCGGTGCGTGGACGCTTGGAGCAGATCAAGCAGAGGATGGTCGGGGAGGGATAAGAGATTCCGGCCGGATCGAAAATCAAAGATAAAATCATGGAACCGATTAGAGCGAACGAGATCAGCGACATCATCCGCCAGCAGATCGAGAACTTCGAGGCCGGCGTGACGGTCACAGAGGTCGGCACGGTCATCAAGATCGGCGACGGCATCGCGGAGGTGCACGGCCTGGAGAAGGTGATGGCCGGCGAGCTTTTGGAGTTCCCGCACGAGGTGCGCGGACTCGCGCTGAACCTTGAAGAGGACAAGGTCGGCGTCGTGCTCTTCGGCGAGTACCATCACGTCAAGGAGGGCGATACGGTCAAGCGCACGGGGCGCATCATGAGCATTCCCGTCGGCGAGGCGGTCATCGGCCGCGTCGTCAACGCGCTCGGCGTGCCCATCGACGAGCGCGGGCCAATCTCGGCCGACGCCTACAACCCTCTGGAGCGTATCGCGCCCGGCGTGGTTGACCGCCAGCCGGTGAAGGAGCCTTTGCAGACCGGTCTGAAGGCCATCGACTCGATGGTGCCCATCGGGCGCGGGCAGCGCGAGCTGATCATCGGCGACCGGCAGACGGGTAAGACGGCGGTCGCGCTCGACGCCATCATCAACCAGAAGGGCAAGGAGGTCATCTGCGTCTACGTCGCCATCGGGCAGAAGAATTCGACGGTAGCGCAGGTCATCAAGACCCTGGATGAGTTCGGCGCGATGGAGTACTCCATCGTCGTCTCGGCGACGGCCTCCGACCCGGCGGCGATGCAGTACCTCGCGCCTTACGCCGGCGCGGCCATCGGCGAGTACTTCCGCGACCGCGGCCGGCACGTCCTGACCGTCTACGACGATCTGTCGAAGCACGCCGCAGCCTACCGCGAAATCTCGCTGCTGCTCCGCCGCCCGCCGGGGCGCGAGGCTTACCCGGGCGACGTGTTCTACCTGCACTCGCGCCTGCTCGAACGCGCGGCCAAGCTCTCAGACTCGAAGGGCGCGGGCTCGCTCACCAGCTTGCCCATCATCGAGACGCAGGCGGGCGACATCTCTGCCTACATCCCGACGAACGTCATCTCGATCACCGACGGGCAGATCTTCCTTGAGGCTGACCTCTTCAACTCGGGCATCCGCCCGGCCATCAACGTCGGCAACTCGGTCTCGCGCGTCGGAGGCTCGGCGCAGATCAAGGCGATGAAGCAGGTGGCGGGCACGCTCCGCCTCGACCTCGCGCAGTACCGCGAGCTGGCGGCCTTCGCGCAGTTCGGCTCCGACCTCGACCAGGCGACCCA
>JBJMGP010000064.1:0-7627 GCA_045807865.1 Pyrinomonadaceae bacterium
CTTGCGCGCACGGCCGACGTGCGTTTGACGCGCGACGGCGACTACAACCTCTCGCTCGCCGACCGCGCGAAGCTCGCGCGCACGAACAACGCGCAGCTCTTCCTCTCGATTCACATGAACGGCTTCCAGAGCAAGCAGGTGGACGGGACGGAAATGTGGGTCGCGCGGCAGGCGAGCGAGCAGAGCCGCCGCTTCGCCGCCGCCGTGCTCGAACGCCTGGCGGCCGTGACGGGCGTCTCAAACCGGGGCGTCAAAAAGCGCGACCTCGGCGTGCTCCTGCCCGCGCGCCACGCTCCTGAAACGGCCGCCTGCCTCGCCGAAGTCGCCTTCCTGACCAACCCTGAGCAGGCGCGTCGGTTGGAAGATGATAAATACTTACAGCAGCTCGCGGCCGCGATGGCCGAGGCAATCTATCTCGGCCTCGGCGGTCACGTGACGGCGGCGCAAAGTCTCGCGGCGTCAATCGGCGGCTACGGCCATGCCGCGGCGCACATCGCCCGAAGCCTCACCGCGGGTCAAGGCTTGGGCGGACTCGTCGCGGGCGATAATTACGCCGGAGCACTCTTCCTCGCGCCGCCCGCCGCGCCGAAGCCACCGCCCGCGCTCAACGCCTGGACACATCTGGTTAACTTCCGCCCGCCGGCCGCGGTGCAGAAGGAGTTGGTCGGCCGCAGCGTCGTGCGCGGCTGGCGCGTGCATCGCATAGAGGACGCGAACGGCGGCATCAACCTCGACTACTACCCCGTCAAGATTACGCGGCTGCCGACCGTCAAGGGGCGGCTGATTCCGATTGAAGACCTCTTCGAGCACGTGCGCGGCAACCTCGACAGCGTCGTGGACACGCGCATCTCGGAGTTCGCCCCCGTCAGCCAGAAAGATCACGACAAGTATTACAGCGACGACCCCGTGGGCGCGGTCATCTCGATTAAGATGAAGCTCATCGGCATCGCGGGGGCCGAGAGCGGCTCGGTCGTCGTCTCGGAATACTCGCCGGGGCACTGGATTTTCTCGACCATCTGGACGACGAACGACTTCGACCATCCGGTCAGCGGCAACCGCGAATTCGGCTACGAGGCGATTGAAGGCGGCGGCGGATACCGCTTCTACACGAGGGGCGTTGACCGCGCGACCGGATTGCTCGACGCGGTTATGTCCGACGCCGTCTTCAACACGGGCCACGCGCTCTGGACGAGCCTGCAAGAGGGCATCGCCGACTTCGTCAACAACAACGGCGGGGCCGCCGCCGTCGAGAATCCGACCAGCAGGCGCTACGACTGGCCGCAACTCAAGGCCATGTATTTCGGCCCGACGACATCGTGGGCCTACGGCCTGAGCGACGGCGACGGCGGCGCGTACCGGCCCGCGCGCAGCCTCGCCGACGCTTCCGTGGGCCAGAGCTGGGTCAACGTAAACAACTCCGACGGATTGATCGGCCAAATCTTCTTCGCGACCGACGCGGACAGGCCGGACGACGGCGGCTACCAACAGCTCGAAAAGATCGTCAACCCGTACAGGCCGCTCCTCTCATTTAAGAAAGTAAGATTCACCGTCCTCGGCTACGCCGACCACCGCGACACGGACGCGCACAATCTTGACCTCTCGCAGCGGCGGGCACAGAACGTCTCGAACTACATCAACCAGCAGTGGACGGGCGGCTATAGCGACCAGCACGAAAACTTCGTGGGCGACGTGCGCGGGCTGGGCGAGCTGAAAGAGTCGCAGTTCTTCGGGTTCAGCGCAGACAAGCTGCAAGGCTTCCGGCGCGTGGACATCTTCGCCGCGCCGCCGAAGCCCACGCGCATCGAGCCGAAACAGCCCGAGCCGCCGACGCCCCGCTCGGAGCGCTGGAAGGCGCGCATCCTGTCCTCCTACAGCGTGAACCTGTCCGTACTGGAAGTGCCCGTCGCGGGCACGACCTTCCTCGTCGAAATCGTAGACAGGACCAACCACCAGCGCATGTACTTCAGGTACAAGGGGCTGGGCGCGTCCACGAGCGAGAAGTTCAACTTCTCGAAGGGCGGCGAGAAGGAGTGGAAGGAGTTCTCGACCAACCTCGGGATACACATGAGGGATTTCGAGGGCTTCGCCAATTACATCGAAGGCTCCGTGAAAGCGGGCGTGGCGAAACTCTCGACCGACGTGCTCATCATGCTCGGCCCTTATCACCAAGTGGGCGCGAATCCCGTCCCGCTTCTGTGGAAGGATGCGAAGTTCAAGGTCGGCGTCGGCGGCGACGCGAGCGTCTGCATCGGCGGGCTCGAACCCGTCAGCAAGCTTCAGAACGTTGCGTCCGACTACTGACGGCCGTGTGAGAACACGGCCCGCCGCCGCGCACATCCCCGCGCGCACGAACCACGCGCGCGCCGAGGGCGAGTCTTGAAGGAGTCCGAACATGTCTAAAGAACTGCCCCTCATCGTCCTCGACCCCGGCCACGGCGGGAGCGCGAAGGTCGGCGGCTCGTCGGCTAACAACGCCGTCGGCCCGAACGGCCTGCTTGAGAAGAACCTGACGCTCGACGTTGCGCGCCGCGTCGCGTCGCTCCTCGCCGGGGACGGGCGCGTGCTGATGACGCGCGCGTCGGACGTGAACTTGTCGCTGAAGGCGCGGGCCGAAGTGGCGCGCAAGAACGGCGCGGCCGTCTTTCTTTCAGTTCACCTCAACGGCTTCCCCAGGCCTGGCGTGGACGGGACGGAAACGTGGGTGACGAAAGACGCCACGCGGCGCAGCCGAGACTTCGCCGCGTCGGTGCTCAAATGGCTGCTGCCCGTGACGAAGGTGGCCGACCGCGGGGTGAGGGAAGAAGACTTCGGCGTGCTGCGCACGTCGCGTCACCTCTCGACGACGGCCGCTTGCCTTGCCGAGATCGCCTTCCTGACGAACCCGGCGCAGGCGAAGCGGCTTGAGGGTGAAGACTACAAGCAGTCAATCGCCGCCGCGCTCGCCGACGCCGTGCGGCTCCAACTGCCCGCCGCAATATCCACGGCCAAAAGTTTCGCCGTCGCCGAAGTGGGCGCGGGCGGGCACGGCGCGCGCGTCTACGACTTCGCGGGGGCGGGCGGCGGCGGCCACCTCTTTCGACACGCAGGTGATATCAGGGAACGGGACGCGAGCGCGGGCGGGCAGGCGTTCGGCGTCGGCGAAGCCCTCAAGGTGAGGCGTCCGAAAAAAGCGCCGCTCCCGTGGGCGCAGGAAAATCTGAAGGAGGGCTTGCGACGTTTCAAGGAGTTCGGCGACGAGTTCGTCCGCCTCTCCAACGCGGTGCTTCCCGGCGTGCCGCCCGAAGTGTTGATGGGCTGCGCGCTCAACGGCGGGGTCAAAGAGAATACCACCGGCTTCATTACGGGGCTTGAGGACGAGCGCCCGCCGAAGATGGATAAGCCGCCGCTGCGGGGCGGCGTCGGCGCGCAGAAGTTTCACGAGTTGGGGATGTTCGGCGTCGAGGGCGGGCCGCGCACCGGCCCCGCCCCGGCGAAGGAATCGCGCTGGGCCGAACTGGCTAACTCCGACGAGGTGAAGAGGCTGCTCGGCCGGCCCGGAAACACGAAGCCGGGCGGCTGGCGTTCAATCCCTGACCAGATCGCCATCGGCCTCTTAAACACGCGGCGGCACGGCCGCGAACTCGTCGTGCGCCAAGATTTCCCGGCGCAGCTACGCCCGGCCTCCGAGAAGTCTCTGTGGTTCGTCGCGCTCTCCTTCATGGCCTGGAGCGCGGGCGACTCGCTCGCCGCCCGCCACGTCACCAACTTCGCCAAGGAACTGGCCGCCGCGCCCGAAGCGAAGCGCTGGGGCGAGTTCATCCGCCTGCTGGCGGCGGCGGGCGAGCAAGGAACGCTGAAGGCGGAGCCGGGGACGAAGGTCAAGCATCAGAGTCCGTTCTATTCGGCGCTGCGGACGCTGGAGAAGATCGAAGCGGGCCTCCTGCTCACGGAGGAAAGGGAGGGCGACCTCGCCTTCTTTGAAGACGGTCTCGGCGACGACCGCGCCGAGCTACACGAGTCGATCACGCGCCTCGGCAATTACGGCACGGACGCGCACGGGCAGACTTCCGCGCAGGCGCTCGGCAAGCCTGCCCCGCCCGAGCCGACCAGAGATCAGGTCGTCGGGGAGTTGGACGCGAAACTCGGCACGAGCTACGGGACTTATGACGGCTACGTCAAAGCCGCGGTCGCGAGCGGGAGCCTCTTCGGCCGCGGCGTCGGCGGCGGCCTGCACGCGGACTACCTGAAGAAGCTGGCGCAGGGCGAGCGGGCCGCGGCGCTGCTCATACACGCGGACGGGTCGGCCGTGACTGCCGCGGAGTGGGGCGTCAAGGGAATCGGCGGCTACGAGCGCAGGGAAGGCCGCAAGGGCTGGCACCCCTGGGGTCTGGCCGTAGACATAGACTATCTTGAGAACCCCTACATCATGCACGAGGCGGGCGAGCCGAAGATGGACGAGCTTCTCAAACCCGTCTATCACCGCATCGCGCGCCTCATCCTCGAACGCGACTCGGTCATCCCCGAAGAGATCACGAAAAATAAGAAGGGCGAATCGAAAGCCGTCCGCACCGACCGTCTCTACGACGCGCTCTTTAACGAGAGCCGCACGATGGTCATCTACTTCGGCCTGATGCACGACGCCCGGAAGCTTCAGGAACAACTGAACGACATCGGCGCCGACTCGCGCGCGCGCGTCCTCGCCGACGCCAACCCGAAGGACGCGGCGGGACTGCAACAGTTGATGATGCGCGACTACGTGACCCTGAGCGGCAGGGAAGGCCCGGCCATAGGCGGCCTCACCTACCCTGACCCGGTCAAGGTGCTCGGCAAGTTCGTCGGGCAAGCGCCCTTCCACGTCAACAAAGGCAAGGACGACAAGACGTACCAGAGTCTCATCAGCCGGCGCGCGCCCGAGCGCGGCTTTCTGACGATTCGTAAAGAGATCGTGTTAGGGCTCACCGGCGCGGGCCTGCGCTGGGGCGCGATTGACCTCGGCGGGTCGAGCGGCGACGTGATGCACTTCGACGACGGCAACGGCCGGCTCGCCACGAACATCTCGGCGTCCCGCGACGCCGCGCAGACGAAACTCGTCAGCGCCGCGCAGAGCTTTTACCTCTCGGCGTTCGCGGTCGATGAGGACGAAGGGCTGCCGCTCGCGCGGCCGCTCAGCCGGCCCGCCCTGACCGCTAAAGACGCGAAGTGGGCGCCGGACGATCAATCGCCCGACTACCGACACCTCGGCGTGGGGGGGCTCTCGCAGGCTTTTGATTTCAACGCCGACTACCTTGAACGGCTGTGCCAGCTCAACAGCTTCGACCCGAACCTGAGCGACAAAGAGACAGACGACCGCGAAGTCATCTTCGCGCTGCGCGGCTGCGCGCTCGTCAACGGGACGGCGAGCGGCGACGCCGGCAGCGCCTTCGTCGCCGCGGTCACGCTGACGGAGGACATGCCGAACCACCAGACGAGCCACTGCGTCATCGGCGTGTGGAAACGCTCGACCAAACAACTGGCCGCCTTCTCCGGCTCGACCGTCCCGTACTGGGCTTCGATGGAGAAGTTCCGGCAGGGCGGCCCGGCCACGAACATGCTGCTCACGGGCCGCCACCTCTACACCGTGGGGACGCACCGCGGCGGGTCGCCCCTTGAGATACGCGGGGCTCTGCTGCAACAAGGCCCGGTCGTGGTCGTGCGCACGTTCGACGACCTTTGTTACGAGACGACGGACACCTTCGAGGTCGGCAGCGTCGGCGACAACATTCACCCGTCGCGCTTCGCGGGGCCGGCGGATCGCTACTCCTCGCAGGGCTGCCTGACGGTGCCCGGAACTTACAACGTGGACAAGGAAAGATACGCCGGCCTCTGGTCGCGGTTCCGCGGGGCGCTCGGCCTCAACGCGGCGTCGCCGCAGTCGAGCGAAGACGGCCGCCGCTTCGTCTGCGTGCTCCTGACCGGGCGCGAGGCGCGGCTCTGCGCGCTGGGCGCGAACGTGCCGCTCAAGCGCATCCGCTTCGGCTCACAGAGCGCCGACGTGACGGCGCTACAGAACACGCTGACGACGAGCGGCCACTACACCGGCAATGTTAACGGCCAGATGGGGCCGAGCACGACCATGGCCTACATCAACTGGCAGCGCGACCGGAATCCGAGCAACCCCGCCGCCGACGGCATCAACCGGCCGTGAAGCGGTTTCAGATACATCCGGGCGGTAGTGTTTCAAAAATTGGGAGCGGCTCAGAGATGGGTGACTTGAGAGAGTCGCCCCATAGTTACTGTCACCTTCCGGTGTCTACGCGGTTGTGTCGCAGGAAATATTTTGAGGTGGCAGAAACTCCGATGCAGCGAATGCTTCGGGGTAAGAAGCGTGCTTGTCCGTGCCGATGGTGAACGGCAGCCGCCGGTGGTCGGCTCTCATCATCTTCTTCAAGAACCGTTTTGCCGCGGAAACGTCACGCCTCGCGCTGAGCATGAACTCGATGGTGTCTCCCGCCGAGTCAACGGCGCGATAAAGATACTCCCATTCCGTGCCGACCTTCACGTGGGTCTCGTCGAGCCGGTAAGAGGTGCCACCCATCTTCAGGTGTGGGCGATCCGCCTGTTTATCTCCGGCGCGTAACGCTGTACCCATCTCCAGACAGTCGTATGATCCGCGGATAGTCCTCGCTCGCGCATCATCCCTTCGAGGTCGCGGTAAGGTAGTCGGTATCCGCAATACCACCTGACGCACAAAAGGATGAGCGAGGGCTCAAAGTGGCGCCACTTGAACGGGAACTTATGCTGCTTCAAGAGTATGATTCCCGGAGTATGATGGTCTATCTGGAGGGCTGATTATGGCTCAGAAGTGATCGCTGCAACACAGCCGCCATGAGAGTCAATGATTATGAAGAGGCTTCTGTTTACCATTCTCGGGTTGGCGCTCTCGATGTCGCTCCCGGCCTCCGCCCTGACCTCCCAGCCGCCGCCCGCTAAATTCAAAGGCAGGGTGGTCGATCCGCACGTCGCCCTGATCCCGAAGGCCGCTGTCGTCATCGAAGGCGCCGGTAAGAAGTGGGAGCTTGAAACGGATGAAGATGGGGAGGATGTCGGGGAGATCAACGTCGAACTCCCCGCCGGCACGTACCGCTTTACGGTCGGGGCGCCCGGTTTCAAGAAGCTTGTCATGGAAGATTTCCGTGTCGCGTCCGGCGCGAAGGTCGCCTATGAATTTCGCCTGGAGGTCCGCGACTGTGATGACTGTGAGGGGCTATACCCACCTGGCTTCCCGCCGTCCGCTCGCCGAGCCGCCCAACAACCCATCTGAGGGTGACGAGTCAAGCAAAAACTTCGTCTCAGGCCGCATGCTGCGCCGCGTAACTCAGCAGCGGTGACCGCTTCCTCCTCAAGCTCTCCAGGTACTGCACCTCATCATCAGCGACTCTCTGCTGCCAGCACCGGAAGATGATCCGCACCCACTTGAAGGAGAGCGCCCGAGCCATCACGCCCGACGAGCGCAGCACCGCCCGGTCGGTCGTCAGCGGCAAGGCCGCTTTGATCGCGCCGACTCTCTGCTCCAGCGTCTCGCGCCTGACCGAGTGGTGTGCATGAAAGAACTGCAAGAGGGTCGCACGCCTGACCCGCTTGAGCGCGGAGGGCTCCGGCCGGCGCAGCA
>JBJMGP010000065.1:0-26288 GCA_045807865.1 Pyrinomonadaceae bacterium
TTGATGAGAAGCACGCTGCTTCTCATCAACCCTCGACCCGCATTAGGGCGCGCTCGCGGTACTTTGGGACGTGTGTTAGCATGGACGAAACTTTCACATAACACACAGCAATCATTGTCCCCGACGAGGAGAAGCGTATGCAGCAGATGAAGCACGAAGAGTTTAGCAACGAGCCTTTCACCGACTTCTCGAAGGAGGAGAACGCGCGCGCGATGCGCGAGGCGCTCGCGAGGGTTCAGTCAGAGTTGGGGCGCGAGTATCCGCTCGTCATCGGCGGCGAAAGGGTCGAGACCGGCGACATCCTTGAGAGCCTCAACCCGGCGCGCAAGACCGAGGTCGTCGGCCGCTTCCACAAGGCGACGAAGGAGCTGGCGACGCAGGCCGTCGAGAAGGCCAACGAGGTCTTCCAGACGTGGGGCCGCACGCTCCCGCAGCAGCGCGCCGACCTCCTCTTCCGCGTGGCCTCTCTGCTGCGCGAGCGCAAGCACTACTTCTCCGCGTGGATGGTGCACGAGGTCGCCAAGACCTGGCCCGAGGCCGACGGCGACACGGCCGAGGCCATCGACTTCTGCGAGTTCTACGCCCGCGAGATGCTGCGCTACGCCGCCGGCCAGCCGCTCACGCCCCTCGAAGGCGAAGAGAATCGACTCACCTACATCCCGCTCGGCGTCGGCGTCGTCATCCCGCCCTGGAACTTCCCGCTCGCCATCATGGCCGGGATGACCGTCGCCTCGGCCGTGACGGGCAACACGGTGGTGCTCAAGCCCTCTTCCGACGCCCCGACCATCGCCTACAAATTCTTCGAGTTGTTGGAAGAGGCGGGCATGCCGCCGGGCGTCGTCAACTTCCTGGTCGGCGCGGGCGGCGAGGTCGGCGACGTGATCGTAGACCACCGGCTCACCCGCTACGTCGCTTTCACCGGCTCGAAGGAGATCGGCCTGCGCATCAACGAGCGCGCGGCCAAACATCAGGAAGGGCAGCTCTGGATCAAGCGCGTCGTCGCCGAGATGGGCGGCAAGGACGCCATCGTCGTGGACTCCGAGGTCGATTACGACGAGGTCGCCGCGGGCGTCGTCGCCTCCGCCTTCGGCTTTCAAGGGCAGAAGTGCTCGGCCTGCTCACGCGCCATCATCGTCGGCGACGCGTACGAGCCGGTGCTCCAACGGGTCATCGAGCGCACGGCGCAGTTGAAGGTCGGCGACCCGACCGACCCTTCGACCGGCATGAGCGCCGTCATCAACCAGAAGGCTTTCAAGACCATCACACAGTACGTCGAGTGGGGGCAGGAGGACGGAGGCCGCCTCGTCGCGGGCGGCGGCAGCGACGGCGAAGAAGGGTTCTTCGTCGAGCCGACCGTCATCGCCGACGTGAAGCCCGGCGACCGCGTCGAGCAGGAGGAGATCTTCGGCCCCGTGCTCGCCTGCATCAAGGCGTCGAGCTTCGAGGAGGCTTTACAGATCGCCAACGACACCGAGTACGGCCTGACCGGCGCCGTCTACACGAACGACCCGGAGAAACTCCGGCGCGCCGCGCGCGAGTTCCACGTCGGCAACCTCTACCTCAACCGCAAGTGCACGGGCGCGCTCGTCGGCGTCCACCCCTTCGGCGGCTTCAACATGTCCGGCACCGACTCGAAGGCCGGCGGCCGCGATTACCTCGGCCTCTTCATGCAGGCCAAGGTCGTCTCCGAAAAGTTGCGCCCCGGCTACTCGAACAAGGAGAAGCGCGGCGCGATCTGAAAGCCGTCGATACAAAACTCATGAACCCTCGAAAGGCCGGAGCCGCCGCGCTCGTCCTGGCGCTGCTCCTTCTCGCGCGGCCGACGCCGCGTGCCTCCGCGTCGCCGCAGCAAGGGCCTGCGACGACAGCACAGGTGTCCGCCGTCTTCCTCGTCACGAAAGGCGCGGAAGAGGGCGCACAGGTCGAGCCGGTCGCGGTCATCGACAAACGCGGCGCGCTCGCCGAGCCGGCCTCGGAGTCGGCGGGCGAAGGCGCACTCAAGGACTTCCTCGCGCGCTACTACCAGCCGGGGGCGAAATATAAGCTCATCTACGGCGGCGCCGAGGCGGGCACCCTGACGATACGCGCGGCCACGCCCGCCGAGTGTGCGCCCAACGCCGCGAGTGCCGACATCGCCGGGCCGGTCTCGGCGCTGCTCGGCGGCAACGTCATGGCACTGGCGACCGACGGCTCGCACGCGCCGCGCTCGCAGACTTCGAGACGCGCGCCGACCGCCGCCGAGCGCGCCGCCGCCCTCGGCGTGGCGAAGCTCTTCCTCAAGGGGAAGCGTGTCAGCGCGTCCGCCGTTGACCGTGGCACCAAGACGCTCAACCTCACCGCGACCGACCTCGACGGCGACGGGCGCGCAGAGTTGATTGGAAGCTACGTGGTCAAGGTCGGCCCGAAAGTCAGGGACACGCTCTTCCTGATCGCTGCGCCGCAGGGCCGCGGCTATCGTCCGGCCCTGACGAAGTACGCGCGCGTTAACGCGAAGGAGATGATGGATCCGTCGCTCATCGACAAGCTCGGCGAAGGCGGACTCGGGGTGGAGCTGTACGTCGAGCAGTTGGACGCGGACGGCGACGGCGTGGGCGAGGTCTTCACGTTCTCAAGCAGTTTTGAGGGCACGAGCTACAGAGTCTATCGGCGCCAGGGCGCCACCTGGCGCGCGGCGTACGAGCACTACAGCTACCGCTGCGCGTACTAAAGATGAGACTCATCTTCATGGGCACGCCCGAGTCCGCGGTGCCGACGCTGCGGCGTTGCGTGGAAGAGGGGCACGAGGTGCTGGGCGTGTGGACGCAGCCGGATCGCCCGGCGGGGCGCGGGAACAGGTTGAAGGCGCCGCCCGTGAAGGAGTACGCGCTCTCGCAAGGGCTGGACGTTCACCAGCCCTCGAAGATCAAGACGGAGGAGGCGCTGGCGCTCTTCACCGGGCGCGAGTTCGACGCGGCGGTGGTGGTGGCTTACGGGCGGATACTCCCGCCCACGTTCCTGCGCGCGCCGCGGCTCGGCTGCGTCAACGTCCACTTCTCTCTGCTGCCGAAGTACCGCGGTGCCGCCCCCGTCAACTGGGCTCTCGTGCGCGGCGAGCGCGAGACGGGTATCACGACGATGCTCATGGACGAGGGGCTCGACACCGGCCCCGTCCTGCTCCAACGCTCGACCGAGATCGAAGAGGGTGAGACGGCGCCGCTTCTGCTCGAACGTCTGTCGCACGTCGGCGCGGAGCTACTCGTCGAGACGTTGGAGCGGTTCGCGGAGATCGAGCCGCGCGCCCAACAGCATGAGGACGCGACGCTCGCGCCGATCCTCCACCGGGAGGACGGACTCATCGACTGGTCACTCGACTCGGTAGAGATCGAGCACCGCGTGCGCGGCTTCCAGCCCTGGCCGAACGCCCACACCACGCGCCAAGCGCGCCGGCTCATCGTCTGGCGCGCCGAAGCGAGAGGCCGCGAGGCCGGACTCGGCGACGCGGCCCCCGCGGGGGAGTTGACGCCGGCCGTGGGGACGCTCGTCGCCGCGCGCGGCGACGAACTGGTCGTGGCCTGCGGCGGCGAGACGACGCTCAAGCTCCTGGAGGTGCAGCCCGAGGGCAAGCAGCGCATGCGCGCGCGCGACTTCATCAACGGCTCGCGCGTGCAGGCGGGCGAGAAGTTAGGCTGAAAGACTATGGCCGGTCGCGTGCGCATCGTGAAGCGTGCGGCGAAGAAGGGCGCGGGTGGAAGTCCACGCGGCGTCTCACCCTCGCGCCGCGCCGCGTTCGAGGTGTTGCGCAGGGTCGAGGAGGAGGGCGCGTTCGCCGCGCCGCTCCTGGCGAACCTCCCCGCCGCGCTCTCGCCGGAAGACCGCGGGCTTGCGTACGAGTTGACGCTCGGCGTGCTGCGCAGACAGTTCTGGCTCGACCGGCTGATTGAACATCTCTCCGAGCGCAAAGCCGGAAAGCTCGACGCGGCCGTCCGACTCATCTTGAGGGTGGGTCTGTTTCAACTCCGCTTCCTCACGCGCGTGCCGGCGCACGCGGCCGTCAACGAGTCCGTGCAGATGGCGCACGCCTCGGGCTTCCGCTCCGCCGCCCCCTTCATCAACGCCGTCCTGCGCCGCGCCACACGCGAGCCCGACTACGACCCCGCGGCCGTCGTCGCAGACCCTCTCGAAAAGATCGCCGTCGAAACTTCTCACCCGCCCAAACTCATCCGCCGCTGGGCCGCGGCCCTCGGCGTCGCAGAGGCCGCGCGCTTCGCCGCCGCCAACAACGACTCCGCGCCCGCCGCCTTCCGCGTCAACACCTTGAAAGCAGACCCTCCGGCTCTCATCGAAAAGCTGCGCGCCGAAGGTCTCTCGGTCGCACCCTCGCGCATCGCGCCGGGCGGCTGGCGCATCGAGGGCGGGACGGGGGCGAGCGCCGCTTTGCGCGGACTCGCGGCCGAAGGTCTCGTCTACATGCAGGACGAGGCGTCGCAGCTCGTCGCGCACGTGCTGGGCGCCGCGCCGGGCGAGCGCGTGCTCGACGCCTGCGCCGCGCCGGGGAGCAAGACGACACACGTCGCCGCGCTCGCCGAAGGCCGCGCCCTCATCGTCGCGGGCGACCTGCACGTGCACAGGCTGCGGGTCGTCGCCGAGACCTGCGCGCGCCTGGGCGTCGTCGGCGTGAAACTCGTGGCGCTGAACGCCGAAGCCGCGCTGCCCTTCGCCCCCGAGACCTTCGACCGCGTGCTCGTGGACGCGCCGTGCACGGGCACCGGCACGCTGCGCCACAACCCGGAGATACGCTGGCGCCTCTCGCTCGAAAGCTTCCGCGAGCTGCCCGCGGTGCAGGGCAGAATTCTCTCGGAGGCCGCGCGAGTCGTTCGCCGCGGCGGGCGGCTCGTCTACTCCACCTGCTCGGTCGAGAGGGAAGAGAACGAAGAGGTCATCGCCGCCTTCCTCCAATCCCACGCTGACTTCAAACAAATCGAGGCCGCGCCCGCGCCCGCCCCGCTCCTGCTCCCCGACGGCGCCGCGCGCACCTGGCCCCAACGTGACGACGTTGACGGTTTCTTTCTCGCTGCACTTGAAAAAAGTGAGCGGTGAGTAGACGGCAGTATGTCGGTCGAGGCGGGCGCCGACCTATTCCTTTTAACTGCTCACGGCTCAACGCTCACTGCCTACTGCCTTGCGGCTCGCAAGCGGCGGGTGTTAGACTGCGCCGGCCGCCTGGTGTCAGTCTTTTGGCGGCAAATTCCCCCATTGGGCTCAACGAGAGGCAGCGGAAGTTTAGTGGCCGTGCGGAACATCCTGTCGGCGTTCGGTAAACTGGGAGTCGTTGCGCTGATCGCCGTTGCATTCGCCTTCGGCCTGGTCTCGACGATCTACCTCTCACTGCGCAGCCCGGACATACAGGTTCCAGAGGTCGTCAACCAGTCCTACTTCGACGGCGAGAAGACGCTCGCCCGCGCCGGGCTCGACATACGCGAGCGCGCCAAGCGCTACAAGCCCGGCGTCGAGCCCGGCCGTATCCTCGACCAGTCGCCGCGCGCCGGCGAGGTCATCAAAGGGGGACAGACGGTCGCCGTCGTCGTCAGCCGCGCGCCCAAAGAGGGCGAGAAGCCGCCCGACGAAACGGTCGCCGAAGAGCGGCGCGAGGAGCGCGGCACGGAAGGGCTCGACCAGAACAAGAACCAGAACGCGAACGCGAACCGGCGCCGGAACACCAACCGGAACTCGAACGGCAACGCGAACTCGAACGGCTCGGCCAACAGCAACGCGGGCGCGAACAGCAACGCCGGCGGAGGCGAGGAGAGCATGAACTCCGGCGGCGCCAACCGCAACGCGAACTCCGCGCGCCCCGCGAACTCGAACGCGAACGCACAGCGTCCGCGGAACTCGAACCTGAGTCCGACCAACAGCAACTCCCGCCCTCGCACGACGACGACGAACAGCGCGCGCCCCGCCGGCGCCAACGCCAACCGCCGTCCGAACCCTTAGGCCGCGCACGTCCCCTGGTGGTTTTATGATTGAGATTGCGCCGTCCATCCTTTCGGCAGATTTCACAAGGCTCGGCGAGCAGATCGAGGCGGCCGAGCGCGGCGGCGCCTCCATCATCCACGTGGACGTGATGGACGGACATTTCGTGCCCAACATCACGCTCGGACTTCCCGTAGTTCGTTCGCTCGCCCGCGCAACCCGTTTACCCCTCGACACGCATCTAATGATTTCCGAGCCGGGGCGCTACGCCGAGCAGTTCGCAGAGGCGGGGGCGCGGATGGTTTCCGTCCACGTCGAGATTGACCCGCACATACATCGAACCCTCGCGGCTATCCGCCAGCGCGGCGCGAAGGCCGGGGTGGTCATCAACCCGGCGACTTCCCTGAGCGCGCTCGACGAGGTTCTGAACTATGTGGACTACGTGCTGGTCATGTCGGTCAACCCGGGCTTCGGCGGGCAGGAGTTCATCCCGGGCTCGGTCGAGAAGGTCAGGCGCCTGAGTCGCACCATCCGCGAGCGCAACCTCGACGTGCGCATCGAGGTTGACGGCGGCATCGGCCCCGACAACATCGCCGCGGTCGCCGCCGCCGGCGCCGAAATCTTTGTCGCCGGCACGGCCGTCTTCGGCCACGACGACCCTGCCGCCGCCACCCGCGACCTGCTCAACGCGGCGGCGCAGTTGGTTTAAGCGGGCTGTTAGCTATTGGCTCTTAGCTTTTAGCTGAACCCCGCCCTGAAAGAAGAGAGCTAACAGCTAACAGCCAATAGCTCATCGGAGGTTTTGCTGATGCGTTTTCGCAAAGTGTTTATGTCCGTCCTGTGCGCCGCGCTGCTGGCGGGCGTGGTGCCGGCCCGGGCGCTGAGGGCCTCGGCCGCGCCGCAGCAGTCACAGCTCACGCCCATCCAGCGGCTCGACGTGATGCGCTCGAAGCTGGAGACGATGCGCCGCACGCTCAACAGCGCCATCGCGGGCCTGAACTCGAAGGACACGAAGGAGAAGAGTTCGGAGGCTAAGGCCGACGACCCGCGCGTGCGCCTGGGCGGGCTCGAAAAGGAGGCCAACAAGCTCCTCAACGAGGTCGCCGACATTCGCGGCAAGCAGGAGCGCGCCGACAAGTATGACCCGTCGGAACTCGACAAGCTTGAGGCGGCAGTCGTCGAGCTTGACACGCGCGTGCAGGGCTCGATGCGCGACACGATGCGCGAGCGTACGGCGGCCCCGGCTGCGGCGGCGTCGAAGGACGACGACAAGAAGAAGAAGAAAGGCCCCGGCTTCATCGGCCGCATCCTCGGCCACGGCGGCGATGACAAGTACGACGAGCTGGTCGGCACCGTCGCCCCCGGCCGCGACCGCGAGCTTTTTGAGGAGGCGACCAAGGAGGCGCGCAAGGACAGCTTCGAGACGGCGCGCTCCCTCTTCAGCGTCATCATCAACACCTACCCCGACTCGGTCTACCTGCCGCTCGCCAAGCTCGCCATCGCCGACACCTTCTACCTCGAAGGCACGACGAGCGCGCTCATCCAGGCGGGCCAGGCTTACCAGGACTGGGTCACCTTCTTCCCGACTCACTCGCTCTCCGACGACGTGTGCATGAAGATGGGCGAGGTCGAGATGCGCCGCATGGGGCTCGCCAACCGCGACATCTCGCCCGCGCGCAAGGCCGAACACCGCCTGAAGTTCTGCCTCCAGCAGTTCCCGAAGTCGGCACTCCGCTCCGAGATCGAGACGCGCCTGAGTGAGGTGCAGGAGAATCTCGCCGACCACGAGAGGGACGTTGGCGACCAGTACTTCAACAAGTTCTACCAGCATCACGCCAACAACCTGAAGGGCGCCCAGGCGCGCTACCGCGTGATCGTTGAAAACTACAAGAACTACTCGGGAGAGGCGTCCGTGCTCTACCGTCTGGCGATGACCTACCTTGAGGAGGAGGAGCCGGACGAGGCGACGAAGCACCTCCAGACGCTCGTGCGCCGCCACCCGAACAGCGAGTTCACCGACAAGGCCAAGGAGAAGCTCGCCGCCATCGGCGCGCAGGTGCCCGACCCCGACCCCGACCGCGTCAACTTTGAGGAGCCGAAGGGCCCGGGCATGGTCGGCGGCGTCCTGCGCGAGATGACCGGCATCATCCCGAAGACGGTCGTCAAGGACGGCGTCATCATCAGCCAGTCGAGCAAGGGCAACGACATCATCGCCGACGTGATCAAGAACGGCGGGACGCTGCCCGCCAACTACGACCGCCCGACCCCGCGCACCGCGCCCGCGCACGACGTGAGGCCGCTGCCCCAGGCCCCAGCGCCCGCGCCGAAGAAGGAAGAGGGCAACAGCCTTAAGCCGTAGACGCAGACGCGAACAGTAGCGCGAGCGTGAAGCGAGCGGGCCTGGTTACGATTAGAGCCTTCATGTCGTAACCAGGCCCGCTCGCTTCACGCTCGCGCTACTGTTCGGGCATGTGACGATGTTTGCCGGCCGGTGGGGCGGGTGCTAGAATTTTCCGCGTCCCCTGAGCAGAGTTCATCTTACGGAGCTATCCCGCGAGGCGAGGAGGCGGCGTTGGCACAGACTGTCGAGGGTACGCAGGGCGAGGTTGGACGCAGGCACGCGGCGGCCGCGCGAGTCGTCTCGCTCATGTTCATGCTCACGCTCGCGCTCGGCGCGCTCGCCCTCATCGTCACCCCGCGCCTAAAGCTCGAAGTGAACCCCGTCACGGCGAACACGCTGCTCTTCGTCATCCTCTTCCTCGCACTCGGGGCCATCACCTTCCGGCGCACGAAGTTCAACTCGATGCGCCTTCAGGACGTGGCCGCGCTGCGCGGCGTGGAAGGATTGCTCGACACGCTACAGCGCACGACCGTCCTGGTCGCCCTGATCGGCGGGCTCATCGCCTTGCTCGGGTTCGTCTTCGCGCTGCTGACGAGTAACGGGACGAACATGCTCTACCCCGGCGTGATCGCAGCCGCCGTGTTGCTCTACGCCTACCCACGGCGCGCCGCCTGGGGCGCCGTCGTTCGGGCGCTGGCCGACGGCGACGCAGACCCTGTGCGGGCCGCGAAAGGAACACTAGCTTGAACCCGTCTTCTCGTCCCGCGCGCCTCGCGGCCTACGCACTCGCGGCCCTGTGCTTTGCCGCCTCCGCCGCACACGCGCAGCCCGCGCGCCCCTCCACGCCGTCGCAGCCCGCCCCGCAGACGCAGTCTCAAACGGCGACGCCTCAGACTTCCACGCTCTCGCGGCGCGCACAGGCCTACGCCAAGCTGCTCGAAGGCCAGCGTTACTTCGAGGGAGTGCGCTCCGGCACGCTCACGCTCGAAGGACTGCGGCGCGCACAGGCCGCCTTCCAGCAGGCCGCCGAACTCGAACCGACGCTCTCTGAGGCGCGCGCCGCGCTCGCCGAAACCTACTTCATCACTAACGATCTCAAGCAGGCCGAGTCCGAGGGGCTCGCCGCCGTCCGCGCAAACGCCGACAGCTACGGCGCGCACCGCACGCTCGCCCGCGTCTACACGCTCCAGAGCGGCCTCGCCGACAAGAGCCTCAACCGTGCCGCCGCCGACAAGGCCATCGCCGAGCTGCGCGAGGTGCTCCGCGTCCACCCGAACGACGCCGAAGCCTACGCGCTCCTCGCCGAGTTCTACGTCGCCACGGGGCGCGAGAAGGAGGCCGTCGAGGCCCTGCGCATGTGGACGACGCTGCCCGCGTCGATGGAGGGGCGGTTCTACCAGGTCGTCACGCAGGGGCGCGAGCTGAGCCCCGACGCGGCCAACGCGCGGCTCGGCGAAGTCCTGCTCGCCGCGGGGCAGACGGCCGAGGCCGTCGCCGCCATCCGCCGCGCCATGGCCCTGGAGCCGGAGAACCCGCGCTACCTCCAACTGCTCGGCGAGGCGTTCGAGGCGGGCGGCTCGGCCGACCAGTCCGTCGTCGAGGAGCTGAAGCGGATCGTCGCGCAGAACCCTTCGAACGTCGGCGCCGCGGAGACGCTCGCGCGCGCACAGGCCCGCTCCGGCAACGTCACGGGCGCCGTCGAGACCCTCAAGGGCTCAATCGGCGCCGTCAAGCCCGGCAGCGACGGGGAGAAGTTCCAGCTTCAGCTCTCGCTCGCCAAGGTCTACGAGGATGCGTCGCGCTACGAAGAGGCCGTCGGCGTCTACGAAGACCTCCTCACGGCGCGCAACATCAAGGATCAGCCGCTCGCCAACGACCGCGAACGCCGCTTCGCCGTCTCCGTGCTTCTTGAGATCGCCGGCTTGCGCCAGCAGGCCGGGCAGACCGACCAGGCGCTCGCGGCCTTCGACCGCATGCGCGCGCTCCTCCCCGACACCGACCCGACCGCAGACCTTCAGAGGGTCGAGTTCCTGCGCTCGCACGGCAAGCGGGCCGAGGCGCTCCAGGGCGTGCGCGCCGCGCGCCAGCGCTTCCCCGAGGAGGGGCGGCTGCTCCGCCTGGAGGCGCAGACGCTCGCCGAGTTGGGGCGCACCGAAGAGGCGCTCGCGCTCCTGCGCCCGCGCCTGAAGGGCGACGCGAGCGACTTCGAAGAGTACCTCTTCATCGCGAACACGCTGATGGGCGCGGGGCGGGGGACTGAGGCCGTCGAGGCCGCGCGCAAGGCGCTCTCGCTCGCCTCGGCCGAAGACCCCGCGCAGACGACCAACGCCCTTCTCATGCTCTCCTCCGCGCAGGAGCGCGCCGGCGACACACGTGGCGCCGAAGAGACGCTTCGCCAGGTGCTCGCCAAAGACTCGAACAACGCGACGGCGCTCAACAACCTCGGCTACTTCCTCACGGAGCACGACCAGAAACTCGAAGAGGCGCGCGACATGATCGAGCGCGCCCTCCGCGCCGAGCCGCAGAACCCTTCGTTCCTTGATAGTTTAGGCTGGGTTTATTACAAGCTCGGTAAACTGAAGGAGGCCGAACGCTATCTAAGTGACGCGGCACGCCGCAACCCGACTTCGGCCACGATTCAGGAGCATCTGGGCGATCTCTTCAAAAAGCTCGGTCAGCAGGAAAAGGCGCAAGCCTCATGGCGCAAAGCCCTCTCCCTCGCGGCGGAAGCCGCAGACACCACCAGAATCAAAGCCAAACTGGCCGAGACGAAATAAAGGGTTGATTTCTCTCGCATTTAACGGCTAAAGTGTGCCCGCCTTCAAACGGTCGCACCCCTTTGACCGACTGAAGCGCATCTCTCTCCTTAAGTCGCGAAATTCCGTCTTAATCGGGGTAAGTGTTTAATTTTAGACAGGTTGTCCTGCACTCGGCGTGTGTCAATTCTGTTGCGAAGTTTTAAGGATTGACTACGGCCAAACGATGTTTTAACATTGCCAACAGGTTGGCCACTTGCCCAGTCTGGTCACCGTGTCGGCCTCCTCCGGCCCCAGGGTTTGAAATACAAGGAGTTCCCCCTATGGTTTCAGGGCGGTTCCCCCGCAACACGTTCTTACTGCTATTCTCTTTAAGTTTGATGGCCCCTGCGGCCTTCGCACGTAACGGCGGCAACGGCGCGCCGAAGGAGACGGGACGGACGGGCGAGCGCCCCGTGGCGCGGCTCGTCGGGACGGTCTACACGGAAGCGCCCACACCCGCGCGGGAGCGTCAGGTGTCGCGGGTCGCGGCTCCGGCCGCCGCTCGTTCCTACGCTGCGGCTCCGGTCTCGGCCGCCGCGGCGGGCGCGACGGATGACGAGCGCCGCGCTTTCGACCTCATCAACCGTGAGCGCCAGCGCAGGGGCTTGAGCCCACTTGCCTGGGACGGCAACCTGGTTCGGCTCGCGCGTTCTCATTCGCAGAACATGGCGCGGGGCGGCTACCTGAGCCACGTTGAACGCGACGGGCTCGATTTGGAGGGTCGCGCGCAGGCGCTCGGGCTGCACGGCTGGAAGACGCTCGGCGAGAACATCGCGTATAATCAGGGCTACGACGACCCGACCGCATTCGCCGTCGAACGCTGGATGGTCTCGGAGAAGCACCGCGAGAACGCTTTGAGCGGCGACTATACGCACGCGGGCGTCGGCATCGCGCGCGCCGCGGACGGGACTTACTACTTCACGCAGGTTTTTATGAGGCGTTAGGGCCGCGGGTCGCGACGAAAGGTGGCCGACGGGGCGGCCGGCGCACTCGAAAGGGAGGCGCCGGCCGCTCTCAGTGTCAGCAGAGAAGATAAACGTCCCGGCCTTCGCCAAGATCAACCTCGGCCTGCGCGTCCACGGCCGGCGCCCCGACGGCTACCACGAAATCAGCACCATCTTCCAGACCGTCACCCTCCGCGACACGCTCTCGTTCCAGGCCACGAATGATGGAAGCCTCGAACTGGTCTGTTCGGACCCGTCCATCCCTACTGATGATTCAAACCTCATCCTGCGCGCGGCCTCGGCGTTGCGCGAACGCTCCGGCGTGAGTCAGGGCGCGCGCGTCGAACTGGTGAAGTTGATTCCGGCCGGGGGCGGGCTCGGCGGCGGTTCCGCGGACGCGGCGGTGACGCTGGCCGCGCTGGCGACGCTGTGGGGGATCAAGAAGTGCGCGGGCGATTTGGCGGAGATCGGCGCGCGGCTCGGGGCGGACGTGCCCTTCTTTCTGTATGGAGGGACGGCATCGGGTACGGGTACTGGGACAGAGATTCGACCGCTCGAAGACGCCCCCCAAATGCACCTCGTCATCGTCGCGCCGGCCGTCCACGTCTCGACCGCGGAGGCTTACAGAGCGCTCGGCGCTCCCGCCTTGACAAAGGTTGAACCGCTGGTTAACCTTTCTGTTTCGCGCACGGAGGCCGATTTCCCCGATTCACTCTGTGATGTGTGGTCGAACGATTTCGAGGCCGTCGTGGTACGGCTCTACCCCGAAATCGGTCGCGGGCGCGAAAGGCTGGTTGCATCGGGCGCCGGGCGGGTCATGCTCTCGGGCAGTGGCTCAAGCGTCTTCGGTGTCTTTGAGAACAAGGGGGAAGCGGAGCGCGCGTGTGAGGCTCTCAAGGCCGAGGGCGGCTGGCGAGTCTTCGCGTGCGAGACGCTGACGCGCGCCGAGTACCTCGCGGCGCTCAGCCGCGTCGCGGCGGTTCTCCTGCCGGGCGGCGGGGCTTAAAACCGGGATTGGGGAGTCGCCAAGTGGTAAGGCACCGGTCTTTGGAACCGGCATTCGTAGGTTCGAGTCCTACCTCCCCAGTAACAGTAATAAGTGATGAGTGAGAGGTGATAAGAAGGAGACGGGGCCCTGTCTGCTTCTTGCCACTCATCACTCATCACTCATCACTTATCACTTGAACGATGAGCACAACCGGCGGCATCAAAGTCTTCTCGGGGAACGCGAACCGGGCGCTGACGCAGGAGATTTGCAACTACCTGAGCTGCGATCCCGGCCTTGCGACGACCGACAGGTTCTCGGACGGGGAGTTTAACTTCCAGATCACCGAGAACGTGCGCGGCGCGGATGTCTTCATCGTGCAGCCGACGTGCCCGCCGACCGACGCGCACCTGATGGAGTTGCTCGTCATGCTCGACGCCTTCCGCCGCTCGTCGGCCGAGCGCGTGACGGCGGTCATCCCGTACTTCGGCTACGCGCGCTCGGACAAGAAGGACAGGCCGCGCGTCTCCATCAGCGCGAAGCTCGTGGCGAACCTGATCACGACCGCGGGCGCCGACCGCGTGCTGACGATGGACTTGCACGCGGCGCAGATCCAAGGGTTCTTTGACATCCCCGTCGATCACCTCTTCGCGGCGCCGGCCTTCATCGGCCACTACATGGATCACAAGCTCCCGAACCTGACGGTGGTCGCGCCCGACACGGGCGGGGCGGAGCGCGCGCGCGCCTACGCCAAGCGGCTCACGTCCGAGGACGGGAGCCCCGCCACCCTCGCCCTGTGTGACAAGCGGCGCGAGAAGGCGAACGTGGCCGAGGTGATGAACGTGGTCGGGGACGTTAAGGGGCGGAGCTGCCTGATCGTGGACGACATGTGCGACACGGGCGGCTCTTTGACGAAGGTCGCGGCGGCGCTCCGGCAGGCGGGCGCCGACCGCATCCACACGTGCTTCACGCATCCCGTGCTGTCGGGTCATGCGTGCGAGCGGCTGGCCGAGTCGGAGATCGAGCGCGTCGTGACGACAAACACGATCCCCTTGCGCGACTCGGCGTGCCGCGAGAAGAAGATTAACGTTTTGAGCATCGCCCCGCTTCTGGCGAAAGCGATTAAGTCGATCCACGAGGAGACGAGCGTCTCCTCGCTCTTCGTGTGAGGCGGAGGGCGAAAACTTAAGGAGCTGTTAGCGGTCAGCATTCGGCACTCGGCTTTAGTCTCCGGCGACGGCTGTGCGCGGGGGTGAAAAGTTGAGAGAGTTTGGCTGAAAGCTGACCGCTGAATGCTGAGAGCTACTGGAGTAATCATGGCAGAGAGACAAGAGATAACGGTGCGCGCCGAGCTGCGCGCTGGACGCGGCAAGAACGACGCGCGCCGTCTGCGCGCGCGCGGCATGGTGCCGCTCACGATCTACGGCGGCGAGGGCGAGCCCGTCGCGGCGGCCGCGCCGCTCGCGGAACTGGCCGCCATCCTGCGGTCGGGGGCGGGGCACAACGCCATCTTCACGCTCGACGTGGACGGCGTCGGCCCGAGCGAGGTCATGTTCCTCGACCGGCAGATCGACCCCGTCAAGACGCGGCTCATCCACGCCGATCTGCGCCGCCTCGTGAAGGGGCAGGAGATTGAGGTCTCCGTCCGGCTCGAACTCGAAGGCGAGCCCGTGGGCGTGGAGGGGGACGGCGGCATCCTGGAACAGCTCCTGCGCGAGGTCGAGATTCGCTGCCGCCCGAGCAGCATCCCCGACTTCATCCGCGTCGACGTGTCGCACCTCGGCGCCCACGACGTGCTGCACGTCTCGGACATCAAGGTCGATGAGGGCATTACCATCATCACCGACCCCGAGGCGGCCGTCGCGACAGTTGCCACCGTCCGCGAGGAGCAGGTCGAGGAGCGCGCGCCCGAGGGCGAAGTCTCCGAGCCTGAAGTCATTGGCAAGGGCAAGAAGGAAGACGAGGAGTAGACAGGAGACAGTAGTCAGAGCCAGGAGGCCCCGCTCGGCGGAAGTCGTTGATGACAGCCGCAGGGTTCGAGCGACAATGGCTTTTCTACTAACTACTGCCTACTGCTTTTCATGCTTATCGTCGGTCTGGGCAATCCGGGCGAGCGTTACGAGTGGACGCGCCACAATCTGGGCTTCATGCTCGTAGACCTTCTGGCGCGGCAGGCGAGCGCGCAGGTCAAGCGCGCGGAGTGCCGGGCGCTCGTCGGGCGCGCGGAGCTTGAGGGGCGCGCGGTCGAGCTGGTCAAGCCGCAGACCTACATGAACCTGAGCGGCGAGTCGGTCGCGTGCCTCCTGCGCAAGCGCGCGGAGTTGAAGCCGGCGAGCGACCTCTTCGTCATCTCCGACGACATCGCGCTCCCCTTCGGCTCCATCCGCCTCCGGCCCTCGGGTTCGAGCGGCGGGCAGAAGGGTTTGAAGAACATCATCTCGGCGCTCGGCACGGATCAGTTCCCGCGCCTGCGCGTCGGCATCAAGCCGGAGCATCCCGTGAGTGACACGGCCGGCTTCGTCCTCGAACGCTTCCCCAAGGGGCAGCGCGCGGAGGTCGAGCAGATTCTGGAGCGGTGCGCCGAAGCGCTCCGCGCCGTCATACGCGACGGCATTGACAAGGCAATGTCGCTGTACAACGGTTAGCTGGTGAATAGTGAATAGTGAATGGTGAATAGAAAAACCATTTACCATTCACCGTTCACCATTCACTAACCTTTTTCCTTCTTGCTTCGGCCGCAGAGCCGAGGCTAGACATCCAAAAGGAGGATGATTTTGGCAGAGAAGAGAGTTTACGAGGTCATCTTTATCGTTGACCCCGACACGCAGGAAGATGAGATGACGAAGCTGACGCAGAACCTCAGCGGCATCATCACCGACCAGGGCGGCACGATCACGCGCAACGAGGTGCTGGGCCGCCGTCAGCTCGCCTACCGCATCGGCCGCAAGAACGAGGGCGTCTACGTCATCTTCGAGGTCGAGGGCACCGGCGGCGAGATCGCCGAGCTGGAGCGCCGCATGCGCGTCAACGACCGGATCATGCGCTACATGACCGTGCGCGTGGACGAAGACCGCCAGCGCGCCGAGAAGCTCAGGGCGCGCCGCCAGCGCAAGTCCTCCAAGCGGCCCGGGTTCGTCGCGGCCGGCGGCGGGTCCGCGCCCGCGCGCGGCGGCGACGAGAGCGAGGCATAGGGACGCGCCCGCGTGTCACCTTTAACTTAAAGGTCGGCGGGCAGCGGGCCAGCGCGCCCTCTCTTCCGAAGAGAGGCGGGCCGCGCGGCCGCCCCCGCGTTTGAAAGAGGGAAGAGAAGAGAGATGTCCAGAAACATTGAGAGAGCGCGCGACTTCGATAACGAGGACGAGGGAGTACCGGAGCGCCGGCCGCAGGGCGGCGGGGGCCGAGGGGGCGGGCGGGGCCGCATGCGCCGCCGCAAGATCTGCCGCTTCTGCGTCGACAAGGTCGATCTCATCGACTTCAAAGACGTGAAGCTTCTGCAGAACTTCATCCCCGAGCGCGGCAAGATTCTGCCGCGCCGCATCTCGGGCGTCTGCACCGCGCACCAGCGCATGCTGACCGAGGCCATCAAGCGCGCGCGCAATATCGCGCTGCTCCCGTACACCGCGGACTAGAAGGAGGTTGACTGAAAGATGGCAACGACTAACGTACTGCTACGCGAAGACGTGGACAACCTCGGCGCCCGCGGCGAGATCGTCAAGGTGAAGTCCGGCTACGCGCGAAACTTCCTGCTCCCGCGCAAGCTCGCGGTCAAGGCGACGCCCGGCAACGTCAAGCAGATCGAGGCCGAGCGCGCCGCGCTGCTGAAGAAGGAGGCCAAGGAGCGCGGCACGGCCGAGGCGCAGGCCGGACAGATGGGGGGCTTGCGCCTCAACTTCGAGCGCAAGGTCGGCGAGCACGGCCTGCTCTACGGCTCGGTGACGGCGATGCACATCGCCGACGCGCTCAAGGAGAAGGGCTACGAGATCGACCGCCGCCGCGTCCACCTCGCCGAGCCGATCAAGGAGACGGGCGAGTACACCGTCAGCGTGCGCCTCCACCGCGAGGTGAACGTTGACATCCCCGTCACCGTCACGGGCGAGGGCGGCGCGCAGACCGCCGCCGCCGCGCCGAAGACCGCGGAAGCCGCTGCCGCCGAGCCGCCCGCCGCCGGCGAAGGCACGAACGACGAGTCGGCCGAATCGGCTGAGGCTTAACTACGGACGATTAATTAACAGGGATGGACAGGATGTACTGGATAGGGATTTGACCTCTTATCCAGTACATCCTGTCCATCCCTGTTAATTCTTTCTCACGCCAATTAAATTCATCCGGGGAACGGGCGCGTCAACATGATTGTTGTCGCGCCCCTCGGCTTGTAGTATAAAGACCGGCGGCGCGACCCCTCCGCGCTCCCGCGCCCCGACCGTCGGGGGCGCCGGCGGGAAGGGACGCGCCCTTTGCCTGTCTAGCCCAAATCAGTTTTCCACAGGCCGACTCCCGATGGCTCAGTACATAGCCGACCCGTCACGCGAACAGCTCTTGGAGCGACCGCTGCCCCACAGCGCCGAGGCCGAGCGCGCCATCCTCGGCTCCGTCCTCCTCGACAACTCGCTCGTCAACCACGCCGTCGAGCTTCTGCGCCCCGAGGACTTCTACGTCCGCGCGCACCAGTTCGTCTTCCGCTCGATGATCGGACTCTCCGAGCGCGGGAGCGAGATCGACCCGCTGCTCTTAAGTGAAGAGCTGCGCCGCGAGGGAGTGTTGGAGCAGGCGGGCGGGATGACCTTCATCTCGGAGCTGACCTACGGCCTCCCGCACTTCACCAACGTCGCCGCCTACGCGAAGGTCGTCAAAGACCACTCGCTCATGCGACAGCTCGTGAAGGTCGCCAACAAGATCACGAGCGAGGCTCTGGAAGGCGAGGACGAGGCCACCATCATCCTCGACCACGCCGAGCAGATGATCTTCGCCCTCGCCGACGAGCGCACGCGCCAGGGCTTCTCCCACATCAAGCCGGTCGCCGACCAGCTCCTCGAAAAAGTACAGGAGATGGCCGGCCGCTCGGCCATGCTGACGGGGCTCACCACCGGCTTCACCGAGCTCGACACGATGACCTCCGGCCTCCAACCCTCTGACCTCATCATCGTCGCCGCCAGGCCGTCAATGGGAAAGACCTCCCTCTGTTTGACGCTCGCGCAGAACGCTTCGATCCAGGCGGGCGCGGTCATCGCGATCTTCTCCCTGGAGATGTCGAAGGAGTCGCTCGTCATGCGCATGCTCTGTTCGGAGGGGCGTGTGGACGCGCACCGGTTCCGGAGCGGGTACCTTTCACGCGACGAGTGGGCGCGTCTGGCCGGCGCGCTGGGGACGCTGGCGGAGGCGAAGATTTTTATCGACGACACGCCGGGCATCTCCGTGCTGGAGATGCGCGCGAAGGCGCGGCGCCTCGCCGCCGAGCAGAAGAAGCTGGATTTAATCGTGGTGGACTATCTGCAACTGATGTCCGGCTCTTCGCGCCGCTCCGAGTCGAGGCAGCAGGAGGTGTCGCAGATTTCGCGCGAGCTGAAGGGGCTGGCGAAGGAGTTGAACGTGCCTCTGGTCGCGCTCTCCCAGCTCTCGCGCGCGCCCGAGGCCCGAAGCGACCACCGCCCGCAGCTCTCCGACCTGCGTGAGTCGGGCTCCATCGAGCAGGACGCAGACCTCGTGGCCTTCATCTACCGCGAGGAGCAGTACAACCGCACCGAGGAGAACACGGGCACGGCCGAACTCATCATCGCCAAACAGCGCAACGGCCCGACCGGCACAGTCAACCTCGCCTTCCTGAAGGAGTTCACCCGCTTCGAGAATATGTGGCGCGAGTAGAAGTGCGCGACATACTTCGAAGCACCGTTCACGAAACGCGCTTCGGCGGCCCCGCGGATCTAAAATTTAACGAACTCGAATTTGGTGCGGAAGCTGATGCCGGGGCTGTTGTAGAAGCTGCCGAACTGCGGGCTCGCGAGGTTGTTCTGCACGTCGCGCGGGTTCCGGTGGTCGGTGAGGTTGAAGACGGTAAATCCGACCCGCCCTTTGTACTTCTTGCCGCGGAAGGGAATCCTCAAGCCCTTCGTCACCTGTAGATCGAGCGTCAAAAAGTTCGGGAAGCGTCCGCCCGCGCCTCTCGGGCCGACGTAGTTCTGCTCTTCGTTCAGGAGCGAGTAGGGGAAGCCGCTGCGCCAGTCGAGCACAGGGGTCGCGACGGTGTCGAAAGGCAGCCCGAAGTCTCCCCAGAAGAGGAGGCGGTTGGGCACGTCGAAGGACTGCGGCCCGTACTCGTTCGGGCGAATCACCGGGCGCCGGAGGTTGCCGAAGTAGGTGTTGAAGTCGTTCAGGTCGCCGCGGGCTTCGGAGCGCACGTACGACAGAAAGATGTTGCGCCTCTCCTGCACGCGCAACCGCGCCACGGCCTGGAACTCGCGGTAGCGCGAGCGGCCGTCGTTCAAAAGTGTGAGCGTGCCGCCGCCGTCCGCTTGCGCCGCCGGTTCGATGATGAAGTCGCGCCGCGCGTGCCGCTCCTCGTATCCGAGGCGTAGGAGCAGGCGGGGCTTCACCTCATGATCCAACTGCAAGCCCCAGGCGATGCTGTGTGGGTTCTTGAAATCGCCCGGCGCGGTGTTGCGGAAGCGTCGCGGCCCGTCGGTGACGGTCGAGCCGTCGCCGCCGAAGGTCGTGACGATGAAATGCTGGTACTGCTCGAACGCGCCGACGTTGAGCGGAATCTTGTCGTAGAAGAGGCCGAAGCCCCCGCGCACGACCGTCCGTTCCGAAGCGAACGGCAGAAAGGCGAAGCCGAAGCGCGGGGCGAAATTATTCTCCCCGCCGATTCGGTCGCGGTCGAACCGCAGACCCAGGTCGAGAGTCAGGCGTGGGCTCACGCCCCACTTGTCCTGCACGAAAGCGGAGTACTCCTCCTGCCCGCGCCGCAGCACGCCGTCCCCTCTGAACTCGATCAGTTGACTGGTCGTGCCGTCGGCGCGCTCGACGCGCACGGGGCTGCCGAGGTCGATGCCGTTGTAGTTGGCGTGGCTGAAGTTGAATCCCGCTTTAAGGGTGTGCGAGCCACGCCAGAGCCGGGGCGCAAAGTTGTAGATTTCGAGCCACTCGTAGCGCCGGCTCTCGCGGCTCTGCCGGTCGAACCACCCGCCGAAATTTCTGTCCGGCGTGATCAAATAAGGTGCGCCGCTGTTGCCAAAGATGTCCGCGTCGAACTGCTTGACGCTGAAACTGGATTGCAGCAGTGCCCCGCCCTTGAACGTCGCCTGTTCGTTGGCCGCGACGAACCACCCGCGCTCGTGGAAGTTCGCCGTCGTCTCCGAAGGGTTGAAGGTGTTGAGGTTGAAATAGTCTAACTTCTGCGGAAAGACCGAGAGGCTCGCCGTCAGGCGGTTGGACGGGTTGAGGTTGTAATCCAGCCGGGAGAAAGAGTCGAAGCTCTCGCGCTGGATGTCACGCTGATGCTCTTCAAGCTCTTCGAGGCTCGGAACGTTGGTGCGGACGAAGCGGTACTCCAGACTCTGGAAGAAGAAGAGCTTGTCCTTGATGATGGGGCCGCCGACCGCGACGCGGGGCGTCACCGCGCCGATGCCGTAGAGGTGGCCGTCGCGCAGGCGCGGCCGGGGCAGCACGCCGGTCACGAGGTAGCGCCAGGTGTTGCTCCCCGAGCGCGTCTCGATGGCCGTCACCGCGCCGGTGAATTTACCGTACTCGGCGGAGTAAGGGTTCGAGTAGACCTGAATCGTCTCGACGGCTTCGAGCGGCAACTCGATGGCGGGGCTGCCCGTCACGGGGTCGGTTACGTTGAGGCTGGAGACGAGGATGCCGCTCTGGTTGGGGCGCGCGCCTTTGAGGTTGAGTGTGCCGTCGGGGCCGCGCACGACGCCCGGCAGCAGCGGCAGCGCGTCCTGAAATCTCTGATCGACGAGCGGCGCGTCGCGCAGCGTCGTGCCCGTGACGACGCCCGGCGCGTTCGACTCCGTCTTGCCGGCATCCGTCGGGTCTGCGCTCACCGTCACAGACTCGCTGACGGGGATCGGCTTCAAGATGATGTTAAGCTCGACCGTCGCCTCGATCTGCACGCCGACCTTCTGCTCATACTTCTGAAAACCCTGGTACTCGACCGTAACGACGTAGTCGCCCGCCAGGAGCCCCGCGAAGCTGTAGTTGCCCTCTTCGTCACTGACGGTCTGGACGTTCTGGTCGGCCCGCGGGCCGCCGCTCAGGCGGACGACGACGCCGGCGAGCAGCTTGCGCTGGTCGGGCGTCTCGGCCGCGACTCGGCCCTTGATCAGACCGCTCTGCACGAACCGCGCGCGGGCCACGCCCACGGCGTTGAAGATTATGACGAGCGCCCCGATGAGGCAGATGACCCAAACACCGCTGCTCCTCGAACCAGAGTTCGGACGGTTACGGCTTCGTGATGCACACGGGTTGAACCTCTTCACCAACCGACCTCCCATCGACCGGCCCGGCGTTCTGTTTATATGGGGATTGTAAGAACAAATACCCCGAGATGCACTCGCACCGGCACTGTCAAAAATACCAGTGACGTTGCCGGGGGGGAAGTTTTCGGGCTGCACGCCGTGAGTTAATGGCCCTCTTCAAGCTCCAGCAGCTTCTTCACGATGTCGCGCGCGGCGTCGGGGCGGGCCATGCGCCGGGCACCGGCCTGCATCGAGGCGAAGCGCGCGGTGTCTTCGAGGAGCCGGTCGAGCTTGTAGGCGAGCACCGGCAGGTTGTTGCAACGGATCGCGACGCCGTTCTCAAGCAGGTGGTCTGAGTTGCGCTCCTCCTGCCCGGGGATGGGGTTGACGATGACGAAGACCAGCCCCTTGGCCAGAGCCTCCGAGGTGGTCAGCCCGCCGGGTTTGCCGAGGAGGATGTCCGCGGCGCTCATGTACTCGTCCATCTCGGTCGTGAAGCCGATGGGGTTGATGGTGACGTGATGCGTGGGCGGCAGGCGGGCGGCCGCCGCTTCGAGCTTGGACTTCAACTCCGCGTTGCGGCCGCAGAGGGCGACGATCTGGGCCGGGTGTTCCATCCCCGCCAGCGACTCAAGCATGTGTTCGATGGGGCCGACGCCGAAGCCGCCGGCCGAGACGAGGATGGTGGTGACATCGGGTTTGAGGCCGTGCTGCGCGCGCATCGCGAGCTTCTCTTTCGTCTCGGCGAAGACCGGGTCGATGGGGATGCCGGAGGTCGTCACCTTCCCGGCGGGTATCCCGAGTCGCAGAAGGTGCTCGCGCGTCTCGTCCAGGGCCACGAAGTACTGTTCGTAGTGGTGGCACAGCCACATGGCGTGTACGTCGAAGTCGGTGACGACGACGGCCTGACGGAACGAGACACGCCCCTTGGCCTTGAGCCAGGAGATGATCTCGGCGGGGAGGAAGTGTGTGCAGACCGTGATGTCGGGCTGGTACTCCTGTAGCATCTTGACGAAGGGGCGCGTGTTGAGCTTGTCGAGCGCGAGGCGGCGGCGCTCGTTCTTCCAGGGCTTGTCGAGCTGGTCGTAGAACCAGCCGAGCAGTTCGGGCGACTTGTTGACGAGGTCGATGTAAGCCTTGGAGTAGAGGTGTCGGAAGAGCTTGTTGGTGTATTGCAGCGTATCGACGTGCTTCACCTCGGAGGCGGCGCCCGTGAGCTTGAACGCGCGTTCGACGGCGTCGGCCGCGCGCATGTGCCCCGCGCCGGCGGAGGCGGAGAGGATCAGGACTTTGTTGAACGGCATATGGTGACGTGGCAGTCTGAAAGAAGGAAGAGCTGGGGAAGTATAAATGAGTAGGAAGGGAAGGCGTCAACCAAATTCAGTTTGCTACCGTTGTTACCCGGGTCGTAGATCAATAAAAGTAGACACGGAGACACGGCTTGATGCAATAGCCCAGGAAGCCGTGTCTCCGTGTCGAAATCCTTATTTCGTCGCGCCTCGTATGGATTGACGAGGTCGCGTTCTCACTTAATCTTCAGGACGACGCGGCCGTCGATCTTGCCGGCGCGCATCTCGCCGAACACGTCGTTGATCTCCTCCATGCTCGCAGTAGTGTAGTTGCACTTGACGAGGCCGCGCGCGGCCAACTCCAGGGCCTCCTGCAAGTCCCTGCGCGTGCCGACGATGGAGCCGACGACGCTGACGCCCTTCAGCACGAGGTCGAAGACGGGCACGGGCAGCGCCTCGGGCGGCAGGCCGACGAGCACCATCTTGCCGCCGCGCCTGAGCGCCCCGAAGGCTCCCGCGAAGGCCCGCGCCGAGACCGCCGTGCCGATGACGATGTCGGCGCCGCCGAGCTTCTGCGCCGCCTCGGCCACGTCCGACGAGCGCGCGTTGATACATTCGTCGGCGCCGAGCCTCTTCGCCAGCTCAAGCTTCTCCTCGGTCACGTCAACGGCGATGGTGCGTGCGCCGGTCACGCGCGCGTACTGCAAGGCCATGTGTCCCAGGCCGCCTATGCCGGAGATGAGCACGGTTTTGTCCGGCGCCGAGCCCGAGACCTTCACGGCCTTGTAGGTCGTCACGCCCGCGCAGAAGTGCGGCGCGACCGACTCGAACTCAAGGCCGTCGGGAACCTTGCCGACGTAACGCGCGTCGGCCACGGCCAGCTCGGCGAAGCCGCCGTTCACGGAGTAGCCCGTGTTCTGCTGCGACTCGCAGAGCGTCTCCCAGCCGGTCAGGCAGTAGCCGCACTCGCCGCAGGCCGTGTGCAGCCAGGGGAGCCCGACGCGGTCGCCGGGCTTGACGTTGGTGACGAAGGCGCCGACCTCCTCGACGATGCCGACGCCCTCGTGGCCGGGGATGAAGGGGAGCGTGGGCTTGACCGGCCAGTCGCCGTCGGCGGCGTGCAGGTCCGTGTGGCAGACGCCCGAGGCGTGTATGCGGACGAGGGCGTCGAAGGGGCCGCGCAGCTTGGGCTCGGCTACCTCTTTAACTCTAAGTCCCTGCTTGAACTGTTCGACGACGATGGCTTTCATTGTCTCACCTCCGTTTGCATGCGGTCGGAAAGGTTCAGACGGAGGCGCCCCGCCCCGTCCACTTCGGGCTGGAGGCGGCAAGGCATGTGCCGGGGGCAAACCCGGGCGATTTCATGGGAAAGTCGGGCCTTCTAGTCGAAGGGCGATAACTTTCCCCAGCCGGTTGCGTGAAAACCCCCGGCCCGGGGTATGACAGCGTCGTTCATACGCGCGCTCGACGCGGCTGGCGCTCTCCCACGCGGCAAGCTCCGCCTCGTTGTTGCATGGAACCTCATAAAGCTGAACGCTTCCCCATCACTTTGAGCGTCAGGTAATCCGGTGTGAAGTGGAAAACTAAACATTGAAATTCTCAGAAAGGAGGGATATTGTTCTGCCGCTCAATCTCTATCTTGAGCCTCATGAGTTCCTGAGAAATAGAGATGATTTTGAAAAGTTGGCTTTCGCATTCGGCTTTTGCCGCCCCATTACGTAGTTCGACCGAATCATTCGGCACAATAATAGTTAGATTGCTTCGATTATGTTCACGCAAGACCATCCCTCACTTGAGTATTCGCACCCCTACCGGCGGCGGACTTGGCTACGTGTGGTCTTACCCCGCCCCTTTAGCAGCTGGATTGATAAGGGCGACGATTGTGAAGCGGCTGGGGCGGAGCACCATTGGTACAACGTGGATGGCGCGCGCAGCGGCTGCTACCATTGCAAAGTTGTTCGTGCCGGGCGTCTTTGCGAAGAAGAAGTTCCCACGGGTGGCGCAATCTAACAACGGCATGCACCCGACCGCGGGCACGGTGCTTGTCATCTTTCTGCAAGGGGGCTGCCGCGGCGGGTGATGCCGGGGGTTATACCGCTTCGATATTTCGGAGGCTTGTTGCGTGAATCAGCGTGAGCTAGATAATCTTTGGTTCAACTCCTGGCCTATTCCTGGCGTGGCGTTCGGGTTGAACGACTCCGTGCGTGTCCTATCGGGCGAACATGCCGGGGCGTTGGCAACCGTAACATCATTGGTGTCGCTTGAGCCGACGCCGACTTACATCATTGAGTTGGGTTCCGGCGGCGACATAGCGGTGGCTGAATCTGACCTCGAATCGGCGGTCTAACAAGCGCATGCACGCGACCGCCGACACGGCGGCTGCCATATACCTTCAGTGGCTCAGGGCAGCGCGTGATGCGCGGCGTTAGATTGCTGTTGTGCTATGGCCCTTTGCAAATTGAAAGCGCGGGCGCGGCGGGTAGCAACGAGCATGATTCAAGCGCCGCCAGCCGTGGTGTCCGGCCTGACCTCGATGAAAGCGAGAAGCGGAAGGCATGGCGCGGGTGGCGGCTCACCTCTGGCTTGCGGCATGGCGTCAGACGGGCTCAAGCTGGCCCGCAATCTAACAAGCGCATGCACGCGACCCGCGACACGAACGATGTCATGCTCCGCGAATGGCTAGGGCGGGCGCGTGATGCGCGGCGTTCGGCGGCAACCTATAGCGATGAAAAGTCTACTCGCCACATTCTTACTACTGTGCTCGGCCGGCGCGTCGCCTTTGCAAAGGAGATGCGCCTGCAAAGCGGCCGAGCCGGGTGAAGCGACACACCCTGGCGGCAATGAAATAATCACGGTTGTTGAGTCGAAGCCCTTCACATCCGTGCGCGGCGTCGTCCGAGACGTGAACGGCAAGCCGTTGTCCGGCGTATTGGTAGAGCTTCTTAATCGCCCGGATTGGATTTTGAAGGATCAGACCTCCCCCCGGGAATCAGCGGCGCGTCGCCGCCTGTAAGACGAACGCCGATGGCAGTTTTTGCTTTACTAACGCCCGGGCGGGGTCGTATGAATTGCGGGGCAGTATTGATTCGGGCTGGAACCCGACACACATGTACATAAGAGTCGCGCCGAAGAAGGCGAAAGCCAGAAGGCGAATTGAGCTTCGTATGACGGTTGGCACATGACCTCGGCGGAGCCGCCGAACAACGGCATGCACCCGACCGCCGACACGCTGCCTCTCATCTTCCTTCTATCTTGCGGGGCGGCGGGTGATGCCGGGCGTTCGGCTGCTCTGGTTTCTGAAAATCATGGCGGAGACTTGCGGCCGGCCACGGCGCGCGGCTCTCTCTCAGTGCAGCGCCCGACTCTTCCTCGCAGAGGCCGCGCTTCATCTTACCTTCCATGGGGCGTGGCGAGAGGCGCGGGCTTCGAGTATCGTGGGTCGCGGCAGGTGTGGACTATCTCAGGGGCGCACCCGAACAAGCCAATGCACCCGACCGCCGACACGATAGTTGCCATCAACAGCAAA
>JBJMGP010000066.1:0-6515 GCA_045807865.1 Pyrinomonadaceae bacterium
AAGCGCGCCCGCGCGCTCTCGAACCCGCAGCTTGCGCCGCACCTCGAGTTCGTTGACCTGGGCGGCCACGGCTACGCGAAGGTGCGCCTCACCGGCGATGAGATGCGAACCGAGTTCGTGTGCATCCCGCGGCCGATCAGCCGCAGCGCGAGCCCGGATGGCGGGCCGATACGCTACCGCGTCGCCCATGTCGCCAAGCTGTGGGGACCGGGCGAGCGGCCGCGCCTCGAGCAACAGGTTCTGGAAGGCGACGTCGGACTGTCGATCTGACGGTGCCCCTGCGGCGTCGTGGCGCAATTCTGGTTCCGGGTGAACGCCACGTCGCCGCAGGGGCACGATGCTCCGCCTTCGCCCGCGCGATGGGGCCTGTCGCAGCGTGAGAGGAATTCGCCAGCAGATTCGGGCCGCGTAGAGGCAAAGAGGTGGTGGTGTTTTCCAGGATGGCCGAAGGGGGTGGGTTGAGAGCTATTCACCTTGACCTGGTCGTAATCGAGAAGCGGCCTTATTGGGACTTGGAGCTTCAGTCTTTCGACATCGTGGAGGTGTATTCACCAAAAAAGGCGAATATATCTCCGCGGCCTAGCACTAACCCCTGCCCCTCAATGATCCCGGAATCTATCTTCCGAGGGCCCCGTCTGTGACAGCCACATACGCGCATAACAGGTCGTGATACAAGCAGAGCGTTCGGTGTAGCATGCTCGCCACCCCCTGTGTGCCGAGCGAGAGACGGGGCGAGGGCCGGGTGCCGTTGTGGGCCAACGCGAGAGCAGAGCCCGGATAACAGTGTGGTCTTCGGATGAGCCCCCGCCCGCATCACGGAGTGGGACTTCTGATCCCGGATAGGAGCGTGGAGCTACGCCGAGCAGTCTCCGCTTCGTCTCAACCTCCTCTTCACTCGAAGGAGGTAAGGGGCCATGAGACACATCGGGGTTGACCTGCACAAGACGAACTTCGTCGTCTGCTTCATCGCGGCCGACGACACGCACCGCTTAGAGACTTACCCGCTCACCGGCGACGGACTGGCGCGCTTCAAGCAACAGCTCGACGGCTCGGACGAACTCGCCGTCGAGGCGACGCAGAACGTCCGCTACTTCTACGACCGGGTGAAGGCGCACGTCTCGCGCGTGGCGGCGGTGGACACCTACCGCTTCGGGGTGGTCGCCAAGTCGAAGCAGAAGACGGACAAGGCGGACGCGCGTGCGCTGGCGCGCTTTCTCAAACTCGGCTGGCTGCCCGAAGTGCCGGTGCTGTCGGAGCAGGTGCGCACCTTGCGGCAGCTCTTGCAGACGAGAGAGACGCTGGTGGGGATGCGGACGAAGCTGAAGAACATGGCGCACGCGGCCTTCTCCAGAAACGGCGTTGCCCTCGCCCGCGCCGCCTTCGCCTCGGCGGCGGGTCGGGCGCGGCTCTCGGCGCGCGCGACTGCCCGACGCAGACCAGCTCGTGCCCGACGGGCTCTGTTGCAGGAATCGCTTCTCAGTTATAATCTGCCCGTCAGCTCATCCAACATTCTTCCGGAATCATACTCTTGAAGCATCACAAGTCCCCGTTCAAGTGGCGTCACTTCGAGCCGTCAATCATTCTGTTGTGCGTCAGATGGTATTGCAGATATCAACTTTCTTACCGCGATGTCGAAGAGATGATGCATGAGCGTGGGCTCGCCGTGGATCATACGACCGTGTTTCGGCGGGTACAGCGCTACGCGCCGGAGATTAATAAGCGGATGCGGCCACACCTACCTATGAGTGGAACCTCGTATCGCATCGACGAGACCTACGTGAAGGTCAGCAAAGAGTGGAAGTATCTTTACAGAGCTGTCGATTCTCACGGGCAGATGATCGAGTTCATGCTCAGCGCGAAACGCGACGTTCCCGCGGCAAAACGCTTCTTTAAGAAGATGATGAGGGCCGAGCATCGCCGCCTTCCGTTCTCCATCTCTGTCGATAAGAACGCGGCTTATCCTGTGGCGTTCAGCACTTCGCAGGCGGAGCGAATTGTGCCGAAGGACTGTAAGCTGCGGCGCGTGAAATATCTGAACAACGTGATCGAACAGGATCACAGATTCATCAAGAAGAAAGTGCGGGCGTCACAATCCTTCAAGAGCTTTCATGCAGCAGAGCGAACTCTGGAAGGCATTGAAGCCATGAACATGATGAGGAAAGGTCAGGTCAAAAGATTAGCGGGAAGCGATGCTCAAGGGCAGGCGAAGTTTGTCGCCTCGCTGTTCGGGGTAGCCGCTTAGCGAAAGGCACTCGAAGTACTTTCGCGCTTGAAAATAATCTTTGCAACGCATCCGTGGCTCTTACCCTCTGATACCTGAATAGTTACCTCTTCCTCACATGGTTCCACAATTGTCGCAGTAGGGGAGTCAAGCGGGAGTTATGGGTCAATACGTTCCATTCTATGGCATAGAAGAAGCAAGTTGATGTTTCACGCCCAGGAACGCCCTCGACAACCCCTGCGGAGATCATGTCGGCCGTCGATCAGAGCACGTGACTCTAAATCTTCAGATTTGAGACCTTCTATCCCCTTCGGAAACAATGTTTGAAAGGGGCAGTATTGGTGTAATCCTCATAATCAACTATTCCTTCTGCTTGATTTGTGAGTCTGTGAATTTCGTGAAACGTATGTCGATAAAGGCTATTTTGTCGTCTTGACGGGACGAATAGTTGATTCAGACTGCGCATCCTTCGCGTTTTTATGCTCTCGTTCCCTGCTCCGCCGCTATGAAACCTTTCCGAACCGGCTCAAAATAAGTCTTGAACATGTCTGAACCTTTCTTTAACATGTGTGAAACATAGCAAGGTACTCGCGCAGCCGGCACTTCAATCGAGGAGGCGTATTTATGATGGCAGAGACAAAGCCCAGGGATCTCATCACCGCGTCCGAGGCGCGGAGTCTCCTGCGGGTGAGCCGGATCAAGATGGCGACGCTGTTGAAGAACGGGATGTTGCGCCATTACGCTAACCCGCTCGACAATCGTGTGAAACTCGTGAGCAAGGCGGAGGTGCTTTCACTCATACCCGAGCGCGCGGAGGCCGCATGAAGACGACCGCCATCGCCAACCACAAAGGGGGCTGCGCGAAGACTACGACCGCCCTGAATGTGGCCGTAACCTTAGCCAACACGGGATCCCACGTCCTGGCGGTAGACCTCGACCCACAGGGGAACCTCTCGGCCTCACTCGGCGTCGACCTGCAAGAACTCGAAGAGAATCACCGCACGGCCCATCGACTGATGCTGGACGAGCGCGGCGATTTTTCAACCTATGCGGTGAACGTCCGGCCCCGCCTCGACGTTATTCCCGCCTGCCTGGACGCGGACGCGGAGGCACTTCTGGACGGGCAGGCCGTATCACGGGAACTCCTTTTAAAACAAAAGCTTGCGCCGGCCCAAAAGGCTTACGACTATTGCATCATCGACACCCCTCCGTCGCTGCGTGTGCCAACCTTAAACGCGCTGGCGATGTCCGACCTGACGGTCGTACCTATCGAGTCCAGCATGTTTGCCCTTCTAGGGCTCGGGCAGCTCCTGCGCACGGTGGCTAAAGTGAGGAAGGCGCACTCGCCCGACATGCTCCTAATGGCACTCTCGACCCTCTACACCGCGCGCCAGAACCTCGATAAGAGCATCCGGTCGAAGGTCATTGAGAAATTTACCGAGGATTTCGTCTTCCAGACGACGATCCCGCGGGCGGTGGCCGTCGGCGAGGCGACGGCCACGCTCCAAGCGGTCGTGGAGACGAACGCGGAGTCGGCGGCCAGTTTCGCCTTCCGCAAGCTGGCGGCAGAAATTCGGGAGGTGCTGGGCGATGAAGAAGTCCCTGCAAGAGCGGCTGAACGCAAGTCTAGATAAGGCGCTGGATCCGCCGCGGAGGCGGCCGAAGCAAGAACTGGACGCGATACTCGACGAGTACGACGACGGTCAGGCGCTTGGCGCGCAAAGAGGTGCTGACTCTGAAATCGCAGATGGTATCCCAGCGGGCATCCCAATTGGCATACCATCTGCCATCCCAGATGGTATCCCAGCGGGTATCCCAACAACGTCTCCCGAAGAAGAATCTGGCGCTCTAGTAGCAAAGAAATTACGCCGTCCGGCGGCCAACAAGCCGCAAGAAGAGGCGGAGGAGCCGAGTTCGGAACTATTTGTATCGGTCGATGCTACGCACACCGCCTCGGAGAAAATCGTCTATTCACACATGTACCGAGAGACAGTCAGTAAGGGGCGCCAGGAGGGCCACTTCGGGCCGGCGCTCTTGATGAAGCTGAGCGGTATCCGTTCTCGCAATACGGTTCATAAGGCGCTCTATGGCCTGATCGAGAAACTCTCGGTCGAAAAGGTCACTGAAGCTCTGGGGAACCCGTTCGGGCCGCGCTACCGAGTCTACGGGCCGCAGGAGATTCTACGCCGGCGCAAGGCCGCCGGGATGCTCATTGATCCGCAAACGAAGAGCATCACAGAGCGCGGTGGTATCCCAGCAGGTATCCCAAGTGGTATCCCAGAGGGGATACCCTCTGCCATACCCAAAAATTGGGATACCCCCCTCCCAGAAATTGGGATAGCTGGTATCCCAAATTTTGGGATACTACTAAATAGAGTAAATACTTCGGACGTAGATCCTTCCGCCGGAGGCTCATCATCAAATAGGTCAGGGAGAAATGATGATGAGGCGTTCGCCGGCTTTGTCGAATTGATGGGTAAGACGGCGGAAGAGGTCACAGGGCACACGCCGTCACGCGCTGAGAGGGAACGCTGGCTGGAACTGGCGGAGGTCCTGTCCGCCGAGTTGAAGATCGCGGCGGGCCGCACGACCGTCTCAAGCGCGCCGGCGTTCCTGGTAGAACACCTCCGCCGGCGGTTGTGGAAGAAGGATAAGCGCCAGATCGAGGCCGAGGCGGCGCAGCGGAAGCCAGCAGACTCAGCGCAAGTCGACGCCTCGCAGTGCCCGGACTGCTTCGGCACAGGGATGTGGTATCCCGAAGGCTTCGAGAAAGGGGTCGCTCGCTGTGAGCACAAGAAACTGAGTAAAGCTACAGAAGCCTGAGGGACAACGAACATCACCCAAAGATCACGGGGAGGGAAGGTGAGCCGAGATGGAGACGATAGGGCCGGGAGGCCGCCGGCAGAGTGGGACGCGGCCTCCTACCACCGCCTCTCCGCCCCGCAGTTCTCCTGGGGCGTGCGAGTCATCGACCGTCTCCGGCTTGAAGGCAGCGAGACGGTGATGGACGCCGGCTGCGGCACGGGGCGCCTCACCATGTTGCTGGCCGAGCGTCTGCCGCGGGGCCGCGTCGTCGCGGTAGACCTCTCGCAGAACATGCTCGAAGAGGCGCGCTCGCACCTCTCGCCGCGGTTCAACGGGCGTTTGGAGTTCGCCCGCGCCGACCTCGCCGCACTACCCTTCGACGGGGCATTCGACGGTATCTTCAGCAACGCCGCCTTCCACTGGGTGCCCGACCACCTACTGCTCTTCCGCCGCCTGTTTCAGAGTCTGAAGCCGGGCGGCTGGCTCGTCGCGCAGTGTGGAGGCGGCCCCAACATCGCGCGGCTGATGCGGCGCGCCTCGGTGCTGATGGCAAGCGAACCCTACGCCCAATACTTCACGGGCTGGAAGGATTCGAAAGTGTTCGCCGACGAGGTGACGACCGCAGAGCGCTTGCACGCCGCCGGCTTCAAGGACGTGGAGACGGGGCTGAAACCCGCGCCCACAGTCCTCTCGGGCGCGGACGAGTTCAGAGAGTTCCTGACGACCGTGAACATGCACGCGCACCTGGCGCGTCTACCGGAAGGATCCTTGCGAAGAAAGTTCGTCGAGGCGCTGACCAATCAGGCCGCCCAAGACGACCCGCCCTACTCGCTCGACTACTGCCGCCTCAACATCAGCGCCCGCCGGCCCGAAGCCCCCTGAGAACCGAAGGACTGCCTGAAGACGAACCCGAACGTTGCTTTACATCTTCCGACGGACTCAGACCCTCGCCAGGGCACTTCCAGGTTCGAGGCTGTCGCGCAGTCTCGCGATATCGCGCTGCGGCGGCGCGCCGAACAGCTTCTTGTAGTCGCGGCTGAAGTAGGCCGGGTCTTCGTAGCCGACGCGCTGGCCGGCGCTCGCCGCGTCGAGGTCTTCGCCGAACATCGGGCGGCGCGCCTCATGGAGCCGTATCTGTTTCTGGAACTGCAAGGGGCTCATCGCCGTCACTGACTTGAAGTGGTAAAGAAACCCGGAGACGCTCATCCCGAAGTGATGCGCGACGCTCTCAATTTGGTAGTGGTTCAATTACGAGAGAGGCGATAGACTCTCTCGTATGGTCAAACTCAAGTGCTACCACTGCGGCGGCGACCGACTCGTCCGCAATGGCCTGACGCAAAACGAGAAGCAGCGCTACCTCTGCTCCGACTGCGGGCGGATGAGCCGTGACGACCCGCCAGCCAATGGCTACACCGAGGAGCAGCGTGAGCAAATACTTCGTGCCTATCACGAGCGCAGCAGTTTGCGCGGGCTCTCGCGCACCTTCGGC
>JBJMGP010000067.1:0-14180 GCA_045807865.1 Pyrinomonadaceae bacterium
CGTCATCTCGGAAGACCTCGGCGTCAAACTCGAAAACGTGAAGCTCGAAGACCTGGGGAGCGCCAGGGCGGTGACGGTTAGTAAGGAGAGCACGACCGTCATCGACGGCGGGGGGAATGCCGAAGACTTGCAGGGCCGCGTGAAGACACTCAAAGCTCAAATCGAAGAGACCACGTCGGACTACGACCGCGAGAAGTTGCAGGAGCGCCTGGCGAAGCTGGTCGGCGGCGTCGCGGTCATCCGCGTCGGCGCGGCGACCGAGACCGAACTCAAAGAGAAGAAGGCGCGCGTCGAGGACGCGATGCACGCCACGCGCGCGGCCGTCGAAGAAGGTATTGTGCCGGGCGGCGGCGTCGCCCTGATTCGCGCGGCGAAGGCGCTCGACAAGTTCAGAATCTTCGAGCCGGACGAGGACGGCGCGGTGAGCGGCGACGTGGACGAGCAGATCGGCGTCACGATTGTTCGGCGGGCGTTGGAAGAGCCGCTGCGTCAGATCGTCCGGAACGCCGGCAAAGAGGGCGCGGTGATTGTCGAGAAGGTGCGCGCTGAAAAGAACGCCAACTCCGGCTACAACGCCGCGACCGACAAGTTTGAAGACCTTGTGGCCGCGGGCATCATCGACCCGGCGAAGGTCACGCGCTGCGCGCTGCAAAACGCCGCCTCAATCGCGGGCCTGATGCTCACGACCGAAGCCTTAATCTCCGAAATCCAGGAAGCCGGTAGCAACGGGGCGATGTCCGGGGGGATGGGCGGCGGCATGGGCATGTAAGAACCTCGCCCTCTCAACTGAATAGGGGCTCGGAGGCCGGCCGCTTGCGCGTTGAAAACGACGAGGCCGATTAACGTTTCGACGAACCTTTTGTGAAGCGTAACGAATGAAGAGCAGAACAGAGAGCACTCACGCGCCGCAACGGTGTGCGTGGTGTGAGGGAACTGGGAGAACAGCCCTCTCCGTCGGTTACGTCATCTCGTGCCTGGTGTGCGGCGGGAAGGGGCACGTCATGATGATCCAACCGTCGGAGCAATGCCGGCAGTGCGAAGGCTCCGGCAGACGCGGCGGCAGCGGTTCGTGTCTGAACTGCGTCGGGACTGGCTGGTCGCGCGTGTTCGCGCAAGGGTAAGCCCGACTCCGCGGTCGTCTTGCCCCCGATGTAAACTTGAAACGGACGGTGGAGGTCACACATGAATGTCAGGAAGAGTTCGACGAATGCCGTGCTATGGACTCTCGGCTTACTGGCGGCCGCCGGTGCGGCCTGGCAGTTCTACCTGTTCATCGCGTTCAGAGACTCGAAGGGTCTTCTGGACGCGCAGGGTGGGTCGCTGAATTTATGGCTGGCCGTCGGCGCGGCCGCCGTGACCTGCCTGTGCGTGGGGTGGGGCATCTTCCGCCGCATCAATCAGACGGAAGAGTTTCACATCACGTCGTGAGCGGCGCCGAACGCGACGCCACGGCCTGCCGGCACCTCGTGGGCCTCGCGCACGTCGCCCACGACCGGGGCAAGCCCTTGACCGACCCCGGCTTCATCTTGTCTATCTCGGGCATGCCCGTGCCGATAAGGACGGGGCAGGCGGAACCGGCCGGCGTCAGTTGGACGATCCTCAGGGTGTTGCTGACCCGCGTGTCGTGGTCTATCTGAAACCCGACCTTCTCGACGTAGAGAGCTGTAGGGTAGCGTTTTTCATCTGAGTCCTCCGGTCTTCCACGCCGGCCACAAGGGTTTCGAAGCAGTCGAAAGGTTGCGACATCAGCTACTTGTTGATGTCCTCTCTGTTTTCGAGGCGCCGGACGAGGTCGGCGTGCTGGGCCTTGAGCGACTCCGGGGCCGCCGTGACGGCAAGCTTCATCTCCCTGACTGCCGTGTTGAAGTCCCCCCTTGCGACCGCGACGCGTGCCGCGTCGTTGTGCCCGACCCAGCTGTTCGCATCCTTCTTAATATTGCCGCGGAAGAGTTCCAGCGCTTCGTCCTGCCGGCCTTGGATTTGAAGCCCCCGGCCGTAGCTGTGGACTTGGAGCTGTGTCCCCATGCCAATCGCTCTATCGCGCGCGGCGAGGGCCTCCTCCCTGCGCCCGAGCGCGCCCAACGCCTGTGCCCTGGTCATTTCGTTCTCGAAGCGGTCTTCAAGCTCGACGGAACGATCCGCGTATTTCAACGCCTCTTCCGCGCCGAGCCGGTTGTTCAGCAGGTAGTCGGCCGCCTCCTGCCATGCCTGCCACTCGAATTGGGGGCGGGCGCGGAGCTGGTTGCGTAGGCTCTGCCGGACGATCTCGGGGGTGTTGACCTCGACCTTGAAAGGCACCGCGACCCTCTCCCAACGCATCGTGATGACGGCGGAGTTGGGTCCGGGGTCATCGAAATCATAGCTCAGGGCTTCGTGGTTCTCGATGGCCTGCGGCTTCACGGTCACGCGGAGCGCGTCTTCGGCCTGGTCATAGGTGAAGCTGCCCCAGGATGTCGCATTCCTGGAGAAGATGACGACCCAGGAGGTCTCGCCCGGAATCAGGTGCAGCCCGTACACCCCTTTCGGGAGGGGCTGGCCTTCGACGGTGACCGGGTCGCTGACTTCGATGGTGGTGTTGAAATTGGCCCCCGCCCGCCACACCTGCCCGTAGGCCTGGAGGCCGCCGAAGACCTTTCGGCCGCGGACGAGCGGCCGGTGGTAGTCGATGGTGATGTCGGTGATGCCGAGACGCTGTGTCACGCGCGCGTGCTGGCTTGCGTCCGGTAGGTTCAGCAGTGCCGACTGGGCCTGCACGAACGTAACCCTGACGAACAATCCCATGACCATCAGTGCTGTGACAGCGACGTATCTACGCATGACCTGAGTCTCCTTCCTTCAGACGCTCAACAGCTTCGTCACGTCGGCGCTCGAAGCCAGGTCGGAAGTCCACGCGAAGCTTCCCGCCTCCCGCATCTCCGCAGACGCATGCAGCAGCGCGGTGAGGGCGGCGCGTGCCAATGCCCCTCCGACGCTGATGCGCTTAGCGCCTGCTTCGGCCAACTGCGCGACCGTCACCCCCTTGAGCAGCGGTGCCAGAACGTTGACCGGCTTCGTCAACGCGCCCGCCACCAACCGAACTTCGTCGAGCGTCGTGAGTCCCGGCGCGTAGAGCACGTCCGCGCCCGCCGCCTCGAACGCCTGTAGGCGGCGGATCGTGTCGTCGAGATCATGCTTGCCGCGGATCAGGTTTTCGGCGCGCGCCGTCAGCGTGAAGGGGAAGTCGAGCGCACGCGCAGCCTCGGCGGCCGCGTGCACGCGCTCGACCGCCAGACCGAAATCGTAAATACGCTCGCCGCCGTAATCCTCGATTGAGCCGCCGACGATCCCCGCCCGCGCGCCGAGCCGGATGGCCTCTCCGACCTCCGACGGGTCGTCCGCGAAGCAGTTCTCCAGGTCTGCGCTGACCGGCAACTCGGTCGCCGCCGAGAGGCTGCGGCAGTGTTCGATCACTTCGTCTCTCGTCATTTGTCCGTCGAGCCGCCCCAGCGTGTTGGCAAAGCCCGCGCTCGTCGTCGCCAGTGCCTCGAAGCCGAAGCCCGCCAGCAGTCGCGCCGACCCCACGTCCCAGGGGTTGGGGATGACGAAAGCCGCCTCGCGCTCGTGCAGCGCCCTGAACCGCTCCGCCTTCTCTCTCTGAGTTACCATCGCGTCCTCGTTTATGTTGCTGTGTCGCCTCACGCCCGATGAATGTTACGGGCCGGCATCTGCTGCTACTTGTCCGACGCCGGCTTGAACACTGCCCGGAAGGCTTTGAGCGCGGCGGGATGATAGATCGTCGAATGTTTCTCGTCCGGCATCTTTTCGTAATGCCAACGCAGGCCGGGGGGCGCCTCCTTGCCGAGCACATCCGCGAGGCGTGGCGTGGCCTCCGTGTCCTCGCCACTGCTTGCAAGGTAGAGCGTCTTCCCCGTCTTCAGGCGGGCGCGCAACAGCCCGCCGGCCTCGCCCACCAGTTTTTGATTGTTCCACCACAGGCTGGGGTCGAAGGCGAGATAGGTGTCGAACAACTCGGGTTCGAGGAGAAACGTCTCAACGACGAACAACCCTGCGAGGGACTCGCCCACAATCGCCCTTTCGTTCGTCGTGCGATAGCGCCTCCTCACCTGCGGCATCAACTCGTCGCGGATGAACCTTCTAAACGCCTCGGAGCCTCCGACGCGCGGCGCAATCTTTTTATCGTTCTCGTTGTCGGTGGGGCCGGTCAGGTCGCGGCGGCGCCGGGTATTTTCAATGCCCACCAGCAGGAACGGTCGCATCGTCCCGTTGCCGACCGAGACCTGCACCAGACCGGCCACGTGCAGGAAGTCTTCGGCCAGGCCCCCGTCCGGCATGTAGAGCACGGGCAGCCGCGTCTCGGCGGACTCCTTGTAGCCGGGCGGCACGTAGACGTTAATGCGCCGTGTCTCCCTCAGAATGCCGGAGTGGATCGTGAACGTCTCGCCGAAGGCCAGCGGCGCCGCCCTTTCGTCTGACGCCGCCCGGGCCTGGGCGTGCGCCAAGGCTGTGCAGGCCAGGAGCATCCACAACGCGTAAAATCTCGAAATCTGTGGCAAGGCGATCTGCCCCTTCACCTGCGTGTCATCTGTCGGCTGTGGAACGTGACGGTCTCCCCCGGCTTCATCTCATAAAAAGGTATCTTCAGCCCCTTCAGCTCGGCGGCGAACTCGTCCGCGTTCGGTGCGATGCCGGGGAAGGTGGCGTAGTGCTGCGGGACGGCGAGCCGGGCGCGGACGGCTTGCGCGGCGCGCGCGGCCACTTCGGGATGGTTGTGACTAACCTACTTGCCTCAACGTGCGCGTCATCATCACAAGCTTACACTTGCGGTGGTACAATTGGTAGAGCCATTTATAGTCGATTCCCTTAGACCAATCGCCACGGGATGCCTAAAGCTGTCAGCTCGCTCGAACTCACGTTAAGTGACCGGCCGCCGGAGCAGACCCTGTCGGACTGGCTGTACGCGGAGTTGCGCGGCTCGATCTTAGAGGGCCGCCTCAGGCCCGGGGCCAGATTGCCGGCGTCGAGAGATTTCGCGCGGCAGCATTCCATCTCGCGCGGCACGGTCGTGGTCGTCTTCGAACGCTTGTTGGCGGAAGGCTACCTGTCCTCCCGCGTCGGGGCGGGCACGTGGGTGAGTCATCGCGGGGTGGCGGGCGCCCACGCACGGGCGGAGCCCGAGGCGCCGCCGGCTTATGTCCGTCGGGTGATGTCAGCCTACGTCCGTCCGAAGGCCTACGAGGGCTGGGTCGCGACAGAAGGCCGCCGCCCTTTTCAAATGCGCGACCCGGCCCTCGCCGAGTTCCCCGCAAAACTTTGGGGGCGAATGGTCGCCCGGCGGGCGCGAACCTTTAAGTCGTGGCTGCGGACGGAAGACGACGGGCGTGGATACCGACCTCTGCGCGAGGCTACCGCACATTATTTAGGCTCGTCCCGCGGCGTGAGATGTAGCGCCGACCAGATAGTCATCGTTTCCGGGGTGCAGCAGGCGCTCGACCTCCTGGCGCGCCTCCTCTTGAGACGGGACGACCCCGTGTGGGTGGAAGACCCCGCGTACGTCGGAGCCACCATGGCTTTCTCTAACGCCGGGGCGCGGGTCGTCCCGGTACCCGTAGATGAACAGGGACTGTCCGTCTCCGCCGGGGTGAGGACGTGCGGCCGCCCCAGGGGGATGTATCTGACGCCGGCCCACCAGTTCCCGCTGGGGATCACGATGTCGCTGGAGCGCCGGATGGAAGTCCTGAAGTGTGCCTCGCGTGTCGGCGCCTTCGTCATCGAAGACGATTACGACAGCGAGTACCGGTTCGAAGGGCGGCCCGTGCCCGCCTTGCAAAGTCTCGACCGAGGTTCGAGCGTCATCCTGGTCGGGTCGTTCAGTAAGCTGCTGTTCCCGTCGTTACGGTTGGGGTACGTGGTGCTGCCGCCGTCCCTGGTGAATTACTTCCTGGCGTTTCGGCTTCAGACCGACTTCCGCTCCGTCAGCCTCGATCAGGCGGTGCTCTGCGACTTCATCGAAGGTGGGCACCTCGGACGCCACCTGCGGCGTATGCGCGAACTGTACGCCGGTCGTCTCGCGACGCTGCTCGACGGGGGGCGCCGACGCCTGACGGGCTTGCTTGAAATTTCCAACGTGCAGGCCGGCCTTTATACGGTGGGGTTCCTGAAGAACGGCATGACATCGCGGGAAGCGGAGGCGGCGGCGGCGATGCACGGCGTCGAGGCCGTCGCCCTCGACCGGTATACTCTGAAGCGTCCCGACCCTAAAGGGGTGCTCCTGGGGTTCGCCGCCTTTGATGAGGCTGCCATCGGCGAGGGCATCGACCGTTTGGCCGAGGCGTTGTGCAGACGAAAAGTCAGAGCCCGTTGAGGACGGCTTTCGCCGTCGCCGCGGCAAGGGCGGGCGGCGGTGGGAAATAGATCGGGCGGGGATAATCTCTATGACACCGTTCCTCCGGCGATGCCGCGGTAGACGCGCGATCCTCTTAGCGTGTTTCGTGCTGTTTGGGCCGACCCTGGTGTGTGTTCACTCTGGGGCCTCCCAGTCTTTGACTAGCCCGGCGCCCGGGACAGCCCTCGCCGGCAGGGCTTCGCCAACGGCTTGCGCGCACTCCTCACTGTGGGGCGTGGCGGGTGAGAGGTGGGAGCCCGCCGGCAGGTTGCCCGACTTCTCTTACGCCGGCTACCACGCGGGCGAGGCGGAGATTCCAACCCCGCCGGCCAGATGGAACCTCAAACGGGATTTCGGCGCTAAAGGCGACGGGCGGACGGACGATTCGCAGGCGCTGCTGAACGCAGTCCGGGCGATAAGAAAAGGTGTCCTCTACGTCCCGAAGGGGACTTACGTCATTTCGAGGCGGATCGACATCTCCAGAGGAGACCTTATCCTGCGCGGGGCCGGACCCGATGAGACGGTTCTCTACTTCCCGAAATCGCTAACCGACCTCTTCGGCAACACCGCCAACGAGGCGGGACAGTCCCAGTGGTCATTTCGCCCGGGGCTCATCAACGTGACGGGGGCAGACCCGATCACGGCCGAGACGCGTCTGGCTTCGGTCACGGTCTCGGCCCAACGTGGCGATAAAGTCTTGAGGCTCTCGGCCCCCATTTCCGTCAGGAGGGGGGAGTGGATACGTCTGGTCGAGAGCGATCCGCCGGAAGGGGATGCGGCCGCCGGGACGCTCATCCGGCACCTGTACGGAGAGATCATGCCGCCCGGGCCCGATCTGGTCGGGACCCCGAAGGTGGTGCGATTCTTATCAAGGGTGAAGTCCGCCGCGGGTAACCGGCTCGAACTGGAGAGACCTCTCCCCTACGACGTGCGCCTGGAGTGGACTCCGGAAATCCACCGGTTCGTCCCGTCCGTTCGAGAGTTCGGCGTCGAACACCTGTCCCTGCATTTCCCGTGGACGCCTTACCCCGGCCATTTCAAAGAGAAGGGGTATAACGGCCTCTTCCTGCAGAACGTCTCGCAGTGTTGGGTCAGAGACGTTGAGATTCAGAACAGTGACTTCGGCATAGACCTCAACTCCACGAACTTCTGCACCGTGAGCAACGTGACGCTGACCACGAGTGCCGACAGGGGCGCGGGCTCGGAAGCCCGTGGGATGAGCGGTCATCATGGCATCGACGTGAGCCACGGGACGGAGAACCTCGTCACCGACTTCGACGTGCGGACGAGGTTCGTGCACGACATCAGCGTCGAGTGGTACGCCCTGCACACCGTCTACTCGAAGGGGCGGGGCGTGGACCTCAACCTGGATCACCACCGGGAGGCGAACTACTCCAGCCTCTTCAGCCAAATCGACTGCGGCGCGGGCACGCGCCCTTTCGACAGCGGCGGTTCGCGCGACCGGGGCGCGCACGCCGGGGCTTATAACACCTACTGGAACATCCGTGCGGCGGGGGCGCTGCGACTACCTCCGCCCGACTTCGGGCCGCTGTTGAACTTCATCGGCGTGGGGAGGATCGACAAGAGGCAGGATTCATCCGCACGCTGGATGGTCGAGCAGTTTGCCCCGACGGGCTTGTGCCCCGCGGAACTGCAAAGGGCCATGAGGGCGGGCAGACTTCTCGGGCGCCGCCGCCCGGGAAAATTGTGATCGGCGCAAACCCCCCTCCGCCGGGGCGAAATACTGATGGCCCGCGCCGCTCTTCGAGTTCTCCTGGCCCCGCAGGAGCGCAGTGTTCCAACTGCCGCTCCCACGGAGCTCAGAGGCGGGTCAGTTGCCGAGCGGCGGGTCGGGCTGCGGGTTGAAGCCGCGGATGACACCGGGGTTGCCGATGAAGAGGACGGTTCTGCCGTTGGAGTTGTTAAAGACCTCGACCGACGGCACGCTCCTGTCGCCGATGGGCGGCGGCGTCCCGCCGCTCTCCGGGACGGGCGGCGGGATCATGGTGACGACCGCGCGGAACTGGAGGCGTGTGGGGCCGGGCGGGAATTGGAGGTCGTCCGCGTCGAGGTCGAGGAAGGCCGACTGGCCCGGCTCAAGCGTGACTTCCTTGCGGACGGGGCGGCCGTCGCGGTTGCGGAGAAGCCGCCCGTCGGCATCTCGGAAGTTGAGTGTGATGCGTTGGCATGGGCAGATGGCGTCGCTCGTGTTGACGACGCTCAGGCGGGCGGTCTCCCCCCGCGTGATGCCGACCATGCCGAAAGAGACGCGTTCGGAGACGGGCGGCGAGGTATCCGACTGCGCCCGCACGCGGCGCGTCCCGCGGTATGTGCCGAGCGCGACGAGCGCGACCGTCGTGGCGAGCGCCAACACCATCATCGTTCGTTTCGTTCTCATGGTTTGCTCCTTTTCATCGAAAAAGCGAAAACTGAAGCGCGCTGACAGAGACGCGTGTGCTAAGTCCTCACGGTCTCCCTCGTCACGCGCTCTAACGTGTGTGCGGCACGTGAACGGTCGCGCTCTTCCGCGTCCGGTTGCCGCTCGCGTCCGTCGCCGTGTACGTGACCGTGTAGGTGCGCCCGCGCCGGTCGCTCCCGTCGCGCTCGGCGCGTAGAAGGAAGGTGCGGTCGAAGGTGCCGAAGGCGGCGTCCTGAATATCGCCTTTCGTGTCGCCGTCGCCGCCGCCGTCGTCCGGCTGATCGCTGGTGATTGACGTGAGCGCGACCTGGGGCGGCGCGTCGCCGCACGAGTCTGCGGCACCGATCACGGCGTCGATGCGGACCATCTTGTGGTTTGCGGGCCAGAGCAGTGTGGGCGTGAGCGTCACGCTCAAGGACGGCGGCTGTGTGTCCGCGACCGTGATCGAAACTGTCCGAGGTTCCGACGACCTCCATTCGTCTGAAACCACCAGAGTGATCGTATGCGTTCCGACCGGCAGGGAGACCGTAGGATTCCGGCCGGTGGCTACGCCGAACGGTCCGGTCCACCTGTAACTGAGGACATCGCAGTCGGAATCCCTGGAGCCCGAGCCGTCCAGCACGACAATGCCACAGCCGCCGCCCTCACACTCGACGGTCTGCGCGGGGCCGGCGTCGGCTACCGGCCGACGGCTGACACGGGCGTTGCCGGTGCCGAGGATGCAGCGCCAGGCGGGCTCGTAGCCGACCGTGTCGTCCCCCCATTCCTTACATTCTTCCTGTGAGTCGGGATCGTTCGGATTTTTCGGGCCAGCGTGGATGCAGTACCTGTCCTTAATGACCGAAGGGTGCGCGTCCCTCGCCGGAGTTCCCGGGTCGGTGCTGATCAGCATGTGTGCGCCGTCGAAGTAGGCCGGGCTCGTCGATTGCGACGGGATGAACTCGAAGCGCGCCCGGTTGGGCGATCTTTCCATGCCGAATCTATGCCAGTTTTTTGTGACTTCATACAGCACGCTGTCCGAGGCCAGGTCAGAGTCGGCGTGGTTCTTTTCGTGCACCAGTCCGTAGTAGCGCGTGTCGGTGACGCCCTCGATCAACCGGATATAGGTCGCCGGGTCCCAGGTCTCCTCGGAGTTCCCGACGCCGTCGTTCGGGCCCGCGAACAGGGCGACGCGTCCGACGCCTCGCAACTGGGGGAGCGTGCCCATGTAGCTGGCGTGTGTGCTGCCGTTGGAAAACCCTGCGAGGTTGACCCGACTCCAATCGACTCCGCCGCCCCCGGTCAGGTACCGGCCCCAGCCGTGGTCGGGGTGTTTGGCGTCGGCCCATTTGAGGACGCCGATCAGGCGATTGATAATCGAGTCTTGCGGGTGGTCGCCGACGTTCGTTCTCTCCCCGCCGGGGAGGTCGCCCTCCTCTCCGGTTATCGTTTCGCCGATCATGTTTCCAAAGCACGCCAGCTTGTTCTCTTTGCCGACTTCATCCGCGCATCCGTTGACCTTTCCGGCGGGATAGGTCAGCGCGATTACGTGGTAACCCTGGCGGGCTGCCACCGGGTAGACATTATTAGGACCCGCCGCGTCGCCGTTCCCGCCGCCCAGAAAGACGAGGAGCTTGCCCTCCTGCTTCGAGTTCAAGGGCAAAAGTAGAAAGTGGTTGCTGTTGATGGCGAGCTCGCCCAGCTCTTCGCTCGTCCATAGATTCTCGCAGCCGATCCCGGTGGCCGTCTCGGCGTCCGTGCAGTCCGGCTGATTACCCTCAGCATCCTGCGGGGCGTCGTCTGTATCACCCGGTGCGACTTCGTAGCACGCGAGACCGTCGGGACAAGGTGTGGGCGTGGGAGCGACCGGCGCCACCAGCGGTGCCGCGGCCGCAGCTTGCACAGGCTGTGTCCGGCCGAAGATTCCGAATGCCGCCGGCGCGGCGAGCGCGGCGAGCGCCAGCATTATCTTCAACAGTTTCGTGCTCATGGCTTGCTCCTTTGCTGTGAAAAGCGGAAAACGTAACCTGCGCGTAAAAAAGGTGGCGCGAATCTTCGGGGGCCGACCTTACTCCGCCTGCCGCCGCCCGCCCTCGGGCCGGCGCGGTCGCGGCGCGAACGCCGCCACATCCTTTAACGCGACAGTCCCGCATCTCACACACAGGCCGGGCCGGATTCTTTTCCCCGACGGCCGAGGTGAGGGCGGGGGCGGAGAAGGGTGCTATACTTCGCGCACCTGGCGAGGGGCTCTGTTTAAGAATGAGCATTTGACGTGACGACACCTCCGGCAAAAGAGGTCACCGGCTTGCTCCTTGATTGGAGCAACGGGGACCGTGAGGCTTACGACAAGCTAGTCCCGCTCGTCTACGAAGAGCTGCACCGGCTCGCCCACCGTTACATGCGCCGGGAACACCCCGGACACACCCTGCAAACCACAGCGCTCGTCGGGGAGGCTTACCTGCGGCTCGTCGGACAGAAGGGCGTGCGCTGGCAGAACCGCGCGCACTTCTTCGCCATCTCGGCCGAGCTGATGCGCCGCATCCTCGTCGACCACGCGCGCACACAGGCCCGCGCCAAACGCGGCGGCGGCACGCGGGCCTTGCCGCTGGACGAGGCTTTAGTGGTGCCGGAGGAGCGCTCGACCGATCTCGTCGCGCTCGACGAGGCGCTCAAGCGGCTGGCCGAGATAGACCCGCGCAAAGCCCGGGTCGTCGAACTGCGCTTCTTCGGCGGCCTCGGCGTGAAAGAGACCGCGGAGGTCCTGGGCGTCCACGCCAACACCGTCGTCACCGACTGGAGCATGGCCAGGGCGTGGCTCTATACGGCCCTGACCGGTGAACGGTAGGCCGTGAGACGGGAAGGGCATTTTCCCTTCCGCGATTTACCCTTCACGTTTGAGGTCTCCCCGCTTCACTCAACACGGCTCGCCCCAATTTTTTTATGACCCCTGAGCGCTGGCAGCAGATCGAGGAGGTATTCCACGCCGCCGCCGCGCGACCTCCCGCCGTGCGCGCCGCCTTCCTCGCTCAAGCCTGTGCGGGAGACGAGACCCTCAGGCGCGAGGTCGAATGCCTGCTCGCGGCGCACGAAGAGGCGGCCAGTTTTATGAATGCGCCGGCCTTGGAAGCCGCCGCCGAAAGACTTGCCGGCGAGCAGGCCGACCTGATGCCCGGCAAGACCATCGCTCACTACAAAATCCTCTCCCTGCTGGGCGCGGGTGGGATGGGGGAAGTTTATCTGGCTTCCGACACACGGATGGGCCGCCAGGTCGCGCTCAAGTTGCTGCTCAGCTCTCTCACCGACGACGAACAGCGCGTCGCACGCTTTCAACAGGAGGCGCGGGCAGCCCTCAAGCTGAACCATCCGAACATCGTCACCATCTACGAAGTCGGGGCGGCGGGCGGGGTGCAGTTCATCGCCACCGAGTTGATCGAAGGCGAGACGCTGCGCGCACGGCTTGCGCGGGCGGACTTGAAGTTGAGTGAGGCGCTCGGTGTGGCGACCCAGGTTGCGGGCGCGCTGGCGGCGGCGCATCAGGCCGGCATCGTGCATCGCGACATCAAGCCGGAGAACATCATGCTCCGGCCCGACGGTTACGCCAAAGTGCTCGACTTCGGTTTGGCCAAGCTCACGGAACAGCAGCCGACGCCGGGTGATGCGGAAGCCCCGGGCCGCATGAAGGTTCAGACTACGCCGGGTCTGGTGATGGGCACCGCGAGCTACATGTCGCCGGAGCAGGCGCGGGGCCGGCAGGTTGATGCGCGCACGGACATCTGGAGTTTGGGCGTCGTGCTCTACGAAATGTTCGCGGGGCGCGTGCCGTTCGAGGGGGAGACGGCGAGCGATGTGATTTCCGCGGTCTTGCATGGGGAGCCGCCGCCGCTCGCGCGGTATGCGCCGGACGTGCCGGCGGAGATGCAGTGGGTCGTGACTCGCGCGCTGCGCAAGAATCAGGAGGAACGCTATCAGACGATCAAGGAATTGTTGGGTGACCTGCGCGAGTTGAAACAGGAGTTAGATGTCCGGGCGAGGATCGAGCGCAGCACCTCGGCGGAAGCAAATGACGAAGGGGCAGCAGGGACGGCCGGCGCACGTCAGGCGGCTGCGAGGTCGGCACGGGCGGCGGCTCGGAGCGACGGAAGCGCGGCGCGCCCGACTTCAAGCGCCGAATATCTGGTGACAGAGATCAAGCGGCACAAGGCGGGCGCGGCGCTTGCCCTGGCGATGTTACTCCTGAGCGCGACAGTGGCCGGTTATCTCTTCTACTCGGCGCGGGGCGGCGCGGAGATTCACTCCCTCGCGGTCTTGCCCTTCGCCAACACCGGCGGCGATGCGGACACGGAATACTTGAGCGACGGTATTACCGAGAGCCTCATCAACACCATCTCGAAGATACACGGCCTGCGGGTGACGGCCCGCACCACCGCCTTCAGTTATAAGAACAGGTCGGTTGACCCGCGTCAGGTCGGGCGCGAGTTGGCCGCCGACGCCGTGTTGACGGGCAGGGTGACTCAAAGAGGAGACAGTTTAATCATCCAGGCCGAGTTGGTGAACGTGGCCGATGGCTCACAACTGTGGGGCGAACGTTACAGCCGTAAAGCCGCGGACGTACTCGCCGTGCAGGAGCAGATTGCGAGCGAGATCGTGGACAAACTGCGGCGGCCGAGCGGCGCAGAGCGGGAAAGATTGACCAGAGGCTACACGGCAAACGCGGAGGCTTACCAACTCTACCTCAGGGGGCGCTTCTACTGGAACAAGCGTTCGCCCGAAGGGCTGAGCCGGGCGATTGACTACTTCAACCAGGCGATAGCCCTCGACCCCGCTTACGCCCTGGCCTACGCCGGACTCGCGGACTCCTACGCCCTGCTGCCGATGTATGCCCACGTCGCCCTCGGCGATGCGCTGCCGAAAGCAAGGACAGCCGCCTCGAAAGCGCTCGAACTGGACCCCGCGCTGGCAGAGGCGCACGCCGCTCTGGCGTCGGTAAAAAGTAACGACTGGGACTGGCCCGGCGTCGAAGAACACTATCAACGAGCCATCCAACTGAACCCTAACTATGCTACCGTCCATCAGTGGTACTCGGAGTACCTGGTGTCGGCCGGGCGGGTCGAACAGGCTTTGGGGGAGATCAGGAAGGCACACGAGCTGGACCCACTCTCTCTGGCCATTAACGCGCGCCTGGGCTACACCCTGTACGTGGCACACAGGTACGACGAGTCTCTTGAGCAGTTGCGGAAAACCCTCGAACTCGACCCTGATTTTCACCTCACGCATCTCTTCCTTCTCTTCGATTGCATACAGGCAGGCAGGTATGGAGAGGCGGCCCACGAGTCCGCGCTGGTGTCATTCAAGAACGCGAGCGCGGAAGAGAGGAAAAACATCGAGCGGGCCATGGCGGAA
>JBJMGP010000068.1:0-7576 GCA_045807865.1 Pyrinomonadaceae bacterium
GAGATGGTGATGCCCGGGGACAACGTGGCGATGGAGATCGAGCTGATCACGCCGATTGCGTTGGAGAAGGGGCTGCGCTTCGCCATCCGCGAGGGGGGCCGGACGGTCGGCGCCGGCACCGTCTCCGACATCATCGAGTAGCTGCCCGACCGGGTTGAATAAAGAAGTAAGAGATAGAGGTTGAACTTATGCCGCGCGACAACATTGTGTTGCAGTGCACCGAGTGCAAGAGCCGCAACTACGTAACGACGAAGAACAAGAAGACGACGCCGGAACGCCTGGAGTTCAGGAAGTTCTGCCGCCGCTGCCGCTTGCACCGCGCACACAAGGAAACGAAGTAAGACTGTGAACGGTGAACCGTCAACCGTGACAAGTAAGGACTGCTTTTCACTTGTCACGGTTGACGGTTCACGGTTCACGTCTTGCGAAGGGGTATAGTGTCAGTGGTTAGCACGTCGGTCTCCAAAACCGAAAGGCCGGGTTCAAGTCCTGGTACCCCTGTTAGCTCTTAAGAGGAGCCCGGAAGGGAAGTAAGGGTACAGGTGTCGGAGAAAGAGGAAGAACAGATGACTGCGAGCCATGACGAGCCCGGCGATTTGCCGGGGACGCCGTCGGGCGCGGCCCCGCGTATGGCGAGGTACGGCGAGGGGCCGGAAGGGCGCCCGGCCCGGCGTGAGCGCGCCGAGGCCGAGCACCCGCGCGAAGGCTTTTTCGAGCGCGCCGGCAAGTTCGTGCGCGACGTGCGCGCCGAGCTGGGGCGCACGAGCTGGCCCTCGGCCGTTCAGGTCAGGAACACGACCATCATCACCATCGCGGCCGTCGCCTTCTTCGCCACGTACCTCTACGCCATCGACCGTCTCTTGGTGTTCCTACTCGACCAGGTCGGGAAACTCTTCGGGGCCGCCTAAGGAAGCTTGAAGTCATGCAGCAGTGGTTCATCCTACACACGTACTCGGGGCATGAGAAGAAGGTGCGCGACTCGCTGAAAGCGCGCGTGCGTGACACCGACCTTCAGGCCGAGATCACAGAGGTGCTCGTCCCGACCGAGACCGTGGTCGAGATGCGCGGCAACAAGCGCGTCGAGTCGTCGCGGATGTTCTACCCCGGCTACGTCCTCGTCCAGATCGAGTGCGACGACCGCGGGCACATCCCCGATAACGTCTTCCACCTGATCAAGTCCACGCCGAAGGTGACGGGCTTCGTCGGCGGGCAGCAGCCGACGCCGCTCACCCCGGACGAGGTGAACCAGATCGTCCACAACGTGACCGAGGCGGCCGAGAAGCCGAAGCCGAAGTTCACGTACACCTCCGGCGAGACGGTGCGCATCAAGTCCGGCCCCTTCGCCTCGTTCACGGGCAAGGTCGAGGAGGTCAACTCCGACAAGTCCACGCTCAAGGTGGTCGTCACCATCTTCGGGCGCTCGACGCCGGTCGAACTCAACTTCCTGGATGTCGAGAAGGTGACGTTTACAGAAGACGAGTAAGGAAGCTGGGAAGCTTTTAAAGAATCATGGCTAAGAAAATTACGGGCTACATCAAGTTGCAGGTGCCGGCGGGGAAGGCGAACCCCGCGCCGCCCATCGGGCCGGCGCTCGGCCAGCACGGCGTTAACATCATGGAGTTCTGCAAGGCCTTCAACGCGAAGACCGCGCAGATGGATCCCGACCTCAAGGTGCCGGTCGTCATCACGGTCTACGCCGACCGTTCGTTCACGTTCGAGACGAAGACGCCGCCCGCCGCCGACCTTCTGAAGAAGGCCGCCGGCGTCCCCAAGGGGTCGGGCAAGCCGAACAAGGAGAAGGTCGGCTCCATCTCCCGCGACAAGATCGAGGAGATCGCCAAGCTCAAACTCGTAGACTTGAACACGACCAGCCTGGAGTCGGCCATCAAGACCATCGAAGGCACGGCCCGCAACATGGGGCTCAACATCGAGTAGGGTTCTGGGTTCCGGGTTTCGGGTTCTGGTTTTGACCAGTCCCCAACAACTACAACCCAAACCCTCTGAGAGGGAGAAGCCTTCAACGGGCTTCGCTTGCACCTCAGAGGATTTCGGCATGGCTAAGCACGGCAAGAAGTACCGCGCCGCCCTCGAAAAGATCGAGGAGGGGCGGAAGTACAGCCTCGACGAGGGGCTGGCGAAGGTGAAGGAGATTTCGGCGGTCACGGCGCGCAAGTTCGACGAGACGGTCGAGCTGACGATGTGGCTGGGCGTTGACCCGCGCAAGGCCGACCAGTTGGTGCGCGGCACGGTCGTGCTGCCGCACGGCGTCGGCAAGACGGTGCGCGTGCTCGTCATCGCGCAGGGCGAGAAGGTCAGGGAGGCCGAAGAGGCCGGCGCCGACATGACCGGGGGCGAGGACGTGGTCAACCGCATCAAGGGCGGCTGGCTCGACTTCGACGCCGTCATCGCCACGCCCGACATGATGCGCCTGGTCGGTCAACTCGGTAAGGTGCTCGGCCCCCGCGGCCTGATGCCCAACCCGAAGACCGGCACCGTCACCTTCGACGTGGCGACGGCCGTCCGCGAGACGAAGGCCGGCAAGGTCGAGTACCGCGTCGACAAGACGGGCGTCATCCACGTCGGCATCGGCAAGGTCTCTTTCGCGGACGACTCCCTGCGCGAGAACGCGCAGACGCTGCTCGACGCCGTCGTGAAGGCCAAGCCCTCGACCGCGAAGGGCAAGTACGTGAAGAAGGTGAACCTCGCCTCGACCATGAGTCCGGGCGTGCTGCTGGACGAGGCCGTCTACGCGAGCAGGTAAAGGGGAGGCGAGAGAAGATTTATGAAGACCAGAGAGCAGAAGCAGAAAAACCTCGAAGCCCTCGCGCAGCAGTTCCAGGCGGCGTCCGCCGGGATGCTGGTCGGCTTCACGAAGCTGACCGTCGCGAAGGATCAGGAGTTGCGCCGCCGCCTCGCGGAAGCGGGCGCGAGCTATTCCGTCGTCAAGAACACACTGGCGCGCAAGGCCGCCGAGGGCACCCCCTTCGAGGGGGCGACCGAGCACTTCAAGGGCGTCACGGCGCTCGCGCTGGCCGAGGGCGACCCGGTGGAGTTGTCGAAGGCGATCTCGAAGTTCGTCAAGGACAACCCCGAGGTCTTCAAGTTCAAGGCGGGCGTCGTCGAAGGTCGCGTCGTCGCGCTGAAGGATGTCGAAGCCTTCGCCACGCTGCCGTCGAAGGAGGTCATGATCTCGAAGATCATGTTCCTCATCAACGCACAGGCGCAGCGCCTCGCGACGGTCATCTCGGCCGTCCCGCGCGACCTCGCCATCGTCGTCAAGCAGGCGGCCGACCAGAAGGGCGGCGGGGAAGCCTAAACAGGTTCTCGGGGCGGCCGTGCGGTCGCCCCGGTCGGATTTGAAATTTGAGATTTCGGATTTGAAATCTCTTTGGAGTCAGCCGGACGCGGAAAACGAGCGGGGCGATTCGTCAGGTCGCCTTTGACGGCTCGGACGCGCGAAGGGTCTGGATGCAACAGACCCGGGTGTGCGTCCCGTGGGTTCTCCTGCTGCGAACAGCAACCGGACAGCAACACTAGAACCCTTTGAGGAGGAGTTGAAGTAATCATGGCACTTTCGAATCAGGAAATCGTTGACGCTTTGAAAGAGAAGAGCCTGCTTGAGGCGGCCGAGCTGGTCAAGATGATCGAGGAGGCGTTCGGCGTCTCGGCGGCGGCGGCGGCCGTGGCGGCGGCGCCTGCGGCGGCGGCGGCGGAAGCGGCCCCCGCGGCCGAGGAGAAGACCGAGTTCGACGTGATCCTCCAGGCCGCCGGCGGCAACAAGATCAACGTCATCAAGGTCGTCCGCGAGATCACCGCGCTCGGCCTGAAGGAGGCCAAAGACCTCGTCGAGGCCGCGCCCAAGGCCGTCAAAGAGGGCGTCTCGAAGGACGAGGCCGAGGCCATCCGCGCCAAGCTCGCCGACGCGGGCGCGACCGTCGAAGTGAAGTAGTCAGAACCGTAAACGGTGAACCGTAAACCGTGACAGGATAAGAACTCTCTTCCTCTCGTCACGGTTTACGGTTCACGGTTCATGGCTTTTTCCGTTCTTGACATTGGCCGGCCCGGCGGCTAAGGTGTGGGAGTAGTGAGGGGCTGTCGATACTCCCTAAAATATTGACGAAGCGAAACCGCTTTCTCGAAAGAAGCGGCCGGAGACTTTTGCGCTCTGGCCGCGCTTTGGCGTCTCTAAAAGAAGTTTTCAGCGCTCAGCCTTCGGCTCTCAGCAGGCCGGGGCCGGGCGCGTAGTTTAGTCCTCTTATTTAATACTCTCTGGCTGAAGGCTGACTGCTGAAAGCTGACGGCCGCGAAGGAACTCCTGATGTCTGCAAATCCGGTTCAGAACCCGCTCCAGAAGAGCGCCGTCGGCTCGGGCCGCCGCGTGAGCCAGCCGCCCACGCGTCACGACTTCTCGAAGATCAAGACGGCGGTGCGCATCCCGAACCTGATCGAGATTCAGCGCGACTCCTACAACCGCTTCCTCCAGATGGATCTGCTCCCGGAGGAGCGCGAGCCCGCCGGCCTCCAGGCCGTCTTCCGCTCGGTCTTCCCCATCTCGGACTTCCGCCAGACGGCCGAACTCGACTTCGTCGAGTACCACATCGGCAACTGGCAGTGTAAGTGCGGAAGGCTCGAAGGCCTGCGCTACCTGCGCGCGAACTGCAAGTCCTGCGGCTCGCTCGTCAAGGTCGACCCGCTCACGCCCGGCGAGACTCTGTGCCACAACTGCGGCACGTTCAACGCCGTGCGGCCCACGCTCTGCGACAACTGCGGCGAGCCCGTCGGCCTCAAGCACAAGCACGACCAGCAGGAGTGCCAGGAGCGCGGCATGACCTACTCGGTGCCGCTCAAGGTCAAGATTCGCCTGACGGTCTTCGACAAAGACCCGGAGACCGAGACCAAGTCCATCCGCGACATCAAGGAGGAGGAGGTCTTCTTCGGCGAGATTCCGTTGATGACCGACAACGGCACCTTCATCATCAACGGCACGGAGCGCGTCATCGTCTCGCAGCTCCACCGCTCGCCCGGCGTCTTCTTCGAGAAGTCGCCCGTCTACCTCGCGAAGGTCATCCCGTACCGCGGCTCGTGGGTCGAGTTCGAGTACGACCAGAAGAACCTGCTCTACGTCCGCATCGACCGCAAGCGCAAGTTCCTGGCCTCGATCTTCCTGCGGGCGCTGGGCATCTGGCTCAACCCGCAGTTCGACCCGAAGGGCTTCGGCAGCGACTCGCAGATGGAAGACGCGGTCAAAAACGCTGCCTTCGCCGACGAGGACATCCTGCGCTCCTTCTACATCGGCGACGAGGTGCGCGCCCAGGAGGGGCGCCTCTTCGTGCAGGTGCGCCCCGAGGGGCCGACCAACCTCGTCGGCATGAAGGCCGAGCAGGACATCAAGCCGCGCGGCGCCGCCGAGCCGGTCGTCAAGGCCGGCAAGAAGGTGACCAACAGCGTCCTGAAGGACATCCGCAAGGGGCACGTCACCGAGGTCGAGGTCGATTCTCAGCAGTTCGACGGCGCCTACGCCCTCTCCGACGTGGTCAACACCGAGACCGGCGAGGTCATCGTCGAGGCGAACACCGAGATCACGCCCGCCAAGCTCCAGGAGGTCATCGAGTCCGGCGTCCATAACTTCACGGTCTTCTTCCCCGAGCGCGACGACCTCGGCGGCGTGCTCTCGCAGACCTTGAAGAAGGACGTCATCACGAAGCCGGTGGACGCGCTGCTTGAGATCTACCGCAAGATGCGCCCCGGCGACCCGCCGACGGTGCAGACGGCATACAGACTCTTCGAGGGCATGTTCTTCGACGAGCGCAAGTTCGACCTCTCGCGCGTCGGCCGCCTCAAGTTCAACATCAAGATGGGGCGCCCCGAGCGCGAGCGCATCGAAGACCCGCTGCTCTCTTCGCGCGACTTCGTGCAGGTCATCTCGTACCTTTTGAAGATGCGCCGCAACCCGGTCGAGTACCTCGCCGACGACATCGACCACCTCGGCAACCGCCGCGTGCGCGCCGTGGGCGAGCTGCTTGAGAACCAGTTCCGCATCGGGCTGGTTCGGATGGAGCGCGCCATCAAGGAGAAGATGTCGATCCAGCAGGAGATGCAGACGACGATGCCGCGCGACCTCATCAACGCCAAGCCGGTGACGGCCGCGGTGCGTGAGTTCTTCGGCTCCAGTCAGCTCTCGCAGTTCATGGATCAGACCAACCCGCTCTCGGAGATCACGCACAAGCGGCGCCTCTCGGCCCTCGGGCCGGGCGGCTTGTCGCGCGAGCGCGCGGGCTTCGAGGTGCGCGACGTGCACCCGACGCACTACGGCCGCATCTGCCCCATCGAGACGCCTGAAGGCCCGAACATCGGCCTCATCTCGTCGCTCTCGTGCTTCGCGCGCATCAACGAGTTCGGCTTCATCGAGTCGCCCTACCGCAAGGTCGTGGACGGCCGCGTCATCGAGTTCGTGCGCATCGTCAACGGCGGCGACACGAAGCTCAAGCCGGGCGAGCACGTCACCGAGGAGGATTTCGCGAAGGCCAACCGCAAGCTCGGCGGCGACGCACGCAAGGCGGAGTCCGAGCCCTACCCCTTCTACCTGACCGCGTGGGAGGAGGATAAGTGGGTCGTCGGCCAGGCCAACCTCGAACTGGGCGAGGACGGCACGATCATCAACGAGCGCAACGCCTCGCGGAAGGCCGGCGAGTTCATCAACGCCCACCGCGACGACATCGAGTACGTGGACGTTTCGCCCAAACAGCTCGTCTCCGTGGCCGCGTCGCTCATCCCGTTCCTTGAGAACGACGACGCGAACCGCGCGCTGATGGGCTCGAACATGCAGCGCCAGTCGGTGCCGCTCCTGCGCGCCGAGTCGCCCTACATCGGCACCGGCATGGAGCAGGTGACCGCGAGGGACTCGGGCGCGGTCGTGGCCGCGCGCCGCGACGGCATCGTGGACTACGTGGACTCGGAGCGCATCATCGTCCGCGCCGACCACAACGTGGACGGCACCATCTCGCGCGAGGTGACGGCCGACATCTACACGCTGACCAAGTTCAAGCGCTCGAACCAGAACACCTGCATCAACCAGCGCCCGATTGTGCAGATCGGCGAGCGCGTCGCGAAGGCGCAGGTCATCGCCGACGGCCCCTGCACGGACAGGGGCGAACTGGCCCTCGGGCGCAACGTGCTCGTGGCCTTCATGCCCTGGCGCGGCTACAACTTCGAGGACGCCATCCTCGTCTCCGAGCGGCTCGTGAAGGACGACTACTACACGTCGATCCACATCGAGGAGCTGGAGATCGAAGCCCGCGACACGAAGCTCGGCCCCGAAGAGATCACGCGCGACATCCCGAACGTCGGCGAGAACATGCTCCGCGACCTCGAAGACGAAATCCGCATCCTGCGCGAGCAGCGCGATACGCGTATCTATGAACTCCTCGAAGGCCGCAAGCTGGCCAAGGACCTGCTGGTCAACCGCGAGGTAGCCATCCCGCGCGGCGAAACCATCACGCGCGAGATGCTGACGGGCATCGAGCCAAAGGCCCTGAGGAAAGCCGAGCTGTCCTCGACACGTGTGGACGTCGGTGCC
>JBJMGP010000069.1:0-29228 GCA_045807865.1 Pyrinomonadaceae bacterium
GAACCTATCGGTATGTTCAGGCGTCGCTGACGCGACGCGGCGTCGTTTTGTTCATACTCGACCCGGCCTTGAAAGGCCGGGCTACATTCAAGCGCCGCTCCGCGGCGATTCAGGCGGCGCGACGCGGCGATTCAGGTGGCGCGACGCGGCGTTCGACGCACACTCTTTATTTAAAGTTAGACCGCGGTTGGAGGGTGGCGCGTTTGATGACGATCTTTTCGGCGGGGCTCTCGCCGTAGGGGGCCGGGCGCGTGGGGGCGCCGGCGATGGCATCGACGTTGCCCATGCCGTCGATGACCTTGCCGAAGGCCGTGTACTGTGCGTCCCACTGCGGCACACGGTGGAGCGTGATGTAGAACTGGCTGTTGGCCGTGTTGACATCCCCGCGCGCCGCGCCGACGATGCCGCGGTCGAAGGGGATGTCGCTGAACTCCGCCGGCAGGTCTTCATAAGGCGAGCCGCCGAGGCCGTCGTTCGCGGGGTCTTCGTCCTTCGAGTTCGGGTCGCCGCCCTGCACGACGCCCGCGCGCGGGTTGATGCGGTGGAAGGCCGTGCCGTCATAGAAGCCTTCGCGGACAAGACGCTTGAAGCGCTCGACCATCTTCGGCGCGATGTTCGGGTAGAGTTCGAGCACGATGCGCCCGTAGGAGAAGCCGCCCGACTCCACTTCGAGCACGACCGCCTCGGCGTCCGCCTCCGGCTCCAAGCCCCGCGTGACCTTCGCCCCGCCCGGCGCCTCCGCCTCGTCGTAGACCTTCTCCTGCGTCCCGCGGTCGAATTGGTACGTGATGAACGACAGGCCGCTTACGATCAAGAGGGCCATCAAGATAATCATCGTCTTTGGCTTCGGCATTATTAATTTGAATTTCTAATCTGAACTTTGAGATCAGAAGAGCTTCCTGCTGTCCAACAGAATCGTCACAGGGCCGTCGTTGACCAGCTCGACCTCCATCAACGCCTGAAAGCTGCCGGTCTCGACGCGCGCCCCGCGGGCTCGCGCCTCCGCGACGAAGAAGTCGTAGAGCGGGCGGGCCAGCTCGGGCGGGGCGGCGTCGAACCAGGACGGGCGGCGCCCCTTCCGCACGTCGCCGTAGAGCGTGAACTGCGAGACGGCGAGCAGCGCGCCGCCCGCCTCCGCCAGCGAGTGGTTCATGCGCCCCTCCGCGTCCTCGAAGACGCGCAGGTGCAGAACCTTCTCGACGAGGTAGAGCGCGTCTGCCTCCGCGTCGTCGCGCCCGACGCCGAGCAGCACGACGAGCCCCGGGCCGATCTCGCCGACCGTCTCGTCGCCGACCCTCACGGACGCGCGCGTCACCCTCTGGAGTACGGCTCTCATCCTTCTTCAGAAAAGGTTCGGGAGGAGGAGGGAAGACCTTGAGGTCGGCGGCGTCATGGCAGTCGGCAGTCGCATGAACTTCATCTTTCCCGTTCCCGCACGTCTACTTCTTCGGGGGCATGCTCGGCCTGATCTCGACGCGGCTCGGGAGGCTGCGCTCGTCGTGGCGGAGGAGGTCAACGACGACGCGCGCGATGTCTACGGGCTGTAGTTGCCAGGCGTTCTCTTCGCTCACGGTGCCGCCGCCGAACTCTGTGTTGACCGAGCCGGGCATGACGTAGCTGACCTTGATGCGGTCGTGCCTCACCTCCTGCATCAGGGCCTCGCTGAACCCATTGAGGGCGAACTTGGAAGCGTTATAGGCCGCCATCTTCGGATGGGGGTTCGCGCCGGCGAGCGAAGAGACGTTGATGATGTAGCCGCCGCCCCTCCTCTTCAACTCGGGGATGACGGCGCGGCAGCCGTAGAAGACGCCGAAGAGGTTCGTCTCAAGCACCGCCCGAAACTCCTCGGGCGAGGTCTCCTCGACGGGCTTGAAGAGTCCGACGCCGGCGTTGTTGACGAGCACGTCCACGCCGCCGAACTCCTCGACGGCGTGCGCGACGAGCGCCTCGACCTCTTCGTAGACGCGCACGTCGCACGCCGCGCCCGTCGCGGAAGCGCCGGTGCCTTCCAGCTCCCGGACGGTCTGCTTCACCTCGTCCACGTTGCGCGCGCCGACGCAGACGTTCAAGCCCTCTGCGGCCAGAGCCTCCGCGATGGCGCGCCCGATGCCCTTCGTCCCGCCCGTGACGACTGCCGTCTTCCCCTTGTAGTCCATCTGTGAAACTATTCCGCCTTCAGCTTCGCTTTCAAAAGCTCGCCCGCGACCTTCGGGTTGGCCTTGCCCTTCGAAGCCTTCATCACCTGGCCGACGAAGAAGCCGAAGAGCGCCTCCTTGCCGTCGCGGTAGGCCGCGAGCTGCTGCGGGTTCGCGGCGAGCACGTCCGAGACGATCTTCTCGATCTCGCCCGCGTCGGAGACCTGCGCGAGCCCCTGCTCCGCGATGACGGCTTCGGCGCCCTTCCCCTCCTTGAACATGACGAGGAGCACGTCCTTGCCCTGCTTGCCGCTGACGCGCCCCTCCTCGACGGCGCGGACGAGCGCGCCCAGCTCCTCGGGCGAGACGGGCGAGGCGTCGGCCGCGAGGTTCGACGCGTCCAGCTCGCGCAGCAGCTCGCCCTTCAACCAGTTGGCCGCGCCGCGCGGGTTCGAGGCGGCGGACGCACGCTCGTAGAAGTCCGCGAGCGCGGCGTCGCGCACGAAGAGCGAGGCGTCGCTGAAGGAGAGTCCGTACTGCTCCATAAAGCGCCCGCGCCGCGCGTCCGGCAGCTCCGGCATCGAGGAGCGCACCTGCTCGACCCACTCGGCCGTGACCGTGAGCGGCTGCAAGTCCGGCTCGGGGAAGTAGCGGTAGTCGTGCGCCTCCTCCTTCGAGCGCATCACGCGCGTCTGGTTGGCGCGGTCGTCCCACAGTCGCGTCTCCTGCGTGACCTTCCCTCCCGACTCGATGAGCGCAATCTGTCTCTCACTCTCGAACTCGATGGCGCGCTGCATGAAGCGCACCGAGTTCAGGTTCTTCAGCTCGACCTTCGTCCCGAACTTCTCGGCGCCTACCTTTCGCACCGAGACGTTCGCCTCGCAGCGCAGGTTCCCCTTCTCCATGTCGGCGTCGCTTGCCCCGACCCACTGCAACGCGTGGCGCACGTGGTTGACGTAGTCGTAAGCCTCCCAGGAGGTGCGAAAGTCGGGCTCGGTGACGATCTCGGCCAGCGGCGTGCCCGCGCGGTTGAGGTCGATGTAGGAGTAGCGCTCGGTCTGTGGAAGCCCCTCGTGGACGTTCTTGCCCGCGTCCTCTTCGAGGTGCAGGCGCGTGATGCGGATCTGCATCGGCCGCCACTCGCGCGCGTGCCCGCCCTCGTCGCGCTCGGCGGTCACGATTTCGAGCAGCCCCTTCTCCGAGAAGGGCCGGTCGTACTGCGAAATCTGGTAGCCCTTCGGCAGGTCCGGGTAGAAGTAGTTCTTGCGCGAGAAGATGGAGACCTCGTTGACGTGCAGCCCCAGGGAGAGCGCGGCCCGCGCGCCCAGCTCGACCGCCCGCCGGTTCAGCACGGGCAGAGCCCCCGGCAGCCCCAGACAGACCGGGCACGTGTTCGAGTTCGGCTCGTCCCCGAAGCGCGTCGAGCACCCGCAGAAAATCTTCGACTCCGTGCTCAGCTGCGCGTGTATCTCCATGCCGATGACGGCTTCCCAACCTTCTTTCATAAATTAGCTTTCGGCGGTCAGCAATCAGTGGACAGTTTTAAGTCGGCTGCTCTGGTCTCGCGCCGAGTATAACAAAGGCCAAACGGCCTCCTCAACAAGCTCACCCTCGGCCGCCGCCTTCCGTAAAAATCCGTGAGCCGATTTGCCGCGTACTGTTATAGAATGTGCTTACTCGTTCCCCGGATTCAGGTCGCGGTGTTCCGCCGCGGCCCTTTGAAGAATAAGAGGGCCTGCGCCCTCTCCACCTTTTCTTCCCAAGGAGGAACAACTCAGTCATGGCTAAAACAGTCTGTAAGATTCTGGGCGTAGTGTTAATCCTGGTCGGGCTCGTCGGTTTCGTGAACCACGACTTGATGGGCACGCACCTCAACGGCACGCACAACGTCATTCACCTCGTCTCCGGCGCGCTCGCGCTCTACTTCGGCTTCGCGGGGACGCTCAGCGCGGCGCGCCTGTTCTGCATTGTCTTCGGCGTCGTGTACGCGCTGCTCGGTGTCTGCGGCTTCCTGCTCGGGAAAGACCCCGGCCGGATACTGCCCATCGACGACCTGCTCATGCTCGGCACGATGGATCACCTCGTCCACATCCTGCTCGGCGTCGTCTTCCTCATCGGCGGCTTCCTGACGAGGGCCGACCTCGGCCGGGCCGCGGACTAGTACCTTTAACCGAAGGGAGACGGAGGCACGGCTTTGAAGTTATCTGCTTCAAGCTGGGCCTCCGTCTCCCTTCGGTCAATCCCCTCCCCGTGTCACCTCTTCCGAGGTTGCCCGCCCCGGCCCGCTCCCTTAAGATAGCCCTTCTTTTGCAAAACATCCGAGGAGATTCATACCGCCAATGATTAAGACCGTCGAGTGGTCGGACGAGGGCGTCCGCATGATCGACCAGCGCCTGCTGCCGACCGAGGAGAAGTACCTCACCTTCCGCTCCTGCGAGGAGGTGGCCGAAGCCATCAAGGCGATGGTCGTGCGCGGCGCGCCCGCCATCGGCGTCTCGGCCGCGATGGGGCTCGCGCTCGGCACGATGCAGGCCGTCGGCACCTCGGTCGAAGACCTGCAACAGGACTTCGACTACTTCTGCGACATCATGTCGAAGACGCGCCCCACGGCCGTCAACCTCTTCTGGGCCATCGAGCGCATGCGCGAGCGCTTCCGCCGCTCCAGGGCGGAGGGCGCCGACGCCGAGCAGATTAAGCAGGACTTGATCGAGGAGGCGCAGTTAATCTTCCGCGAGGACATCGCGTCGAGCCGCGCCCTCGGGCGCTTCGGCGGCGAGTTGATTCCCGACAACTCGACCGTGCTCACGCACTGCAACGCGGGCGCGCTCGCCACGGCCGGCGACTACGGCACGGCGCTGGGCGTGGTGCGCGGCGCGCGCGACGCCGGCAAGCGCGTCGCCGTCATCGCCGACGAGACGCGCCCCTTCCTACAGGGCGCGCGCCTCACCGCGTGGGAGTTGCAGAAGGACGAGATACCCGTCACCGTCATCACCGACAACATGGCCGGGCACGTGATGAAGCAGGGCCAGATCGACTGCGTCGTCGTCGGCGCCGACCGCATCGCCGCCAACGGCGACACGGCCAACAAGATCGGCACCTACATGGTGGCCGTGCTCGCCAGACAGCACGGCATCCCCTTCTACGTCGCCGCCCCCGTCTCGACCGTGGACCTCGCGCTCGCCACCGGCGACCTGATACCCATCGAAGAGCGCGACGCGCGCGAGGTCACGCACATCCGCGAACAGCGCCTCGCCCCCGAAGGCGTCTCCGTCCAGAACCCGGCCTTCGACGTGACCCCCGGCGAATTCGTCGCCGCCATCATCACCGACCGCGGCGTCGCCCGCCCGCCCTACACCGAGAGTTTGAGAAAGCTGGTCGAAGGCTAAATGCCGTAAACCGTGAACCGTGACAAGAAGGAAGACAATTCCTCTCCTCGTCACGGTTCACGGTTTACGGTTTACGGCGCTGCTTAAGCGCGTGCGTAGCGGCTCTGCTGCCACCACACGAGGGTGTGGCGCAGGCCCTCTTCGAGCCCGATCTGCGGCTCGTAGCCGAGCCACTCGCGGGCGCGCGCGATGTCGGCGAGGCTGTGGCGCACGTCGCCGACTCTGGGCTCGCGGTACTCGGCCTCGACATCAGTGCGGCCGGTCAGCTTCTTTAAAGCTTCGAGCAGTTCGTTCAAAGTCGTCCGCCGCCCCGTCGCGCAATTGATGACCCGGCCGACGGCCAGCGGGCTCTCGGCGGCGCGCAGGTTCCCGTCCACCACGTTCGAGACGTATGTGAAGTCGCGCGACTGTTCGCCGTCGCCGTAGATGACGGGGCGCCCGCCCGACGCAAGCGCCGAGATGAAGCGCGAGATGACGCCCGAGTATTGCGAGCTGGGGTCTTGCCGCGGGCCGAAGACGTTGAAGTAGCGCAGGCAGGCCGTCTCGAAGCCGTAGACGCGCGACCAGACCTGACAGTAGTACTCGCCGACGAGCTTCGCCGCCGCGTAAGGGCTCAGAGGCTCGGGGCGCATCTCCTCGGTCTTCGGGAGCGTCTCCTGATCGCCGTACGCGGAACTCGACGCGGCGTAGACCACGCGCCGCACGCCCGCGCGCCGGGCCGCGACGAGCAGCGCGAAGGTGCCTTCGACACAGGCGCGGTGCGTCGTCTCCGGCTCTTCGACCGAGCGCGGCACCGAGGGGATGGCCGCCTCGTGGAAGACGACCTCGACGCCCCGCAGCGCGCGCTCCAGCGCGTCCGGCTCGGTCAACGCCCCTTTGACGAACTCCACGTCGCCGCCGATCTCTTCCAGGTTCTCCGTGTGCCCGGTCGAAAGGTCGTCGAGGACGCGCACGCGCGCGCCCGATGCGGTCAGCGCCGCCGCGATGTGCGAGCCCACGAACCCGGCCCCGCCCGTCACCAGATAAGTTCCCGAGAGAGACATAAGTAAGCTGTGATAAGTGATGGATGAGAAGAGCGTGAACAGTGAACCGTCAACCGTGACCAGAGAAGAACTGTCTTCTTCTGGTCACGGTTGACGGTTCACGGTTCACGCTCCTGGTTACCTTCCGACGCCGACGTAGTCGAAGCCGAGTTTGCGCATGCGCTCGGGCTCGTAGATGTTGCGGAGGTCTGCGACCTTAGGCGTGCGCATCAGCTCCTTGACCCGCTGCATGTCGAGCGCGCGGAACTGATTCCACTCGGTCATGAAGACCAGCGCGTCCGCGCCCTCGGCCGCCGCGAACTCGTCCTCGGTGTACTCGATCTCGGGCAGGAACTTGCGCGCCTGCTCGGCCGCCACGGGGTCATACGCCTTCACGCGCGCGCCCTTCTCCAGAAGCGCCCTGATGATCTCCACCGACGGCGCCTCGCGCATGTCGTCCGTCTCCGGCTTGAAGGAGAGCCCGAGCACGGCGACCGTCTTCCCCTTCACGTCGCCGACCAGCCGCTCGATCTTCTCGACCATCCGCCCGCGCTGGCGTTGGTTGACCTCGACGACGGCCTCGACGATGCGCGCCTCGCCGCCGTACTCCTTCGCCACCGAGAGCAGTGCCGTCGTGTCCTTCGGGAAGCAGCTGCCGCCGTAGCCCGGCCCGGGGTGCAGGAAGTAGCGCCCGATGCGGTTGTCCATCCCGATGCCGCGCGCCACGTCGTGCACGTCGCAGCCGATCTGGTCGCAGAGGTTGGCGATCTCGTTGATGAACGAGATCTTCGTCGCGAGGAAGGCGTTGGCCGCGTACTTGGTCAGCTCGGCCGCTTCGAGCGAGGTGATGACGACCGGCGTCTCGATCAGATAGAGCGGGCGGTAGAGGTCGCGCATGATGGCGATGGCCGCCTCGTCCTTCGAGCCGATGACGACGCGGTTCGGCCGCATGAAGTCGTCGATGGCCGCCCCCTCGCGCAGGAACTCCGGGTTCGAGACGATGCCGAAGTCGAACTTCGTCTGGTGCTCGCGGATGAGGCGGCGCAGGCGCTCGCCCGTCCCGACCGGCACCGTCGATTTCGTCACGACCACCTTGTAGCCGTTCATGTGGCGGGCCACGTCGCGCGCCGCGCCCTCGATGTAGGAGAGGTCGGCCGAGCCGTCCTCCCTGGGCGGGGTCCCGACGGCGAGGAAGATGACGAGTGACTGCTCGACGGCCGCCTTGATGTCGGTGGTGAAATGGAGGCGGCCGGCCTGCGTGTTCTTGGCGACGAGTTGGTCGAGGCCCGGCTCGTAGATGGGCATCTCCCCCCGCTTGAGCCGCTCGATCTTCGCGGCGTCCACGTCCACGCAGGTCACAGACGTGCCGAACTCCGCGAAACAGGTTCCCGTCACGAGCCCGACGTAACCCGTCCCGATTACTGCTATGTGCATCTTGCGTACAACGACCTTTCCGGCGGTGGGATGACGAACCAGGGGGTGATTATCTCAGACAAAAGGTTGCGGGTCACGCGGCGCTGCATGCGCGTGACCCGCAAAGGTGTGGGGTCGAACCGGGTTCGAGCGTTAGTTCGGCACAACCGGAGCCCTGAGCCGCAAAACCTGAGAGCAGTTTAGCGCGTCGGGCTAATGACAATCGGGTTGCCGCCGAATTCGAAGTCGTTGTCCTGCGTGGCCGCGATGATGGCCGCCGCGACCGCGCCGCCCGCCGCGAGCAGGAGTGCTGCCAGGGCGCCGCTCGACAGGCCGTGCATTTCGGGCTGCTGGAAGCGGGTGCAGCGGGTGCCGGGGGTGGCCGTGCCGGCCGTGTCCTGGCCGCCGGCGGCGATCTGCTTCACGGTGTTGCCCGCACGCAGCTCGACCTTACCCGACTGGGTGGAGACGACCGTGTTGCCGCACTCGACATCAACCATGAAGACGTTCGACTGGTTGTTGTCGGCGACCGCAGAGCCGTCCTTGGTGGAGACCGTGGCGGACACGCCCGACGAGGACGAGACGCGCACGCGGCCGGAGTCGAGCATGCCGGTCACGCCGGTCTCGTTAAAGCTGAGCTTGAGGCTCGAATTCGGCAGCAGCTCGACGCGCCCCAATTTGCCGAGGCTGACGACGGCGCTGGAGTTCTGTCCGGTCGTGAGCGTGCTGTCCGAGAAAACGGTCGCGCCCGAGATGGCGTTCGTGCCGTTGACGGAAACTTCACCGACGACCGAAAGGTCGCCCGTCGGGCCGGTCTGCCCCGTCTGCGCCATGCCAACCATCGAGTACGTGCACAAGATGGCGAGCGCCAGGGCGAGCGAGATGGGCGTACGGCTCCAGGTTCTGCTAGTCATTACTTCTTCCTCCCGTAGGTGAAACTGTCAATTTTTTTGAGAGAGCGCGCTGCGAGTCTTTCGGCTCATAGGCTACAAAAGACTCGCCTGAGACGATTTGTTTTAATGTTTTTCTCGCCAATTCGTCTCGGGAATAGCCCGCGCGGTGTCTCATAAAAGCAGGTTGAGAGCCCTGTGGGCTTCAAAAGACCCGCTTTTTTTACACGAAACGGACGCGCGTGTCAATAAACATCTTCGTGAATTCAACGATTTTTCAACAATTTGCGGTAAGAGGCGGGCTTTTGTCAACCCTTATTTTCGGCTCCTGGAGCCGACTCCTTCCCGCCCTTCCCGCCCGCGCGCCGCGCGCTAGTCTTTGTAGATTAACACACGCGGTCGCCCTTCAGGGCCGACCACGCCGCGGTACATACCGGAAGTGTTGAAAGGCATCGTGAAATTCCCGCGCCGGTCGAGAGCGATCAGGCCGCCGGTGCCGCCCAGCTTCCCAACCCTTTCCAAAGCCCCTGCCGCCGCGCGTTCGATAGACTCCCCGGCGTAACGCACCCTTGAGGAGACCTCGTGCGCGACCGAAGCGCGGATGAAGTACTCGCCGTCGCCGGTGCAAGAGACGCCGCAAGTCTCGTTGTCCGCGTAAGTTCCGGCACCGATGATGGGCGAGTCGCCGACCCGCCCGAACCTCTTGTTGGTCATGCCACCGGTCGAAGTCCCGGCCCCGAGATTCCCCGCACGGTCGAGCGCGACCGCCCCGACCGTCCCGAACTTGTGCTCGTCGAAGGGCTGCGCCACCTTCTCCAGCTTCGACTGCTTCGGCGGCGGACTCTTCTCCGCCTCCTTCGCCTTCTGGAGCTGCTGCCAGCGCTCCTCCGTGTAGAAATACTTGGGATCGACCAGCTCCAGCCCCTTCTGCGCGGCGAAAACCTCGGCGCCCTCGCCCGTCATCATGACGTGCGGCGACTGCTCCATCACGAGACGCGCGAGCAGGATCGGGTTCTTCACATGCTTCAGCCCCGCCGCCGCACCGGCCTTGAGCGTCCGGCCGTCCATGATGGAGGTGTCAAGCTCGTTCGTCCCGGCGTTGGTGAAGACGGCACCCTTGCCGGCGTTGAAGAGGGGCGAGTCTTCCATGAGAACTATCGCCGCGACGACCGCGTCCAGACAGCCGCCTCCCTTCTTCAGAACCTCGTGGCCGGCCAGCAGCGCCTCGGTCAGCTTCTCGCGGTATGCGCGCTCGCGCTCGGGAGTCATGCGGCTGCGCTCGATGGTGCCGGCGCCGCCATGGATGATGAAGCCGAAGGGGTGTAGTTCGCCCATCTTCTGCGCGCCGAGCCCCCTGGCGGACGCGGAGGCGACGAGCGCCGCGGCGCCCACGCTTCCCATGAATTTCCGGCGGCTCTCGCCCCCGACTCTTTTGCGACTCACACTCCGCCCCGTTGCATCTCTTCGACCGACAGTCTGTGTACGGGAATTCGTGTGCGCATGTTAACAGAGGGCGCACGCGCGCGTAAACATCATTCGTCCCGCGGCGGAGGCTTTAGTCTCTCTTTTTCGTTTCGAGGAAGAAGTCGCGCGACTTCTCGGCCAAAGGCTCGGGGACGACGACGCGGAAGGGGTGCTTGGCGAAGAAGGTCGGGACGCGACGGACTTTGGCGCCGAGCGCGTCGAGAGTCGCGGCGACCGACTCGTCGTCAAGCTCCGCGGTGTTGTAGGCCGCGGCGGCGCGGCGGAAGGCGCCGCGGAGCCGGTCGAAGGGGAGGTCACGGCCGGCCAGAACCTTCCCACGCGCCTGAAAGTCTCCGAGGGCGTAGAGGACGAGGCGCGCGGCGTCCGGCTCGCCCGGCTTGGCCTCCACGTCGAAGAAAGAGTTCTGGCGCATCGTTCGCGGGTCGGAGTGCGGAGTGCTTAAGGCGCGCTGGCGCGGCGCGGACGGACGGCCGCGTCGGCGCCGGCCGCAGGCTGTGCGAGGACGTGGGCCGCCGGGTGCGGCTGCGCCTCGCCCTTCTTCCTCTGCTCGGCCTGCTCGTACGGGTCGAGGCGCTCGAAGAGGTAGAACTTCTCGCCCTTCGTCAGGATTGTGCCGAGGTACTTGAACTTGTATTCGAGCACGGCGTCCGGCTCTAGCTCCGCGGGCTTCGGGGGCTCATCGAAGAACTGCACGAACTCTTCCGGCGAGACGGCCTCCAACTCGGGCAGGTAGTCGTTGCCGCTCGTGCGCGCGATGCGGAGCGCCATCTGGCGCAGCGCCTGGATGCGGTTCGAGTTGTGGACGTAGTAGTGGCGGTCGATCTCGCGCCGGCTGGCGCGGTCGTCCACGACCTCCTGCTCGTTGCGCAGGTAGCCGAGGTACGCGCGCACGTTCGGCCCGAACTCTTCCAAGCCCGCGCGCGCGCCACGCCGCGTCTGCGCGGTGGCGCCAGACGTGAGCATCAACAGGAATAGGGCGAGCGGCCCGAGCGTGCGCGTCAGTCTTCTCATCGCTCTCTTACCCGAGACCCCGTGCGGAGTCCGCAGTCTGTTACATGTTCGGGGGGCGGGACGTGCGAAATCTTATCACAACTTCGCAGGACATAGCGCGCGGCGCCGGGCGCTGCCGCGTAGGTGTCCGTTGCGCGCGCCGGACGGGCGGTGCTACATTCGGGCCACACGGTCAAGTTTCTTTATGCCTTCCGACACTTCAAACGGTTCAAAGACGACAGGCGGGGCGGAGTTCGCGGGCAGGCGCGTGGCGCTGGGCGTCTCCGGCGGCATCGCCGCTTACAAGGCCGTGGAGGTCTTGCGCGGCCTACAGCGCGCGGGCTGCGAGGTGCGCGTCGGGATGACGAAGCGCGCCTGCGAGTTCGTCACTCCCCTCACCTTCCGCGCGCTCTCCGGCGCGCACGTCCTGGTTGACGACTACGCGCCCGACAACCCGGACCCCATCGCGCACATCACCTTCTCGCAGTCGGTCGAGCTGTTCGTCGTCGCGCCCGCGACGGCCAACCTCATCGCCAAGTTCGCGAACGGCGTCGCCGACGACTTCCTGACCTCGACCTATCTCGCCTCGAACGCGCCGGTGCTGGTCGCGCCGGCGATGAACACGACGATGCTTCTGCACCCGGCGACGCAGCGCAACCTGGCGCGTTTGCGCGCCGACGGCGTGCGCATCGTCGAGCCCGACGCCGGCGAGATGGCCTGCGGCACGGTCGGCCCCGGAAGGCTCTCCGAGCCGGAAAGGATCGTCGAGGCGGCGCTGGGGATGTTGAGGGAGACGGCGGGGCGTCCGAAAGACCTCGCGGGCGAGCGAGTGCTCGTGACCGCCGGCGCGACCCGCGAGGAGATCGACCCCGTGCGCTTCATCTCCAACCATTCATCGGGGAAGATGGGCTTCGCCGTGGCAGAGGCCGCCCTCGCCCGCGGGGCAGAGGTGATTATCGTGGCCGGCGCGACGACGGCGCGGCCGCCCGCCGGAGCGCGCACCGTGCGGGCCTACTCGGCCGGGGAGATGCGCGACGCGGTCATGCGAGAGGTCGAAGGCGCCACCGTCTTCATCGCCGCGGCGGCGGTCGCCGACTACCGTCCCGCCGCGCGCGCCAGCGAGAAGATGAAGAAGTCGCAGTCGGCGCTCACACTCACGCTCGAACCAACACCCGACATCCTCGCCGAGGTCTCCCAAAGCCGCCACGACGGTCTGCTCGTCGTCGGCTTCGCGGCCGAGACCGAGCGCGTCATCGAGAACGCGCACGACAAGCTCACACGCAAGCACCTCGACGCCATCGTCGCCAACGACCTCACGCAGGACGGCGCCGGCTTCGACACCGAGACGAACGTCGTCACACTGCTCACGCGCGACCGCGAACAGCCGTCCACGCTCCCACTCATGTCCAAGCTCGACGCCGCCCACGGCATCCTCGACGAAGTCGTGAGGCTTAGGGGAAAGAGGAAGGGGTAAAGGGAAAGGGATGTGAAAACCCTTTACCCCTTCCCCTTCAGTACGAACGGATGGCGTGCATGACGCGGCCCCAGACTTCGAAGTCCATCGTCTCGATGACTTCGATGGGCTGGAAGCGCTCGTTCTCGGGCATGAGCCAGATGCGGCCGTGGCGCACGCGCAGGCGCTTGACGCACAGCTCATCGTTGATCCGCGCGATGACGATGTCGCCGTCCTCGGCCTCGACCTGTCGATCAACGACGAGGATTGTGCCCGGCTGTATCCCCGCGCCCGACATCGAGTCGCCCGAGACCCTCACGTAGAAGGTCGCCGTCGGGTGCTTGATGAGGTAGCGGTTGAGGTCAAGCCGCCCCTCGATGTAGCCCTCCGCGGGGCTCGGGAAGCCGGCCGAGACGGTCGTCATGAAGAGCGGACGCGCGCAACGCGTCGTGCGTTCGGGCCACATGACTGATTCGACGTTTGCGTAAGAGAGCATCTTTGTTTCACCCGCGAAAGAATGTCCAACCGGCGGGATGATACACGTAAGCTCCCGCCGAGACAAGATTTTTCTTCGCGGGGACTGCTCTCGACGGGAGTAACGCCTCCGGGCGTCGCGCTAGATGCGCCCCATCAGCAGCAGGATGATGATGATGAGCAGGACGAGGCCGAGACCTCCGCTCGGGTAGTAACCCCAGTTGCGACTGTAAGGCCACGCCGGGGCCGCGCCGATGAGCAGCAGGACCAGGATCACGATCAGAATGGTACTCATTGCTCCCCTCCTTGACTTAAGGTCGGTCTGTTGTCGTCGGGCGGATTGTGAGCCGTCTCGCGCGTGCCTGTCAACGCCGAGCCGTGAGCGCCGGACTCGCCCCTTTAGACAAAGAAAAAAGAGGGCGCCGAGGCCCTCCTTCTTCACACATCTGTTTGGATGCTCCCGGCAAGACTTGAACTTGCGACCCCCCGCTTAGGAGGCGGGTGCTCTATCCACTGAGCTACGGGAGCGGACTGCCGGAGAAGTTAGCAGATGGACTCCGGCACCGTCCAGTTTGCCGTTCAGGACTGGTACTTGAGGAGCGAGCGCACGTCGTGGCCCTTGAGCTTTTCGCGGCCGGGGAGGAATTCCAGTTCGACGACGAAGGCGAGGCCGACGACCGTGCCGCCGAGTTCTTCGACGAGGCGGACGACGGCCGCGGCCGTGCCGCCGGTGGCGAGCAGGTCGTCTGCGATGACGACGCGGTGGCCCGAGCCGACGGCGTCGCGGTGCATCTGGAGCGCGTCCTGGCCGTACTCCAGATCATACGAGACGGTGGCGCACTCCGAGGGGAGTTTGCCGGGCTTGCGCGCCGGGACGAAGCCCGCGCCGAGCTGGTAGGCCATCGCCGGGGCGAAGATGAAGCCGCGCGCCTCGATGCCGATGACGGTATCGACCTGCTGCCCTTTGAACTCCGTAGAGAGCGCGTCGATGACCTGACGAAAACCCTCGGGGTGCTTCAAGAGCGTCGTGATGTCGTAGAAGTTGATGCCGGGCTTCGGGAAGTCCGGCACCTCGCGGATGAGAGATTTGAGTTGATCCATTGTTTTGGGAAGGGAGTCGGGAGTCAGGAGTCAGCATGAAGAAGGCTTCCGCCCTTTCTTCCGACCCCTGACTTCTGACTCTCGACTCCCTTGCTTCATCACCTTTCAATCCTGAAACTCGGATAGCGCCCGGTCGGCTCGACGGAGACCTCTTCGACCTGCTCGACGCGGGCGTGCTGGGGGCCGGCGGCGATGTCGTGTTTGAAGCCCTCGACGCCCTCGGGCGTGCCCTCGGCGAGGAGTTCGACGCGGCCGTCCTCCAGGTTGCGGACGTAGCCGACGACCTGATGGTGTGCGGCGACGCGCTGCGCGAAGAAGCGAAACCCCACGCCCTGCACCTCGCCGCTGACGAGGTAATGCCTCGCGACCTTCATCCGCCTCCCCCTTGCACCGCCGGTGTTGCCGCCCGTTGGACGGGCTATCCTAAAAGATGTGCTCGCCGGAACGCAATTCGCTACTGCGTGGACAGCTCGACGATGCGCACGCCGCCCGGCGGCACGACGACCAGGACGCGCAGGACTCGCTCGCCCTCTACCCTGACTCTTGCGGACAGCGGCAAGCCCTCCGTCCACTCGCTCGCTCTCTTGATCGGGGTCTCCCCGAGGTCGAGCAGGACTTCGGCCGACTCGGCGCGGTTGACCTGGGCCATTCCCTGCTGCGGCTTGTAGACGCCGCGGTTGTTGATGAGCGTGACGACCCAGCCGCGCGCGTTGCGGTTGACGAGGTACTCGACCTCGCCGCGGACGCGCACGGGCGTCGCGTCCGCGGCGAGGTGCGCGAGCAGATGCGCGGCCGCGGGCACGAGCCTTTCGTCCAGACCGAGCAGGTCGGGCACGGCGCAGTAGACGACGCGGCCGCGGCCGACGCGGTTGACGGTGACGAGGGGGTCGCCCGCAGGCGTCTTCATCAGAACCTCTGCGCCGCGCGCCTCGACGCGCTCGTAGCGGTAGACCTGACCGCTCAAGTCCGTCTGAGGCTCACCCGGCGCCACACACACAGCGTCGTCGGCCTCGGCCGTCGCGCCCATCAAGCGGACGCCGAGCAGTTCGGGCGGAAGACCTTTGACCTGCGCGGCGTTGAGGACGACGGTGCCGCCCTTCTCCGCGTAAGCCTTCAGGCGCGCGGCCCACGCGGGTGCCCACTCGACGCGCCCGCCGACGACGAGCGCGCGGTATGAATCAATCGCGCCGGCCTGCTTCTCGTCCGCGACGAGCACGTCGAAGATGTCGCCGAAGACGGAGTTGGTGAAAGCCTGTCGGTCGGCCGTGGCGGGCTCGCCCTCGTCGTTTGCGGCCGGATGGTACGCGGCGAGGAACAGCTCGCGCAGCGCACGGTCTGAGCGATTGAGCGGGGAGACGCCGAGCGGGAGCTGCGGGTAGTCGGTCATGTCCCAGCCGTGCGCGGGGTCGAGCAGGAAAGCGACGGGCGTGTAGGGCTCGCCGCGGTCTGTGTGCTCCTGCGCGAAGCGGACGAACTCTTCGGTGATGCGCCCGAGCGGGTTGAGCTGGAAAGGGTGCTCGCCGGGGCCGGGCTTGAAGAACTGGTCGAAGCCCTGTTCGAGATAGACGGCCGACGCGCCCGACATGTAGTAGAGGTAATAGTTCTTGCGATACCAGGAGAGCGAAGGCCCCATCGTCGGGCCGTAGCGCGAGTGGTAGAATTGTTCGGGGCCGGCGAAGTTCTGCTGCTTCGTAAAGGTCGTGGCCGTGTCGCCGAAGTTGGGCGCGTGGTAGTAGAGGAAGTTGCCGCCGTACTGGCGCGCGGCGCCGCGGACGAAGGCGATGCGCATCGCCGTGATGGGCTGCACCGCCGCGGTCTCGATCCCCAGAGTGCGCACGCCCCATCCGAAGAGCGCGTGCGCGAAGGAGGTGGTCGAGGTCGCCTGCGCGGGGATGAGTCTGTCCCACTGCGCGCCGGCCGGCGCGTGGAACGTGGCCGCCCACTTCTCTTCGAGGGCGCGCGTGTAGGCCGCGCGATACGCTTCGAGCATCGCGCGGCGCGACATGTCGGGCGTGAGCGTGAGGCGCGCCGCCATCGCGGCGTAGACGTGCCCGATGCTCTCCCCGGAAATCCAGCCGAGGAACTGGCCGCGCAGCTCGCCTTCGAGCAGCTTGAGCGCCGCCTGCCCCTGCTCCTCCGGGAAGTTGGCCGCGCCGTAGTTGATGTTGATGGCGAAGGGCGCGTGCGTCCGGCGGACGAAGTCGAGGAAGGCGCTCCCCTCCTTGAGGTGTTTGGGAACGTCGTTGATGTGGAGGACGGGCACGACGAGCGGCGAGTCGAAGATGGGCACGTCGCGCGCGCCCTTGTACTTCTCGACGAAGGCGTCGGGCAGCTCCGTGCTGAAGGGGTAGAGCGGGCGCTCGGCGGGCGGCTTCGAGTACATCTCCCAGAACGCCTCCGAGATGTTCCAGGGCATGAGGAAGTCGCGCCCCGCGAGCGCGGGTCGGCGCCAGAGCGCGGGCGTGGTTTCGTTAGCCGCGGGCCTTTCGAGCAGGGGCGCGAGCGGCGTCCGCTTTGCGGCCCAGTCGCTTAAAACTCTCTGCGCGTGAAAGGGGGGCTTGCGGCGGCCTGCGGGTTGATAGCCGAGGTCGTTCGTGACGAGCACGCAATCGACCTGCCGGTGCGCGCCGGCCGCCTTCTCGATCTCGATGGTGAGGCGCGCCGGGCCTTTCTTCAAAGCGGCCGCGGGCGAGCCGTCCCAGGTGAAGGCCCAGCCCCAGTACATGCTCACTTCGTCGTGGGGGTCGATCTGGTCGCGCGCGCCGAACTCATGTCGAAAGACCTCGCGCCCCTGCTGCGTGAGCCGGACGGTGAAGCTCTCGTCCTTGCGCGCCCAGTCGGCGTAGCGTGCCCAGACGCGGTAGTCGCCGTCGCGCGGGATTTCGATCTCCTGGAAGAGCGTGGCGCGCGTCTCGTCGGGCGAGGCCGCGACCGAGTTCCATTCGCTCTCGCCGCCCTGCGACCACTCGGCCGAGACGCCCGGCCCGTTGATGCCCCACCCCGGCGCCTTCTCACGCTTCAAGTCCTGCCACACGGGGTAGAGTCGCGGCTCGTTGCGCGCGTCGAGCGTCAAACCGCCCATGTTCTCGGCCTCGTACCAGAGGTATTCGGAGTGCTCCGAGTTGTTCTGTGCGACGACGAGGCCGTGCGGGTTTAAATTGGGGATGAAGACGAGTAGTGCGAGGAGAAGCTTTACAACATCGTTGCGCGGCATGCAGGGATAATCGCAGATTGCGTCTTCGCGGTGCAATTGCTCACCACAGAGACCAGGAGGACGCAGCGGCAAAAAAGGGAGAGTGAAGACACTCTCCCTGCTCTTAATCTTTGAGGAAACTCTTACCCAAGCTCGTTCAGGCACTCCCCGAGCTGGAGCTGGCGGCAGGTGTACATGGGCGTGTCGCGCAGTGTGTAGCGGCTCGCCTTCGACTCGCGCAGCTCCTGCACGAGGTCGAGGAAGTCCGACGGCTGGTCTGTCTCGAACGCGACGACGAACTCCTGGTCGTCGAGGCCGAAGGAGTAGGTCGTGTGCAGCTTCACCGAGCGGTACTTGGAGCCGACGCGGATGTGCTCGTCCATCATCTCCTGCCGCTGCTCGACGGGCAGCCCGTACCACTCGCGCGTCTTGACGAACGGGTAGACGAAGAGATACTTCGACTGCCCCGGCACGATGTGCAGACGGTCTTCGACGTGGTCGGGGTTGTCCTTGTCGATGTACATCGAGCGCTTCGTCATCGAGAGGAAGGACTGACTGACGTCGAGGTAGCGGCCTAAGCAAGTCCCGTTCAGGCGCGCCGACATCTCCTGGAACGGGTCGAGCGAGTAGCCGATGCGCCAGAGCATGAAGTCCACGTTCGAGCGCAGGCCGACGATGGAGTAGCAGTGCATCAGCAGCGTGCGGCGGTAGGACTCGTAGACCTCGACGAACTCGCGCTTGGCGTCGAGCTTCGCCGGCGCGTCGAGCATGCGCCACTCGGGGCGCGCCTTAAAGAAGGTGAAGGTGACGAACTGGCGGGCGATCTTGGTCTTCTCGGGCTGCTCGGGCTGCTCCGCCCCGCGCTCGGCCTTGTCGGCCAGCCGCAACGTCGGGCGTCCCGCGCCGGCCTGCTCTTGATCCGTGCTCATGGTCTTACTTCCTCAAGATGTCGATTAAGGGGTTGAAAGGCTGTCTCTCTCTACGCGCGTGCGTCGCTATCGGAGGAGAGTGAGTACCTGCCGGGCGAGATGTATTGTGCTTCGCGCCGCGCAGGATTGCAAACCGCCGCGCGCCCGCGCCGCTTGTTTGCGAGTCCGCCCGGGGGCTCCTTCAAACTCCCGCCGCCTTACGTTATACTCGCCCCGCTCTATACATCAAAGACTTCAAATCGGCCGGCCGCACACCGGCCCGGCGCGTACGCATGAAACTTATCAAGCTGTCCCTCTCGGCCTTTGCCCTCCTCGTCTTCGCCGCCGCCTGCAACAGCACGCAGACGGAGCCGAACAACAACGGTCGCCTCTCGGCCCCCGCGAACGCGGCGAAGACCGCGACGCCCGCCCCGGCCGCGACGCCCGACGAGCTGGCCGCGGCCGGCGCCGACTACTCGCAGTTCTGCATCAAGTGCCACAAGGCGGACGGCACCGGCGGCCCTTTCGAGGACGAGCCGGGCCATACGATGAAGGTGCCGAGCCTGCGTGACCACGGCAAGAAAGACCCCGACTCGGAACTCGCCAAGCAGATCACCGAGGGCGGCGACGAGATGCCCCCTTTCGGGAAGCGGCTCGACAAGCAGCGCATCGACAACCTCGTCCAATACATCCGCCGCGAGTTCCACGGCCGCACGACGACGAGCCCCGCGCCCGCCGCCGCCACGCCCGCCCAGCCGTCACACTAAACAGCCCGGCGCGCCTATGCTATCCTCGCACCGGCGCGCCGCCGCCGCGCACCCGTAGCTCAGTTGGATAGAGCGTCTGACTTCGAATCAGAAGGTCGCAGGTTCGAGCCCTGCCGGGTGTATTCGTCTTAAAGTTTTGCAGACCGCCGCGACGACTCACACATGTCGCGGCCTTTTTTATTCGCACGCGAAACGTCTCGACCTCGCAATCAAACTGCAACCAAAGGGGCGGCCGGGGAGGGTACTATCCTTCTCACCTAACGGGCGTTCCTTCTGAGAACGAGTGAAACTTTGGGGCAGGCCACGCGAGTGGCCGTAGGCGTCGGGGGTGGGGGCTCCCGGCGCCTTTTCTTTTTTTGCCGCCTGCCTTCTAAGACTCTTGCAACAGTTTGACCGACTGGCCGACGAAGAGGCGGCCGGGGCGCAGGACGCGCGCGTAGAGGCGTGAGTCGCCGGGGTGGACTTTCTGTGAGATGCGTTTGAACTCGCCTCCGCGGAAGGAGCCGGCGATGTGCTTGCAGGGCGCGGTGTAGCTCGTGAGTTCGACGACCGCCTCGTCCCCGAGCGCGAGCCGCGCGCCCGGCGCGAGCCCGGACCATTCGAGGCCGACGACGGTCAGGTTCTCGCCGGCCGAGCCGGGGAAGATCGGATGCCCCTCGGCCTGTAGCTCCAGCAGGCGTTCGAGCGCGTAGAGGCAGACGGCGCGCGACGGGCCGCCGTGGTAACGCAGGTCACGCTGCCGGTCTCCTTCGAGCCCCGCCGCCGTGAGCAGAGCCTCGCGCACGGCGAGCTTCGGCACCCCACCGTTCGAGACGTTGAGCTGAAAGATCCTGCCCTCCACTTCCGACAACCTCCGCCTCCGTTCAAAACTTTAAAGCACGTGAGCACCGACGACGCGCTGTGTCAGCTCCGACAGACTCTCGCGCGTGTAGACGGGCAGGGACGGCGCCGCCTCTTCCAGTCCCGCCTCGCGCCACCAGCGCTCGAAGCGTGCGCGGCCGTCGGGGTCGATGCCCTGCCCCGCGTCCGAGAGGTAGAGCGCGTTCGCTACGGGCAGCAGACGCCGCGCCGTCGTCTTGATCTTCAGCACGTCCGTCCGCGCGACGAGCACGGTGAAGTCCGCCTCGAAGGAGCGCAGGAAGCTGTTCCCCTCGACGACGAGGCCCGCCGCCTTCACGCGCGAGAGGGCCGCGCGGAAGCCCGCCTCGACCTGTGCGTCGGTGACGACCGCCCAGTGCACCTGCGCTGCGCCGGCATCCCAGTAGCGCCCCGTGTCCTTGCCCGGCGCGTAGGTCTCTTCGCGGCCGGAGCGGACGACCGGCTCGTCACCCAGGAGGTGTGCCACGCAGCAGGCGTGCGGGTCGCGGCCGCAGGAGCGGTAGTGCCCGCGCGTCATCTTCAGGGCCTCCCACCCGCGGAGCGCGCGCAACAGCTCGCAGACGAGCGTCGTCTTGCCCGAGTTCGAGTTGAAGCCGCCGACGGCGATGATGGTTGGCCTCATACCTGCCCCAGTATCGCCTCGGGGCGCCCGGCCGGACAAACGCCGCCACGGCCCCCGCGTCCGCCCGGAAAGATTTTTGAAAAAAGTACTTGACAGCATAAAGTAGTCTGCGTATATTCAGACCGTCGCCCGCGAGGCGGGCCGACAGCTTGAAGGAGAATGAGAGCATTCAGATGACGACGAACTCGAAGATAGACAGACGCGCGACGGCGACCGCCGAGACGGCCGCCGGCCTCACGTCCGCCCCGCATCCGGGCGCGGGCGAGAGGGGCTCGGTCTGCCCGAGTCAGTCGGCCTTCAATCACGTCGGAGGCATGATTCAACGCACCGACCTTCGACCCGAAGGTTGGGCGCGCAAAGATCGTCGGCAGTTACAGCATTGACTTAGCGGGGGCGGCCTCCCGCTCCCCAAATCTCAGGATAGTTTAAGAGACTTGCGTGGAGCGGGCCTGCTTCCTCTGGGGAAGCCCTAAGGCCCGCTCCTTTTATTTTGCTATTTGACAACCGAATTACCTTGAGGAGATGAAGGCGGGAGGTTTCCCGCCCCCGCCTTCATCAGTTTTTTTCCAGGTCATTTTCAAAGGCACGCATCAGACGCCGAATTGGACAGGCAGCAGCCTGTAAAGCTGTGGCTCGACGTGAGCGCTGGGGGTTCGAGTCCCTCCTGGTGCATTGCTGGAAGGTTGGGCACGGGCACGCCGAGCAGTCCCGAAAACTGTCGGGGCGAGAAGCCCCTGTGGGTTCGACTCCCGCACCTTCCGCCAAATCTTTCGGAGGCGACGCACAAAAGGTAGTGCAGCGGTGTGCTAAACCGCCGGGCGCGAACACGCCCCTGTGCGTTCGAATCGCACCGCCTCCGCTTTCATAGTTTCGGACCCGTAGCTCAGATGGATTCAGAGCGCAGGCTTGCGGAGCCTGAGGCCGCACGTTCGAGTCGTGCCGGGTTCACTTACGTTCCGGGGTCGTCTAAAGGGAGGACGCCTGTCTTTGGAACAGGTCATGGAGGTTCGACTCCTTCCCCCGGATTCGGGAGAAGGTTTCGCTGGTGTGGCGTAATGGCAAACGCACGGCGCTGAGGTCGCCGGGGGCTTCAATGCCCGTTGAGAGTTCGACTCCCTCCTCCAGCATCACACGCGGGAGTGGCGCAAATGGCTGACGCACCGTCCTCAGACGGCGGTTCATGAGGGTTCGAATCCCTCCTCCCGTATCATTTCACAAGAAGCGCGCGCGTGACCCAAACGGCAGAGGTGGCTCTCTCAAAAAGAGTCTCGGTGCGGGTTCGACTCCCGCCGCGCGCATCAGAGGGCGCGCGTAGCCCAAGCAGGCAGAGGCGGCGGGCTTAAACCCCGCTGGTTGAGAGTTCGAGTCTCTCCGCGCGCATTCGCAAGGGCGTAGCATAAAGGTAATGCAGCAGGTTCCAACCCTGCGCTCCCGTCAGAGGGACACATGCCTGTTCGAATCGGGTCGCCCTTGCCAGACTTCCCGGACCCACGGGGGTGTATGCAAAAGGCAAAGCGGGCTGTCCTTCAAACAGTCGCCCAAGTGGCTTTGCGGGTTCGAACCCCGCCACCCCTGCCAGAACTTTCACTTTGGCCGTAGCTCAAACAGGCAGAGCGCCGCGCTGTGACCGCGGAGGTGACGGGTTCAAATCCCGCCGGCCAACCCATTTGCAGACACGGGGCGTTAGCCAAGCGGGTCTAAGGCGCGCGACTCTCTATCGCGTACGCGCGGGTTCGAATCCCGCACGCCCTTTCAAACTTTACGGAGCGGTGGCCGAGAGGCTAGGCACTGGATTGTCGATCCAGCCCACGCGAGTTCGAGTCTCGTCCGCTCCGCCAACTCACACGCGCTGCAAGCTCAACAGGCACGAGCACCCGCCTCTTAAGCGGGGGGCTGCGGGTTCGAGTCCCGCGCGGCGCATAGACTTTCGGAGTGTAGCCTAGGGGAAACAGAGGCACTCGGCCTGGGACCGAGACGACGTGGGTTCGAATCCCACCACTCCGCCCTCCTCCGTGGACGTAGCTCAGCCAGGCGAGAGCACCGGCCCGCCACGCCGGGGACGTGGGTTCAAATCCCGCCGTTCACTTCCCTTCACTTCGGGCGGTTAGCTTAACGGATTAAAAGCGGGCCGCTTCGAACGGCTCCAGATGCGGGTTCGATTCCTGCACCGCCCTTCAAACTTTCGCGGGAGTGATGTAACGGCCAACATTCGAGTCTTCCACACTCGCTCTGAGGGTTCAACTCCCTCCTCCCGCATTGCCCGCGCCAGAAAGCCCGCAGCAGCAGAAGCGTAAGACTGCGGCAGCGTACAGACCGCACGGGCACCCTACGCGCACGTAGCCAAGCTGGATAAGGCGACGGTCTGCAAAACCGTTAACCGCCGGTTCGAGTCCGGCCGTGCGCTCTCAAACAGCGACCCACCGCGGGCTCGCTCAAACCATCAACCCGCACACACGAGAAAGGAGGCCGCCCGTGGAGACCGGATTGTTAGTCAACAAGTTCGCGCTCATGGGCGCGCGCTTACAGTTGCGAGAGATCGTGAACGACACCCGCCGGCGTCGAACCAGCACCGGCATCGACATCGGCACGGACGAGCGCGGCGAGTTCTTCGACATCCGCGTCGCGCGCGGCGAGCGCGTCGAGTACGAGGTCATAGACCTGCGGCCCGACCTGCGCCACCCGCTCATGCTCGGCCGCCGCGAGGGCTCGAAGGAGAAGTACCTCTGCGGTCACGACGAGCGCCACTGGTTCGTCTGCGCCGTGCCGGGCGCGTCCGTCTCGGGCGTCGAGACGGCTTTGGAGTCGCTCCAGCCGCCCCGCGTGCGCCTCTCCCTGCGCGAGAACCTCAAGCGGCAGAAGAATCGTTTCCGCCGCCGCAACGAGGCGTTCGTCCGACAGGGCGAGTGGTTCTTCGTCCCCGAGCCCAAACTCGGCGTGCCCGAATGGCTCGTGCTCCGCAACGAGCCTTTGAGCCGCGGCGCCGGCAGCAAGCCGCACACGTGCCAGTTCGCATACCGCTACGGCGGCGAGCTGGTCTGGGTCTGCCCGCGTCACCCGCGGGGCGTCTCGCCCACGCGGTACGCGCAGCTCATCAAGAACAACCCGAAGGCCGCGCGCTGGGGCTGGCAGCAGTCCCGGCTCAACCCCGCGGTCTATGTGCGGGGCCGCGTCTGGCACAAGGATCACAAGACCGTCGTGCTCGACGGCTGGCACCGCGTGGTGATGAACACGGAGCGTGACGCCCCGTTCGCGCCGCGCGTCGCCTTCCTCGACTGACGGCCTGCAACAGACTGCGGGCGGGCCGCGCACCCCGCGCGGCCCCTCACGCCGCCCGCACTTCCCTTTTCCGAAAACTATTGAAAGGAGGTCTTGCCGTGATGAGCACTCTCAACGGCCGTGTACTGCTTCTGAACTTCTCGTACGAGCCGCTCGGCACGGTCGGGGTGGCGCGGGCGATGTGCCTCGTCATCCGCGGCGTCGTCTCGGTCGAGGAGTTCGACGGCGAGCGCGTGCTGCGCTCGCCGCGCGCGGAGTTCCGCGTGCCGTGCGTGGTGCGCCTGCGCCGCTACGTCAACGTCCGCCGCCGCCGCCAGACGGCCTCGATGAAGCGCCTGCGCATCTTCGTCCGCGACCGCTTCCGCTGCCAGTACTGCGGGCAGAAGCGCGCGCCGGCCGAGCTGACGCTCGACCACATCACGCCCCGCTCGCGCGAGGGTCGCTCGACGCCCGAGAACCTGGCCACGGCCTGCGTCTCGTGCAACACGCGCAAGGGCAGCCGCACCCCCGAGGAGGCGCGCATGCCCCTGCTCACAACGCAGCGCCCGCTCGGCATCGGCCTCGAACACCTGCTGCTCTGCCACTACGCGGAGTCGCGCCCCGCGTGGCGCAAGTACCTGTACGTCGAGGGCGTGCCGCTCAAGGAAGAGCGGCGCGAGTCGGCCTGAACGTGGAGGTGGGCCGGACGGCCGTCCCACCTCCTTCACACAAAGATTTCGTTCGACGACCCGGAGGCATAGCTGACGTGGGCAAGCGTCGGTCTGAAGCACCGAAGAAGTTGGTTCGACTCCAACTGCCTCCATCCCTGCAAATGTCGAATGACGAAGGAAGGGGTTCAAGCCTCCTTCAATCAATCATTCGACATTCCAACCCGGCCGGTTAGCTCAGCCAGGCTAGAGCGCCTGTCTTACAAACAGGATGTCGAAGGTTCGATTCCTTCACCGGCCATTCTTTCGGGGCGCGGCTCATCGCGCGCGCGGGCGTGGGCGCGCGCGACCGTGGAGCGTGAGGCCGACTACCGGCGGCCCGCCCCGGCCACCTCTCACACGGCGATGTAGCTCCAACTGGCAGAGCATCCGTCTCGTAAGCGGAAACGTGTGGGTTCGACTCCCACCATCGCCTTCACACATGCGGGCCTGTAGCTCAAATGGAAAGAGCATCCGTCTTCTAAATGGATCAATGCGGGTTCGAGTCCTGCCAGGCTCGTCAGGTTAACGACGCGGAGTAGCTCAGGGGCAGAGCAGCGCCCTCATAAGGCGACGGCCGCGGGTTCAAATCCCGCCTCCGCAATTGTTCACAAGGGCTGGTGATGTAAAGGCTGCATAGAAGTCTTGCAAACTTCTTGTGAGGGTTCGAGTCCCTCCCGGTCCATCCTTGCGGCGTAGCTCAAACGGAAAACAGAGCGCTTGTCTAGTAGACCTCTTGCGAAAGAGCGGACAGGTCAGTACCGCCTGCGGTAGCGGGCGGGTCGGGGTAACATCACGCGGGCCTCTATCGCAGCACACACCCGCCCGCTACCGCAGGCGGTACCGACTTGTGCCGTCTTTCGCAAGAGGTCTAGTAAACAAGTGGGTGCGGGTTCGAGTCCCGCCGCCGCAGTCAGTGTGCGGGGAGGTGCCCTGGGGGGCACGGCGGTCTCATAAGCCGTCCACCAAAGGCGGGTTCGATTCCCGCCCCCGCGACTTTTTTCGATCCGGTCTGGCCGAACGGTAAGGCGCTGCATTGTTAATGCAGATAATGGGGGTTCGAGTCCCTCGGCCGGAGTTACACACACGATGACCCGGAGCACGAGCGGCAGTGCGGCGGCCTTTTAAGCCGTGAGGTGCGGGTTCGAGTCCCGCCGGGTCAACCAAAGTTTGCGGCGCGTAGCTCAGATGGCAGAGCACTCGACCGATAATCGAGAGGTCGGAGGTTCGAATCCTCCCGCGCCGACTTATTTTGCGGAGTCAGCCAATGGCAGGCTGCCTGTCTCTGAAGCAGGTCACGGGGGTTCGAGTCCTTCCTCCGCAGTTTTCCTCAAGGTAGTTCGGTTCCCTTCGACCGTTGACCTTTGAACCTTCGTCAAAGGGGGAATTTTAAGATGGCGAACAAGACGCTCTTCAAGACGCTCGTGGGCAGACTCATCCCCGCGGCAAACGCACGCAACGAGCACGGCGCGCCGGCCTACGCTTTGACGCCGAAGCAGGCGCTCGCGCAGTACGCGGCGACGGGCTGCCTCGGCGCAACCTTCTACGTCGGCGCAGAGGAGCAGCTCGCCAAGGTGCTTGAGTTGTGCGAGCTGGTCGAGGCGGAGTTCGTCGCGCAGACCGCAGTCTACGCGCGCGAGCGCGGCTTTATGAAGGACACGCCGGCGCTGCTGCTCGCGGTGCTCGCGGCGAAGGACGTGCGCCTGCTGGCTTCGGTCTTCCCGCGCGTCGTGGACAACGGCAAGATGCTGCGCAACTTCGTGCAGATCGTCCGCTCGGGCGCGGTCGGCCGCAAGTCGCTCGGCACGGCGCCGAAGCGGCTCGTGCGCGAGTGGCTCGAAGCGCGCGGCGCGGAGGCCGTCTTCCGCGCGAGCGTCGGCCAGGCGCCTTCGCTCGCAGACATCGTCAAGATGGTGCACCCGAAGCCGCTCGACCCGGAGCGCGAGGCGCTCTACGGCTACCTCGTCGGCCGCGAGTTCGACGCGGAGGCCCTGCCCGCGCTCGTCCGCGAGTTCGAGGCGTTCAAGGCCGGCGAACGCGCGCGCGTGCCCGACGTGCCCTTCCAGATGCTCACGGCGCTCGACCTCGGCAAGGCCGAGTGGACGGCCATCGCGCGCCGCGCGCCCTGGCAGATGACGCGCATGAACCTCAACACGTTCGTGCGCCACGGCGTCTTCGACGAGCCCGGCCTGACCGGGCTCGTCGCCAGCCGCCTCGCGAACCCCGAGCTGGTCAAGAAGGCGCGGGTCTTCCCGTACCAGCTCATGGTCGCCTACGCCTCGGCCGACGAGCGCGTGCCGGCGGCGGTGCGCGAGGCTTTGCAGGACGCGATGGAGGTCGCGCTTGAGAACGTGCCGCGCGTCGAGGGCAAGGTCTACGTCTGCCCGGACGTGTCGGGCTCGATGCAGTCGCCCGTGACGGGCCACCGCAAGGGCTCGACCACGGCGGTGCGCTGCGTGGACGTGGCGGCACTCGTGGCCGCGGCCGTCCTGCGCCGCAACCCGCGCGCGGAGGTGCTCCCGTTCGAGCACGAGGTCGTCAAGGGTCTCAAGCTGAACCCGCGCGACAGCGTGTTGACGAACGCGCAGAAGCTGGCCGCGGTCGGCGGCGGCGGCACGAACTGCTCGGCGCCGCTCCGGCTCCTCAACGAGCGCAAGGCCGAGGGCGACCTCGTCCTCTACATCTCGGACAACGAGTCGTGGGTGGACGCCGGTCGGGGCCGCGGCACGGAGACGATGCGCGAGTGGGCCAAGTTCAAGCAGCGCAACCCGCGCGCGCGGATGGTCTGCATCGACGTACAGCCGTACCAGACCGTGCAGGCAGCCGAATCGCACGACGTGCTCAACGTCGGCGGCTTCAGCGACCGTGTCTTCGACGTGGTCGCGGACTTCGCCGCCGGCCGCCTCGGCCCAGACCACTGGGTCGGCGTGATCGAGCAGATCGCGCTTTGAAAAGCGGTAGTCAGGAGACAGTAGTCAGTAGCCAGTAGGCGCTCCGCGTCGTGCTGGCTGCTCAATGAAACGAACAGGCCGCCGGGTTTCTTCTACCGTCTCCTGACTACTGTCTCCTGACTACTGTCTTTATGGGGCCGAATGCTTTCGTGACTACATTCGTCTGGAAACGATCAAGTCGTCACGTGAATCTTCTTGTCGGCCCTCCGGTTCTTTGAAGGTGGCGAATGCTGGTGTGAGTACATGGTAAAGACGAAGGCTGATAACCTTCGTTAGTAGGTTCAAACCCTACACCGGCCGCGCAAGCGTCCGGACACCTCTCACCGCTCTTGTCGCCACTTCTCTTTCGTGCGCGCGGCGAATGCTGGCGGAACTACATGCCTCTTAAGCCGCGGGTTCCGGGTTCGAGTCCCGGTGGCAGCTTTCCATTGTGCTGCCATAGCTCAAAGGTAGAGCAGCGATGTTTCGTCGAAACCTTGTCGCCGCACGCACGAACCTTTGATGACGCCCTGTTCGCAGTTCTGTTTTCGGAGTCGGTGAGATGTCTATCCTGACACTTGAAGTTAAGACGTTCCGCACCAGCGAGGAACTGTTCGAGCTGCTGCGCCGGTTCGAGGACTGCACGCTGCCGCGCGCGGAGTGGACGCACGCCGCACACCTGACGGTCGCGCTCTGGCACCTCTTGCAGTTCGACTGGCCGGAGGCGGTCGCACGCGTCCGCCGCGGAATCAAGCGCTACAACGCCGCGCACGGCATCCGGCCGACGCCTACGGGCGGCTACCACGAGACGCTCACGCTCTTCTTGCTCCACACCGCTATATTGCGGCGTGCAGACGGGCGCGAACGACGCAGGACGGGTCAGTACCACCTGCGGTAGCGGGTGGGTCGGGCTGACGCCGGGCGGCCCTTAATCAGTAAGTCTGACCCACCCGCTACCGCGGGTGGTACTGACCGCCCGGCGGACGCACCCGCTTGAACATGGCTATAACTGAAAGGAGACGCTCGGATTGAGCGTTTTTCTTTTTGCGGCCACACACTGAGCACACTCCTCAGACTGACAACCGCGGATGTATTACGCTTCAAACTCTTTCGGCCGCCCGAAAGTCAAATTCGCGGGCGCGACAGACGGCCGGGACAGGTGATTGATCGTGTGGGCGGGTGTAACTATTGACCGGGCGCGTGTTGCGGTTGATTGGGCGAAAGTTTTGGACGACTGAGCGGCTGCGAAGAATGACTGAGCGGGCGCGCGGATTGACTTGTCGGCCGCGCGGATTGGCTCGTTAGCTTGTTCAGTTGACTCGTCGGCTTGTTCAAGAGGCTCGTCGGACTGTTCAGACGACTGAGTGAACTGTTCAGATGGCTCGTCGGGCTGTTCAGATGACTTATCAGGTTGTTCAGATGACCGAGCGGACTGTTCAGATGACCCGTCGGACGCGCCGGCTGACCTGTCAGGAGTGACGGACGACCGGGCGGACGTTTCAGACGACAGAGCGGGCGTGACAGACGATTGAGCGGATTTGTAGGTTTATTGAAAGCTGTGTATAAATCCGCCGCGGAGCGGCGAGATGAATGTAGCCCGGCCTTTCAAGGCCGGGGC
>JBJMGP010000070.1:0-28102 GCA_045807865.1 Pyrinomonadaceae bacterium
ACTTCGAGGTGCCGACCGAGCAGCCCAGGAGCCTCGCCACCTCCTCGTGCTCGTGCCCCTCGACGTCGTGCAGCACGAAGACGGCGCGGTAGCCCGGCGGCAACTGATTCACCGCCTTGTCCAACGCGATCCGGTCCACCACCGGCATGTGGCTCGGGTTCTCCGTCCCCGCCACCACCTGCTGCGGGGACTCGCCGTCCTCGGTCACCTGCTCGACCCTGACCCCGCGCCGCCGGAAGTGCATCAGCACCTGGTTGACCGTCAGCCGGTGCAGCCAGGTCGTAAACGCCGACTCGCCGCGGAAGGAGCCGGCCTTGCGGTAGAGTTGGATGAAGACCTCCTGCGCGAGGTCCTCGGCCTCGGCCGTGTTGGCCGTCATCCGCAGGCACAAAGAGTAGACGCGGCGCGAGTGGCGCGAGTACAACTCCTCGAACGCCGCCATCTCCCCGGCCGACGCCGCCTGCGTCAACTGGTAGTCTTCGGCGCTTTCGATCTCAAACTCGGGTCTCGTCACGTCTCCGAACGTCCGGCCCAGGAGAAGGTCGCCCATCCTCAACTCACAACTCTCCACTTTGAAAGTCACGCCGACGCGCCCGCCTTTTGTCGAGTTCGAAAAGCTCACCCGGCAGGGGTTGCGGCCCGTGGCCCCGAGGGACTCTGGCCTGACGCCGGGTCTATTCCCGACTGTGATGCGGGGCGTGCCGCGCGTCGTTGCCCTACCCCGCCTGAAATCAACGTTTTCCGCCGCCGACCGCACTCCGGTTTGAGGTTTTTTCCGGGCGACCCCGGCCTCCGGGATTCTAACACACGCCCGCGCACGCAAATCACGGCGCGCTAGACGGTTTCGGCGCTGTAGCGTGCGAGCAGCCCCGTCCGGACGACGTGCCGGTGGACACGCACGAAGAGCCAGCAGGCGAGCAGCACGTAGGCGAACGCGAGCAGCACGCCCCACACGAGCCACGGCCAGGAAGCCTCGCCGCCCGCGACCACGGCGCGCATCCCCTCGAAGACGTATGAAGGCGGGAGCGCGCGCGACACGCCGCGCATCCACAGGGGCAGCGTCGAGAGCGGGTAGAAGACGCCCGCGAACGGCGAGACCAGAGCCGGCATGGGCCACACGAACCACTCCGACGCCGGCCCGAACCGCAACACGACGGCCGCGCCGACCACGCCCAGCGCGATGCCGAACAGAAAGAGCACGAAGAGGAACGGCACCAGCAGCAGCCCGTACGAGGCGAACGAGAGGCCGAACACGGCCGACGCCAGCACCAGCATGACGAGGAGGCCGACGGCGCTCGTCGCGATGCTTGAGAGGACGAGGCCGGCGAGGTACTCGGAAATCTTCAGCGGCGAGGCGAAGAAGTTGAGGAAGTTGCGCGACCACACGTCTTCGAGAAAGGCGGTCGTCACCCCGTGCATCACGCGCGAGAAGAAGTCCCAGAGCAGCACCGCGCCCAGGAGCGCGGGGACGAAGTTGTAACCCGGCGCGGCGACCGTGTTGAGGTAGCGCGTGATGAAACCCCAGAGGATGATGTCAACCGTGATCCAGGCGAAGAGCGGCAGCACGCGCGCGAGGCTCCCGCGCAGCAGGTAGAGTTGCCGGATGAAGATGGCCGCCGCGCGCCCCGCCCTCATGCGGCCTCGCCCCGCACGAGCGTCAGCGGCTCGCGCGCCACCGCGATGAAGAGCTCTTCGAGCGAGTCGCGCCCGTGCTCGGCCGGCAGCCGTTTCGGGTCGCCTTCGAGCAGGACGCGCCCCTTCGAGACGAAGAGCACGCGGTCGCAGACCTCCTCGACCTCGTACATGTTGTGCGAAGTCCAGAGCACGCCGCACTCCCCGCCCGCGGCGAAGCGGCGCATGCGCGCGCGCGTCTCGCGCGCCGAGGCCGGGTCGAGCGAGGCGGTCGGCTCGTCTAATAAGAGGAGGTGCGGCCGATTGAGCATCGCCTTCGCGAGCGCCACGCGCGTCTGCTCGCCCGAGGAGAGCACGCCGCACTTCGCGTCGCGAAAAGGCAGGAGGTCGAACTCTTCGAGCAGCTCCTCGACCCGCCGCGACAGACGCGCGACGCCGTAGAGCATGCCGAAGACGCGCAGGTTCTGCGTGACCGTGAGGTTGCCGGGCAGAGGCGCGTAGACGGCCGCGAAGTTCGTGCGGGAGAGTGCGCGCGAGCGCTCGCGCCTCACGTCCAGACCTTCGACGAGGATGGTGCCGGCGGTCGGCTCCAGCACGCCGAGGATCATGTTGATGGTCGTGGTCTTCCCCGCCCCGTTCGGCCCGAGCAGCCCGACGATCTCGCCGGGCGCCACTTCGAACGAGACGCCGTCCACGGCCACGGTCGCGCCGTACGTCTTGCGCAGCCCCGCCACCGACAGCACTTTCGGATGAAGCTCCCTCATCGATTCATGGACCGGCCTCAATCACTCTTCGGCCCGAGTGTACACGACGAGGCGTCCGAACAGTACGGCGAGCGGGTCGTTTAGTCCGGGAATGAATTAACAGGGATGGAGAGGATGGGTAGGATAAGAGTTTAAATCTTGATCCTGCCCACCCTGTCCATCCCCGTTAATTGTTCTGGCCGTGACCAGCGACCCACTCGCCGGACTGTTATCTCTTCGCGAGGCTCTTGCCCAGCTCCTCGGCGCTCCGGCGTATCTGCTCGCTGAGGCTGATGATGCCGGCCAGGTCGCGGCCGGCCTTCGTGGACTGTTCAAGGTCTACCACGTCGGGCTGCTGGAAGATCGGGTTCCACGCGAAGCTGTTCACCAGCCCGTCCAGCTTTTTGACGGCCGACCTCAGAGCCTCCGGCGTCTGCATCTCCGCGGCCTTGTCCGGCCTCTTCGACTCTTCCACCTCGGGGAGCGAGAGGTATCCCTTCAGGCGCGTGGCGCTCTTCCTGACCTCGGCCGACTCCTTCCTGACACGCGCGAAGTCCATTTCGACTTTCGGGTCGGCCACGCCCGAGAGCGAGTAGTTGATGAGTTGCAGCCGCTTGAACTCCTCCGCCACCTCGGCGTAAGGGGGGCGCGGGTCGGGCGCCCTCGCGGGCTTCTCCTTGTTAATCTTGTCCAACTCCCAGAGCATCCTCTGGCGCATCTCCATCTCGGCCTTCGCCGTGTTGCGCGCCGACGACGCGGAAGACTGCGCGCGGGCGGCGGCCGGCAGCGCGACCAAGGCGAGGGCGGCGAAAGCGCCGCGGGCCGCTGACTTGAGAAGGCGCATAGGCTCTGACATGTCCCCTCCCGTGGGCGTCGACGAAAAGGACAGGTTCGACGTGCGTGCGAGGCTGAAACCGCAATGGAGGAGGAATGGTATGCCCGGCGGTCGCGACACGTCAATGGATGGGCGGCGGTCGACCGGACGGGCGCCTGGCTTTTATACTCGGGTCACAATGGCAAAGAAGATACGCGCCGCCTCCGTGCAGTTCCAACACGCGCCGGGCGACAAGCGGGCCAACCTCGAAAAGATTCGCGGCTTCGTCCGGAGCGCCGCGCGACGGGGCGTCGAGCTGATCGCCTTCCCCGAGATGTGCGTCACGGGCTACTGGCACGTCCGCCACCTCGCGCGCGAGGGGGTGGACGCGCTGGCCGAGCCCGTGCCCGGCGGCCCGACGACCGCCGAACTCCTCTCGCTCTCGAAAGAGCACGGGATGACCCTCGGCGCGGGGCTCATCGAGCGAGCCGACGACGGCTCGCTCTACAACACTTACGTGGTCGCGATGCCCGACGGGCGCGCGGAGCGACACCGCAAGCTCCACGCCTTCGAGGGGCCGCACATGCGTTCGGGCGACTCGTACACGGTCTTCGAGACGCCGCACGGCTGGCGCGTCGGCGTGCTCGTCTGCTACGACAACAACATCGTCGAGAACGCGCGGGTGACGGCGCTGATGGGCGCCGAGGTGCTGCTGGCGCCGCACCAGACCGGCGGGTGCCGCTCGCGCAGTCCGCGCGCGATGGGCGCCATCGACCCCGCGCTGTGGGAGCGCAGGCTCGAAGACCCGACCGCCGTCGAGGCCGAGTTCCGCGGCCCGAAAGGTCGCGGCTGGCTCATGCGCTGGCTCCCCTCGCGCGCGCACGACAACGGCATGTTCCTGCTCTTCAGCAACGGCGTCGGCGTCGACGACGACGAGGTGCGGACGGGCAACGCGATGATCCTCGACCCCTACGGCGAGGTACTCGCGGAGACGGGCAGGGCCGACGACGACATGGTCGTGGCCGACCTCGACGCCGAAGTCATCCCGACCTCCTCGGGCCGCCGGTGGCTCTCGGCGCGCCGGCCCGAGCTCTACGGGCCGCTCACGGTCCCCACCGGCAAAGAGCGCGACACGCGTTCCGTACGCTTCGGCCTCGATTGATACGAAGTCTCGTACGTGGCCTGTTTGCTGAAACCTTTTGCCGCGCGGCGTCACTGACTCTGCGTCGGACGATGTGGGCAGGAGACGGAACTTTTAACCCGCCTCTTCGTCTTACACAATTATAAGCGGCTCATTCATCCGGCGGCTGAGGTAGGCGCCCTGAATCATGCGCCGGCGGTGTTTATCTTTCACAGGGCGCTTAGACTTCATGCGCGGGAACTTTTACGCACGTCGGTCGCAAATAAGAGAGGGGCTGTCGCTACTTGCGATAGCGACAGCCCGGCGCGACTAACACTCCGAGCGGCGCCCGCAGGCGCGCTGAAGATGTATCGTCTCGACAACATGCATCTTAGCGCACCCCAGGCGTCGCCACAACGACGCGGTTAACAAAGTCCTGCGGGGGTGCGTCCTCCCGCACAACCAGAATCCATCGTCACGCGCGCCACCCTCCCCAGGGGCGCGGCCGGGGACGTCTGTCTTCGAGGGGAGGAGTAAGATGCAAACCAAGCTCTCAGCCGTGCTCTTCGTCTTCCTGATAGCCGCGGGCGCGCGGGCGCAGTCGCCCGACTCCGTCAAACAGTTTCAAGAGCGCGGGGCCGAGCGCTACGCGCGCGGCGACCTGGAAGGCGCCATCTCGGACTTCACGTCCGTCATCGATTTGACTTCGAGCCTCCTGAAGGGCGCCTCGCGTCGCGGCAACATGTCGGCCGCCGACGCGGAGGCTTTCGGCGACGCGCGCGTGCTCGACCCGCGCGCGGCCTCGGCCTACCTGAATCGCGGGGTGGCGCGGTTAGCGAAGGGCGAGCCCGACGGCGCCATTCAAGACTTCGACCAGGCGCTCTTCATCAGTCCCGGCATGATCTGGGCCTACTACGACCGCGGGACGGCGTGGCTGCTGAAGGGCGAGACCGAGCGCGCGCTGGCGGACTACGACAAGACCGTGCGGCTCGACCCGCGCTTCGCCATCGGCTACGTGGGGCGCGGCAACGCGCGGCTCGGCAAGGGCGACGCGGCCGGTGCCCTCGCGGACCTGGCGGAGGCTTTGCGGCTCGCGCCCCGCGACGCGCGGGTCTACTACAACCGCGGCGACGCGCGGCGGGCGACGGGGGACGCGGCGGGCGCGCTCGCCGACTACGAGCAGGCGCTGCGGCTCGACCCGCGTTACGGCGATGCGTACTACGGGCGCGGGATGTTGAAGCTCACGGACGGCGACGCCAGGGGCGCGGCCGCAGACTTTACCAAGGCGCTGAGTCTGAGCCCGGGGCTGGCACTGGCCTATGCTAACCGCGGCGTGGCGCTCACGGCGCAGGGCAAGAGCGCGGAGGCCGAAGGCGACTTCCGCCGCGCGCTCGAACTCGACCCCGGACTGCGCGAGCAGATCGAGGCGAGACTCACGCCGATCAGGCCGCAGAATCGTTGAGTGAAGCGCCTTTTCAGGCGAGCGAATTGCGGGCATAAACTTAAGGGGACGCGGGGTCCCGGCTGAAGCACCTCAGCCGGGACCCCGCGTCCCCTTAGCTTATCCCCTCTCATCTCAAACCTCCCCGTTGACAAACTCCGCGGACGTGGAATACTAGCGGCCGTCAGCGCTTGCCATCATCCTTGAAGGGTCATCACACATTGTCAGACCAATGCGTCGCCGGTATCGACATCGGCGGGACTAAAATCGCACTCGCCGTCGCCGACCTCGAAGGCCAGATCATCGAGCGGATGCGCTTTCCCGCGCGCACCGCGGAGCGCGGGCCACACGCCATCGTCGAAGAGGCGCTCGCGGAGATAGAGAGGATGCTGGGTCAGACCGGCTCGTGCCTGGCCGCCGTCGGCATCGGCTGCGGCGGCCCGCTCGACCGCCAGCGCGGCCTCATCCTCTCGCCGCCGAATCTGCCCGGCTGGGACGCATTCCCCGTCGTTAAGATCGTCGAGGAGCGTTTGGGCGTCCCCGCGCTGCTCGACAACGACGCCAACGCGGCCGCGCTCGGCGAGCACCGTTACGGCGCTGGTCAAGGCTACAGGCACCTCGTCTACATCACGCAGTCCACGGGCATCGGCGGCGGCGTCATCGTGCGCGGCGAACTCGTCCACGGCGTCTACGACGGCGCGGGCGAGGTGGGGCACATGACCGTTCTGCCGGACGGCCCCGAGTGCGGGTGCGGCGGGCGCGGCTGCCTCGAAGCGCTCTGCTCGGGGACGGCCCTCGCGCGGCGCGCGCGCGAGAGCCTGGCGGCGGGCGGGTCAAGCTCGCTCTCTTCCTTGAGCCCGAACGAGGTCACGGGGCGCGCGGTGGCGGAGGCCGCGCGCGCGGGCGACGCCCTCGCCTCCGCGGTGTGGGAGGAGATGATTCACTACCTCGCGGTCGGGGTCGGCAACCTCTTCAACATTTTGGCGCCGGAGGCCATCGTCATCGGCGGCGGCGTCTCGGAGGCCGGCGAGCAGCTCTTCGGCCCGCTGCGCGAGCGCGTGCGTGCGCGCGTGCGGATGCTGCCGCCAGAGCAGATCAACATCCTGCAAGCCTCGCTCGGCGGCGACAGCGCCCTGCACGGCGCCGTCATCCTCGGCCAGGCCGCGCGCGAACGGCGCCCCGCACAGACAAGCTAAGAGGACGAGACACGGATGGCTTTACACTCGCGCCGCACGGCCTTCGTCACTTTAACCATCGCCCTCCTCTTCCCCATCCTCCTCGTGCCGCACGCCGGGGCACAGGGCCGGACGGGCGCGCGGGCGCGCGGCGGAACGCCCTGGTGGAAGCACGCGGTCTTTTACGAAATCTACCCGCGGAGTTTTAAAGACTCGGACGGCGACGGCGTCGGCGACCTCAACGGCATCACGTCGAAGCTCGAATACTTATCGAGGCTCGGCGTGGACGCCGTCTGGGTCACGCCCTTCTACCCCTCGCCGCAGGTGGACTTCGGCTACGACGTGAGCGACTACGAGGCGGTAGACCCGCAGTTCGGCACGCTCGCAGACTTCGACCGCCTGATTAGAGAGGCCCACCGGCGCCACATCCGCGTCGTCATCGACTTCGTCCTCAACCACACCTCCGACCAGCACCCCTTCTTTAAAGAGTCGCGCGCGTCGAAGAGTTCGCCGAAGCGCGACTGGTACATCTGGCGCGACCCGCGGGCGGACGGCTCGCGGCCGAACAACTGGTCTTCGTCGTTCGGCCCCGTCGCCTGGACGCTGGACGAGAAGACGGGGCAGTACTACTACCACTACTTCTACCCGCAGCAGCCCGAGCTGAACTGGCGCAACCCGGAAGTCGAGAAGCGCATGTTCGAGACGGTGCGCTTCTGGCTCAAGCGCGGCGCCGACGGCTTCCGCCTCGACGCCGTCAACTACCTCTTCGAAGACCCGCAGCTGCGCGACAACCCCGTCCTGCCTGAGTTAAGGCCGGGCACGACGACGGGCGAGCACTTGCAGGAGAAGAGGTACAACCGCGACCTGCCCGAGGTGCAGGACGTGATGGTGCGCCTGCGCGCCTTCAACGACTCGGTCAACCCCGAGAGCGTGCTCATCGGCGAGGCGTACGTGCCGAAGTGGGAGGAGCTGATGCGCTACTACGGCCCCTCGGACAACGGCGTCCACCTCCCCTTCAACTTCTTCCTCATCATGGAGCCGGCGCGCTCGAAGTTGGACGCCGGCATCTTCCGCTCGGTCGTCGGGGCGTCGGAGAAGGCGCTGCAAGGGCGCTGGACGACCTACGTGCTCTCGAACCACGACAACCCGCGCCACTACGACCGCTACGGCGACGGCAAGCATAACGACCTCATCGCCGGGCTGACGGCGACGATGCTCCTGACGCTGCGCGGCTCGCCGTTCCTTTATTACGGCGAGGAGGTCGGCATGACGACGACCGAGCCGAAGACGGTTGACGAAGTCCGCGACCCCGTCGGCCGCCGCTACTGGCCGGCCAACAAGGGGCGCGACGGCGAGCGCACGCCGATGCAGTGGGACGCGACCGCCAACGCCGGCTTCACGACGGGCGAACCCTGGCTCCCCGTCCCTCCCTCGGCGAAGGAGAAGAACGTCGCCGCCGAGGAGCGTGACCCTGAATCTCTTCTCAGCTTCTACCGACGTCTCATCGCCTTCCGACGCCGGAGCCCGGCGCTCCTCGACGGCAATTACACGAGTCTCGGCAACGACCCGCACGTCTACGCGTACAGCCGCGTCGCGCGCGGGGAGCACGTCATCGTCGTGCTCAACATGTCGGGCGAGCAGCGGACGTTCAAGCTGCCACCGCCTAAGAGAACCGGCCCGTTTACTTACGAAGTCGCGCTCGGCAACATCCCCTCGTCCGAACTTGAACGGCTCGTCTCCAAAGAGCTGCCCCTCAGGCCCTTCGAGGCCAAGATCCTTGTGGCGCGTACGCGATAGGAATTTCCCTTTGAAGCAGACCATACATCGACTCTTCGTCACGCTCTGTCTCTCTACACTTCTGCTGTCGGGTCTGCCCGTCGCGGCGCAGACGCGCGCGACGGACTCTGCAACGCCCGCCTATCTCAACCCGCGTCTGCCCATCAGGCGGCGGGTCGAAGACCTCGTCTCGCGGATGACGCTCGAAGAGAAGGTCTCGCAGATGATGAACAAGGCGGCGGCCGTCGAGCGTCTCAACGTCCCCGCCTACGACTGGTGGAACGAGGCGCTGCACGGCGTCGCCTACGCCGGCCACGCGACGGTCTTCCCGCAGGCCATCGGCCTCGGCGCGACGTGGGACGAAGACCTCGTCAAGTCTGTCGCGACGGCCATCTCCGACGAGGCGCGCGCCAAGTACAATGACGCCGTCCGGCGCGACTTCCGCAAGCGCTTTTACGGACTCACCTTCTGGTCGCCGAACATCAACATCTTCCGCGACCCGCGCTGGGGGCGCGGGCAGGAGACCTACGGCGAAGACCCTTACCTCACCTCGCGCCTCGGCGTCGCCTTTGTGAGAGGGATGCAGGGTGACGACCCGAAGTACTTGAAGACCATCGCCACGCCCAAGCACTACGCCGTCCACTCCGGCCCCGAGTCGCAGCGCCACACCTTCGACGCGCACCCGCCCGAGCGCGACCTCGAAGAGACCTACCTGCCCGCCTTCCGCGCGACTGTCGTCGAGGGCAAGGCCGGCTCCGTGATGTGCGCCTACAACCGCCTCAACGGCGAGCCGCTCTGCGCGAGCCCGCGGATGCTGAAGGAGGTCTTGCGCGGGGAGTGGGGCTTCGGCGGCTACGTCGTCTCGGACTGCGACGCCGTCGCGGACATCTACAAGAAGCACAACTTCAAGAAGACCGAGGAGGAGGCTTCGGCCGCCGCGGTCAAGACCGGGACTGATCTGACCTGCGGCTACGAGTACCGCGCGCTCCCCGCGGCGGTCAAGGCCGGTCTCATCACCGAGGCCGAGATCGACACCGCGGTCAAACGTCTCTTCGAGGCGCGCTTCCGCTTGGGGCTGTTCGACCCGCCGGAGTCCGTCCCTTACGCCCGCATCCCCATCGAAGTTAACGACTCCGCGTCCAACCGCGAGTTGGCGGCGCGCGCGGCGCGCGAGTCCATCGTGCTCCTCAAGAACGAGAAGAACGCGCTGCCGCTGAGGAAGGATGTGCAAAGCATCGCCGTCATCGGCCCGAACGCCGACTCGCTCGAAGTGCTGTTGGGGAACTACCACGGCATCCCCTCGAAGTGGACGACGCCGCTCGAAGGCATTCGCCGCAAGGTCTCGCCGCGGACGCGCGTCACGTACGCGCTCGGGACGACGCTCACCGGCGACGCCATCCTCCCCGTCCCCGCGTCGGCGCTCTACCAGAACGCAGACCGGAGCGCGCGCGGGCTTCAAGGCGAGTACTTCGACAACAAGGACTTGCAAGAGAGGCCGGTCGCCACGCGCACCGACGAGCAGCTCAACTTCGACTGGTTCACGGACGCGCCCGTCGCGGGCATCAACACGGACAATTTCTCCGCGCGCTGGACGGGCTACTTCGTGCCGCCCGCGTCGGGCAGATACCAGTTCGGCGTCCGCGCCGACGACGGCGTCCGCGTCTTTCTCGACGACCGGCCGATAGTTGATAGCTGGCGCGACGGCAGCACACGGACGCTGACGCAGGCGATAGACTTCGAGGCCGGTCGCGCTTACAAACTCCGCGTCGAATACTACGAGCGCTATGCGTCGGCGACGGCGAAGCTCGTCTGGGGGCCGCCGGGTCTGAATGTCTCGTTACGCGAAGAAGCACTTAAGGCCGCGCGCGAGGCGGACGTGGTCGTCATGGCTTTGGGTCTCTCGCCCTCGCTCGAAGGCGAGGAGATGGACGTGAAGGTCAAGGGCTTCAGCGGCGGCGACCGCACGAGCCTCGACCTGCCCGACGCGCAGGAGGATTTACTCAAAGCAGTTGTCGCCACGGGCAAGCCGGTCGTCCTCGTGCTCGTTAACGGCGGCGCGCTCGCCGTCAACTGGGCGCAAGCGAACGTGCCGGCCATCGTCGAAGCCTGGTATCCGGGCGAGGAGGGCGGCACCGCCCTGGCCGACGTGCTCTTCGGCGACTACAACCCGGCGGGCCGTCTGCCCGTCACCTTCTACAAGTCGGTCGAACAACTGCCGCCGTTTGAAGACTACCGCATGGAGGGGAGGACGTATCGTTACTTCAGGGGCGAGCCGCTCTACCCGTTCGGCCACGGACTGAGCTACACGCGCTTCGAGTACAGCAACCCGACCGCGAGCAGGATAGTGGTGCGCGCGGGCTCCGGCTTGACGGTCAGTGCTGACGTGCAGAACGTGGGGCCTCGCGCGGGCGACGAGGTGGTGCAACTCTACCTGACGGACGTGAAAGCCTCCGCGCCCGTCCCTGTGCGTGCGCTCAAGGGCGTGCGGCGCGTCCACCTCAAGCCGGGCGAGAAGCGGCGCGTCACCTTCAACCTCACACCCGGGGATTTGATGATGGTCGATGAGAAGGGCAAACGCCGGTTGGAGGAAGGCGAGTTCCGCTTCTCAATCGGAGGCAAGCAGCCGGGCTTCGAGGGGCCGGCGGACGCGGCCACGACCGGCGTCGTCAACGGCTTCTTCGTCGTCTCAGACGGCCTGGTCCCTATTCCATGATTCACCTGCGTTCCACTTCGCAGCGTTGGAGGGCGGCGCGGCACTTCGCCGTAATGGCCGCGGTCGTGCTCGTCTTCGGCAAGGCGCCCGGCGGCGTCGCGCAGGACGTTCCCTTCCGGCGCGCGGCGCCCGTCACCGTGGCGGAGTTGAAGAGGTTGAAGACGGCGGGCGTGTCGGTCGCAGAGGTCTCGGACTACGTCTTCGGGAACTACCTGGGCGAGTTCAAGTCGCCGCCGCACGCCGACCTTAATCCGAAGAAGGCTTTCGTCATCTACTGGCGCGACTTCCCGCAGCGCTTCGTCTTCTCGCACGAGGCGAGCTACTGCCCCTGGTTCGAACTCCCGAGCGGCGTCGCACTCTCCTACCAGTTCTTCGAGGGCAACGAGGGCTGGGCCGAGCTGTTCAACGAACACGGGCGCCGGGAGCGCAACAGCTTTGTCGATGTGATCGAATCCGGCCCGCGCCGCGTGTGGGTGCGCTGGACATACCTCGGCGTCAACATGGAGTCGGGCGCGGCTGCCTTCCGCGGCACCGAAGACTTCTGGGCCTTCCCCAACGGGCTCGTCCTCCGCCGCCAGAGCTACGAGTCACTGATGCCCGGGGACAAGCGCGGCTACGCGCGCGAGCCGATTGAACTGATCGCGATGACGCCGGTCGGCAAGCTCTGGTTCGACGTGCTCGAACCGGACGCGAAGACGGGCGAGAGCCACGCCTTCGTCGGCCTCGACGCCTTCACCCCCGCGCGCGCTGATGTCTACTGGAAGCCCGCGCCGAAACCCGGCAAGCCCTTCACGAGCACGGCGCGGCGCGTGGGCTCGCCGTGGAAGGAGTTGGACGACGCGCAGGGGTTCGTCGGAATGATCCCCTTCCGCGACGGCTCGCCCTTCTTCGTCGTCGGCGATGCGTCGGGTTATCCGCACGAGACGACGCGCATGAAGGAGCACTCAGACAAGGCGACCGGCGGCTGGGGCTGGCGGAGCCTTTCGTGGGATCACTGGCCGGTCGGGTGGCTCAACAGCCAGGCGCACGACGTGGACGAAGAGTCTTACCAGAAGTACCCGAGCCACTTCGCGCCCTTCGGCCTCGACCTGTGGAGCATGTCGAACGAGGAGACGGAGCGGCGCGACTTCTACTCGCTGATGGGCGTGGCGGGCACGGAGGTGGAGCCGGTGCGGCGTCTCGCGCGTGAGTGGCTGACGAAGGGGGCAACCGACCCCGCGCACGCCGCGTCGCTGCGTTTGGGGCGTAACAGGTAGCGCTCATGAGATGCCAAAGATGCTGACGTTCAAGAAGACTCTGTCCGCCTTCTTAACCCTCTTCCTACTCGCGCCGGCAGTCGGCGCACAGAGGCGCGGGCAGAGACAGACACCTGCGGCGCGCCCTTTCAACGTTGCGCGGTTCGTAGACCCTTTCGTCGGGACGGCCAACTCGCCGCTGCCCGACTACCTCGGCGGCAACGGCAGCGGCAACACCTTCCCCGGCGCGACGCTCCCCTTCGGGATGGTGCAGTTCAGCCCCGACACGGAGAAGGGCTTCGGTCCCGACGACCGCGGCAGCTACGTCTATAAAGACGCAGCCATCCGGGCTTTCAGCCTCACGCACCTGAGCGGCCCGGGCTGCCCCGTCTTCGGCGACGTGCCTTTTATGCCCTTCGCGGGGCGCATCGAAAAGTCGCCGGCGACCTCGCCCGAAGACTACCTCGCAAAGTTCTCGCACGAAAGGGAGAGCGCCGCGCCCGGCTTCTACGAGGTCGCTTTGGAGTCGGGCGTGCGTGTGAGCCTGACCGCCACGACGCGCACGGGCTTCGCCCTCTTCGACTTCCCCAAAGGTTCCCCCGCGGCGTTGCTCGTTAACGTCGGGCGCAACGCCTCGGGCGTGCAGGAGGCCGAGTGGCGTGCGGAGGGCGACCGGCGGATGAGCGGGATGGTGGCGAGCGGCGGCTTCTGCGGCGCGCGCAATCGCTACGTGCTCTACTTCGCCGCGGAGTTCGACCGCCCGTTCAACTCTTTCGGCTCGTGGGACGGCGACCGCGTGCTGCCGGGCGTGAGCCCTGCCCGGGGGGGGAGGCAGACCGGCGGGTACGTCACGTTCGACACCGACGTGAGCGGCACCGTCCGCATGAAGGTCGGCCTCTCTTACGTGAGCGTCGAGAAGGCACGTGCGAACCTGCGTGCGGAGAGTCCGGGTTGGGAGTTCCAGGCCGTGCGCTCGCGCGCGCTGACGCGCTGGAACGAGGCGCTCGGGCGCATACAGGCGCGCGGCGGCACCGACGCGGAGACGAAGGTCTTCTACACGGCGCTCTACCACACGCTGCTCCACCCGACCACTTTCAGCGACGCCGACGGCGAGTACGTGGGCTTCGACGACCGCGTGCACAAGGCGCCGGGGCACACGCAGTACACGAACTTCTCCGGCTGGGACATCTACCGTTCGGAGTCGCCGCTCATCGCGTGGCTCTTTCCGGATGAGGCGAGCGACATGGCCCAGTCGCTCGTCAACGACGCCGAGCAGGGCGGGGGCGGCCTGCCTAAATGGCCGGTCGCCAACGACGAGAGCGGCGCGATGTACGGCGACCCGGCGGTGCCGATCATCGCCGGCACGTGGGCCTTCGGCGCGCGCGACTTCGACACGCACGCGGCGCTGCGTGTGATGCTGAGAGGCGCGACCGACCCGGAGGCTAAATCTAAAACTTATCTGGTGCGCCCCGGGCTCGCCGACTTCCTCAAGTACGGCTACGTCCCGATGGAGCAGAAAGGTCTGCGCGGCTCGCCGTCCGTCGCGCTCGAATACGAGACCGCGGACTTCTCGCTCGCGCAGTTCGCGCGCGCGCAGGGCGATCAGAAGACCGCAGCCTTGATGATGCGGCGCGCGCAGTGGTGGGCGCGGCTGTTCGACCCCGAGACGCGCTACATCCGCGGCCGTTGGGCCGACGGCTCCTGGCTGCCGGGCTTCGACTTCAAGGAGATGCTCTACAAGCCGGAGTTGCCGTGGCGCCCCGAGAGCCACAAGTCTTACGTGGAAGGCAACGCCACGCAGTACACCTGGATGATCCCGCACAACCTGCGCGCCGTCATCGACCGCATCGGCGGGAACGAGGCGGTCGTGGGACGGCTCGACAGCTTCTTCACGGAACTGAACGCCGGCCCCGACCGCCCCTACTTCTTCATCGGCAACGAGCCGGTCTTCCCCGTGCCGTGGGTCTACAACTACGTGGGCCAGCCGTGGAAGACGCAGGCCACGACGCGGCGCGCGCTGACCGAGCTGTTCAGGCCCGACCCCGGCGGCATCCCGGGCAACGACGACCTCGGCGCGACCTCTTCGTGGGTCGTCTTCGCTTCAACCGGCCTGTACCCGACCATCCCGGGCGTCGGCGGGTTCTCGGTCAACGGCCCTCTCTTCCCCGAGATTGATATCAGGTTGAAGGGCGGGTGGGTGCTGATGTTGAAGGGGCGCGGCGCCGGCGCCAGGAGCCCCTATGTGCAGGAGCTACGCCTGAACGGCAGCCCGTACGAGAAGACCTGGATACCCTACGAAGCCATCGAACGCGGCGGCGTGCTCGACTTCACCCTCGGCCCCGAGCCGAATAAGAAGTGGGCCACCGGCCCCGCGGCCGCCCCGCCTTCGTTCAACGAGGGGATTGAGAGAGAGTCGAACGTCACGCGCTGATCTCCTGTTCACCAACGTCTCCAGACATGCGAAAACAACTCTTACTGCTCGCACTCTTCCTGTTCGCGGCGACGGCTGCTGCCCAGACGAACAGACAGTCAAACGTCGTGCTCGACCGCGGGCAGTTGCAGCTCAGGCGCGGGCCGGGGCTGGTGTTGACCTTGATGCGTGTGCGGCTGCGGCTCGCGGACGGCGCGGCGGTCTCGGGCGAGTTGGAGGAGGCCGGGCAGGACGCGGGCTCCGACGACGCGGGCGCCTTCGAGCGCCAGCGCTTCCGCGTGAAGCCGAACGGAGAGGCGCACGGGGTCAAGTCCGCCGTGCTCGAAGTGCGTCGTTACCCGAACACGGGCGTGCTTGTCGCGTGGCTCGACTACGACGGGCCGGCGCTCGCGCCGCGCGAGGGCGTGCAGCTCGTCTCAAGCCTTGACCGCTTCGCGCGCGGGATGGCGACGAAGCGGTTCAAAATCTACTGGACGGCGCCGGTCTTCTTCTCCGACTACCGTTTCTTAGGGCCGGCCAACCAGCTCGTCCTCTGGCGGCAGACCGAAGGGCGGGACTACCACCTGCTCGTCCCGCTCGCGGGCGGCGGGATGTTGGGCGAGGTCGGCGTCTCCGAGATCGAGTGGCGCCCCGAGTTCCGCGTCGCCGCTTCGAGCTACGACCCCGGCTTCGCGCCGCGCCGCGTGCCCCTCTTCGCCTACGCCGCCGGCACAGACCCTTACAAGCTCACGCGCGCGGCCTACGAGACGGCGTTTGCGGCGACCGGGCAGTACGGCCGCCTGCGCTGGCAGAAAGATTACCCGGAGGTCTTCCGCCGACTCGGCTGGTGCTCCTGGAACGCGTACGGGCAGGGGGTGACGGCCGACAAGATAGTTCAGAGCGTGCGGTCGATGCGCGAGAAACAGATACCTTTCGGCTTCGTGCTGGTTGACGACGGCTGGCTCTCGGTCAAAGACCAGAAGCTCACGGCCTTCGACGCCGACCAGTCGAAGTTCCCCGGCGGGATGGCCGCGCTCGCGCGCCGCCTGCACGAAGAGGACAAGTCCCTGCACGTCGGCGTGTGGCACACGTTCCAGGGCTACTGGAACGGGGTGGCGGAAGGCTCGGAGGTCGCGCGCGAGCACAGGATGTTCAAGGGGCTCGAAGGGAAGCTGCTGCCCGACCCGCGCGAAGGGCGCGGCGAGAGCTTTTACGAGGACTGGTATCGGAGTTTGAAGGGCTGGGGCTACGACTTCGTGAAGGTGGACGGACAGGGCAACAACGTCAAGTTCACCGACGGGCTGATGCCTCTGTTCGACTCGGGCGGCGGCGCGCACCGCAACCTGCAAAGCGCGGCCGAGAAGTTCTTCGAGGCGGGCGGGCTCGGCCTCATCAACTGCATGGAGATGTCTCTGGAGAATGTCTACAACTGGCGCACGTCGAACATCGCGCGCGGCAGCGACGACTACCAGCCCGAGTTGAAGTACAACCCGAAAGACCACGTCTTCCAGAATGCCTACAACGCCTACTGGCTTGCGAACTTCGCCTACCCCGACTGGGACATGTTCCAGTCGCACGACCCGGCGGCCGAGTACCACGCCGTCGCGCGCGCCGTGAGCGGCGGCCCCGTCTACTTCACGGACGAGGCTGGCAAGGAGCGCCCCGAGATTCTGAAGCGGCTCGCGCTCTCCGACGGCCGCCTGCTCATGGCCGACGAGCCGGCGCAGGTGACGCGCGACCTTTTGCTCTCAGACCCGTCGGTCGAAGCGACGGCCCTCAAGGTCTTCGCGCGCGTGACGCGACCCGGCTTGAGCGTGGGCGTGGTCGCGGCGTTCCACGTGAATAAGACCGAGCCACGCGTCGCGGGCCGGCTCGGCGCGGGCGACGCGGAGATGACTGCACCCGCGCCCGGCCCGAACGAGCCGCTGCCGAGGATTGCCGTCTACCGCATGAGCGACGCGCGCGTAACGCTGCTCGGGCCGCAGGCCCCGCCTTTGACGTTCGAGTTGTCCGACGGCAGCTACGAACTCTTCACGCTCGCGCACGTCCAGGGCGACCTCGCCATCTTCGGCCTGCTGGACAAATACCTGTCACCGGCGGCCGTCCTCTCCGTGACGCGCGGTGGCGATGCGGCGGTAGTGCGACTCATAGAGGCTGGCGACTTCGGCGCGTGGCTCGCGCGCCCGCCGCTGCGGGTCGAGATTGACGGCCGGGCGCTGACGCCTTCGTCCTACAATTACGCGGGCGGCCTCCTGCGCATCCCGCGCGTGAGCTTCGGCGCGCGCGCGGGCGAGCACGAGGTCAGGATCAGGCTGGGGCGCGGCGCACGCTGAAGGGCGACGGCGGCGGAAGAGAAAAGGCCACCCGGCAGCGGGTGGCCTTTTCTCGTGTCGGACTCAGACTCTTCTTAGAACATGAGCTTGAAGCCGAGCTGGATCTGGCGCGGGATGTTGCGCTGACCGTTGTTGGGGTTCAGCACGCCGAAGGTCTGGCTGCCGGCGTCGCCCGTGTCGGGGCTGCCGAAGAGCGGCGTGTTGAAGGCGTTGAAGAACTCCACGCGGAACTGGAAGCGAACGCTCTCGGTGAAGTTGAACGACTTGTTCAGGGCCATGTCGAACGTCGTCGCCGAGGGCTCGCGCAGGTTGCCGAGGCGGAGCGGGATGCTGCGGAGCGTGAGCGCGGTGTCGCGGAGCCGGAACGCCGGGTTGGTGCAGGGCACGCGCGTGTTGCCGTTGCGGGCGCCGGCGGCGTTGGTGGCCGGGCGCGTGCTGCTCGTGCCGTCGGCCGACATGACGCAGTTGTTGATGAACGAGGCCGTCGTGCCGGGCACGTTCGGGTTGCTGAAGGAGCGGTCGCCGTGCGGGTCGCCGATCAGGTCGGCGTTGCTGGGCAGCGGGATCGGGCGGCCCGAGCGGTAGTTGGTGATGACGCTGTACTCGAAGCCGCCGACGAGCAGCTCCGTGGCCCTCCCGGCGTTCGAGAGGTAGTGCCGCCCCTTCCCGAAGGGCAGGTTGTAGACGGCGCTCACCGCCAGGACGTGCGGGCTGTCGAAGTCAACGACCGCGCGCGCGTTGTCGACGGTCGTGTCCTGGTTGTTCAGGAAGCCGAGCGCGCCGATGTTCTTCGAGAAGGTGTAGGAGACGACGCCGACCAGCCCGCGGCTGAGGCGCTTCTCCAGGGACGCCTGGAGCGAGTTGTAGTCGAGCGTGCCGACGTTCTCGCCGATGAAGTTGACGGCGCCGAACTGCGGGAACGGCAGCAGCAGCAGGTCGCGCCGGATCGTGGCGCCGTTCAGGGCCGGGTTGCTCGGGATGAGCCCGGCGAACGGGTTCGTCACCGGGTCGCTGGCCCGGAAGGTCGGGTCGGTGCGGAAGCGCGCCAGCTGCGCCGGCGTGTTGACGTTGATGTTGCGCGCGCCCGCGCCCTGCTGGTCGCCCGTCAGGATCCTGCGCGAGGCGCTGCCGACGTACGAGATGTCGAGCTTCGTGCGCCAGGGCAGCTCGCGCTGGATGCCGAGCGAGTACTGGTGGATGTAGGGGATCTCGCGGTTCGGGTTGACGAAGGTGACCGCCGAGCCGAGTTGCGTCAGCAGGCCGAGCGAGGAGCCGGTCGGCTGCGTGAGGCCGGTCGGGAACGGGTTGTTGAAGGCGTCGGCGCGCGGGGTGAACTGCGCGGCGCCGGTCGTCCCGAGGTTGCTGCTGTACGGCGTGATGACGCTGAAGCCGGAGGCGCCGCCGTACTCGGCCGACGGGTAGTAGAAGAGCCCGTAGCCGCCGCGGATGACCGTCTTCTCGTTCCACTGGTAGGCGACGCCGACGCGCGGCTGGAAGTTGTTGCGATCCGGCTCGAAGGCGCCTTCGGCCAGCCCGTTGACTCCGGCGAAGACGAGCCCGCCGCGCAGGTTGGCGCAGGCCGGGCAGTCGGCCGCCGAGGCGTTGCGGACGGCCGCGGCGAGCGGGTTCGCCTGGTCGAAGGCGAAGCCGCGGTTCTGGCGGTTAAAGCGCTCGACCGGCGGCTGCTCGTAGTCGTAGCGGAAGCCGAGGTTGAGCGTCAGCTTCGGCGTGAGCTTCCAGTCGTCCTGGACGTAGCCGGCCAGGTAGCTCCACTCGAAGGTGGTCGGCGAGACGTTCTCCAGCTGGCTGTTCGGGGCGTTGCCGTTGCACTGCGCGAAGTTGGAGTTGGTGGTCGAGGTCGGGGCGCCGAGCAGCAGGTCGGCGAAGGCGGCGCCGCCCGAGCCGCGGTTGCCGGCCGTGCCCGAGGTGTAGAAGTTGGTGAAGCAGAAGGCCCCGCCGCCGAAGTTGAACGAGCCGCCCGACTGGTTGACCTGGAAGCGGCGCCACTCGCCGCCGAAGCGGAAGGTGTGGTTACCCGTGATCTTCGTCAGGTAGGCCGGCACGCTCCAGGTGTTGGTGATGTTCGAATTCGGGTTGCGCGAGCCGAACTCGGGGATGCCGCCGTTCGGGTCGTTGAAGGTGATGCGGGGCACGATGGAGACCGGGCGCGCCGCCGAGAAGGCCGGCGAGAAGCCGATGCTGGTGGCGTCGAACGGCGACGACGCCTGGCGGAAGGCCGCCTGGAGGAAGCGCGCGAAGCCGAGCCGCACGTTCAGGATCGTCGTCGAGTTGACGGTCGTCGTCGAGTCGATCACGACGCCGTAGTTCTGGCGCACGAGCGGCCCCTGCTGGTCGATGCCGAGCCCGACGCGGTTGTTGCCGCCGAAGGCGAACTGGTCGCGGCGGTTGTTGACGAAGCGGACGAACATCGACTCCCGGTCGCTGAACCTGTGATCGACGCGCGCGATGTTCGAGTAGAAGTCGTCGGTGCCGAGCCCCTCGCTCAGGTAGAAGTTGTTGAACCTCTGGGTGGCGGAGCCGGTGTTCGGCAGGGAGAAGCCGCTGACGATGGCCGCGCCGACGGGGCTGATGCGGCTCGCCGGGATGACGTTGCCGGGGAACGGCTGGCGCGTGCAGACGCCCTGCGCGTTACACGTCGTCGTCAGCGGGTCGAAGATGGTGACGCCCGACTGGGAGAAGTCGCCCTGGCGCTCCAGCAGCGTCGGGACGGTGCTGAAGCCCTGCCCCGGCGACAGCTCCTTGTACTTCTCTATGTTGACGAGGAAGAACGTGTTGTTGCTGCCGTTGTAGAAGTGCTTGCCGCCCTCGCCGAAGCGAGGGATGCGCAGCGGCCCCGAGAAGACGAAGCCGTACTGGTCGATCTTGTTGCCGCCCAGGTTCTCGCAGGTGATCTGGTCGCGGGTGAAGCGGGGGCTCGCCTCCTGCCCGGCGCAGGGGCCGGTGAGCTGCGTGCCGCGCGCGTTGTTGGAGAACGAGTTGGCGTTGAACTGGTAGCGGCGCGCGAACTCGTAGAGCGAGCCGTGGTACTGGCTTCCGCCGGCCCGGATGCTGACGTTGACGGTGCCGCCGCCCGTGCGGCCGTACTGCGCGTCGTAGGAGTTGGTCTGAACCTTGAACTCCTGGGTCGCCTCGGATGAGGGGATGAAGGCGATATTGTTGCTGCTGACCGTGCGGGTCGCGTTGGCGTCGGTGATGGCGTTGTTCGCCACGCCGTCGAGCGTAAAGTCGTTGTGCCGGTTGAGCCCGCCGTTGATGGAGAAGTTGACGTTGTCGCCGTTGTCGAACGGGCGGTTGAACTGCGGGTTGCCGTTGAAGGTGACGCCCGGGGCGAGCGTCGCCAGGTTGATGGGGTTGCGCCCGACGAGCGGCAGCTCCGAGATGCGCTCGCGCTCGACGACCTGGCCGCGCGAGGCGGTGTCGGCTTCGAGGACGGGGGCGTCGGCGACGACCATGACCGTGTCGCCGACGGCGCCGATCTCCAGCGCGACATCGAAGGTCGTGGTCGTGGCGGTGGAGAGCTGGACCTGGTCACTCTGCGTCCGCTTGAAGCCCTGGGCCTCCACCACGACCGTGTAGAGTCCGGGCAGCAGCGGGGTCGCGGTGTAGTTGCCCTCGCCGGTGGTGGTGACTGTAGTCGAAAGGTTCGTCTGCTGATTCGTGATCGTGACCGTGGCGTTGGGGACGGCGGCGCCGTTCGGGTCGGTGACGGTGCCGGTCAGTGTCGCGCGCGACTCCTGACCGAAGCAGGTCAGGGCCGACGCCAGCACACAGAGAAATAACATTGGCACACGCCAACAAATACTACGTTTCATAGTTCCTCCTGAGATAGAACGGGAAAGGGGTGACCGATGCTTAGGATGTTAACTATTGGAACGCTTAAACCCGGGTCGGTCGTTGGTTGGAGATTGTTCGCTTCCCCACTAAAGTAGCGCGATACTACAGACAGCGCGCGCACATATCAAGTGGAATTTTCAACTTTACATTCGAACTTTCGCCCATGACATCTCCCACACAAAAAGTAGACAGTAGAGGCAGATAGTAGACTGTAGACTCCACTTTGCCCGGGCCGAGCATGACAATCGCAGGGTCACAAGTGTCTTCTACTGACTACTGCCTGCCGTCTACTGTCTACTTTCCTTCAATCCACCTCGCACTCCTCGACGATCTTCCGGTAGACGCGGCGGGCCTGCTCGTAGGCGCGCGCGGCGTCGGGGCGCTCGCGCTCGGAGGTCTGCGGCGCCTTCTGCGTCCAGCATTGATCCACCGCCTTCAGGCACCACTCGGCGCTGCGGCGCGAGGCGCGGATGGGCCTGCCCCCGACGACGACGAAGACCGGGTTCGTGTGCGAGGAGGGCAGGATGCGGAGCGCGACCCAACTGCTGCGCTCGACCGGGATGTCGAAGGCCACGTCCCGCAGGGAGCCGTCGGCCGGAATGTTTCTACTCGCGACCGCGCGGCCGTTGACGACGACTTCGAGCGGCACCTCGCGCGTCGCGCCCACGCGCGCGCGCTCTAAATCCCAGTACGGAGTCTGGTCGGGGCGGCGGCCGCGCAACGTCTCGTCCGGCTGCTCACTCAGCAGCGCCGCCACGCGCGCCGTGACGCGCACGCGCCGCGGTGCGTCGAGGCGCAGCTCGCTCCCGCCTGTCCCGACGGCCAACCCGTCAACCTTGAAGTCGAGCAGATGGCTCCGGCCGTCCGAGACGTAGGAGCGCCCCTCGCGCAAGCCCTTCACCCAGGCGTCGTAGTCGAGCGCGCCGCCCAACTGCACGTAGGAGCGCCCCATGCCGACGCGCTCGCCGTAGATGCAGGGGAAGTCGGTCTCGCCGGCGATGCGCGTGCGGAAGCCGCTGTTGAGCGTGTGGTACCAGACGTTCAGCTCCCACACGGCCGGCGTGTCCGCGACCGAGATGAAATCGACGGCGTCGTGCGTCACGTCCACGACGTACTCGTTGGCGCCGATGCCGTCGAAGCGCGGCAGCTCGTAGTTCGGCAGCTCCCGCGACTTGACCTCAAGCCCCCAGCCCGAGTGCGCGAAGCCGACGGCCGCGCCCTGCGCCTTTGCCCATTTAAGAATCGGCAGGTCCCATGTCGGCCACTGCTCGATGGTCTCGGCGCCGGGGTAGTCCTGGTCACGAAGCCCGAGCAGCGTCAAATGGCCGGCGTGGCTCGAAGGGAAGCCCGAGACCTCCACGTCGTAGCGCATGAGGTTCTCCGCGGTGGAGAGCGGGTTGACCTTCGCCTCGAAGAACTGCTTCTGGTAGTAGTAGCAAGGCCCCCACGTCAAAACGTCCCCGACGTTCAGGCCCTCGCCGACGATGTGCCGGATCATGTCTTTGGGGAGCACGCCCTGCGTCGGCGCCTCATAGTGCGAGCAGCCGGCGGCATGTATGTGATGGTCGCCGGAGTACCAGCCCAACGCGGCCGCGTCGATCCAGCGCTTCAGACGGAAACTCCATTGCTCGGGCCGCGGCCCCGTCCTGACGTTTAAAGTCTCGCGCTGTTTGACGTACTCGGGGCCGCGCGTGAACTCGACGGCGTAGCTCCCGGCGGGCAGACGGAGTTTCTCGCCGTCGGCGCGGTAGACCTGCGGGTGGAAGGAGAAGTCCGGCGCGAGCCGTTTGGTCTTCGCAGGGTACTGGCGGCCCTGCGGGTCGCGCACGACGAAGGAGGCCGTGGTCGGCCGTCCCTTCTCGTCGAGCACGCGCAGGGTCACGTCCTTCGAAGGGAGGCACTCGAAGAGGAGAGGCACGTCGTTGCGGAAGCCTATGTCCTGCGAGCCCTGGCCCACGTCGAAGCCGAGGCGCGCCTCGCGCCGGCCGCGGTCGCGGCTGTAGAGCTGGATGATTCGGTATTCGAGCGCGAGGCCCGAGAGCTTCGCTTCGAGCGGCGGCTTGTCGAACATGGAGAGTTCGAGCCAGCGGTCGGCGATCTCGCCGGGCGTGATCTTCTGCCTCGGGCGCGGGTCGAGACTGAAGCCGCCGGGGATGTCCGAGATGCCGCGCGCGTAGACGGGCAGCGCGTTCGGGCTCGTGGCGCGGAGCGGCGCCGTCACGCCCGCGTCGTTACGCACCTTGACGAGGAAGCAGCGCCAGCCCTGCTCGACGAGCTGCGCTTTCGCGGCGCCGCGCGTGACGCTGACGCGACTCTCCGGACTTATCCGAACCTGCACGAGCGCGCGCCGGTCGAGCACCCTTTCAATCGCCGCCGCGCCGCTCGCCTCGTCCTTCTCTTCTACGGCGAGTTCCAGCGCGCGCAGATCGGCCGCGCTCAGAGGCTCGCCCAACAACTCTAAAGCCTCGGCCACGCGCCGCGCCTGTGCCGCCAGCGGCTGTAGCTCCACGACCTCCGCGTGACGCGCGAACGACTTCGACGACCCGGACGAAGCCGTGCCCGCCGGGACGACGAGCGCCGCGGGCAGACAGGCGAGCACGAACCAGACGAGCGGCTTAAACCTCAAGCAAGTTAACCTCTCTGACCTGCGCGCGACGGCCGGACAGGCCGCCTTCTATCAGAAGCGTCTTGATCTCCCACGGCTTAATCTGCGCGCGCTGGTTGACGCCGAGCGCGACGCTCTCAAGCGTGAACTCGGTCGCACGCCCCGCGCGCTCCTGCACGCGGACGACGAGCCCCTCGCCGCGCTCGGCGCGCTTGAGGGCGAGCAGGCTGACCGTGCCCGGCGCGAGGCGGAAGAAGGAGCGCTCGCGCGGCTCTGTGCCTTCGTGCGCGGAGTCCATCACGTACTCGGCGGGCGTCTGCGCCTCCTCGGCCAGCCGGTCGAGTTCGAGCGCGGCGAAAGGCCCCCGGCCCCGCACGAGCCAGAAGCGGCGCTCCTGCCGCCCCTGATCCTGCCACGCGCCCGCGTCGTCGTGCGGCACCTGGAACGGGTCGTGGCGCGCGAAGGGCGCCGAGCGGATGAGCACCGTGCGCAACAGCCCGTTCAGACAGTCGTACGAATAGGTCTGGTTATTAATCAGCCCGACCGTGTACTCGTCATTGCCGACGCGGCCCTGCACGGCGACCCAGTCCTGGTACGGCTCCTCCTCGCCGTTTGGCTGGCGCTCGCTGACGGCGCCGGCCACCTTCGCGAAGAGGCGCGGCGCCGCGAGCGCCGTCGGCACTTCGAGCTTGAGCATCTGCTCGCGCTCGCGCCAGTCGATGACGAAGCGCAGCTCGATCATGTCCAACCCTTTGAACTGCGCGATGTCCAAGATTATCTCCGAGTCGTTCCAGCGTGCCCTGTGACGTGTGACACGTGTGACGGGGCCGTCCTCGATTCTCTGCGCGGAGACGAGTCGGGGCCGCCCCATCTCCTGCCGGAACTGCGCGACGCCGTGCCCCCAGGTGTCGCTCGGGTCGCTGATGACGACGAGGCCCAACGGCGACGCGAGTAGTTCCCTACCCTCCCGCGACTTTAAAGAGGAGAGGCCGAAGCCGCCCTCGTTGAACGAGAACGTCTCGGCGTAAGGCTCCGGCGAGTCGGGCGCCGTCCCGTGGACGAGTTCGAGCACCTTGTAGCCGCAGGCGGGCACGTCCAACAGGGCCGAGACGCGCGGGTAGACCTGCGTCATGCTGTCGGACGGGCGCCACTGGATGGCGACCTTCTGCCCCTCGGCCGTCTCCATGTGCGTGACGGGGACGACGCCCTCGGGGACGGCCCGCCAGGGGTTCCCGCCCGGTATCTTCTCCGTGTGATACTCGACCAGGCACTTGCGCGGCCAGGGCAGAGGGTTGAAGACGAAGACCGCGCCCTCCTTTACGGTACGCAGGTCAACGCGGCGCGACATTGCTTCCAGCGCCTCGACGCGGTTCGTGTGCGCCGTGTCGGAGGCAAGGCCGAGCTGGTCGCGCGACTCCTCGTAAGCCTTCTGTAAAGCCGTGCCCGCGAGCAGGTCGTGGAACTGGTTGAAGAGAACCTTCTCCCACGCCGTCCGGTACTCCTGCGCCGGGTAGGTGTGTCCGTGCTGCACCAGCGCGGCGACCGAGAGCGTCTCGGCCTGCACGAGCAGGCGCTCCGCACGACGGTTCTGCCGCTTGCCCTCGCCGTGCGCCGAGTAGCAGCCGCGCGCGTGGTGCTGCAACTCGCCGCGGACGACCGGAAGCTCGGCCATCGCGGGCGACTTCTCGACGGCGGCGAAGAAGTCCGTGACGGTCGAGAAACGCAGCTCGGGGAGCGCGGCGTCGGAGCGCTGCTCGACGACTCTTTTAATCTGCTCTCTGGTCGCGCCGCCGCCGTGGTCGCCGACGCCGAGGAAGTATGCGGCGTGTTCGAAGCCGGCCGCGAAGCTGTTCTGCGCCGCCTCCGCGAGCCCCGAGGCGGGCCGGCTGTAGCCGCGATGGATGCGCAACGTCAGAAGGCGCGAGCCGTCCGGCCCCTCCCACCAGAAGAGGAAGGGCAGCTTCGCCTCGTGCGCCTCGGGGCGCATGAAGACGTAGTACTTGAAGCCCGCGCGGCCGAGCAGTGTGGGTAGCCCGGCGGCGTGGCCGAACGCGTCGGGGTTGAAGCCGACGTTCACGTCAACGCCCAACGCGCGGCGGAAGTAGTCTTTGCCGTAGAGGCTCTGGCGCACGAAGCTCTCGGCCGCGGGGAGGTTGCAGTCGGGCTCGACCGGCCAGCCGCCGACGACCTCCCAGCGCCCCTCCTTGATTCGCTCCTTCACCTCCTCGAACATCTTCGGGTCGGCGCGCTCGACCCACGTGTAGTGTTGGGAGGAGGAGTGCGTGTAGCGGAAGTCGGGCGTCTCCTTCAGGCGGTCGAGCGCGCTGCGGAAGGTCGTCAGCGCGAGGTTCGAGCCGTCGCGCCAGGGCCACAGCCACGCCGCGTCGATGTGCGAGTAGCCCACGACGTGCAGCACACGTTTTTTAAGATCGCCCTGCGCGCCGAGCGCGGGCAGGGCGCCGGCCGCGGCCAGCCCTCCGACCGCCAACGCGCCCGCCGCGACGAACTGCCTCCGCCCGAAGCCTTCCCGCTTAAACGAGTCTCCAGACATCCGCCGTGTGACCTCTCCCCTTCACCCTTCGGCCCGCCCCAGCTTCTCGTCAACGTAGATGCACCAGACGTGCAAGAGCATCAGGTGCACCTCCTGCACGTGCGCCGTCACGTCGCTCGGGACGGCGAGGACATGGTCGGCAGTCCCCCCGACCAATCCGGCCGCGCCCGTCACGGCCACGGTGACCGCGCCCTTCTCCTTAGCTTTGAAGAGGCCGCGCCGAACGTTCTCCGAGCGGCCGCTGGTCGTGAAGCCGAAGGCGATGTCGCCCGGCTGCGCGAGCGCCTCGACCTGACGTTCGAATAAGACCTCGTAGCTGAAGTCGTTCGTGATGCACGTCACGGTGCCGGCGTCGCTGGCGAGCGCCACGGCCGGGAAGGGCTGGCGCGTCATCTTGAAGCGGCCGAGCAGTTCGCCCACCAGGTGGCTCGCCTGCGCGGCGCTCCCGCCGTTGCCGAACGCTACGACCTTATGCCCCGCTCCGAGCGCCTCGACCAGCGCGCGCGCCACCCCGGCCGCGGGCTCGCGCAGGACTTCGGCGCTGCGCGCGACGACCTCGCGGTTCGCATCGAAATGTTCCGTGATTAGACTTTCGGTCATACAAACCCTCTGTATCCGCGGCGGGGGCAGGCTCGATTCTCTTACCGTCCCGCCCGCGCGCTCCATTTCTTCCAGAGCGCGGGGTCGGCGAGCAGCTTGACGTAGATGCCGCCGACGACCGAGCGCGCCTGGAAGCCGACCTGCTTACCATCGACGGTGCCGTACCAGTCCGTGAGCGGGACGCGGCTCGGCGACTCGTTGACGAAGCGATAGACGGGCACGACCAGCGCCCGGAAGTCGGCCTGAGACTCGGCGAGCGTCGCCGTCCAGACCGTCCAGTCGAGCTTGGTGTAAGCCTCTCGGTTATCGAGCGGGAGGCCGTACTTGTTCTGCTTCGCCTGATAGAAGGCCAGCTCCTTGCGCGCGACCTGCGCGGGGAAGAGGTTCAGTCCGAGCAGCCTGTCCCAGACCAGGTTGTACTTCTGGCTCCACGTCCCCGGCTTGTCGAAGGCGAGGCGGTAGTGGTCGCCGTCGTCGGCCATGCGCACCCAGCGCTCGGCCATCGACTTCGCCTCGCGCCGGAAGTCGGCCGCCTCGGCCTTCCTGCCTAAAGTCTCCGCCAGCCCCGCGTAGGCGCCGAGCGCGAGGATGGCTTTCAAAGAGAGGTTCGTGTTGTGCGCGAGGTGGCCGGCGAAGTCGTCGGTGCTGAGCTGGTTCTCCGGATCCATCCCCTTCTCGCGCAGGTACGCGGCCCACCGCGAGAGCAGCGGCCAGTAATGCTCGGCAAACTTCGCGTCGCCTTCGGCCCGCGCCAGCGCCGCCACGAGCAGCAGCAGGTTCCCGCTCTCCTCGACGGGCATCTGATTCTCCTCCGTCCGCTCGCCGCCGCCGTAGGTCTGGCCGTTCGCCAGAGGGTAGGTGCCGAGGTCGTGCGGCGCGAACGGGAACTTCCAGCGCGCCGAGCCCGCGTAGTCGAGGACGGGGCGAAGCTGCGCCTTCAGCAGTTGCGGGTTGAAGAGGAGGAAGAAGGGGGCCGAAGGATAGGTCACGTCCACCGTGTCGATAGAGCCGTTGCTGAAGTTCTCCTTCGAGAAGAAGAGCGGCGTGCCGTCCCAGTCGGCCGCGAGCTTGTGTGCCGCCACGGTCTGCCTGAAGGCGA
>JBJMGP010000071.1:0-14966 GCA_045807865.1 Pyrinomonadaceae bacterium
ATCTCGAACCTCGCGACCCTGTCGCGTTACTTCGGGTGGAATTTGTCCAAACTCAGTCCAAAAGCCCTGCACGAGGCCGGCCGCGACTCTTTCAACGTGCTCGACCTCGTGGCGCGGGCGCGCGGCGGCGACGCCAAGGCGAACGCGGCGATACAGGCCACGGCGCGCTTCCTCGGCCTCGGGCTGGCGACGGTCGTCAACACGCTCAACCCCGACTGCATCTATCTCGCGGGCGAGATCACGACCGCGTGGGACTTGATCGAGGAGACGGTGCGCGCGGCGCTCGCCGAGCGCGTGCTGACGGCCGCCGCCGGCGGCACGCCCATGCGCGTCTCGCCGGCGCAGGTGCAGCCGCGCCTGCGCGGGGCGGCGGCGCTCATCGCCGCGCCGACGTTCGCGGCCCCGCGCGTGGCCTGAAGTCGGCAGTAGACGAATCCCGGCCCCCTCTTCCGGGGGCCGGCCGAACAAAAGGGTACTCAGGAACTCTTCGGGGCAAGCCTCGGCGCTGTTGCTCGGCGGCGTAGTGTTGCCCGCGGCCAGTCACGAACTTCAAAGTCGGAGGTGAGAGTTATGCCGGTTCTCTACAGTTCCTCGTCGCGCCGCCTCGCAGTGTCGCTTGCCTGCTCTCTGCTGCTCGCCCTCGCGCTCCTGCCCGCGGCCGTGTCGGCGCAGACGGTCGTCGGACGCGTCTCGGGCACAGTCACGGACGCCTCGGGCGCGGTCGTGCCCGGCGCCAGCGTCACGGTGACGAACGCCGCGACGAACCTCGTGCGGACGGCGACCACGGACGCCGACGGCTTCTACACGGTGACGAACCTGCCCGTCGGGACTTACGTCGTCACGGCCGAGAGTCAGGGCTTCAAGCGCGCCGAGCAGCGCGGCGTGGCCCTGACGGCCGACGCGCGACTCACCCTCGACCTGGCGCTGGAGCCCGGGCAGGTGACGGAGACCGTGCAGGTCTCGACCGCTTTGGGCGAGACGGTCAACACCACCTCGGGCGAGGTGGCGCGCGTCGTGGACAGCCAGCAGGTGCAGAACCTGGCCCTCAACGGCCGCAACTACATCCAACTGCTCTCGCTCATCCCCGGCGTCGCGCAGACGACCGACGACCAGTTGGAGCTGAGCACGAGCCTCGCCACCAACACGCAGTCGATCAACGGCAACCGCGGCCAGATGACGAACATGACCGTGGACGGCGGCACCAACCTTCAGTCCGGCAGCAACGCCAGCCAGATCAATAACGTCGGCATCGACTTCATCCAGGAGGTCAAGGTGCAGACGGCGAACTTCTCGGCCGAGTACGGGCGCAACTCGGGCGCGCAGGTCAACGTCGTGACGCGCTCGGGGACGAACTCGTTCCACGGCTCCGCCTTCGAGTACCTGCGCAACGACAAGCTCGACGCGCGCAACTTCTTCGCGCCGGTGCGGCCCACGCTGCGCTACAACGACTTCGGGTACAGCTTCGGCGGCCCCATCCAGAAGGACAAGTTCTTCTTCTTCGGCGGGCAGGAGTGGAAGAAGATCCGCCGCCTCGCCAACCCCGTCGTCCGCACGCTGCCGACGCTGGCGGAGCTGAACGGCGACTTCAGCGGGCGGACGGGCACGCTCAACGTCCCCGTAGGCTACACGGCCGTCAACCCCTCGACGGTCGCGCCCGTCGCCGCCGGCCAGCCCATCCCGCAGCGCAACCTCGCGAACCTGAGACTGAACGGCCAGCCCGCGGGCATCACCGCGGACGGGCGCGCCATCGCCAACGTCTACCGCGCGATGGCGGGGCTCGCGACGAGCTACCGCGACGCGGCCGTCGGCAACAACGCGACCTTCCAGCAGCCGAACCCGTTCGACTACCGCGAGGACATCGTCCGGCTCGACTACCGCTTCAACTCTTCGCACAGCATCTACGGCCGCTACATCCACGACGAGAACCAGCTCATCGACCCGTTCGGCACCTTCATCACGTCGCAGCTCCCGACGATCCCGAGCGCGCGCATGCGCCCGGGCACCTCGTACCAGCTCGCCTACACGTGGCTCGTCACGCCGACCTTCATCAACGAGGCGAAGGCCAACGTCAGCATCGTGTCGCAGCACATCCCGCCCGCGAGCGACTACTGGAAGCGCGAGACCTACGGCTTCCAGTACCCGCAGCTCTTCCCCGGCGGCGGCGTCTACGGGAACAGCATCCCCGACACGGCCATCACCGGCTTCGCGAGCTTCGCCGGCGCGGCGCGCTCGCTCGTCTCGCCGACGACCGACATCATGGTGGGCGACAACGTGACCTGGGTGCACGGCAACCACACCCTGAAGACCGGCGGGCTCGTCTACCGCAACCGCATCGACCAGAACGGGCGCACGACCTACGCCGGCAACGTCGCCTTCAACACCGCGGGCAACACGCGCACCACGGGGAACGCCTTCGCCGACGCGCTGCTCGGCAACTTCCGCACCTACAGCGAGTCTTCGCTCGACCCGCTCGGCTTCTTCCGCTTCACGCAGGCCGAGGCGTTCGTCAACGACAGCTGGAAGGTGACGCCGCGGGTGAGCCTCGAACTCGGCGTGCGCTACCAGTTCGGGACGCCGATCTACACGCAGGCGAACAACCTCGCCAACTTCGACCCGGCGCTCTACAACCCGGCGCAGGCCGTGACGGTGCTGGCCAACGGCACCATCGACCCGGCGCGCGGGGGCAACCGCCTCAACGGGCTCATCCGCGCCGGGGGCGGCGTCCCTTCGGAAGAACTCGGGCGTGTGCCCGGCGGCGACAGCGCGTTCGTGCAGTCGGTGCCGACCGGCGCGCCGCGCGGCCTCTACAACGGGCACCACTACTTCATGCCGCGCGTCGGCTTCGCCTACTCGCCGTTCAGGGACAACAAGACGGCGATCCGCGGCGGCTTCGGCATGTACTACGACCGCGTCGAGGGCAACCTCATCTTCCCGTCCGAGGGCAACCCGCCCTACGTGACCAGTTCGCAGTTCTCGAACGCGAACCTCTCGAACATCACGAGCGGCTCGACGACCATCGCGCCCTTCGACACCATCAACGCCGTCGATCCCAAGCTCGACACGCCCTACACGGAGAGCTTCTCCCTGAGCGTCCAGCGTGAGCTGTGGTGGGGCTTCTTCGCCGAGGCGGCCTACGTCGGCAACCTCGGGCGCCACCTGATCCGCCAGCCCGACATCAACCAGGCCAGTTTCGCCGCGCTCGCCGCCAACGCGGCGCTGCCGACCGCGCAGCGCGTGGATACGAACGCGCTCCGGCCCTACAAGGGCTACTCGGCCATCCGGATGCGTCTGTCGGACTCGACCTCGAACTACCACGGCCTGCAACTCTTCGCCGCGAAGCGCACGGGGCGCACGCGCGCGACCCTGAGCTACACCTTCTCGAAGGTGCTGACCGACGCGAGCGGCTTCAACGACAACCCGGAGGATGCCTTCAACCGCGACTACAACTACGGCCCGGCGACTTTCGACCGCCGCCACATCTTCGCCGCGACGTACACCTACACGCTGCCGACGCTCAACGGCTCGAACGGCTTCCTGCGCGCGGTCTTCGGCGGCTACGAGGTGAGCGGCATCACGCGCTTGCAGTCGGGCGCATACTTCACCGTCGTCGGCAACAGCTCGACGGGGAGCCGGCGCGCGGACTACCTCGGCGGGGACGTGCTGCTGCCGAACGGCTCGCGCAGCCAGGCGGCCTGGGTCAACCGCGCGGCCTTCTCCGCGCCGCCCGACACGCGGCGCGGCACGGCCGGCGTCGGCACGGTCGAAGGGCCGGGCTCGCAGGTCTGGGACTTCTCCTTCCGCCGCCGCATCGGCCTGACCGAGAAGGTGAAACTGCAACTCCAGGCCGATGTCTTCAACGCCTTCAACCGGACGAACTTCCGCGACATGGATGTCAACCTGGCCAACGCCGCCTTCGGCACTTTGACCGCGGCCGGCCCTCCGCGCACCATCCAGCTCGGCATGAAGTTCACCTTCTAGGCGCCGGGAAGGCGGAGTGCAAGACATGCTGAAAGCCTCGCTGCTTCTCCTTCTGGCCTGCTCGCTGCTCGCGCCGCCCGCCGGGGCGGCCGGGCGGCAGAAGGTCAATTCAAAAGATGCCGCGACGGTTGACGCGGCCGCGCTGGGGGAAGAGGTCAAGGCGTTCCTGGGCGCGGAGGTGGCCGCGCACCTCGCGGACATCAAGTCGCTCGACCCGCCGCCCGAGAGGGTTCTGGGCGCGGGCTCGTCGGGCGAGTACACGTGGGGCACCTGGGCGCGCGCGCTCGCGGCCTACGCGGAGATGTCGGGCGAGCGCACGCTCGCGGGCCGAGACCTCGCGCGCGAGGTGGGCCGGGTCGGGCTCCTCGAAGAACGTCTGGGCAGCACGCGCTTCTCGCAGCTCTACTGCGTGCTCGCGCTCCGACACTTCGGGCGCGACCTCGAACGCAACGCCGTCTGGCAGAGCTTGACGGAGGACGAGCGGGCACGCTGGCGGAAGCTCCTCGACGTGTCGGCCTTCTACGACGCGAAGGAGCAGAAGGTCATCAACCTGCCGGAGAACTACCTCGGGGTGGCGGCGCGCATCGCGAGCGTGAGTTATCAGCTCGGCCTTTTGAAAGACCGTGCGCTGTTGGACGGCGTCGTCACACGCGCCGCGCGGCCCTTCGCCAGTGGTAACCTCTACGCCGACGACGCGCCGCCGACGGGCCGCTTCGACCGCTACTCGAACGAGTACGCGCGCTTCGTCTGGAACGCGGCCGAGGACGCGGGGCGCAAAGACGTGCTCGACGCCGTCCGCCCTTCGCTCAAGGCGCAGATGCGCCTGTGGTGGGACCTGGTTCAGCCGGACGGCTACGGCTACGCGTGGGGCCGGAGCCTCGGCGTCGTCTCCTACCTCGACACGCTTGAGATCGTCGCCTGGCTCGCGCACAACCCGGAGTTCCGGCCGGCGCCGCTCGAACAACTGGCCGCGGCCTACTATCAGGCGTGGCGCTGGCTGCGTCACGACTATGACGTGAAGAAGCATAAGCTTTCGGTCTTCGCCTTCGGCCGCGGCAACTACGCCTACATCTCGCCCGACCGCGAGTGGCAGCAGACGACCGGCTTCTTCGGCAAGGCCGCGCTCGCGCACATGCTCTTCACGGAGGCGCTGGCGAAGGAAGGTCTCAAGCAGTTCCCCGGCGAGATCGTCAGGCGCGATCTGGCGCGCTTCGAGTTCTTCCGGCGCGGGGAGCGGCCGGCGGGCGTGTGGCTCGTCCGGCAGGGGCCGTTCTCCTTCACGCTTCCTTTGACGACGGGCACGAAGCCGGGCGTCGCGGACTACCTGCCGGCCCCGCACGGCCTTCCGGGCTTTGCCGCGCCGGTCGAGCAGGTCTACCCGTCACTCGTGCCTTTCGTCGAACTGGCGGACGGGCGCGTCTACGTCGCCGCGGACGGCGCGGACGAGATAGAGCCTTCGGCCGACGGCCAGAGCCTGCGCGTCGTCTGGCGGCGCTGGGCGGTGGTGGGCACGAAGTCGGGGCAGATCGTAGACCCGGGCATCTCAAGCGAGGTCGTCTTGAGCCACGAAGGTGCGACGCTCACGCGCGAGGAGACTTTGAAGGCGTCGGCCGACGTGACGTTGAAGAGATGGTGGGTCGCCGTGCCGACGACCGCGGCGCGGAGCGAAGTCCTGTTCGACGGCGGGCAGCGGCGCGACCGTCTCGTCTCGGACGTGGGTACTTTAGAGGTCTCGGCGACGGCGGACTGGCCGCTGGCGGTCTCTGTGCAGGCCGCGGGGGGCGGGGCGCTCGGGCGCGGCGCACGCGGCGGGGTGCCGCTGCATCTGGTCTACGAGGCGCGCGACGTGACTCTTAAGGCGGGACGGCCCGCGCACTGGCGCATCACGCTGAAGGCGGCAAGATAAAAGGACTGAGGTTAAGGCATGGAAGCGAAGACGAAAATCGGCCCGCACCCGCAGCACACGGACTGGTCGCGCGTCCCCGTCGAGGTACTCGCCGACGGCACCGAGCGGCAGATGATCGTCGGAGAGCGGGTGATGGTCTGCCGCCTGCGTTTCGCGCCCCGCGTCGTCACGCCGCCGCACGACCACCCGCACGAGCAGATCACCCTGGTCGAGCGCGGCCGCGTCCTCTTCACCGTCGGCGACGAGCAGCGCGTCGCCGAGGCGGGCGACGTGCTCCACTTCCCGCCCGGGAGCTGGCACGGCGCGACGATGCTCGAAGAGGAGGTCGTCCTCGTCGACATCTTCTCGCCCGTGCGCGAGGACTTTCTGAACAACGGTTCGTGAGACGCAGGCTCAGGGCTCCTGCCCGTCGTAGAGGACGACCTCGCCCTTGACGATCATGTAGGGGAGCCGCCGGTCGTGTACCCAGGGGTACTGCTCGGCGTAGTCCCGGTAGCGGTCGTTGGTGACGATGAGGGCGTCGAGCTCGTGCGCGAACTGGATGATGAAGTAGTCGGCGTCGGTGCCGGCCGGCACCTGCCGCACCTGCTGTGACTTGATGAGCTTCTCCAACTGTTCCTGGTCGTCGATGTCGTACTTGAGGCTGGCGTCCACGATGATGACGGCCTCCTGCCCGCGCTCCTCCAACTCGCGCCGCACCTTGAGCAGGTTCGAGAGCTTCGGCTTGCCGCCCGCGCTGCGCTCCTCGTAGGCCACGTTGGCCCCGTCGATGACGACCCTCTTCTTACCGTTCGCGGACATCCTGTTTGAGCCTCCGGTCGGGTGAGATTAACTCGCGCCCGAGTATACATGCGGCCGGGTGCTGCGCGGGTCACGAAACGGTTTCAAGTTTCTCCGCGGCGGTCGCCGCCTCCTCGGGGCAGGTGATGCACAGACCCAGGTCGCGCAGCAGCCCGTCTTCGAGCGCGTAGACCCAGCCGTGCACGGACAACTCCTGCCCGCGCTCCCACGCCGCCTGCACCACCGTCGTGCGGCAGACGTTCGAGACCTGCTCGCGCACGTTCAACTCACACAGAAGCCGCAGGCGTGACTCCGCGTCCGCGCAGCGGGCGAGCGCCTCCGAGTGCTTCTCGGCCACGTCCTGCACGTGGCGCAGCCAGTTGTCGATGAGCCCGAAGCTCGCGCCCTCCAACGCCGCCTGCACGCCGCCGCAGCCGTAATGCCCGCAGACGATGACGTGCCTCACCTGCAAGACATCGACCGCGTACTGCATGACCGAGAGGCAGTTGAGGTCTGTGTGGATGACGACGTTGGCGACGTTGCGGTGGACGAACATCTCGCCGGGCGAAAGGTTGACCAGCTGCGTCGAGGGCACGCGCGAGTCGGAGCACCCGATCCAGAGGTACTCCGGCGTCTGCTGCCGCGCCAGCTCGCGGAAGAAGTCCGGCTCGCGCGCACTGATCTCGGCGGCCCACTCGCGGTTGCGCTCGAAGAGTCTCTTGAGTGTCTTCATAGGCGTTTGTCGGACGGTAGCATAAGAGAGTAGAGAGTAGCCAGTGGTCAGTAGTCAGTAGAAAAGCCGTGCGGAGCCTACCGACTACTGGCTACCGGCTACTCTCTACTTCCTTCGCTTGACACGCGCGCGCGGCGTTGCTGTAATCGAACCCTCCTCGAAACACGCCGAAGAGGTCTAAATCGCCGAGACAACGGAGGTCGAGCCAGAAGTGCCAGCGAGCGAGTTAATCTACGACTGGAACCGCGTCGAGCCGACGTTCGCGGCGCCCGGACGCAGGATACGTCTGGACGACGAGACGCTGCGCGACGGGCTGCAATCGCCCTCGGTCTGCGAGCCGACGGTCGAGCGCAAGGTCGAGCTGCTCCACCTGATGGACGGGCTCGGCATCGACACCGCCGACATCGGGCTGCCCGGCGCCGGCGGCACGCACGCCGAGGGGGTCGAGCGTCTGGCGCGCGAGATCGTTGAACAACGCCTGCGCATCACGCCCAACTGCGCCGCGCGCACGCACCAGAACGACATCCGCCCCATCGCCGAAATCTCGCAGCGCGCCGGCATCGCCATCGAAGCCTGCACCTTCCTCGGCTCCTCCTTCATACGCTTCTTCGCGGAAGGTTGGACGCTCGACAAGCTCTTACAGGTAACAGAAGAGGCGGTGACCTTCGCGGTTGGTGAAGGTCTGCCCGTCATGTTCGTCACCGAGGACACGACGCGCGCCGACCCGGACGTCATCCGCGCACTCTACACGGCGGCCATCCGCGCGGGCGCGGGCGCCGTCTGCGTCTGCGACACGGTCGGCCACGCCACGCCCGACGGGGCGCGCGCCGTCGTCCGCTTCGTCAAGAGCATCATCGAAGAGCAGGGCGGTGGGGTGAGGCTCGACTGGCACGGGCATCAGGATCGGGGCTTAGGGGTCATCAACTCCCTCGCGGCCATCGAGGGCGGCGCCGACCAGGTGCACGGCTCGGCCCTCGGCGTCGGCGAGCGCGTCGGCAACACGCCGATGGATCAACTGCTCGTCAACCTCAAGCTGTTGGGCTGGATCGACAGAGACCTCTCGCGCCTGCGCGACTACTGCGAGAAGGCGGCCGAGAGTTGCGGCTGGACGATCCCGCTCAACTACCCGGTCTTCGGCCGCGACGCCTTCCGCACGGCGACGGGCGTCCACGCGGCGGCCGTCATCAAGAGCTTTAAGAAGGGCGACAACGAGCTGGCCGACCTCATCTACTCGGGCGTGCCCGCGGGCCTCTTCGGCATGCGCCAGCAGATCGAGGTCGGGCCGATGAGCGGCAAGTCGAACGTCGTCTACTGGCTCGAATCGCGCGGCCTCGAAGCCTCCGACGAGCGCGTCCAGCGCATCTACGACCGCGCCAAGAGCGCCCGCGGCGTCCTGAGCGAAGAAGAGGTGATGCAGTTGGTCTGAAGCGGTTTTCAATCGAGTGGATATGATGTGAGCTTTCAACACAGAGGCACAGAGACACAGAGACACAGCTCAAAGCAAGTAAGCCCGAAGCTGTGTCTCTGTGTCTCTGTGCCTCTGTGTTAAATTGCCCTCGCTGACACTCAACTGCAACTGCAATCTGTCACACGTGCAACGCGGCGATCACCGAATATGTCCACGCCGACCGCAACTCAAGCCACGCCCGAGGAGATTGTAAAAGTTCTCCTCGGGGCGGAGCGCGTGCAGAGTGCGTTCCGCTTCTTCGAGGAGCAGGCGGCGGGGATTGACGAGGAGCACGCGGCGCTGGTGCGCGTGCCGGCGCCTCCGTTCGGCGAGTCGGCGCGGGCGGAGTACCTGCGCGCGAGGTTCGAGGAGTGCGGGCTCGAAGGCGCGGCGCTGGACGCGGAAGGGAACTGCGTCGCGTTGCGGCGTGGTGAAGCCCTGCGGCCGCTACTCGTCCTGAGTGCGCACCTCGACACGGTCTTCCCCGCCGGGACGGACTGCGAGGTGCGGCGCGAGCCTTCGGGCCTGATGCGCGCGCCGGGCATCGCCGACGACGGGTGCGGGCTGGCGGCCCTGGTCGCGCTCGCGCGCGCTCTGAACGAGTTCGAGATTGAGACGTGCGGCTCCATCCTCTTCGTCGGCACCGTGGGCGAAGAGGGCGAGGGCGACCTGCGCGGCGTGCGACACCTTTTGAACGCGTCCGAGTGGGGGGGCTCGGCCGACGCCTTCATCAGCATCGACGGCCCCGGACTTGAGCGCATCACGCACGCGGCGCTGGCCTCGCGCCGCTACCGCGTGACGTGCCGCGGCGTGGGCGGACATTCGTGGGGAGACTTCGGTGTGCCGAACCCTGTGCACGCGCTGGGTCGCGCCGTCGCAAGGCTCGCCGCCTATCCGGCCCCACGTAAGCCGCGCACGACCTTCAACGTCGGGCGCATCGAGGGCGGCTCGGGCGTCAACGTCATCCCGCGCGAGGCCCGGATGGACGTAGACCTGCGCTCGGAGTCGCCGGCCGAGCTGGGCCGCCTGGACGCCTTCTTCCGGCGCGCCGCGCGCGAGTCGGGCGAAGACGAGAACGCCGCGCGCCGGCAGGGCGCGCCCGCGCTTGAGATAGAGACCCGCCTCATCGGCGACCGGCCGGGCGGCACGACCGCGCCCGAGCAGCCGCTCGTCCGCCTCGCCGCCGAGGCCACGCGCGCGCTCGGGGCCAGACCTTATCTGGACTGCTCCTCGACCGACTCGAACATCGCCATCTCGCGCGGCCTGCCCGCCGTCACCATCGGCGCGGGCGGCGCCTCCGGCAGCACGCACACGCTCGAAGAGTGGTACGACCCCGCGGGCCGCGACCTCGGCCTCAAGCGCGCCCTCCTCGTCGCCCTCGGCGTCGTCGGGTTAAAGAAGTAGACAGTAGACAGTAGACAGTAGACAGTAGGAAGACAAAGCGGCGCGCCCGGTCTGAAGACTTAAGCGCGCCGCCTGTTTTTCTACTGACTACTGACTACTGACTACTGTCTACTCGCCTTCAGTTCACCGGGATGGTGACGACGGTCGAGCCCGCTTTGCCGGCGGGGAAGTGTTTGCCGCGGGCGATGCGGACGGCCGTGGAGCCGTAGGCTTCGGCGCCGGGCGTAGCGCCCGCGACCGAGGCGGCGGTAACGCGGCCGGCCTCGTCGTAGGTGATGGTGACCTTGACGGATTTCGGGCCGGAAGGTGTCGCGGGCTTGGGGGAGGCGTCGGCGGGGTTGAGCGAGTCCCCGGCCTCATCCTTCTTCGCGGCCTCTTCGCGGCGTCGGCGCTCGCGCTCCTTACGGTCGCGCTCCTCGCGGCGCGCGGCGTCGGCCGCCGCGTCGGGGTTCGCCTCCGCGGAGGGGGCGGCCGACGCATCGACGGGAGCCGCGGCGGGCTGCGACTCCACGGGCGCGGGTTCGGCCGGGGCGGCCGGGGCGGGCGCCGCGGCGCTCGCTTCCGTCTTCGCGGGCGCGCTCTTCATGAACGGGACGGCCGCGACGGCGCAGGCGAGCACGACGGCCGCGGCCACGCCCATCAGCACAAACTTCTTCTTCGAGCCGCCGGAGCCTTCCGCGCTCTCGACCATCATCGAGAAGGGCGCGGGCGAGTTGTCTGTCGCCGGCGACTCTTTGCGCGCGGACTCTGCGCCCTTCGATGCCGGCGCGGCGGCACGCGCGGCGCGTTCCTTGTCGCGTGCGGACTTCGGCTGGGCGGGGTCGTCGAGGCGCTCGACCTGGTCGAGCATCTGCGCCAGCTCGGTCTCGCTCGGCTCCCACTTGCCGAAGGCGTCAGCCTCGGTCGGCGAGACGCCCTCGTCCAGACGGCGCAAGCCTTCGAGCACGACCTGCGTCCAGGCCTGTTGGATGGTGCGGCGCGTGGCCTGCACGTCGGGGCTGAAGTCGAAGGCCGCGTTCGGCAGCGTCAGGGAGAAGTAGACGGCCTCGCAGCCGGAGAGCGCGCCGACCTTGGCGTCCACCAGTTCGCCCTCCTTGATGAAGAAGACGCTGTGGCCGCGCTGGTAGTCGATCTTGAGCCGGCCCGTCTTGCGCTGGTTGCAGAAGAACTCGATCAGCTCGGCCAGCGACATGTCGCTCAACTGTCCGGTAAGTGCCATGAATGATTCCTCGTTTCGATGTGGAGGCTAGCGTGTCTGCCCGGTTGGCGCCGCGCGTGTAGACGCGGCCGTGGTCGGCGGGGGGTTACATGAGGGGGCTTCGTCGTGCGTGCGGCGCGGCTTACAGGCCCGCGCCGCACGCACCGTTTTGGCGCGCTGCCGTTACCGCTGCAGCATCGTGAAGTTGTAAGAGATGACGCCCGAGACGCGCATCGGCTGGCCCGAGAGGAGCGTCGGGTTGAAGCGCGCGAGCTTCGCCGCCATCTCCGCCGACTGCCGCAGGAGAGCCGGGCCGCTCGTGGCCTTCGCGGAGATGACCTTGCCGCTGATGTCTATGACCACTTCGACCTCGACCACGCCGGTCGCGCCGGCGCGACGCGCCATGTCCGGGTAGGAGGGCGCCGGCAGGCTGATGGCCTTGCCGTTCAGGACGCCGCCCGAGACGGGCTTGAGCGGCAGGCCGCGTGCGGGCGGCGCCGCGGGCGCTTCGCCGTCGGTCTTCACCGCGGGGCCTTCGGCCAGCGGCACGTTGACGGAAGTGGTGGCGGGCGCGGGGGCGCTCGTCGCCGCGCCCCTGTCGAGCGAAGCGACGAGGAGCGGCGCGGCCGCGTTGCGCGCGGGCGCGGGCTTCGGAGCGTCGGCGTTCGAGGGCCTGGGCGTCGCGGCCGCCGTGTTGTTCGCGGGCGGCTTCGAGACGGGCTGCGGCTGCGTGTTGGCGGCCGCGGTGTTCGGCGCGGCGTTCAAGGGCGCGCTGCCGGCGGGCGCGCTGTTGGAAGTCGCGGGGCTCTGCGTCGCGCCGGCCGGCTGCGACATCTTCGCCAGCATGGTCTGGTCGAGGTAGTAGGAGATCGTCCGGTACGTCACCTCCGAGGGCTCGAACGTGACCTTGCCGCCCTCCATCATCGCCACCGAGGTCGTCATCTTCACCCAGTTGCCCACGGCGTCGAACTCGTAGGTGTAGACCTCCTTCGCCAGGAGCGTGCCGTCGTCGTTGTGCAGGGTCATCTCGACGATGTTGCCGCGCTCGTCGTACTTGTAGACCTCCTTACCCGTGAGCGTGCCGCCCGCGGCGAGGAAGTATGCGTTATCCACGCGGTTGCCCTTCTGGTCGTAGGTCGTCGTCTCCAGGACTTGCCGCTCGCCCTCGACCGGCCTCCCGCCCTTGACGATGATCTTGGCCGTCTCGGTCTTCACGCGGCGCACGGGCCCCGCGAGGCCATCCTGCTCGCGCTCGGTGGCGGCGGCGTCGAGCGACGCGGGCGCCGCGCCGAGTCGAAGCAGAGCGCGCGCGTTGCGCGGGACGCCCGCGCTCGCGCAGACCGCGCAGAGGGGGAGGAGGGCGAAGAGCAGTGTCAGATTTAAACGTTTAGACATGACGGTCACTCCTGAAGATATGCGTGGGCAGAGCTTGCCTGGCGGCCGCGGCGGACGGGTGTGACGTTCCTCGCATTCGTCCGGGGGTGCGCCGGGCGGCGCGGACGAAACTCTCGCCCGTGACCAAAGTTCGGCCCGGACACGTGCGAGGTTCGGGGCGGCGGACGCCGTCTGCCGCACGATGCGCGGCAGAAGTTTGAGGGTGGCGGCGTCTTGTACAGACTCGGGGCAGGAATGTCAGGCCGACGTGTAAGCGTTAGGAGTCGTGACTCTTAAGTCCCCTTCCGCGCTCCTACGCGAGACCCCACGCGGGCTCTTTCACCCACCGCCCGCACAGAAGTCCGGGCAGCGACAATATTATACACACTGAACATTGTTTGTCTATACAAAACATTTACCAAACTCGTAACTGCAAAGGGATTGGCTGGGCGCCGATTTTACCCCTCGAAAAGGGAGGAGGCGCGCTCGGTGGTGAAGGCGGCGCGGGCGGCCGTGTAGGCGAGGTCGGGTGTGATCTCCGAGATGGTGCGCGCGGCGACGACGCGGTGGCGCTCGCCGGGCGGGATGTAGCAGTTGAACATCGGGTGGTGCTGCATGAGGATGACGACCGGGGTGCCGACCGCCGCGGCGACGTGCATCGGCCCCGTGTCGTTCGAGACGAAGACCGAGACCCTTGTGGCGGCCGCCGCGAGCTGCGGCACGGTCAGACGGTCGAGGACGATGGTCGAAGGGGGGAACCTCGGGAGCGCCTCGCGGACGAGTTTACGCTCCTCGGGGCCGGCGAAGAGCACGGAGCGGACTGTGTCGTTGCGCTCAAGCATCCAGGCCAGCTCCGCGAAGCGCTCGACGGGCCAGCGGCGGCTCGGGTGTCCCGCGCCGGGGAAGATGCCGACGAGCGGGCCGTCCCCGAGGCCGGCGGCCGGAGCCTTTCTGCCTTTAATCTTCCCGCCCGCGAGCGCCTTGCGCAGCATCTCGTCCACGGCGCGGCCGTCCTCCTCGCGCACGGGCAGGCGCGGCACGCGCGAGACCTCGCCCACGCCGAGCGGCGCGACCACGTCGAGGTACCTGTCGATGGCGTGCTTCGAGCGGTCTTCCACGGCAGGCGCGGGGCGGAAGTTGGCGAGGTAGTCGAGCGAGCGACCGGGCCTGCGCGCGTAGAGCCTCTGCCCCGCGCCCGAGAGGAAGCCGAGCAGGTTGGTCTCCGAGAGGCTGTGCAGGTCTACGACGAAGTCGAACTTCCGCCGACGCACGTCCATCACGAGCTTTCCGATCTGCCAGACGGAGAGATGCTTCGGCCCGTCGCGCAAGCCGACGCGGTCAACGGCCAGCGTCTCGTCGGCCACGCCCGCCAACTCCACCACGGACGCCGCCGACCCGCCCACCGCAACGGTGATGTGTGCCCCCGGGAACCTCCGCCTGATCGCGGCCAGCGCCGGCAGACTCAAGATCACGTCCCCCAACTGCCCGAAATCAATCACTAGAATGTTGCGCGCCTCTACACTCATCTCAAGCCCAAACGATACAACACCCCCCACTGTTTCGCACGAAGAGGCCCGGTCTGCGCGTGTGGCGGAGCCGTTTGTGGGGTTATGTGGGGTGATGTTGCGGCCGTGGGGATGAAGTTGGTTGCCGTCGGAGTCGTCTCTACACCCGTCGAGATGAACTCTACGCGTTCGGAGGTCGTCTCTACGGTCAGTTTTGTTTATGTTGCGGCCGTCGGGATAAATTGAACGGTTGTGGGAGCCATCTCTACGGGCGTGGAGATAGATTTTGTATAAATGCGATTCATCTCTACAGGCTCACGTATGAATTGAACTGACTAACAACTCGGCTCTACACGTGTGCAAGTCGATTTTGTATAAATGCGATTTATCTAAACGGGTGTGCGTATAAATTGAATTAGCAGTCAGGTCTGCTCGACAGGCCGACAAGCCATCTCTACACGCTGAGAAGCCAGCTCTACGGGCTGAGAGGTCATCTCTACGCGCCCCGGAGCCCTTTCTACGCCCGCCGGAGTCGTCTCGACGCGCGGAAATCTCCTCTCGACAGACGCCGGCGGCCTCTCTACACGCGCCGAAGGGATTGTTGACTCTCATCGCCGCGGAGCGGCGCTTGAATGTAGCCC
>JBJMGP010000072.1:0-21236 GCA_045807865.1 Pyrinomonadaceae bacterium
CGGCGCCCGCGACCACGAACGCCAACACGAAAGGCAAAGCCGGCGCGCGCCCCTCGACTGCGCAGCAAACGGCCCCCGGCACGACCGCCGCGGCCGACCTCGAACTCTCCGCCGCCGACGTGAGTATCATCAACTGCTGCCCCGAGCCCTACAGCGGCGGCGATGCCGGCCGCAACATCTTCGCCTTCTACGTCAAGCCCACGCCGCCGCCGACGCCCGCGCCCAGCGTGCCGACGCCGACGCCCACGCCCACGCCGCCGATGACGCTCGCCGGTCTCACGCCGCAGAGCGTCTTCGCACGCCAGGCCGGCTTCGCGCTCCAACTCACCGGAGACAAGTTCGCGCCCGGCACCCGCGTCTACGTCAACGGCCAGGAGTTGCCGACGCAGTACAAGAGCATGCAGCAGCTCTCGGCCAACGTCCCGGCCTCGGCCATCTCCGGCCCCGGCCCGCGCCAGGTGCAGGTGAAGACGCCCGACGGCAGGCTCTACTCGAACGAGCTGATGCTCAACGTCATGCAGCCGCCGGCCCCGACCTACACGTACATCGGCTTCCTCAAGCGCCAGCGCCCGGGTTCCAACACCGCCGTCCTCAAGGACGGGAAGGGCGAGCTTTACAGCGTCCGCCAGGGCGACATTGTCGAAGGCCGCTTCCGCGTCACGGACATCTCGGAGAAGGGTGTCGAGGTCGTGGACAAGGACTTGAACATTAAGCACACGATGCCCTTCGTGGACGCGCGCGGCAACGTCGGCGGGCCCGGCCGCGCGCCCGGCTCGATCCAGCCCCCGCCCCCCGCGGAGGAAGGCGGGGACGACGAGCCCTGAGCCCTGCGGCCCCTCTGGTAAAGACTCGAATGACGGAACGGCACATAAAAGTTAAGTGCAGCTCAGACCGGCGTGGCTCGGGTGAGCGCGGCTATGCGCTCATCGCGCTGCTGGCGCTGATGACACTGCTCATGATCGCCTTGATGGCCGCCGCGCCGAGCATCCGCCAGCAGTCGCGCCGCGAGCTTGAGCTCGAAGCCATCGCGCGCGGCGAGGAGGTGGCCGAGGCCATCCGGATGTACGTCCGCTATAAGGGTGGGCTGCCGAACTCGCTGCCGACCTCGATGGACGAGTTGCTCGAAGGAGTGACGCCCAACGGCCGGACGAAGAAGGTCAAGGTGCTGCGCGCCAGCGCCGCGCGCGACCCACTCTCCGAGAGCGGCGAGTGGCGCACCGTCAAGCCGCGCGACGAGGCGATGGTCCGCTTCGTCCGCGACATCACCGAGTACGCCGAAGGGAAGACGCCGGCCGCGACGAACGACGGAGCTCTGACGGCGCTCTCTCAGCAACTCCCACAGATCACCGGCCTCGTCACCGGCATCGGCGGCTCGGAGCTTGGGGGCGAAGACGGCGAGGAGAGTTCGATCTCCAGCAATGGCCCCTTCATCGGCGTCGCCAGCCGCAGCCGCCGCGACTCCATCGTTACCTACTACGGCATCGAACGACACGACCGCTGGGTCTTCACGCCCTTCTACAGATGAGCATGTTGCGCGAGTGAGAAACACTCGCGCGGCCTGCGCGACACCTTCGCGCGAGACGATGAGTAAATAATTCATCGTCTCGCGCGAAAATTTTTTTTTGCGCGAGTGAATTAAGTTATTGACTTCTTTTTTTAATCTGTTTATAAATCCCAATATGTTGTGCGCTTTTTAGTCTAGGCCACAAGATGAAAATTGACACAGCATCTTGTGGTGAGAACACCAAACCAGAAAAGGAGCAGGTACAGCTTATGGCAACTAAGAAGGCAGCTAAGGGCGGAGCGAAAAAGGGCGCGGCCAAGGGCGGCGCGAAGAAGGGCGCGGGCGGCGCGAAAAAGGGCGGCGCGAAGAAGGGCGGCGCTAAGAAGAGGTAGTCCAACAGGCCAAGGAGGGTACGCGCAACTTTCAACGGCGCACACAACTCTCTTCGCCCGCGAGGGCGTTAATTAGGACGGCGGCTGCATCCGATGCGCGCCGTCCAAATTATTTTTAGCTGTCAGCCTTCAGCTTCACTATTCACGCACGCTTGCCACCTCCTCACGCAAGTCAGACAATCATTCCGGAGTCACTGATGTTAAAGCTGAGTGCTGAGTGCTTCTCATGTTCCACGTCGCGCTCGTCGAGCCGGAGATACCGCCCAACACAGGGAACGTCGCGCGCCTCTGCGCGGCGACGCGCACACCTCTGCACGTCGTGGGCGTGACGGGCTTCCGCCTCGACGACCGGGCGGTGCGGCGCGCGGGGCTCGACTATTGGCCGGAGGTCGAGCTGCACCGCCACCGCGACCTCAACGCGCTTAAGCAAACGCTGCCCGCCGCGCGCCTCCTCTACTTCACGACCAAGGCCGAACGGTCTTACGCCGAGTGGTCTTTCGCCGAAGGCGACTGTCTCGTCTTCGGGCCGGAGACGCGGGGGCTGCCCGAGGAGCTGCTGCGCGCGAACTGGGAGCACTGCCTGACGATCCCGATGCCGAACCCGCGCGTGCGCAGCCTCAACCTCGCCACATCCGTCGGCATCGCCCTCTACGAGGCGCTCAGGCAGGCGGGGGCGCTCGGGCGCGGGTGACACCGAGGCGCCCGGCAAGGTACAATTTCCCTTTAAATTCAGCCCGAAATTTCAGGCAATTCTAAACAAAGGGCGGCCGGTCGTGCCGGGTACGTCGTGGCGCGCCCGCCGGGGAAGTATCGATGCACAAAGAGAGAGCAGACGTTAGGAACATCGCCATCATCGCGCACGTCGATCACGGGAAGACGACTCTGGTGGATGCCATGCTCAACCAGTCGGGGACGTGGCGTGAGAACGAGCAGCACGTCGAGCGCGTGATGGACTCGATGGACCTAGAGCGCGAGCGCGGCATCACCATCATGGCGAAGAACACGTCCGTCCGCTTCGGCGGCGTGAAGATCAACATCCTCGACACGCCGGGGCACGCGGACTTCGGCGGCGAGGTCGAGCGCGTGCTGAAGATGGTGGACGGCGTGATGCTGCTGGTGGACGCGGCCGAAGGCCCCCTGCCGCAGACGCGCTTCGTGTTGCGGAAGGCTCTGGAAGCGAGACTGCCGGCCATCGTCGTCGTCAACAAGATCGACCGCCAGGACGCGCGCCCCGAGGAGGTCGTCAACGAAATCTACGACCTCTTCATCGACCTCGACGCGACCGACGAGCAGATCGACTTCCCCGTCCTCTACGCGGTGTCGCGCGACGGCGTGGCGAAGAAGGAACTCTCGGACGACTCGCGCAGCCTGCGCCCGCTCTTCGAAGAGATCGTGCGCACCATCCCCCCGCCGCACGAGCAGCGCGACGACTCGCTGCAACTGCTGGTCGCCAACCTCGACTACAACGAGTATGTCGGCCGCCTCGCCATCGGCCGCATCTTCTCGGGCGAGATCGCGCAGGGCGAGACGGTCGCCGTCGTCAAGCGCGACAAGTCCGTGGAGAAGATTCGCGTCAAGGAGCTGTACGCCTTCGAGGGCCTCAAGCGCGAGTCCATCGAGCGCGCGGGCTTCGGCGAGATCGTCGCGCTCGCCGGCATCGAGGGCATCGAGATCGGCGAGACGGTGACGAGCGCCGACAACCCGCGCGCGCTCCCCGTCATCGCGGTGGACGAGCCGACCATCTCGATGATCTTCGGCGTCAACAACTCGCCCTTCGCCGGGACGGAAGGGAAGTACGTCACCTCGCGCCAGCTCAAGGAGCGGCTCGACCGCGAGCTGCTCAGCAACGTCGCCATCCGCGTCAGCGAGACCGAGTCGCCCGACCAGTTCAAGGTGTCGGGGCGCGGCGAGCTCCAGCTCTCCATCCTCATCGAGATGATGCGGCGCGAGGGCTACGAGCTACAGGTCTCGAAGCCGGAGGTCATCACGCGCTCGGAAGAGGGGAAGACCTTAGAGCCCATCGAGCTGGTCGTCGTGGACTGCCCCGAAGAGTTCATCGGCGTCGTCACGGAGGCGATGGGGCGACGCAAGGGGCAGATGACGAAGATGGTCAACCACGGCACGGGGCGCGTGCGGCTTGAGTTCGAGACGCCTTCGCGCGGCCTCATCGGCTTCCGCGGCGAGTTCCTGACGGAGACGAAGGGGACGGGCCTCTTGAACACCATCTTCCTGCGCTGGGGCGAGTGGCAGGGGGCGATGCGCGGGCGCTCGACCGGGAGTCTCGTCGCCGACCGCGCGGGCGACGCGACGACCTACGCGCTCTTCAACCTGCAAGAGCGCGGGACGATGTTCATCCGCCCGACGACGCGCGTCTACGAGGGGATGATCGTCGGCGAGAACGCGCGCGCCGTGGACCTCGACGTGAACATCGTGCGCGAGAAGAAGCTGACGAACATGCGCGCCTCGTCGGCCGACGAGGCGATGCGGCTCGTCCCCGTCAAAGACCTCTCGCTCGAACAGTCCCTCGAATTCATTGCCGACGACGAACTGGTCGAGGTCACCCCCAAGTCCATCCGCCTGCGCAAGCGCGTGCTGGCCGCCAACCGGCGGCCGAAGAAAGAGGCTTAAGGGCAGTCGCTTGACAGGCGGGCGTGCGCGCCGTAAGTTCTGCGCGTCAAGCTTAAAATCCGGTCAGAGGTGGGCGACGTGAACGACAGGACTTGCTGGAACTGTGGGCATGCGCAGGAGCACCACACCATCGCGGGCGGCTGCTCGTTAGCGCCGGGGAACGGGGAGCGTTGCGACTGCCCGCGCTACGAGGACAGCGAGTACTACGGCGAGCAGCGCAAGCGCGACACGTACACGCTCTCCGACCGCCGCCGTATCGGCCAGGGGCGGCTGCGGCGTTAGTCCCAGGTCGCCGGCTCATTCCTCCTCGCGGCCCGAGTCGTCGTCCTCATCCGGCTCCTCCTCGGGTCGGTAGGTCTCATAGCCGGTCGCGTCGTCGTAGTAGTAGCGGCCGGCCGCGGGCGCGGGGCGCGACTCGGCCTCCGGTTTTGTTGTATCATCCCGCCGCTCGTTCACCTTCAAAGTCTCCCTTTAACTTTTCATTGACTTCACGTCGCGCACGTCGGGGGGAAGTATACCGCCACGCGGTAGTGTTCCTCCCGCCCGCTGACCAAGAAGAGGACTGAATGCGAGGACAACCTTTTCGCCGCGCGGCGTCGTGCGCGTTCGTCGCCGCGCTGCTCTTCCAGCAGACTTTCGCACGGCAACAGGCGCGGACGCCGCCGACGGCCGCGGCGAAGGCGTTCGAGCTGACCGTGGACAGCATCATGCGCGGCCCCGACCTCGTCGGCTACCAGCCGACGGGCGTCTACTGGTCGCAGGACAGCCGGCGCGTCTACTTCCGCTGGAAGCGCGCGGGCGAGCCGCGCTTGAAAGAGACAGACCTCTACGTCGCGGGTGCCGACGGCACGGGCCTGCGCAAGCTGTCGGAAGAGGAGGCGCGCAAGGCCCCGCCCGCCGCGGGTGAGCTGTCTAAGGACAGGCGCCTGACGGTCTTCGTCGAGGAGGGCGACGTTTTTCTCTACGACCACGAGAAGGGCGAGCGCAGGCAGTTGACGCGCACGGTCGAGGCGGAGTCGAACGCGCACTTCACGCGCGACCAGCACGCGGTCTACTTCACGCGCCAGAGCAACCTCTACGTGATGTCGCTCGACGGCGGCTCGCTCGAACAGCTCACGGACATCCGCGTCCCCCCGCCGCCCGCCGGCGGCGAACAGGCGCGGGCGGGCGGCGGCGGCCTACAGGTCTCGGTCGGCGCGGCGGCCGGGCGCACGAGCGAGAGCCAGGACTACTTACGCAAAGAGGAGCGACAACTCCTCGACGTGGTGCGCGAGCGCGCCGAGCAGCGCGAGGAGCAGGAGCGCCGCCGGCGCGAGCGGGACAAGGAGAGGCGCAAGCCCTTTACGCTCGCGACCGGGCAGACGGTCACGAACCTCCAGCTCTCGCCCGACGGCGCGTACGTCGTCTTAACGGTGGCCGACCCGTTTACGGGGAAGAACGCCATCGTCCCGAACTTCATCGGCGACGCGGGCTACACCGAGGAGATACAGTCGCGCACGAAGGTCGGAGACAATCAGGGACGCACGCGGCTGGGGCTGGCGTCCGTCGCGACGGGCGAGGTCAAGTGGGTCGAGACGGGCCTGCGCGTGGAGGTCGCGCCGCGCGTGCAACAGCGCACGGAGCAGAACGCGACCGAGTCGGCGCAGCGCGAGTCCGGCGCGCGGCCACAGACCGGCGCACAGTCACCACAACAGACGGGCGCGGAGTCTGGACAGACGCAGACCGCACAACCGCCGCGGACGCAGCAGACTGAAGGGCAGCAGGCGCGCGACCGCGAGGTGCAGCTCTTCCAGTTGCAGTGGAACGACGACGGCTCGCGCGCGGTTCTTCTGGCCCGCGCCTCGGACAACAAGGATCGCTGGGTGATGTCGCTCGACCCTTCGACGGGTCGGACGCGCATGCTCGCCTCCGTGCACGACGACGCCTGGGTCGGCGGCCCGGGCGCGTTCACTCTGGGGTGGCTGCCCGACAACCGGCGCGTCTATTTCGTCTCGGAGCGCGACGGCTGGGCTCACCTCTACACCGTGGGCGTGGACGGCGGTGAGCCGTTGCAACTGACGAAGGGGCGCTTCGAGGTCTCGGACGTGCGCCTCTCTACGGACAAGACGAAGTTCTACTTCACTTCGAGCGAGGGCAGCCTCTTCGAGCGACACCTCTACTCGATGGCCTTCGACGGCTCGGCGCGCACGCGTTTGACGACGATGCCGGGCAACAATCAGGTCGATGTCTCGCCCGACGAACGACTGCTCGCCGTCGTGCGCTCCTACGCGAACCGCCCGCCCGAGCTTTACCTGCAACCGAACCGACCCGCGCCCAACCAGAACGCGCAGGCCCCGAACGCGACGGCGGGAAGCGTGCCGCCCGCGAACCCACAGGCGACGGCCGGCCCCTGGCCCGACGTAACGCAGGTGACGACTTCGCCCCTGCCGGAGTTCTTCAGCTACAACTGGATCGACCCGCCCATCGTGTCTTTCCGCGCGCGCGACGGCGCGACCGTCTACGGCCGCCTCTACAAGCCCTCGAACGCGAGGCCGGGCGGCCCGGCCGTCATCTTCGTCCACGGCGCGGGCTACTTGCAGGACGTGCACAAGTGGTGGTCAACCTACTACCGCGAGCACATGTTCCATCACCTTCTGATGGAGCGCGGCTTCACCGTCCTGAGCATCGACTACCGCGGCTCGGCAGGCTACGGCCGTGACTGGCGCACCGGCATCTACCGGCACATGGGCGGCAAGGACCTGGACGACCACGTGGACGCCGTGCGCTACCTCGTCAACGACCACGGCGTAGACCCGCGCCGCGTCGGGCTCTACGGCGGCTCTTACGGCGGCTTCATGACCCTGATGGCGATGTTCACCACGCCCGACATCTTCGCCGCGGGCGCGGCCCTGCGCCCCGTCACCGACTGGGCGCACTACAACCACCCCTACACCGCCAACATCCTCAACGAGCCGCAGGACGACCCGCAGGCGTACAGACAAAGCTCGCCCATCTACTTCGCCGCGGGCCTCAAGGGTGCGCTCCTCATCTGCCACGGCATGGTGGACACCAACGTGCATTTCCAAGATACCGTCCGCCTCGCCGAGCGCCTCATCGAACTCAGGAAAGAGAACTGGGAGCTGGCCCCCTACCCGGTCGAAGACCACGCCTTCGACCGCGCCGACAGCTGGGCCGACGAGTACAAACGCATCCTCCGACTGTTCACAGAACAGCTACACCCTGACGCCGGACTGCCGGCCGCCAGCCAGCGTGGCAAAGAACGCAAGCGCTAGTTGACCTACTTGATGGCTCAGTACCAGCGAGGATAAAGATGAGAAACCGCCTCCCGCAGAACCCGTTCGTCCGCGCTCTGATACTGACGGCGCTCGCGCTGTCCTGCTTCGCCGCCGCTTCGGGGCAGACTCAGAGTCCGATCAAGCCGGGCCGCGACCCGCAGCAGCCCGTGGACGAGGAGTACACGCGCAAGATTCGCGAGTACACGACTCAACCTTATTTCCTCTCGCCGCTCGTCGATTACCTGCCGGCCTCGACCACGGTGCCGACGCCGAAGGCCGTGCTCGGCGACGTGGCGGGCGCGCCCGGAAAGCTCCCCTACGCCGCGGACGTGTACAGGTACATGCGGATGCTTGAGAAGGCCAGCCCGCGCGTCAAGGTCTTTACCATCGGCACGACCGAGGAGGGGCGCGAGATGCTCGCCGTCGCGGTCGCCTCCGAACAGCTCCTCGCCGGGCTCGAAGAGAACCGCGCGCGCCTCGCGAAGCTCGCCGACCCGCGCACCATCAACCTCGACGAGGCGGAGGCCGACCGGCTCGTCGCGCAGTCCACGCCCGTCTACTACATCACCGGCACGATCCACTCGACGGAGACAGGCGCGCCGACCGCTCTGATGGAGCTGGCCTACCGCCTCGCGGTGGACGAGAGCCCTTACGTCAGAAACATCCGCGACAACCTGGTCACGCTCATCACGCCGGTCGTCGAGGTGGACGGGCGCGACCGCATGGTCGATGTCTACAAGTGGCACCTCGCGCACCCCGGCGAGAACTACCCGCCGCTCGTCTACTGGGGCCACTACGTCGCGCACGACAACAACCGCGACGCGATGGGGCTCACCCTCAACCTCTCGCGCAACGTCCTGAACGAATATCTCAAAGAGCACGCGCAGGTGCTCCACGACCTGCACGAGTCTGTGCCCTACCTCTACGACAACACCATCGGCGACGGCCCCTACAACGCCTGGCTCGACCCGATCCTCACCGACGAGTGGCAGATGATCGGCTGGAACAACGTCTCGGAGATGACGAAGTTCGGGATGCCCGGCGTCTTCGCGCACGGCACGTTCGACACCTGGTCGCCCGGCTACCTCATGTTCCTCGCCGCCACGCACAACGGCATCAGCCGCCTCTACGAGACCTTCGGCAACGGCGGCGCCGACACCGTCGAGCGCACGCTCCAGCCCTCCGAGTACTCGCGCACCTGGTACAGGCAGAACCCGCCGCTGCCGCGCGTCATGTGGTCTCAGCGCAACAACAACAACTACGAGCAGACGGGACTCCTCACCTCGCTCCAATATTTCGCGAACAACGGCAAGCTCTTCCTCAAGAACTTCTATTTGAAGAGCAAGCGTTCGGTCGAGAAGCCGAAGAACGAAGGCCCGGCGGCCTACGTGCTGCCGGCCGACGACCCGCGCCCGGGCGCGCAGGCCGAGCTGCTCCGCGTGCTGCAACTGCAAGGCGTCGAAATCTCCCGCGCGACCGCGCCCGTCACCGTCACCGTCAAGTCGAAGAAGAAGCCGGCCGAGGGTACGGCCCAGCCGTCGAACACGAACACGAACGCGGGCGCGACTCCGCAGGCCGCGCAGCAGGGGTTGCCCGAGAGCGAGCGGCGCGAGGCGGGCGCGCAGAGGAACCCGAGGCCGGAGCCGCCCGCTTCGCAGGGGCAGGGCGCGCAGACCGAGACGCGCACGTTCCCCGCGGGCAGCTACGTCGTCCGCATGGATCAGCCGCACAGCCGCATCGCGGATGCCTTGCTCGACTACCAGTACTGGAGCCCGCGCGACCCGCAGCAGCAGCCCTACGACGACACGGGCTGGACGTGGGGCGAGCTTTATAACACGCGGGTCGAGCGCGTCACGGACGCGAAGGTTCTGGGCGCGTCGCTTGAGCGTGTCAACGGCCCGGTGCGCGCGCCGGGCGGAGTCACGGGCAACGGCCCGGTCTATCTCGTCAACCACAACGCCGACGTCGAGCTCATCACGCTGCGTTACCGTCTGAAGAACGCGAACATGGAGGCGGCGGAAGAGCCCTTCAGCGCGGCGGGGCAGAAGTTCAACCGCGGCTCGTTCGTCATCCGCAACGTCTCCGCGGACGAGTTGAACCGCGCGGCGAATGATCTGGGCCTGCGCGCTGCGGCCGTCGCCGCCGCGCCGCAGGTGAAGACGCACCCGGTGCGCGCCGCGCGCATCGCCTTCATGCACTCCTGGCTCTCGACGCAGAACGAGGGCTGGTGGCGGCTCGCCTTTGACAAGCTCGGCATCCCCTACGACTACATCAGCACGCAGACGGCGGCGCGCGACGCGAACCTTAACGCGAAGTACGACGTGATCGTCTTCGCGCCCGTCGGCCGCGACCCGAACTCGGTCGTGCAGGGGATGCCGATGTGGGGCAACCCGATCCCCTGGAAGACGACCCCGCTCACGCCGAACCTCGGCAAGTTCGACGACTCGACCGACGACATGCGGCCCGGGCTCGGCACGGCGGGGCTCAACAACCTGCGCAGCTTCACGCGGCGTGGCGGCGTGCTCATCACCGCGATGGACACCGCCGAGCTGGCCGCCGACTTCAGCCTCACGCAGGGCGTCGCCGTCACGCACCCGACACGCATGAAGCTGGTCGGGAGCATCCTGCGCTCAAAGCTCGTTGACGCATCGAGCCCCATCGCCTACGGCTACAACGATTCGCTTTCGGTCTACGAGGACGAGGGCTACATCTTCAACCTGTCGAACACGGCGGGGGGGCGCGGTGGCCGTCGTCCTGCGGCCGAGCGCGAGACCGGGCGTGGCACGACCGAAGACCCGGACGTGGTGCAGGGCCGCCCGCCCGTCGAGGCCCCCGAGCCGCCGAAGGCGGAAGCCTGGGAGGCTCTGCCGCTCACGGACGAGCAGCGGCGTAACAACCCTTACGTCATCCCGCCGGCGGAGCGGCCCCGGGTCATCCTGCGCTACGGCGACGCGCGCGACCTGCTCGTCTCGGGTCTGCTCGACAACGGCAGCGAGATCGCGCAGCACGCGGCGGTCGTGGACGTGCCGACCGAGCGCGGCCACGTCATCCTCTTCTCGATCAACCCGGTCTGGCGCGGCGAGACGCAGGGCAGCTACTTCTTCGTCTTCAACGCCATCCTCAACTTCGACAACCTCAACGCCGGGCGCAAGCTCGACGAGAAGTGAGCGGGCGAGTATGACGATTAAGGTATGCGTGGCGGGGGCGACGGGCTGGGTCGGGAAGCCCCTCTGTCTGGCCGTGGCCGGCGCGGAGGACTTGCGCCTCGTGGGCGCGGTCTCACGCACATACAGGGGGCGCGGTTTGAGGGAGGCGGTCGGCGGCCCTGTGCCGGACGTGATCGTCAGCGGGTCGGTCGCGGAGGCTTTGGAGACGCCGGCGGACGTGCTGGTCGATTACACGAAGGCGGACGCGGTGAAGGGGAACGTGTTGACGGCGCTTGAAAAGGGCGTGCACGTCGTCATCGGTTCGTCGGGTCTGAGTGACGAGGACTTCGTCGAGATAGATCAGGCCGCGGTAGATCACAAGGTTGGGGTCATCGCCGCGGGCAACTTCGCCATGACGGCCGTGCTGCTGCAACGCTTCGCGTGCGAGGCGGCGAAGTATCTTCCCCAGTGGGAGATCGTCGATTACGCCTCGGACGCAAAGCGGGATGCGCCGAGCGGCACGGCGCGCGAGCTGGCCTTCCGGCTCTCGGAGGTCGGAAGGCCCGAGGTCACGCACCCGGTCGAGGAGACCATGGGCGAGCGCGCGAGCCGCGGCCTGACCCTGAACGGGATGCAGGTACATTCGCTCCGTCTGCCCGGCTACGTCATCGGCGTCGAGGCGATCTTCGGCGCGCGCGACGAGCGCCTCACCATCCGCCACGACGCCGGCAGCGGCGCCGAGCCATACATCCAGGGCACGCTTCTGGCGATTCGTAAAGTGAGCGGCCGTGTCGGGCTCGTCAGGGGGTTGGATAAGGTGATGGAATAGCACGCAGTCCGCGAAGTGATGCAAGGGAGGGGCTCACTTGAAACAACTCGGGTTTGTCATCCTCGTGCTGCTCGCCCTGTCCTTGGTCTGCGCGGCTGGGACGCAGACGGGCGCCGCGCCGCAGGGGGCGTTCAAGGTGCGGCCGAAGGGACGGCTCTCGGTCGTCGTCACGGAGCGCGGCCGCGCGCACACGATCAATCTGACGGAGCAGGTTGATGCGATGCGCATCGAGAAGGCGTCCACGCTTTTTCTTTCGCGCGCGGGCGGCTTCACGTATCTGGTGCTCGACGTGTGCGGGCTGTCGAAGGTGCCGCCCGACGACCGGCAGTGCGGCGCCGGTGTGGAGTGCAACGTCGTCTGGCTCAAACTCGACGCCGCGTGGCGCGTCCGCGGCGCGCAGAATCAGCGTTACGAGTCCTGCTGGGCGCCCATCACTTTGGAAGACGAGATGAAGGTCGAGGGCCGCCGCCTCTCCTTCGCGGTCGAAGACTTTCGCAAAGAGGTGCGCCGCGAGGTCACGTACGACGCCGACCATCCGGAGACCGGGCTGACAGTCAAAGAGTCACCCGTCCCGAAGACGAACCCTTAAGACACTTTGCGTAAAGGTGGAAGCATGAGAACGCTTTTGAAGAGGGCGCTTGCCGCCTCCCTTTTGCTGTCGTGTGTGGCGGCGCCGCTGCGCGCGCAGGCGGGGCCGGGGCCGCGCGGCATCACGGCCGAGGACTACTATGCCTTTGAGTTCCTCTCCGACCCGCGCCTGTCGCCCGACGGGCGCTGGGTAGCCTACGTCGTGACGACCATCGACCAGAGGCAGAACCGCCGGCTCTCGCAAATCTGGTTGGCGGCGACCGACAACAGCCGCGCGCCGCGACAGTTCACGACGAGCCCGCAGTCTTCAAACTCGCCGCGCTGGTCGCCCGACGGCCGCACGCTCGCTTTCCTGTCAACCAGACCTGCGCCCGAAGGCGCCCCTTCTGCACCACAGCGAAGTGCGACGCCCACGCCCACGCCTTCTCCTGTGCCGACGCCGACGCCTATCAGCATGGAGATGCCGCAGGGCTTACCCTCCGCGCTCCAGACCGCGGCAGCCGACGCGACGCCGCGCGCGCAGGTCTGGGCGCTCTCGCTCGAAGGCGGCGAGGCGCGGCGCCTGACGAATTTGAGGAACGGCGTTAACGGCTTTGACTGGTCGCCCGACGGCAAGCGGCTCGTCCTGACGAGCCGCACCGGCCCGAGCGACGTGAAGGCCCCTTCGAGCGACGTGCGCCACTACAAGCACCCCTCCTACAAGTTCAACGACACGGGCTGGTTCGACGACAAGCGCAGCCACGTCTGGGTCGCGGACGTGGCGAGCGGCGCAGTCACGCAAATCACCTTCGGCGAGGACTGGAACGACACAGACCCGCAGTGGTCGCCCGACGGCAGCCACATCGCCTTCGTCTCCGACCGCACGGGCAAAGCCTTCGACGAGAGCCGCAACACGGATGTCTTCGTCATCGACTCGGCCGGCAGCCCCATCAGAAAAATCTCCGACCACGACGAGTCGGACAACAGCCCGCGCTGGTCGCCCGACGGAAAAGCAATCGCCTTCCTCGGGCGCCTACGCGAGACCGACCACCCGAAAATCTACGTCGCGCCCGCGGGCGGCGGCCAGCCCTCGCGCAACGTCTCGCCCGAACTCGACCTCATCCCCTCGAACCTGACGTGGGCCGAAGGCGGGCGCGCCCTCTACTTCGAGACGGGCGTCAAAGGCGAGGCGCACCTCTTCCGCGTCGATGCAAAGGACGGGAAGGTCAGGCAGGTGACGAAGGGGGCGCGCGCCGTGCATCTCGTTGACATTGCGGAGGGGGCGCGGCAGATAGTCTACGCCGCGAACGACTTCAAACACCCCGACGACCTCTATACGGCAGACCTCGACGGCTCGAATGAACATAAGCTGACGAACCTCAACGCGAAGCTCTGGGCTCAGCTCCAACTGGCCTCGGTCGAGCGGATGACCTACAAGGGCGCCGAAGGCTGGGACGTGGACGGCTTCCTCGTCAAGCCCGTCGGCTGGCAGGAGGGGAAGAAGTACCCTCTGATTCTGAGCATCCACGGCGGCCCCGCGGGGCAGTACGGCGTGGACTGGTTCCAGGAGTTTCAGGTCTACGCCGCGCGCGGCTGGGCCGTCTTCTACACGAACCCGCGCGGCTCAACCGGCTACGGCCAGAAGTTCGAGCGCGGCATCGAGGGCGAGTGGGGGCGCAACGACTACACAGACGTGATGAACGGCGTCGAAGAGGTTCTGCGCCGCAACCCCTGGATCGACCGCGAGCGTCTGGGCGTGACGGGCGGCAGCTACGGCGGCTATCTCACCAACTGGATCGTCGGCCACACGAACATCTTCAAGGCGGCGGTGACGCTCCGCAGCGTCGTCAACTTCGTCAGCGACGAGGGCACGCGCGACGGCGCCTATGGCCACAAGGACGACTTCGGCGGCGACCTCTTCGAGAAGTTCGACCTCTACTGGGAGCGCTCGCCCCTCAAGTACGCCGCCAACGTCAAGACGCCGATTCTCATTCTCCATTCCGACAACGACTACCGCGTCCCGCTCGAACAGGGCGAGCAATGGTTCCGCGCTTTGAAGCATTTCGGCGCCACCGCCGAGCTCGTCATCTTCCCCCGCGAGAACCACAACCTCACACGCACGGGCGAGCCCAAACATTTAGTGGAGAGTCTCAACTGGCAGCTCTACTGGTTCGACCGCTACCTCGACGGCAAACAGACGGCCGTCCCGCCCGACGCGAGATGAGGTTCGAGTTACCGAAGCTCTACCCGATTACCGACCGGCGTCTGTCGGGGCTCACGCACGCCGAGCAGGTGGCGCGTCTGTGCGAGGGCGGGGCGCGTCTGTTGCAGTTGAGGGAGAAGCATCTGCCGGCGCGTGAGTTCAACGCGGAGGTCTTAGAGGCTTTGCGGGTGGCACGCTCGTTCGGCGTGAAGTTGATTGTTAACGACCGCGCCGACGTGGCGCTGTCGGCCGGCGCGGACGGCGTGCATCTCGGGCAGGACGACATGCCGCCGCAGGCGGCCCGCCTGGTCTTGGGCGATGAGATGATGGTGGGGTTCTCAACTCACAGCGTGGAGCAGGCAATCGCGGCCGCGCGGCTGCCGGTCGATTACGTGGCCATCGGGCCGGTCTTCGACACCTCCTCGAAGGTGAACCCCGACCCGGTCGTCGGCCTCGAAGGCGTGCGACGCGTGCGCGACGCAGTCGGCGAGGGCGTCAAACTGGTCGCCATCGGCGGCATCACGGTGGAGAACGCGCCCTCCGTCCTCGCAGCCGGCGCCGACTCAATCGCCGTCATCGGCGCGCTCCTCAAAACCTCAGACCCCGCCGAAATCACCCGCCGGACGCGCGACCTTTTAACCCGCCTGTAAAGTACGGTAGCGCGTTAAGTGTTAAAATACTAAACGTTAAAAGTTTTAACTTGCTTTTCCTACGTTGGCCTGACATTATTAAAAAGGTTGCCGGGGGCAGTGCCCCGTTCCCGGCATCCAGACGTTAAGAGTTCAGCCCCCGTTCTTTACCGCCCGCCACACGGAGTCGCCAATTCCCGCATGAAATATTTCGACCTGCCGCCCGTCATCGAGCAGATGCTCAAGGCCGCCGAAGGCATCAGCGACCTTAACTTCTCCGTCGGCCAGGCGCCGCAGGTGGAGGTCAACGGCCAGCTCCGCCCGGTGCAGCCGGCGGGCTTGCAGAAGCTGACGCCCTACCAGACCGAGATCATCGCGATGACGCTGATGCACGGCAACCCGGACGCGGCGCAGCGCCTCGCGCACACGGGCTCGGCCGACCTCAGCTACAGCTTGCCCTCGCGCACGCGCTTCCGCGTCAACGTCTTCCAGCAGCGCGGCACCTACTCCATCGTGATGCGCGTCATCCCGACCGAGATCCCGACCATCGAGTCTCTGAGTCTGCCGAAGCAGCTCGGCGACATCAGTGAGCTGCGCAACGGCATCGTGCTGGTGACGGGGCCGACGGGTTCGGGCAAGTCCACAACGCTCGCGGCCGTCATCGACCAGGTCAACCAGCAGCAGCACTACCACATCGTCACCATCGAAGACCCGATCGAGTTCCTCCACGCGCATAAGAACTCGACCATCAACCAGCGCGAGGTCGGCTCGGACGCGAAGGACTTTCCGTCGGCGCTGCGCGCGGCGTTGCGCCAGGCGCCGAAGGTCATCCTCATCGGCGAGATGCGCGACTACGAGACGACCGAGATCGCGCTCGAAGCGGCCGAGACCGGCCACCTCGTGCTCTCGACCCTCCACACCATTGACGCGTCGAAGACCGTCGACCGCATCATCGGCCTCTACCCGAAGAACGAGGAGCAGGTCATCCGCACCCGCCTCGCGCAGACGTTCCGCTACATCGTCTCGCAGCGTTTGATCCCGCGGGCCGACGGGCACGGGCGCGTCGCGGCCGTCGAGGTCTTGACCTCCACGCCGCGCACGCGCGAGTACGTCGCCGCGGGCGAGTCGGACGGGAAGTCTCTGCTCGACGCGATGCGCGACGGCCGCCTCGACGGCATGCAGGACTTCGACAACGTCATCAAGGGGATGATCGAGGCCGGCACCATCACGCTCGAAGACGGGCTCTCGTTCGCCACGAACCCCAACAACCTACAGCTCGCGCTCAAGGGCATGTCGGCGACGGACGACTTCCGGCCGGCGGAAGCCGCTGCCTTCACCGCGAAGCGCCCTGCCGGCACACGCACCTTCCCCTCGGCCCCGGCCCCCGCGCACTCCGCGCCGGGCGGCTCCATGCTCGACATGATCGAATAAAGCAAGTAGTCAGGAGACAGTAGGCTCTGCTTGCCACGCGCTGACTCTGACACAGAGACGCTTCGACTGATGAAGGCTTTTCTACTGGCTCCTGACTACCGGCTACTTTAAGCTTATGATCGTCACCTGTCCCAACTGCACCACCAAACTTCAACTCGACGGGGCCAAGGTTCCGGCGCGCCCCTTCAGCGTGCGCTGCCCGAAGTGCCAGCAGATCGTTAACGCGCAGCCGCCCGCGCAGGCCGCGCCGCAGCGTGACGCGCTGGCGGCCGTCGGCGACGTGCCGTCCTCCTCGAAGTCGCAGCAGGAGACGGCCGCGGCGACGCCGGCGCCCCTGCTCGGCGAAGTCCAGGCCTCGAACGAAGGGCACGAGGACGTGCTGCGCCTGCTCGCCTCGCTGTTGCGGCGCGAGGCGGCGGGCGACGGCGGCGGCGTTGCGCGCGCCTCCGGCGCGGGCGGGCGGCGTGAGTGGGAGCGCAGGCGCGCGCTCGTGTGCACGGGCTCGGCCTTCGGCGGCGACGCAGCGCGGGCCTTGGGCCAGGCGGGCTATGACGTGTCGGTCGCGGCCGACGCGGCGCAGGCCGTCGAGTATATGCGTGAGGATCACCTCGAAGTGCTCGTGCTCGACCAGGAGTTCGACCCGCGTGCGCAGGGCGCGATAGCAATCGGGCGCGAGGTCACCGCGATGCGCAACTCGGAGCGCCGGCGGCTGGTCTTCGTGCTCCTGACGAACACGGCGCGCACGGGCGACGCGCACGCGGCCTTCCTCGCCGGCGCCAACCTCATCGTCCAGATGAAGGAGGTCGCCGACCTCCCGCGCGCCCTGGAGAGGAACATCCGCGACCTCAACGAACTCTACCGCGACTTCAACCGCGCCCTCGGCCTCGCCGAACTGTAGGAAGGAGTAGACAGTAGGAAGACAGTGCGGCGCGTCCGACCTGAAGGTTGAGACGCGCCGCCTCTTTTTCTACTGCCTACTGACTACTCCTTTAATATTCTGCTAAGCTTACCGCTCCGGCGGTGGGGAGGGGTGACGCCTGCGGGGCGGACATTTTATAAGGTCATGGCTTCGGAGAACGGACACGGGCACGGCGCGCACGCACACACTCACGACGCGCTCTCGGAGCGCGGCCGTCGCCGGCTGCTCCTCGTCCTCCTGCTGACGGCGGCTTACATGCTGGCCGAAGCGGCCGGCGGGTGGTGGACGGGGAGCCTGGCGCTGCTGGCCGACGCCGGGCACATGCTGGCGGACGTGGCGGGGCTGGGGCTGGCGCTGCTGGCCGCGCGGTTTGGCGCGCGCCCCGCGAGCCAGACGAAGACCTACGGCTACTACCGGCTGGAGATACTCGCCGCGTTCACGAACGGGGTGGCGCTCGCGGCCGTCTCGCTCTTCATCCTCTATGACGCCTACGGCCGCTGGCTCGCGCCGCCGGAGATCGAGCGCGGGGGCGTGCTGACGGCCATCGCGGCCGGCGGCCTCTTCGTCAACCTCGGCTGCGCGTGGGTGCTGCACGGCGACCACGCGCGCGACCTGAACCTGCGCGGCGCCTGGCTGCACGTGCTGGGCGATGCGCTGGGGTCGGTGGGCGCCATCGCGGCCGGCGCGCTCGTCACCTGGAAAGGCTGGTACGCGGCCGACCCACTGTTCAGCGCGCTCATCGCCGTGCTCATCGTGTGGAGTTCGTGGAGCCTCATCCGCGAGGCGACCAACGTGCTGTTAGAGGGGACGCCGGCGCACATCAACCTTGCGGCGGTCGAGGGCGCGATTCTGGAGACGGCCGGCGTCGAGGACGTGCACGACCTGCACGTCTGGACGATCACCTCGGGGCGCGAGGCGCTCTCGGCGCACGTCCGCCACGCGCGCGCCGCCGCGCCGGCCGAGCTGCTGCGCTCTCTGCGCGCCAAGCTCCACGAACAGTTCGGCGTTGACCACCTGACCATCCAGATGGAGACCGAGGACTTCGAGGACGAGGCGTTCCACTTCTGCACCTCCGGCACGGCCTGCTTCCGCTCGGCGAAAGAATGAATGGCTGTCGGCCATGAGCCGTTAGCTTTGAGCCCGGCTTAAAAGCTAACGGCTCATGGCTCATGGCTAACAGCTTCTTTATGGAGATCAGCCTTCTCATCGTCCTCGACCTGCGCGAGCAGGCGGCCTTGCAGGCGGCGCTGATGACGCACGGCGCGCCGGACGCGCTGGTGACGCTGGCGCTCACGGGCGCCTGCCGCATCCAGTCGCTCGACGAGGCGCGCCAGCTCCGCCGCTGGCTCGCCGAGACGCGGGCCTCCGGCAAGACCGACTTCGCCTCGCTCAACGTCATCGAGCGCGAGCTGGTGCGCTTCGGCGTCTAGGGATATGACGAACATTCAACTGGGTTACGGCCGCGGCACACTGCCGTTCGAGGTTGAGGGCGGGCGCTTCGAGGTGCTCGAACGCGACTCGCCGGAAGAGCGGCCGCTGACGGACGCGGAGGTCGGGGCGTCGATTGACGACCCGATTGATTCGCAGCCTTTAGAAGAGATCATCAGCCCGGGCGAGAGCGTGCTCATCGTCGTGTCTGACGCGACGCGCGCGACCGGGAGCGCGCAGGTCGTCAACCTGCTCGTGCGGCGCCTGATCGCGCTCGGCGTCGCGCCTCACGACCTGCGTCTCATCTTCGCCACGGGGATCCACCGGCCGGTGACGCGCGAGGAGAAGGCGGAGCTTTTGACGCCCTTCATCGTGCAGCGCGTCCGCACGCTCGCGCACGACGCGGCCGACGCTTCGCAGCACGTCTCCTTCGGCGAGACCGAGCGCGGCACGCCGGTCGAGCTGAACCGCGCGCTCTTCGAGCACTCGCACGTCATCCTCACCGGCGCCATCGGCTTCCACTACTTCGCCGGCTTCACCGGCGGGCGCAAGAGCGTCTGCCCCGGCCTCGCCTCGCGGCGCACGATTGAGGCGACGCACCTCCAGGCCCTCGACTTTGAAAAGGGCGGGCGTCGCGCGGGCGTCGGGACGGGCCGACTCGACGGCAACGCCGTCCACGAGGAGTGCGAGCGCATCGCGGCCGAGGCCGCGCCCTCCTTCCTCATCAACACCGTGACGGACGCGGGCGGCAGGGTCGTGCGCGTCTACGCCGGCGACTGGCGCGCCGCGCACCGCCTGGCCTGCGCCGAGTACGCCGACTCGCACACCGTCAAGATCGAAGAGAAGCGTCCCGTGGTCTTCGCCTCCGCCGGCGGCGCGCCCTTCGACCTCAACCTCATACAGGCGCACAAGGCTCTTGAGATGGCCTCTTACGCCTGCGCGGAGGGAGGCCACATCGTCCTCGTCGCCGAGTGCGCCGACGGTCTGGGCCGCCCGGACTTTCTCAAGTGGTTCGACTCCGCAGACTCGCGCGCGCTCGAAGCGCGCCTGCGTGAAGGGTACGAAGTCAACGGCCAGACCGCCTGGTCGCTGCTGACGAAGGCCGAGCGCTTCCGCGTCCAGCTCATCTCGAATCTCCCGGAAGAGGACGTGCGCCACATGCGCATGACGCCCGCGCGCACGCTCGAAGAGGCGTTGGCGCGGACCGACTCGGACGAACCGGGCTACGTGCTGCCGCGCGGTGCGGCCTTCATGCCGTTCGTCGCGGGCTAAGACCGCCTTTGCGCGCGAGGGGCGTTGGGGCTAGAGTAACCGACCATAAACAGCTTCGCTCAGGAGGGGACGGGTATGAGGAGCATAGTCCGCGCGGTTCTCTGTGTGACTCTGTCGGCGTGCGGCGCGGCGGCGGTGAGCGCGCAGCAGCAGACGGCGGCGACGACTTCCGACGTGAGGCCGAGCGAGGCGCACGTGCCTCTGGCGCAGGCGGCCGTTGCGTACGACGTGGCGGGGAATGAGGCGCTCGGCGGGCGGCTGCGCACGCAGGCGTTGGCGGGCACCCCCGAGGCGCCGGTGCGCAACACGCGGCTCGTGGTCGAGAACCGCAGTCCAGTCTTCTACAACTACGCGGCCGGGTGGGCGACCTTCTACGGCGAGGACGGCGTGCGCTGTGGCGAGGGGCTCTGGAAGCTCGAAGCCTTCGCGCCGCGCGAGCAGGTCGAGGTTGACACGCCGGGCCTGCGCCTGACCTGCACGCCCGCGACGTGGCGCATCGTGGCGACGACGCTTTTGACGCGCACGGGCGACGTGGCCAAGCCGCGCGAGCAGACCGCGCCGCCGCCGGCCGAGCCGGGCACGCCCAGCGCCGCGGGCGCGACCGAGTCGTCGTCGTCGGCCTCCGCGCCCGCGCTCGAAATCAACGTCAACGGCAAGACCATCCCCCTCCAACTCGGCAACCCGCTCGAAATCGTCGTCGGCAAAGAGCACGTCCGCATCGTCGTCCAGCAAGCCCCTTAGAGCGTCAACCGTGAACCGCCAACCGTGACAAGTAGGAACGCCATTTCACTTGTCACGGTTGACGGTTCACGGTTGACGCTCTTCCTTGACTTCGGTGGCGTCTCGGGTCGAAACTTAAGGCCAAAGTTAAAACCCCCGACAACAAACAGTCGAAGACGAGGAGGTTGAGATGGCGGACGAGAGGCAGAAGACGAAGTGCGCTCGTGAGACCTGCGGCTGTCCCGCGGCGGAGGGTAGCAAGTACTGCTCGGAGGAGTGCGCGGACGCGGCCA
>JBJMGP010000073.1:0-8604 GCA_045807865.1 Pyrinomonadaceae bacterium
ACGCCGTCTCAGAACCGGTGGCCCGAGTGTAGTGGATCGTTCAGAATCGCGCGGGGCGGCCGTGAGCCTTCTACCGGCCTCCCGCCGACCCGCCTCAGTAAGAGGTCTTCAGCCAATTCTCCTTGGCCCAGGACAGGACGCCCGCGCCCGCGCCCTCCGCGCCCGTCAGGAGCGAAGGCAGTTGGCTCGGGTCGTGAGTGGCGTAGGCGTAGGGGAGCGTCGCGAACCCGTTCCAGGAGAAGGCGATCTCCGGCGCGGGCACCGGCGCGAGCGGGCTGCCCGGCGTGGTGCTGTCGCCGCGGAACGTGACGCCGCGCAGGCTGTAGAGCGTGTCGAGCGCGAGAATCTTCCCCGTATACTCCGGCTGCGAGGCGCTCACCTGGTTGTTGCGCAGCGGCGAGAGCACGTCCACGAGCTGCGACTTCTCAAGCAGCACCGCGCCGCCCTCGGTCGAGATCGAGCCGTTGAGCGTCACGTCGAAGTGGTAAGTGGGACTGCTGCCCGTCAGCTTGGCCGCGTTGGTCGATGACATCGCCGCGACGCGGGCGTTGCGCAGGTCTTTCGCGGCCAGCGCCTCCGTGTTGTTGACGTAGATGTTGAAGGCGTGCGCGTTGCCTCCGCGCAGGCGCGGCAGGCGATCCTGCATGTTGAGGTAGTAGTTGTGGTGGAGCGTCAGCCGGTGGTTCGCGTTCAGCGTGTCGAACTCGTTGGCGCCGACGAGGTGCCCCTTCTTCTGCGAGCGGCTGACGGCGATGATGTCCTCCGTGCTGAAGCCATTCGTGCGGAGGAAGTTGTACATCGGGTAGGCCGCGCGGTTCGCTTCGAGCGCGTCGATCTGCTTGCGGACGAAGCTGTTCGGCCCGCCATCGTCGGCGAGGAACGAAGACCACGAGATGGTCACGTTCTTCGACCCGCCCTTCACGTCAACCACGCCGTCGTAAGCCTTGGTGAAGGTGCAGTGGTCGATCCAGACGTTGTCGCTCGTCATGTCCACCGTGATGAAGTCCCAGTCCTGTTTGTCGTAATTGCCCTTCGAAGACTCGTCCCATTCCCAAAGCTCGTCGAACTTCAGGTTGCGGATGAGCAGGTTGTTGGCGCGCTTCACGTTGAACTCGGCGTGGCGGATCGTCGCGCCGTTCGCGGAGAAGATGGTCAGCCCCGTCTTGTCCTGGATGTCGATGGTGCTGACGCCCGTGCCAATCAGGACGGGGTGTGTGAGCGGCGCGGCGGCCACGCGCAGCGCGCCCGTGCGCGCGGAGGCCGGCACCTCGTTGTAGCCGAGGTCGAGGTCGTTCATGATCTCGATGACCTTCGTCGTCTTGCTGCCGAGCGCGGCCACGAGGTCGTTCGCGTTGTAGACCTTGCGGTAGTTCGGGTCGGTCTCGGGCACGATGCCGGTGCCGGTCGCGGCCTGCGCGAAGCCCTGAAGGTTGTACATCTGGCCGGGCAGCTGGTCGGTGACGCTGAGCGTGGCGGTGTTGCTCGTGGCCGTGCCCACGGCGTTGCTGACGACGACGCTGTAGCCACCCTCGTCCGCGTGCTGGACGTTCGAGAGGCTGAGCGACGACGAGGTGGCACCGGGGATGAGCGAGCCGTCCTTGTACCACTGGTAGCTCAGAGGCGCGGTGCCCGTCGCGATGACGCCGAAGAGGGCGCTGCCGCCCGTGACGACCGTCTGCGAGGCGGGCTGCGAAGTGATGGCGGGCGCCACCGGCCCGGTCAAGACGTTGAGGACGGCCGTCGTGCTCGTCGCCACGCCGGCGGCGTTGCTGACGACGGCGCGGTAGCTGCCCGAGTCGGTGCCCTGGACGTTAGTCAGATTGAGCGTCGAAGCGGTTGCGCCGTTGATGGGCGAGCCGTTCTTCTGCCACTGGTAGCTGAGCGGGGCCGTGCCCTCCGCGGCGACGGTGAACGAGACGTTCGCGCCCGCCGAGACGGTCTGCGAGACGGGCTGCGTCGTGATCGAAGGCGGGTCGCCCGCGTTATTGCCGCCGCCGCTGGAGAGCGAAACGTCCGCCGACTTGATGACGAGGTTGTAGTTGGCGCTCGCGCTGGCCTTGCTCAGATAGAAGGCCGCCGTGTCGAACTGCGTAAACGAGGCGGCCGCCTGCGTGGCCGAGTAGGTCATCACCACCGCGCCCGTCGCCGCGTCCTTCAACGTGTAGTTGACGCGGACGCCGCTGCCCGTGTTCTCAAGCGAGAGCGTGCCGCGGTAGTCGGTGTTGACCGTCATGGCCGAAGAGGCCGAGACCGTCCCGCCGGTGGTGAACTGCGCGTAGGGGCTCGTGCTGTTCAGCAGCGAGGCGTTCGCGCCCGTGCGCGCGTAGAGCTTGACGGGCGTGGGTGCGCCGGACTGGCCGGCGTAGGTCATGGCCGCGTAGCCGCCGTAGTTGTTGAAGACATTGCTCCCGGGGTTGTTGCTGCCGAAGTCGCCGCTCACGCGGGCGTTGGTGTTTGTCGAGCCGCTGGCGGTGAAGCCCGTCCCGCTGACGGCCGCGGGGTTGGCGACCGAGCGCAGGAGGGCGACCGAGAAGGTCGTCGAGCCGACCGACGCGCCGGTATCGAAGCCCGAGAACTGGGCGACGAAGTCGAGCGTGAGCGTCTGTCCGGTGGCGACCGTGACGGGCGCCGCCGACGAGTTGGTGAAGTAGTTGAGCAGCGTGCGGCTTGAGCTGACGAGCTGCGTCGCCTGACCCGCCGTGGCGGTGAAGTTGCTGCTGCCCGAAGAGGTGAACCAGTCCGCCGAGGCGGGGAGGTTCTGCGTCGCGCGCGTGCCGTCGGCGAACCGCTCGCGGAGGAACTCGGACGGCGGTACGACGACCGTTAAAGTGGCCGGGTCGCTGGTGGCGACGCCCGCGTCGTTGCTGACTTCGACGCTGTAATCGCCCGCGTTCGAGAGCTGGACGTTCGCGAGCGTCAGGCTCGGGCCGTTCGCGCCCGCGATGTCCGAGCCGTTCTTCTGCCACTGGTAGAAGGGTGTGGTGCCGCCCGCGACGACCGTGAAGACGACGTTAGAGCCGACGTTCGCGGTCTGCGAAGCGGGCTGCGTCGTGATGGTCGGCGGGACGATGTGCGTCACGTTGAGCGCGGCGCCCTCGCTCGTCACGGTGCCGGCGGCGTTCGAGACGACCACCGTGTAAGTGCCCGCGTCGCCGTCCTGCACGTCGGCGACCGCCAGGCTCGAAGACGTGGCTCCGGGGATGTCGGAGCCGTCCTTCCGCCACTGGTAGCCGAGCGGCGCGGTGCCGCCCGCCGAGACGAAGAAGTTCGCCGTCGCGCCGGCGTTGACCGTCTGCGGCTCGGGCTGAATGCTGATGGAGGGCGGAGTGATGACCGTCAGCGCGCCGCCGCCGCTCGTAGCCGAGCCCGCAGGGTTGGAGACGACCACCGTGTAGACGGCCGCGTCGGCGTCCTGCACGTTCGAGAGCGAAAGCGTGTCCGAGTTGGCGCCGTTGATGTCGGCACCGTTCTTCTGCCACTGGTAGTTGAAGGGCGACGTGCCGCTCGCGGCGACCGTGAAGCTGACGTTAGAGCCGAGCGGGGCTGTCTGCGCCGCGGGCTGCGTCGTAATCGTCGGCGGGGTGATGACTGTCAGGACGGCACCGCTGCTCGTGGCGGAGCCGGCGGCGTTGGAGACGACAACCGTATAGGTGCCGGCGTCGCCGGCCTGTGCGTTAGCGACAGACAGGCTGGCACCGTTCGCTCCCGCGATCTCCGAGCCGTTCTTCTGCCATCGATACTGGAAGGGCGCGGTGCCGCTCGCGGCGACGTTGAAGGTCGCCGTCTGGCCCGCGTTGACAGTCTGCGAAGCAGGCTGCGTGGTAATCGTCGGAGGCTTGACGACTTTGAGTTTGGCCGGATTGCTCGTCTGGCTTCCGGCACCGTTCGTCACCGTGACGGTGTAGTCCCCATCCTCATTCTCGTCCACGCTCTGCAAGGAGAGCGTGTCGGCGTTAGCGCCCGCGACGGGCGAGCCGTCCTTATACCACTGGTAGCTCAAGGGCTGCGTGCCACCGGCCGCGACGTTGAAGCTGATGTTGGAGCCGGCGTTGACGGTCTGCGACGCGGGCTGCGTCGAGATGCTCGGCGGGACTTGCACGAAGTTGGCGGTGACGGACTTGTTCCCGTCCATCGTGAGGGCAGCGGGGTTGGCCGTCCCCGTCACGTCGCCGCCCCAACCGGCGAACTCCCAGCCGGGGGCCGGCACGGCAGTGAGCGTTACCGCCTCGCCTTCGTGGAACATGTCGCCGCCGGTACCTGTCTGAATCGCGCCCGCGCCGTTCGTCGCCTGCGAGAGCTTGAAGACGGGCTTCGCCGCGAACGCGACCGACGAGGTCACGAGCTGCGTCAAATCAGCCTGCTGCCAGAAGAGCGTCGTCGGCCCGCCGAAGGAGGCCGCCTGCGCCGACCCGGCGATGCCGATCTCTTTCTTCGCCTCGCTGAAACGCTCGGTCTGGCCCGGGCCGGCCGCGAGGTCTGCGTCGCTCGCCGACGCCACTACGTCCACGACCCATGTATAGGCCGGCGCGTTGATGTTCGTGCTGATCTGCCCCAGCCCGAGGAGGTTCGAGTTGGTCGCGGAGGCCGCGGGCGCGCCCGGCTCGACGCCGAAGAGGGAGACCGCGCCACCCGCCGCCTCGTCAACCTTCCCGGTAAATGTGACCGCCACGTCGTACGTGCCGGGCGCGGGCAACTCGCCGCCGTTGAGGTAGAAAAGCTGTGTGGCCGTCTGCACGCGCCAGCCCGCCGACCTCGCCAGCGAGTCGGGGACGGGGCGCATGGCGACGTTGTTGAACTCGACCGCCGCGATCTGGTTATTGTTGCTTAAAAGGTCGTTGAATGAGACCGACACTACCAGGGCGCGATCCGCGCTGCCGCCAATAGTGTGTTTCCAACTAATCTCGCTCGTGTTGTGTTTCGCCTTCGAGGCGGTGGCATTGTCGAACGTAATCGCCGCCGACGCCGTAGAGACTGCGGTCAGCAGAAGTAGAAGAAGGAGCGCGCTACGGAATCCGAGACCGAGCGGCCGAAATACCCTCGACGCCGCGAGAGTATTCACTGAGGAGTTGGTGATCTTCATCGAAAACCTTTCTGCCGATTTTGCAGGCTTAGACGAACCGAGATCGTTCACGAGACAGTCTGAGAGCGCCCCACCCGCTCGCGGTAGGAGTAAATCAGTCCTCTGATGTGGGATTCCAAAGGGAGCGTCCCTTTGGTCTGGCGGCAGGGGAATGCCCAACCGTCGAAGACTAAGGCGCGCGGCGTTCGGGTCGCTGCCGCAGAGTTAACCGGACGAAATGAACTTGGAAGATTCCTTCGGTGACCTTGCCACTATTACGAGAGGCGGCATATTGGTAACACCACTCCGAGTTGATGTCAAGCATATTTTGTTGCGCGGTGAAATTATTCTCATACATCGTCATATTTGTAGAAAAATGAGAGAAGTGGTCAGGCCAATCAAGGGTGAGGAGCTGTAGTGGTGATTTAACCGATTGCCTCTTAACCTCCGGAGATAAAAAAAGAGGAGCCCGATTTGGGTCGGGCCCCTCTCATAAGTCGGGACTGTCTGACACGAGACCAGACTCGTCCGTGTTTCAGCCGCGTCCCTAACGGACGGTGACGGTGACGGTCTTGGTGGACGCGTTGCCGGCGGCGTCGCGGCTCTCGACCGTAACGGTGTAGACGCGTCCCGCCTTCGAGTTGCTCTTAGCGCGCACCTGAAGCGTAAGCGCACCCGTTATCTGCCAGTCGCCGGTCACGTTCTCGCTGCCGTTGACGTTGATGATGCGCGTCGTGGGCGTCGTGTCCACGGCGTCGGCCACGTCGGCCGTGATGGTCACGGGAACCATCTTGCCGTTGTTCTGGGTGATGACGCTCGGCGAGGCCGTCAGGCTCCGGATGACTGGTGCCGTCGTGTCGCTCACCGTGACCTTGAAACTGCCGGTCGCGGTCTGTCCTTTCGAGTCCTGCGCGGTCGCCGTCACCGTGGTCGTGCCGACGGGGAACGTGCTGCCGGGCTGGTTGCTCAGCAGGACGCCGAGCGTGCCGTCCTCGGCGTCGGTCGCCGTGGCGTTGAAGTTGACGACTGCGCCGGCCGCACTCGTCGCCTCGACCGTGATGTCCGCAGGGAGCGTCAGCACGGGCGCGGTGTTCGGAGCCTCGACAATCGTCAGCGTGCCCGTGGCCGTGCCCTGGTAGTTCGCGTCAACGACCGTCGCCACGACCGCGTACGTGCCTGGCTGAGTCGGGGCCGCGTTCGAGCCGTTGTAAGTGACCTCGATGCCGAGGCCCGCCGGGTCGGTCGTCACGCCGACGGCCTTCGGAGCGCCGTCGTAGGTGTAGCTCGCGCTCTCGACCGTAACGTTCGCCGCCGCCTTCTCGATGACGAGCGTGCCCGTCGCCGTGCCCGTGTAGCCCGGCTCGGTGATGGTCGCGACGACTTCGTAAGAGCCCACTGCTACCGGCGCCTCGGTCGCGCCGTTGTAAGTCACCTGCACCGCGAGGTTCGCGGGCTCGGTGATAACCGAGGCCGCGACCGGCTGACCCGTGTAGGTCTGGTTCAGACCCGCGAGCGAGACGGTCGAGGTGCCGAGTTCCGGCTCCCAGCCGCCGAGGACGTTGGCCGGCTCGCGCCAGTAAGCAGCCTCTTCGGCGGTGATCTGCCGCGAGATGGGGTGGCGCTGACTCACGTCTACGGGGTTGCCGCTCTCGTCGCGAGAGTTGTACTCCCAGAAGCGGACGTTCGGGTAGCCCACCTGCGTGAGCGGCGCCGTGAAGCCGTCCTTCGCGTTGTCGTCCAGACGCCAGGCGTCGGGCCTGACGTGCGGCCCCATGACGGAGTCGATGAGAACGACCTGCGAGTACGGGAACTGGTCGGGGTCGATGCGCGACAGGTAGGCACCCGTCACGCCGGGCGCGGCCGTGAAGCGCGAGTTGACGAAGACGTAACCGTTCTTCCCCTGGCCGTTGCGGATCTGCGTGTAGTAGGCGTTCGAGTTGACCATCTTCACTTCGGTGTTGCGGAAGTAGACGGCGCCCGTGCCCCAGAGGAAGTCGATGTCGCCCTCGATGTAGCTCTCGTTGACGAAGCCGCCCTGGTTCGACTGGCTCTGCAAGAGGAGCGTGTCCTGGAGGCTCTTGAGGTTGACGCGGTTCAAAAGGATGCGGTCGTTGTTGCCGCGGAAAGCCTCGGACTGGCGCGTCTTGTTCTCGCTGTTGAAGCGCGTCGTCGTGTTCTGGACGGTGATGTTCTCCAGCGTGAAGTCGGGCGCGTCCACGCCGAAGGTCGCGCGCGGACTCGAACCCGTGTTGAGGTTCTCGTTGTTCGCGTACTGGATGACGCTCTCGTTGCGGTCTTCGCCGCGGACGGTGACGAAGCGCTTGTTCGAGCGCACGTAGACGATCTCGGTGTACTTGCCCTTGCGGACGTTGATACGGACGGGCTGCGCGTTGTTCTGGGGCACGAAGTCAATTGCGCCCTGGACGGTGTCGAAGTCACCCGCGCCGTCGGCGGCGACGGTCAACTCGGCCGCGCCGGCCGCAGGGCCTTCGGCCTTGGTCGAGAACTGCCATGCCGTCGGGTCGGAGACGCCGACGAAGGGGGCGCCCGCGGCGTCGTTGATGACGCCCGGCTCCATCGTCACGTAGTAGGACTGGCCGTAGGCGAGCTTGACCTTCGTGTAGATGGTCGCCGTGTTACCGTCAACGATGACTGGATGATAGTTGAACTGCCACGAAGAGCCGCCGATGGAGCGCGCCGACTGCGGGCCGGGCGCGTAGACGCCGGTGTTCGTGTCAACGCCGAGGTCAACCGTGTCAACGAGCGAGTTGTCGGCAGCGTTGTAGATGCGAACCTTGCCGGAGGTGCCGACGGTCGGCGCCTGGTCGAAGGTGACTTTGAGCTGCGCGTCGATGTTGACGTTCGTCGCGCCCGCGGCCGGGCCGAAGGCGGTGGCCGTCATCGGCGAGACGACGAGGAGCCGCGCCGGGGCGCTCGTGACGTTGCCGCCCGAGTTGCTGACGACGACCGTGTACGCGCCCGCGTCGGCGACCTGAGCCGCGTTGAAGTTGAGCGACTGCGCGTTCGCGCCGGGGATGAGCGCGCCGTTCCTGTACCACTGGTAGAAGAGACCCTGCCCTTCGGCGACGACCGACAGGCTCGCGGGAGAACCGTTAGTCACAGTCGTGTCCGCGGGCTGTGCGCTGATAGTCGGCGGCGGGGCGACTTCGCCCTCGCTGACGGTCAACTGGACGGGCGTACTGGTCGTGCTGCCGCCCGCGTTACTGACGACCGCGGTGTAGCTGCCGGTGTCTGCGACCTGCACGTTCGTCAGGTTGAGCGTAGGCTGTGTGGCCGAATCGTTAGCGACGGGCGCGCCGTTCCTGAGCCACTGGTAAGAGAGGCCGGTGCCGTCGGCCGCGACGGACATCGTGATCTGGCTTCCGACCTGAACCGTCAGGTTCGAGGGCTGCGGCTGCGCGGTGATAACGGGGGCCGCGGGCGTGTAGTCGACCGACCATTCGGTGAAGTTCACGTCGGAGGCGAAGCCGTTGGGGACGCGGAAGCCGAACCAGTCGAAGGTCGTCGCAGGGTTCGTGCTCGTC
>JBJMGP010000074.1:0-31542 GCA_045807865.1 Pyrinomonadaceae bacterium
ACAGCGCGGCGGCTCAAGCCGGTGACGTGCGCGGCTTCGGTGGGCGCGCGCCCCTCGGCGACGAGCAGGACGGCTTGCAGGCGGCGGTAGAGGCGCGCCTCTTTTGCCTCGGCTAAAGCTCGCACGAGGCGTCGTCGGTCTGTGGCCGTGATCCCTCGTTCGGATGGCGTGGCTGGCTTGCGCATGAAGCCAGCGTAGTGTCAAAGAGCTATTCGTGCAAAGACTTTTGGCTATTCACTTAGCCTCCGGCCACGATGCCGGGGCGGGGCGGCCTGCCGAGACTTCGCTCCACACCGGCCTGCGGCACACCATGATGGGTTAATGCACGCCGACGCGGGCGGCGTGGCGGCGTGAGGAGCGAGCCCGCTATGCAGTCGTCATTAAATACGCGCGCGAAGCTTCTGCAAACGCTCGCCGGCCGCGGCGAGCGTTTCATCTCTTTTGCAGAAGCAGAAGCGGGCCTGTTGTGCGCCGAGTTCGGGGCGGCTGTAGAAGCTTGATCCCGGAACACAAGCGACGCCGATTTCGCGGATGAGGAAGCGCGTGAACTCCACGTCGTCGGCAAAGCCGAAGGCCGAGATATCCGTCATTACGTAGTAAGCGCCATCAGGGCGGAAGATACGGAAGCCTGCACCTTCAAGGACGGGCAGGAACAGGTCGCGGCGGCGGATGTATTCGTTTCGCAGACGCTCGTAATACTCTGGTGGCAGCCGCAGGGCGTAGGTGCCCGCGCGCTGCAAGGGGGCGGCGGCGCCGACGGTCAGGAAGTCATGCACCTTGCGAACAGCGTTCGTCACCGCGGGTGGCCCGAGCACGTAGCCGACTCTCCAGCCCGTGACCGAGTAGGTCTTCGACATCGAGTTGACGACGAGCGTCCGCTCCTTCATCCCCTCCAGTTGAGCCATCGAGATGTGCTCGACCTCGCGGTCTGCGCGCGGGTAGATGATGTGCTCGTAAATCTCGTCGGTGAAGCAGAGCGCGTCGAACTCTCGACAGAGCGAAGCGATGAACTCCATCTCCTCGCGCGTGAAGACCTTGCCGGTCGGGTTGTTGGGGTTGCAGAGGATGACGGCCTTGGTGCGCGGGTTGAAGGCCGCGCGGAGTTCGTCGGGGTCGAACGTCCAGTCGGGCGCGCGCAGGGGCACGTAGCGCGGCGTGGCACCGGAGAGGATCGCGTCGGGCGCGTAGTTCTCGTAGAAGGGCTCGAAGACGACGACCTCCTCGCCGGGGTCTACGGTCGCCATCATCGCGGCGATCATGCCCTCGGTCGAGCCGCAGGTGACGGTGATCTCGCGCTCGGGGTCGTAGTCGAGCCCGAGGAACCAACGCGTCTTGTCACTGATGGCGACGCGGAAGTCCTGCGCGCCCCACGTGACGGCGTACTGGTTCACGTCGTCGTTAATCGCGGCGGCGGCGGCGCGCTTCAAATCCGCGGGCGCGGGGAAGTCCGGGAACCCTTGCGAGAGGTTGACGGCGCCGTGCTTGATGGCCTCGCGCGTCATCTCGCGGATGACGGACTCGGTGAAGCGGCCCGCCTTCTGCGAGACGCGGCCGCGCTTCTGTGCTTCGGGTGTCGCCATGCGTGCCTTCCTGAGAACGGAGTTGCGGCGATGCTCTCACAGAGTCGTCGCGCCGGGCAAACGCGCCAGGACGTTGACGCGCGGCGGCGCGCGGGTGTAGAAACGTCCGCGCCCCACCCCGCCTCAATCCCTGACATGACACCTCGCGGGCGGCAGACCAACAAGAGGAGTGTGTAAAAAAGGATGAGTTCAACCGGTGAAGCCAGACAGATTGATGAGGCGAAGCTTCATGAGTTCCTGGGCAAGGTGGTGACGGACTTCGGCGCGGCGCTCAGTTCGTCGCTCGTCTACGTCGGCCAGAGGCTCGGGCTCTACAAGGCCCTGGCCGAGGGCGGGCCTTCGACGCCGGCCGAGTTGGCCGGGCGCACGGAGACGCAGGAGCGTTACGTGCGCGAGTGGCTCATCAACCAGGCGTCGGGCGGCTACGTCGAGTACGACCCGGAGACGGCCCGGTTCTCCCTCTCGCCGGAGCAGGCGGCGGCGCTCGCGGACGAGGAGAGCCCCGCCTTCGTCGGCGGCGGCTTCTACTTAGTCAAGGCGCTCGCGGGCGCGGCCCCACGCATCGCCGAGGCGTTCCGGCAGGGCGGCGGCATCCTGTGGGGCGAGCACGACCCCGACCTCTTCGTCGGCACCGAGCGCTTCTTCCGCCCCGGCTACCGCGCGCACCTGACTGGCGAGTGGATTCCGACGCTGACCGGCATCGAGGAGAAGCTCAAGGCGGGCGGGACGGTGGCCGACGTTGGGTGCGGCCACGGCGCCTCGACCATCATCATGGCCAAGGCTTACCCCAACTCGCGCTTCTACGGCTTCGACAACCACGCGCCCTCCATCGAGCACGCGCGGCGGGCGGCCGGAGAGGCGGGCGTCGCCGACCGCGTCACGTTCGAAGTGGCGCGCGCGAGAGAGATACCCGAAGGCCCTTACGACCTCGTCTGCTTCTTCGACTGCCTGCACGACATGGGCGACCCCGCGGGCGCGGCCCGCCGCGCGGCCGAGGTGCTGGCCGAGGGCGGCAGCGCCCTCATCGTCGAGCCGATGGCCGGCAACACGGTCGAGGAGAACATCAACATCATCGGCCGGACGTTCTCGGCCGCCTCGACGCTCTGCTGCACATCGAACTCGCTCGCGCTCGGCGGGCCGGCGCTCGGCGCGGTCGCCACCGAGGACGCGCTGCGCGAGGTGGTCACCGGCGCCGGCTTCAGAGAGTTCCGCCGCGCCACGCAGACGCCCTTCAACCGCGTCTTCGAGGCACGCAAGTAGGCGGGTTGAGGAAGACATTTCAACACAGAGACACAGCTTCTTGAGTGATAGCTCTTGAAGCTGTGTCTCTGCGTCTCCGCGTCTCTGGGTTGAATAGCCTACGATAATCGAGCGCCAACGTATCTCACCGCGCGCGCATCGAAGCGGGGTTATGAGCGAACACGGCAAGTGCCCGATGGGCAAATACCCCTGGCTGGCGACCTTCTTCGCCCTCGCCTTCATCCTCGTCTTCCTGGCGCACAAGCTCGGCCTGCTCTAGCCCTCAGGTCAGTTCGGCGGCTGTTGCTGCTCCGAGTCGGCGGCCTGTTGGCGGAGCTGGTCGATGATGGAGTTGATGGCCGAGGCGTGCGCGCCCTCCGGCGCGAGTTGCAGATACTTCTCGTAGGCGGCGACCGCCTCCTTCCAGCGTTCGAGCTTTTCGAGGTTGCGCGCGAGCAGCTCGTAGACGACCGGCTCGGTGTCGGAGAGCTGCGCGAGGGCCTTGCGGAAAGAGGCGACGGCCTCCTCGTAGCGCCCCTGCTCTTCGTAGACGAGCCCCACGCCCGTGTGCGCCTCGGGCTGGAAGCCGCGCGCCTCACGCAGCGAGCGCGCGAAGGCCGCGAGCGACGCGTCGTAGTCCGCGAGCGAGCGCTGGATGCGACCCTCGACGGCCCAAGCCTCGGGGTAGACGGGCCGGTCGGCGCGTGCCCTCTTCAACTCTTCGAGAGCGCCGTCCGTGTCCCCTTGCGATTCGAGCGCGCGCGCGAGCCCGAGGTGCGCGGCCGCGAAGCGCGGCCGCGATTTGAGGGCCTGCCGGTACTGTTCGACGGCCGCCGCGTTGTTCCCCTTCTCGCGCGCCTCCTCGGCCTGCTGAAACGCCAGCTCGGCCTCGTCGTTCGTCTGCGTCAGCGCGACGCTCAAGGCGCCGCGCTGCGCCGGCAGCAGCGCCAGCGTGCGCTCGGCGTAACCCTTCGCGCGCACGCGCAGCGCGTGTCGGCCGGGCGTGAGCTTGAGCTGTAACTTCCCTTCCGCGTCCGCCGCACCGCGCCGCATTTCATCTACCCAGACGACGGCGCCGGGCTCGGTGCTGAGCATTAACGTCCCCGACGGAGACGTTGGAGCGGGCCTCGTCTGCGGCTTCGTGGTAGTACTCGCGGGAGTCTTCGCCGCCGTCTTCGTCGGAGGCTTGACCGGCGCGGTCGAAGGCTTACGCTTCTGCGCCGACACGCCCGTCACGCAGAGGGCGATGGCGCAGAGTGTCAACGAGAGCGCGTGTGTCGAACGTCGCGCGATGACGCTTATCACTTCCCTCTTCACCTCAATCTCACCTCACTCTTCCTCTTCGTTCGACACGCGGCGGGGGCGCGTGTTGTCGTCGGCGGGCGCCGCCGGCTCCCGCGTGATGTCGCGGCGCGGGGCGCGCGTGCCGACCTCGGGGCGGAAGCGCCCCTGCTCGTCGTAGAGCCGCTTGTACTGGAGCATGTTGCGCACGACGCCCTGCACGTAGCCGCGCGTCTCGCGGAAGGGGATGGCCTCGGCCCACTCGTCCAGCTGGAGCGGCAGGCTGGCGCGCCACTGCACGACGCGCCCCGGCCCCGCGTTGTAGGCCGCCGCCACGTACTCGATGCGGCCGTACTTGTCGAGCTGGTCTTTCAGGTACGACGTGCCGAGCCGGATGTTGAGGCGCGGGTCGCTCAACAACGTCTCGGACGAGACCGAGTCGTCAACCCCATACCTCTTCGCCGTAAGACGCGCGGTCGGGACGAGCAGTTGCATCAGGCCGTAGGCGTCGGAGGGTGAGACGGCGCGCGGGTTGAAGACCGACTCCTGGCGGATGAGGCCGGCGACCGTGTACGGGTCGAGCGAACGCGCCTGCGACTCCTGCCGGATGGCGTCCCAGTAGGCGAGCGGGTAGAAGATGTCCCACTCCTCTCGCGTCAGCTCCTCGGGCTCCATCTGTGAGTAGTCGGGGAAGCTGCGGCGGAGCACGTTGAACGCCTGCACGTTGTCGTTGCGCGCGCGGTAGAGCTGCGCCTTCGCGAGATTGAGGCGCGGGCTCGTCGGCCTTGCTTCGAGGGCCTTGTCCAGCTCGGCGTGCGCCGCCTCGTCCCAGGCGGCGGCGCTCAACTGTTCCGCCCTAACAAGGCGCGCGGCCTCGGCCGTCCCGGCCGTCTCTTCGGCGACGGTGACCGGCTTCAGGTTCGCGGCCGCGCGGTCGAGCGTCGCCTGTTCGACCTTCAAGGGATGCTGCTTCAACTGCCCCGCGTTCTTCAGAGCGTCGAGCCGCTGCTTGGCGAGGTAGCCGTACCAGTTGGCCTCGTAGCGGACGAGCATCGCGTCGTAGAGCGCGACGGCCTGGCCCAGGTTCCCCGCGCGCTCGGAGTCGCGCGCGGCCCAGTAGCCGGCCTTGCCGCGGTTGTCGGTGTTGCGGTCTGCATAGTTCGCGAGGTGTTCGATCAGAAGCCGCGAGGACTCCGCGAAGTTCTTCGCGTCGTGTGCGGCCCAGCCCAGCTCGAACTGCGCGCCGGCGGCCTCCGGCTCGCCGGGGAACTGCGCGACGGCCGCGCGGTAGAAGTAGAGCGCGTCCGCCGTGTTCTTCGCGTCCTTCGCCGCCGCGCCCGCCGCGACGAGCGCGCGCATCGTGAACTGACTCTTCGGGAATGCGCCGCGCATCTCTTCGAGCGTGGCGCGCGCCTGCGGCCACTGCTTCGCGCGCGCGTAGTGCTGCGCGAGGTAACCCAGAGCTTCGGCGCGGGTCTCGCCGGCCGAGGTCGGGATGTTGCTCAGAGCCTCGACGGTCTCGGGCGCGCGGCGCGCGTTGAAGGCGGCGACGCCGCGCCGGAGCTGCGCCTGCGGCGTGCGCGTCTCGGGGAAGCGCGCGAAGGCGTCGGCGTAAGCGCCCACCGCGTCGGCATAGCGCCTCGCCTTGTTCAGACGGTCGGCGCGCGCCAGCGCCTCGTCGGCGTTCGCGGGCGCGGCGCTCGAATTGAGACGCGCGAAGGCGGCCGTCGCTTCGGCCTCCCTGTCTACATAGGTGGGCGCGTAGAAGTAGAGGCGCCGGTAGGCGGCCAGCGCCTTGAGCTGTTCGCCCGACTGCTCGTAAGCCTTCGCGGTGAGGAGCAGCGCGTCCGCGTCGTCCGCGTCGGCGAGGCGCTTGACGGCGACGGGCACGCCCGAGGACTGTCCGTCCTGCGCCAACATCTGCGCGGCGCGCAGAACTGCGTCGCGCGCGCGCAGCGAGTCGGGGTAGTCACGCGCCAGCTCCTCGAAGGCGGCGCGCGCCTCTGCGCGGCGGCCCGCCTTATCCAGAGCGTCGCCGCGCAGCCACAGCGCGTAGTCGCCCACGTTCGTCTCGTCCTTAAAACCCGCCGTGCGTAGAAGCTCGGCCGCGCCCGCGTAGTCATTCGCCGCATGGCGTATGCGCGCGCGCGCGAGCTGCGCGAGCGAGCCGGTGCGCGTGCCCTTGTACGCGTCGGCGAGCTGCACCAGCTGCGGCTCCGCGGGCAGCACCCCGCCGCGCGTGAGCATGCGCAGGCGCGTGTAGGCGGCGGGCTCGTCCGGGGGCGCGGTCTGCGTGCGGCAGCTCGCGACGGTCAGCGGCAGCACCGACGACAGCAAGAGCGCGGCGCAGACGGCGAGCGCGAAGGTCGCGCGATGGGAGCGGGGCCTGTTTCCGGTCGGGGTCATATGTTCCTCATTCGAGTTTGAAGGGGAGGGCGCGAGGATTATAAAGGAAGTAGACAGTAGACAGTAGTCAGTAGACAGTAGGTGAAGGAAAAGGCGGCGCGGTTCTCATCTCTCAATGAAAGCCGCGCCGCCTGTTTTTCTACTGTCTACTGTCTACTTGTTTTTACGCATTGACGGTGGCGCCGGGGTAGTCGGCCCCGAGCTTGTTGCGGTCGCCCTCGGCGAGCATGTTGACGAGTTCGTGGTCGAAGTAGTCGTAGCGGCTCGACACTTCGGGGCGGACGCGCTTGTCGTACATCTGGCGCGAGCGGTCGATGTCCTCGCGCAGACGCTCGTAGAGGTCGGAGGAGTCGCGCCCCTCGCGCACCTTCTGCTCGTTGTAGAGCTTGATCTCGGAGACGAGCAGGCGCGCGAAGCGGCGCGCCTCGTTGTGGTAGCGCTTCTCCTCCTCGGAGACTTCGACGGGGAAGTCCATGTCCATCGAGCCGTAGCGGCGCGCGCTGCCCAGCGGCGAGACGGGCTGCGCCGCGGGCTCGGGCTCAGGCGCGGGCGGCGGCGCCGTGAACGACTCCGCGTGCGAGAACTCGGTCTGTCCAGCTATGGAGGGCGCGGGCTCGGCCTGCGGCTCCGCCTGGAACGCGAGCGCGGGCTCAGGCTCGGCCTCGGGCTCGGGTTCGGGTTCGGCGGCGACGGGCTGAAACTCGAAGCCTGTCGGCTGCGCCTCGAAGGAGGGCTGTGGTTGCGCGGGCTCTTCGGGCTGCGGCGCTTCGGGCTGCGGCGCTTCGGGCTGCGGCTCTTCCTGCCGCGGCTCTTCCTGCCGCGGCTCTTCCTGCCGCGGCTCTTCCTGCCGCGGCTCTTCTTGCCGCGGCGCTGGGCGCGCAGGCTCTTCTTGACGCGGCGGTTCGGGCGGCGCGGGGCGCGGGGTGGGTGCGGCCCTAGCGGTGACGGCGCGACCGGCGCCCGCCTCGGCCGGTGTGCGGCGCGCGGCCAGGAGTTCCACCGCCATGCCCGCGACGCGCACTATCGTCTCGATGGCTTCGAGGTTGAGGGCGTCGGCGTCCTGGCCGGCGCTGTCGGCGTAGAGCACGGCCACGGCCTTCTCGCGCGCGACCAAGGGCACGGCGACCATGCGGTGCGGCGGCTCGCCGCCGAAGTGCTGGTAGATGGTATGGTCTTCGGCGTGCGAGCCCGGCTCGCCGGCCCACGTCGAGCGCGTGCGCACGACCTCGCCCAGGAGCGTGTCCGAATTGACCGCCAGAGACAGCTCGCGCACCGAGTCGTCGCCCACCGTGCCTTCCAGGCCCCGCGCGCGCCAGCCCGTGGCGCGCTCGTTCTTGATGACGAAGAAGGCGACGCGGGGCGCGAAGGCGGCCGCGCGGTTGACGAGCGCGTTCAGAATCTCGGCCTGCGTGTGCTGCGCGTCCAGCTCGTCCACGGCGGCCTTGATGAGCGCGATGTCGGAGGAGGCGCGGGCGCGCGCGGACTCGGCCGCGGCGGCCTCGATGCCGAGGTTGCGCGCGTTGCGCAGGTGCTCGGCGACGGCGACGGCCAGCGGCGCATCGCCCTCGGCGGCGGGCTCTTCGAGCCGCTCGCCCATTCGCGCAAGGGCCTCGTTAAGCTGCGCGCGCAGGCGCTCCAACTCCTCCTTCAGGCCGGTGGTGCGCTGCGCGACGTAGTTCTCCACGTCGGCGCGCAAGCTCTTTTCCAAGTCAACGCTGGACACGTTCACTCTCTCCTTTGTAGGCGTGGTTTGGTTCGGCGCGGAGTCGAGGCGCCGCGGGAACGGCTTTAAGAGGGGGGCGCAACTCGCCCGGCGGCAGCCCGGCGAGACCCGGCGCGCCCGCCGAAAACGCGCGGGCCGCGGGCACTTTTGATTATGGACGCCGCGGCTAAAGAGTGTCAAGAGACTCATTTTGGGCCGTTTCGGATTTGCGATTTTCTATTTTCGATTTATCATCTGTGGCCGAACCCCGCGGCGCGCGCGGTACGCTCTCCCCCGAACAAGTTGAGACGGACTTCCCGACGATGCCCGAGAGCATACTCATCGCCGACGACTACGACGACAACCGGGAACTCCTGCGCCTGATGTTGGAGGGCGAGGGCTACCGCATCCGCGAGGCGCGCAACGGACACGAGGCGCTCGACGCCGCGCGCGAAGAGGCCCCGACCGTCGCGCTCATAGACCTCTCGATGCCCTCGCTCGACGGCTGGGGCCTGCTGCGCGAGATGCGCGCCGACGAGCGGACGCGCGCCGTCCCCTGCGTGGCCGTCACCGCCTTCGCCGCCAACCAGGACAGGCTCCGCGCCCTCGAAGCGGGCTTCGACGCGTACATCTCGAAGCCCTTCCGCGCCAAGGAGCTGATCGAGCTGGTCAACAGCTTCGCGCGCCGCGGCGATCACAACTCCGACGGCGACGGCGGCGGCGGCCCGGCCGGCGCCGGCCAACCCTCCTGAAGCTTTACACGCATGACAGAGAAAGAGAGGGCCGAAGCGGAAGAGGTGCCGACGGCGGGCGTCGTCCTCGTCGCCTTCGAGAAACTCTTCTCGGGCGGCCGCGGCGTCCGGCGCTTCCGGCAGTCCGGCCTGCGCCACATCGAGCTGCCGCACGACTGCGTCCTCATCGAGCAGAACCCGAAGAAGTCGAGCGAGTGGGCCGAGCTTGCTCGCTCCGGCCGGCGGGTCGCCTGGGTCATGCGCGACGGCCGCTACCTCGCCCGCGTCGTTGACGGCGAAGTCACGTTCCTCTAAGAACGTAAACCGTAAACCGTGACAAGAGGAAGGCAAATCTTTCTTGTCACGGTTTACGGTTTACGGTTTCTCAGGCGCGCCGTTCGAGGACGAGGCGCGCGAGGCCGCGCAGCATCGGCGCCGGTCGGTCGATGCGGTCGAGCGCGGCGCAGGCCCCCTCGTAGACCGCGTGCGCGCGCGCGCGTGCCGCTTCGAGGCCATAGAGCGCCGGGTAGGTCGCCTTGTTCGCGCGCGCGTCCTTGCCCGGCGTCTTGCCGAGATCGGAGACGCTGGCCGTCACGTCGAGCAGGTCGTCGGTGATCTGAAACAACAGCCCGAGGTCGAGCGCGTAGACGCTGACCGCCTCCAACGCCTCTGCACCCGCGCCCGCGACGAGCGTGCCCGCGTGTGCGGCCGCCGCGATGAGCGCGCCCGTCTTGCGGCGGTGGATGCGCTCAAGCTCCGCGCCGCTCACGTCGGCGCGGGCCTCGGCCGCGAGGTCGTGCGCCTGGCCGGCGACCATCCCGTCGGGAGTCCCCGCGGCGCGCGCCAGCAACGCTACCAGACGAACGCGCAGCGAGGCGTCGAGCGTCTCGTCCTCGGCGATGGTCTGGAAGGCCAAGGTCTGAAGTGCGTCGCCCGCGAGGATGGCCGTGGCCTCGCCGAACTTGACGTGACAGGTGGGACGGCCGCGCCGCAGGTCGTCGTCGTCCATCGCCGGCAGGTCGTCGTGGACGAGCGAGTAAGTGTGCAGCAGCTCGAAGGCGCAGGCGGTTCGGGTTAACTGACGGGGCGGCGCGCCGAAGGTCTCCCCGGCGGCGAAGACGAGCAGCGGGCGGAAGCGCTTGGCCGGCGCGAAGAGGCTCCAGCGAATGGCGGCGTGTACCGACGGGGGGTCTGCGGACTCTGCGGGAACGAGGCCGTCGAGTTCCGTCTCGACGGCCGAGCGCACGCGCGCGGCGTAGGCGCGCACCTCCTCCGCGGAGGACTGGCGCGCCGCGTCAGAAGACGGTGTCGTCATCCGCGTCGCCCTCGTCCTCGATCAACTCTTCCGACTCGAACGGCACGGCGAGGGTCGCGCCGTCGCCGCCGCGCAGCAGCACCTCGATGCGCCGCTCGGCCTCGTTTAGGCGCTCCTGGCACTCGCGCGAAAGCTTCACGCCCTGCTCGAACAGGTCGAGGCTCTGCTCCAGCGGCAGGTCGCCGTGTTCCAACTCCCGCACGATACGCTCCAAGGTCGCGAGCTGCGCCTCAAAGCTCGACGGGGCCGCGCTCTTAGCTGTCTCTCTTTTAGGCATCTTTTTGTTAAGCGTTGAATGACGAGTGAGCGGGAAGCAGACTCTACTCAAACTCAGTCCTATCTCGTCCCCCTGCGGCGCGGCGGATTCTGTTGCGGTTGCGGTGGCGGCGCGGCGGGGAGGCTCGCGGCGAGGCGCGTGGCGATGTCGGAGGCGAGCTGCGGGTCTTTGACCGTGACGAGCTTCCAGCGCTCGCCGTCGCGGCGCATCGAGAGTTCGACCGGCCGGTCGCCCGCCTTGACGTTGACGGTCGCGGCGTCGCCGCGCTCGACCACGGTCGTGACCTGACGCACGCCGAGCGCCTTCACGAAGAAAGGCACGTTCGCAGAGTTGTTCTGCGAGAGCCCCTTCAGCGCACGCGCGATCTCGTCGCGCATCGTCTCACGCACGCGCGGCAGCAGGGCGGGCAGCGTCGCCGTCAAAGACGCGCGCGCCTGCGGCGGGAGCTGCGAGCCGGCGCCCGCGAGGTTCTCGATGACCTGCGGGACGAACCCCTGCGCGATCTGGTCGGCGTCGATCAACGTCTCGACCGCCTGCACGTCGTCGTGCTGCGCCGCGTCGAGGAGCAGCGCGAGGCTGTAGGGCGGACTCTGCTTGAAGCCCTGATACCACAGGTACGAGCCGACGAGCAGGGCGAGCAGGACGCCGATGACGACGAGCCCCGTCACGCCCAGCACCCGCCCCGCGCGGCCGAAGCGGTTCGCCCTCTTCGCCTGCGCCTCGGCCCGCACGCGGTCCACGTCGATGACGATGCGGCTCCTGCGTCCCTGCGCCATCAGTCCTCCCTCAAGCCCCCTCGTTCTTCAGTTCTCTTCGGCCTCTTCCACGCGACAGCGCAGAGAGCCTTCCGCGAGACGCACGCGCACCGCCGCGCCCTCCTTTACGCCGCGCGCCGAGCGCAGCACCCCGCCCCGCACGTCCGTCGCAAGGGCGTAGCCGCGCCCGAGCACCGCCAGAGGCGACATCGCGTCGAGCGAAGCGACGGCCAGACCCAGACGCCTGCGTGCGTCGTCGAGCCGCGCGCGCGCCGCCGTCTCAAGTGCCGCGCCGCCCACCGCCAGCCGCACGCGCGTGCGCGAGGCGGACGCGGCCATCCCCGCGGGCGAGAGTTTTCCCCTGACCGCTTCGAGCCTGCGGCGGGCCGCGCGGCTTAAATCCCCCGCGCGGTTCTCCAGACGGCAACGCGCGTCGTCCAGCTCCTCGCGCGCGACGCGCAGACGCATCCGAACCTCGTCGAAGCCGGGCGACATCGCCGCCTCCTGCACGCGCGCGCGCCCCGCGAGGATGCGATAGCGTGCCGTGTTAACGAGGCCGTGCGTGAGACGCTCGACGTAGTTGCCGATCTCGTCCTCGCGCTCGGCGACGATCTCGGCGGCGGCCGTCGGGGTGGCGGCGCGCACGTCCGCGGCGAAGTCGGCGATGGTGAAGTCGGTCTCGTGCCCGACGGCCGAGATGACCGGGACGTGTGAGGCGCGGATGGCGCGCGCCACCTCCTCCTCGTTGAAGGCCCAGAGGTCTTCCGCGGAGCCGCCGCCGCGCCCGACGATGATCACGTCCACCCGCTCCCCGGTCAGACCTTCCGCGACGGCGCGCAGGTGGTGTTCGTTCAGGGCACGAATCGCCCGCGCGATCTCCGCCCCCGCGCCCTCGCCCTGCACGCGCGTCGGGGCGAGGAGGATGTTGACGGTGCGTGTGCGGCGCTCGACCGTGCGGATGATGTCGCGGACGGCGGCGCCCGTCGGGCTCGTCACGACGCCGACGCGGCGCGGGAGCAGCGGCAGCTCTCTTTTGACGGACTCGTCGAAGAGGCCTTCGGCGGCGAGCCTCTCCTTCAACTGCTCGAAGGCGACGCGCAGCGCGCCCGCGCCGACGGGGTCGAGCGCCTCGACGATCAACTCATACTCGCCGCGCGGCTCGTAGACCGTCATGCGGCCGCGGGCGCGCACGAGCAGTCCGTCCGACGGCCGAAAGCGGATGCGCGCGTTGACGCCGCGGAAGCAGGTCGAGCGCAGCTGCGCGCCCTCGTCGCGCACGGTGAAGTACCAGTGGCCCGAGGCCGCCTGCCGGAAGTTACTGATTTCGCCCTCAACCCACACCGACGCGAAGCGGTTCTCCAGTGCCCCGCGCACCTGCGAGGTCAGCTCCGACACAGACAGCGGCCGGCGCTCCGTCTCGTCGAACAGGGACATGAGTAAGGGGCGAGACATCGTGACGGGAAGGATGAAGGATGGGAGTGAAAAATACAAGTAGGCAGTAGGCAGTAGACAGGAGGCAGGAGGCCCCGCTTGAAGAAGGTTGTTAATGACGACAGCAGGGCTCGGATGCGGAGGTCTTTCTCCTGGCTACTGACTACTGCCTCCTGTCTACTTCTCAGCCTTCGCGTAGTAGCCCTGCCGGTACCGGAGGCTGAGATTCTGCTTCTTGAGTTGGGGGTCGGTGATGTCGATCTGGAGGCGGCGGAAGCTGCCATCGTGGGCGCGGTTGGTGGGGGTGTAGGTGATGAGGTATTGCGCGCGCAGCTCCTGCTCGATCTGGGCGAAGGCGGCGGGGAGGTCGGCGGGGCGCTTGGGGAAGAAGGCGCGGCCGCCGGTCTGTTCGGCGAGGTCGTTGAGGAAGTCTTTGCGCATCTCGCCTTCGTCGAGGCCCTTGTCGCGGATGCCGATGGGGTAGACGACCACGTTGTGGCGCGAGGCGTAGTCGGCCGCCTGGTAGAGCCGCACGCGGCTGCTCGTGTCGTCGCCGTCCGAGAGCAGGATGATAGCGCGGCGCGAGCGCTCCGGCGTCTTCGAGAGCACCTCCCTGATGGAGAGGACGACCGCGTCCCACGCGCCGGTCGAGCAGCGAAGGCGTACGTCGTCCGGCGTGTCGGGGTCGTCGCACACGGGGCTGTCCGCCGCGAAGGGGACTTTGAGCGCGCCGATGGCGGCGAGCAGGCGCGCCGGCTCGCCCGTGGGCGGCTGTTCGAGGCGCGTGAGGCCGGTGAAGGAGAGGACGGCCGCCGTGTCTTTCGCAGGGCGGAGGATGGAGCGAATGAAGCCCGACGCCGCCTCCTGCGCGTCCTTCAAGACCCTCTCCTGCGAGGAGGAGAGGTCTACGAGGAGCGCGAGCGAGAGCGGCGTGTCCGTCTCCTGCTCGAACGTGGTGATCTGCTGCTCGACGCCGTCCTCCGTCAGGCGCAGGTCTTCCGCCCGGAGCGTCTTGACGAAGCGGCGCTTCTTGTCCGTCGCCGACAAAAGCACGCTCGTCAGGTCGGTCTCGATGCGCTCGACCGGCTCGGCCTCGTCGGGTGTCGGGGTTGGGGTTGGAGTCGGAGTCGGAGTCTGGGTTGGGCTCGGCGGCGGGGGCTCCTGCGCGCGCGTGGCCGTGAGAAGGATTGAAGCGAGGAGCAGCGCGACGAGGAGATTGAGGAGTGTCACCCCGAGTCTTCCGCTCCCCTCAAGTGAAGGACTTAAAAACATCTCGCCCCTTGTGCTTACGAAATTACGGCGCGGAAGTCGTCACCGCGGCCGAGACGGAGACGGCCGGGCTCAGGCGCACGCTCGCGCCCTCGCGCGAGACCTTCACGCGCACGCGCGAGTCGGGGCGTGCGTCCGCGCCGGTCTCGTACGTGATCGTGTAGGCCGTGCGCAGCTGCGCGGCCACGTCGTCGTAGGCGCGCTGCAACTGTTCGAGCCGCGTGATCGGATAGTACTTGCCGCCCGAGACTTCGGCGAGGCGCGCGCCCTCCTCTTCGGCGCGCGAGGTGAGTTCGAGGAAGCGCGTGCGCGTCGGGTCGAGCGTCGAAGAGGCCGCGGGCGCGCTCGAAGAGGGGATGAGCCCCGAGGGGACGTAGAGCGGGTAGATGATGGCGCCCGTCTCGTAGACCGCATCGACGATGACGGGGAACGAGAGGAACGAGCGATTGTCGTCGCCGTCCGAGAGCACCACGATGCCCGTGCGCTCGCCGCGCAAGGGTCTGAGGACGTGCACCAGCGAGTAGCCGAGCGCGTCGTAGAGCGACGTGGCGCCGCCCGCCTGGATGTCCTTGATGCGCTCGGTGAGCAGGCCGCGGTCGTTGGTGAACTCTGAGACGAGCTGCACGTCGTCGCGGAACGAGACGATGGAGATGCGGTCCTGCGGGCCGGCCGTGTTCAGAAACGCGAGCGCGGCCTTGCGGATGAAGTCGATGCGCTCCTCGACGCTGCCCGACACGTCGAGCAGGAGGACGAGATTGAAGGGCGCGGTCGTCGGCGTGACCTCGCGGACGGCGCGCTCGACGCCGCCCTCGGTGACGGTGAAATCTTTAGCCGTGAGCCCGGTGAGGGCGCGGCCCGTGCGATCCGTGACGCGCGCCTGCACGCGCGCGAGCGAGGCCCCGGCGGGCGTGCGCACGTCGAAGGGGCTCGCGGCGCGCGCGCCGAGCGTGGGGCCGCGGCGGTCGCCGAGCGTCTGCGCGTACTCGCCGACGAGGCGCGGCGCGACCTTGCGGATGGCGTCGATCAGCTCGGTGTCGCCGCTGCGAATGATGGCGCGGGCGGCGTCCGTGAGCGTGCGCTCGCGCAGGTCGGAGGGGACGCGCGACTCGTCCTTGACGCCGAAGAGCAGCACGCCGCGCGCCGTCTCAAGGCTCAGTTTAATCTGCGTCTCCTTGAGGGCCTTCGCGTCCTCTGACTTCGCGGCCTTCGCCTTCTCCTCGCGCGCCTTCTTCAGCGCCTCCTCTTCCTTCCTGGCCTCTTCCCTCTTCCTGCGCTCTTCCTTCTCGGCCGCGTCCTTGCCCTTCGGCTCTTCCTTCCCGGCCGTCTCCGCCTTCGGCTCGGGCGTCGGCTGCGTTGCGACCGCGGCGCCCTCTCCGACGAGCGTCCCGTCCGCCTCTTCCTCATCCTCCTCTGACGCCTCGGGCTCGCCCTTCTTCTTCTTCGCCTTCTTCCCCTCCTTCTCGTCGGGGAAGCGGCCGGAGATTTCGTAGACGCCGCCGCGCTTCTCCTTCACCTTCGGCAACTCGACCTCGGAGAAGAGCCGCGGCCGGCTGAGCGTCCAGCGGAAGCTGTAGCGCAGCGCGTCCAGAGGCACGTCGGCGCGGATCGTGCCCGTGTCGGTTCTGGCCTCGGCCTCCGCGACGTTGCCGACGACATCGACGGCGCCCGCCTCGGTCTCGACCCACACGCGCGAGCGCGCGGGCACGCGCACCGTCAGGTCGATCCGCTCGCGCTCGACCTGCGCCGCGTTCTGCGTCACCTTCCGTCCGTCCGCCGGGCGCGCGGACGCGCCCTCGCGCTCGACCTCGATCTGGATCGCGCCGGCGGCGGCCGTCACCCGCACGTCCCTCTCCGTCACCGGCACCCCGGCGGCCGAGGTCGCGCGGATGGAGACCTGTTTCCAGTCCTCCACGGCCAGCACGCTCACGCGCCCCGTGCGGTTCTTCACGCGCAGCTCGACCGGCGAGGCCGCGTCGAGGTCGCGCTCGAAGGCCGCGGCCGCCACCTGCGCCCGCGCGCGCGGCAGCGGCGCCGCCAGCAGCAGGATGACGAGAGCTATCGTTTGGAGGCGGAAGGCGCGGCCGGACAGCTCCGCGCAGGGGACTCGGTAAAGCATAGGCTGAAATCTTGCCCGCCGGGGGCGCGTGGGTCAAGGAGCGTGAACGGCGAACCGTCAACCGTGACAAGTGAAAGACGGTTCTCTCCTGTCACGGTTCACGGTTCAAGGCTCTTCACCCATTCCTCTTATGTATGTACTCGCCGATGGCGTCGCGCAGCTCCGCGGCCTGCTCTTCGGAGATGGTGCCGGTGACGGCGCGCCCCTCCTGGAAGCCGATGACGGTGACGCGGCCGTCCATCTGGAAGTTAAAGGTGAAAGTGCTGCCGTTCTCCAGCTCGAAGACGAGCGCGGGCGAGACGCTGGCCGCGCTGTTTGACTCAAGTGGCATCTCTCAGGCTTCTCCGCTTGTGCTTAGGGATTCTCGTTCGGGAGCAGGCGACACCGGGTCGCCCGCGCCATCTTAACAGAGTCGGCGCCCGGCCGCGCAGTCTGACCGTAAACTTTGCGGACGCGCCATCCATCTTAATTCTTCCTCCCGCGGACGAACCGGGGAGGCGGCGGGCGCATCTGATATGCTGTACGCGGGAAACAAACCTCACCTCGATATTCGGGCAGCAATCCTCGGCCGTTTCAGTTTTAAAGATGAAGCAGAAGCAGACCCAACTCGCCGTGTTCGCCGTCGCGCTCGTCGCGCTCTTGAGCCTCCTGACGCTCGTCTCGCGCACGGGCTACGGGCAGTCTCAGGCAGAGGAGAAGGCGTCCGTGACGCCCGCTTTGAAGCCGCTGGCGCTCGTCGAGAAGCGGACAGCCGTCGCCGCCGCCGAGAAGAGAGACGCTTCCCTCTTCGCGGAGGCCGCCGAGCGCAACACCCTGCTGAAGTACGAGCTGAGCTGGGCCTTCGGCGGGAAGCAGCAGCGCGGCTGGTACCTTTACACGCCGCTCATCTCGCGGCTGCTTGAGACGGAGGGCGAGGCCGCCGGGTCGGACTTCGCCTCGTCGCTCTCGCGCTGGCAGAACGGTGCGGGCCTGCGCCCGAGCGGCGTGCTCGACGACGAGACGCTCTACCGCATGGTCTCGACCTGGCAGGGCGCGCGCCTGAAGAACAAGGAGTACGCGACGCCCGACCGACTGCTCCAGGCGCCCACCTCCGACTTCTACGACCCCACGCGCCCCGACGCGCTGCGTCAGGTCGAGCGCGAGACCTACGCCGCCTACAAGCGCATGATCGCCGCGGCGGCGGCCGACCCCTCGCTCGGCCTGAAGGTGACGGCCGCGGGCGAGCTTGCGCCCGAAGAGAAGTTCTTCAAGATCGTCTCCTCCTTCCGCTCGCGCGAGCACCAGGCGGCGCTGCGCGCGCAGTCGCCCGGCTCGGGCCGCGCCGGCCTCGCCGTCAACAGCCCGCACTTCACGGGGCGCGCCCTCGACCTCTACGTCGGCGGCGAGCCCGTCGAGACCCGCGACTCCAACCGCGCCCTACAGGTGCAGACGCCCGCCTACCGCTGGCTCGTCCGCAACGCCGAGCGCTTCGGCTTCCGCCCCTACTACTACGAGCCGTGGCACTGGGAGTACGTCGGCGCCGACGCCGGAAAGTAAGACGCCCGACACTGAACACAGAGAAACGGCTCGAAGACTTGTATCTTCGAGCCGTTTCTCTGTGTTCAGTTCTCTTACGCCTGTTCACTCGGCATTGTTGGTGGACAGGTTCCACTTCCCCTCCGCGCCGCCGCCCTCGTGCTTCTGCGCGGAGAAACTCCAACTGATCTGGTTGTAGTTGAGCGTCACGGTCTCGACCGGCCTGTCGCCGCCGCCGCCGCCGATGGAGATCGAAGAGATGAGCGCGTTCTTCATCGTGTAGCGCATCAACTCGACGACCTGGCCGGAGTCGTTGCGCCCGATGATGATCTCAACCTGTGGGAAGGCGCGGCCCTCGCAGCAGCTCTGGTTCAGGACGGGAGAGGCGAGGTCGAGGTACTTCGTCACGGTCATGTCCTGGTGGTTGGGTCTGCCCGAGGTACGCTCCGAGTTGCTGATGTCGCCCGTGATCTGCATGGCGACGCCGTGGCTGAACGAGAGCAGCTCTATCTTGTCCTTGAAGTCATGTTGCGTCGCCTCGCCCTTCACGCCCGGCCCCATGTCGAGAATAATTACGTCCATCTCTTCTACTTCTCCTTTCGAGCCTGTCCGAGTTTCGTAAGGCCGCCACAGCATCTGCCCTCGAACGCCCCGTGTCAACTCCGAACCGACGTTTACAAACGCGGCGCCGACGCCGTAACATGCCCGGCGCCGAGCCCTTCGAGTATCGACGAGGAGCAAGAGTCTCACGAACGCTAAGAGAGGGTTCTCACGATGGCGAAGGTTTACGTCTCTTCCACCTTCAACGACCTGAAGGAATGCCGCGCAAGGGTGAACCGCGCCCTGCGCAAAGTCGGCCACGAGGACGTGGCGATGGAGTATTACGTCGCGGGCGGCGAGCGCCCCGTCGAGCGGTGTCTGGCGGACGTGGCCGAGTGCGATCTCTACGTCGGACTGTTCGCGTGGCGCTACGGTTACGTCCCCGAGAAGAAGAACCCGGAGGGTCTCTCCATCACGGAGACGGAGTACCGCGAGGCGCGAAGGCTCGGCAAGCACTGCCTCATCTTCCTGCTCGCCGAAGACGCGCCCTGGCCGCGCACTCTGATGGACAGGGACGCGACCCGCATCGAGCGCCTGCGCGCCGAGCTGAGCGCCGAACACTTGACCGGCTTCTTCAACTCGGCCGAAGAGATCACGGACGCCGTCTACCCGGCGGTCTACAAATGGTCGGAGGAGCACGGCCAACTGCCGCGCGGGGTCTCGATCCCCGACCTCGACCTGACGGCCTACGTCAGCGCGCTGACGCGCCGCTACCAGCACCTCGACCTCGACGCGCTGACGCCGCCGCAGCGCGACGAGAACCTGCGCCAGCGCCTGCGCGAAATCTACGTCGAGCAGAACGTGCGCGAGAACCCGCCGCCCGTCGAGCTGCCAAAGGAGGTCTGGGAGAAGCTCCAGCGCGACCGCTAGGTGCACCCGGAAGACCTGCCCGCGGGCGTCACGCCCGAGGACGTGCTCCGCGCGCGCGAGTCATATTTCGAGAAGCCCTCGCGCTCCGTCCTCGACGCACTCACGGACGCCGCGCATCAACATAGTGTCATCCTCGGCGACCCCGGCTCGGGCAAGTCCACGCTCGCACGCTACCTGCTGCTCTCGCTCCTCGGCGTCGAGGGTGACACGAAGCTCCGCCGCGCCTTCGAGGGGCACCTCCCGCTGCTCGTCGAGCTGCGCAGCTACGCCGGCCTCCGCGCGGAGTCGAAGTGCGACACGTTCCTTCAGTTCGTCGAATACCTGAGTCAGGAAGAGGGCTGGGGGCTCGACGCGAAAGCGCTCGAACATTATCTGAAGGAGGACGGCCGCGCGGTCGTCGTCTTCGACGGCCTCGACGAAATCTTCGACCCCGAGGAGCGCGAGGCGGCCGCCCGCCGTATCGCCGGGTTTGCCGCCAGCTACCCGAAGGCGCGCGTCGTCGTCACCAGCCGCGTCATCGGCTACCGGCGGAAGGTTCTGACGGATGCAGAGTTCTCGCACTTCACCCTCCAAGACCTCGACGAGCGGCAGGTCGAGCAGTTCATCGACCGCTGGTACGCGCTCGCCTTAGACGAGCGCCCCGAAGAGGCGCGCGCCCGCCGCGAGCGCATCATGCGTTCGTTCAAGGACTCGCCCTCCATCCGCCAGCTCGCCGGCAACCCGATGCTCCTCACCATCATGGCCATCATCGGCAAGAACCAGGAGCTGCCCCGCGAGCGCTGGAAGCTCTACGACCACGCCGCGAGTGTGTTGATTCACCACTGGGACGTGGAGCGCCACCTCCGCGACCGCCACCTCGACGCCCCCTTCATCGGTGAAGACGAGAAGAAGGAGATGCTGCGCCGCCTTGCCTTCAAAATGCAGGACGGTGCCGGGGGGCTCGCCGGTAACTACATCCACCGGGACGACCTCAAGGACGAGTTCGAAACTTACTTGCGCGACCGCTTCGCCCAAATCCCTCCCGCTGCGACGACCATCGCCCGCGCCATGATTGACCAATTCCGCGAGCGCAACTTCATCCTCTCGCTCCACGGCGCCAACCTCTATGGCTTCGTTCACCGCGCCTTCCTCGAATTCTTCTGTGCTTCGTCCCTCGTTCAGAAGTTTGAGAAGACCAAGGAGCGTACTATCGAGGGGCTGAGCCGCGACATTTACGGGGCGCACTGGGAGGATCAGACTTGGCACGAGGTGCTGCGGCTGATCTGCGGGATGATTGACGAGGAGTTCGCTGGGATCGTCATTAGGGAGTTGGCCCGGCAAACGGCCGACGACATCGAGGCAAGTCTGCCCTGGAACCTTGCGTTAGCTTGGCAGTGCTTAAATGAACTGCGGAATCCAGGCGCCGTCGAGGAGATTGTCAACGACGTGGTGGACGCGACGTTTCGGTTCTATGCGAAGCGCCTCTTCACCGAGGAGAACCTCGCGGAGTTCCACCGCGCGCACATCCTGCCCTATATCCTTGACTTCCCGGCGATACCCGCGAACGTCAAGTCAGTCGCCAACTGGACACGCCAAGTGCCGAACTTCCTTCACAGTTCCATCTCCGCCGCAACCCTCTTCGACGTAGGTAAGGTCATCGGGAAGCTCGGGGGCGGCGCGGAGCCGGTGCGGCGCGTTACGAATGATCTCCTTAACGACCGCTTCAACGGATACGAGGTCGGCCTCTTCGCCCTCGCCCAAGGCTGGCAGGGTGACGCAGCCATCTTCGAGAAACTACTTTACACCGCCACTAATAACAGCGTGACATCCGGGCAGGAGACGGCCATCTGGGCGTTAGTTGAGTACTACGGCGGCGACCCAAACGCCCTCTCAGTGCTGCTGGAGTTGGGGCGCACGGCCGCGTGCCGTGAGGTAAGGATGACCGTCTTAGAGGCGCTGTGCAACCACTTCACCAACTCGGAGCAGGTGCTCTCCCTACTGTACGACCGGGCGACCAATGACCCTGACCAAATCGTAAGGGACGTAGCCGATAACCTTACCGAGGTTCTGACCGGCGGGGGGAGGGGCTAAAGCACTCCCCCCGCGGCCTGCTCTTCTTACCGCGTGATGCCCATCTGGTTGAGGATGAAGGCGTAGTCGAAGGCGGCTTCGTGGAGGGCGTCGTAGCGGCCGGAGGCGCCGCCGTGGCCGGCGCCCATGTTGACCTTGAAGAGCAGAGGGTTCTTATCGGTCTTCATGGAGCGGATTTTGGCGACCCACTTGGTCGGCTCGTGGAAGCCGACCTGGCTGTCATTCAAAGAGGTCTTGACGAGCATGGCCGGGTAGGCTTGGGCGGTAACGTTGTCGTAGGGGCTGTAGGAGAGCATGTACTGGAAGTTCTCCTTGCTCTTGATCGGGTTGCCCCACTCCTCCCACTCGCCGGCCGTCAGCGGGAGCGTGTCGTCCAGCTCCGTGTTGATGACATCGACGAAGGGGACGTAGGCGACGACGGCCTTGAACAGATCGGGGCGCATGTTCGTGACCGCGCCCATCAGCAGCCCGCCCGCCGAGCCGCCCGTGATGACCAGCCGCTCCTTCGACGTGTAGCCCGCCTTGACCAGATGGTCGGCCGCGGCGATGAAGTCGGTGAAGGTGTTCTTCTTCGACATCATCTTGCCTTGGTCGTGCCACTCCTTGCCGAGGTCGCCGCCGCCGCGGATGTGCGCCGTGGCGTAGACCACCCCGCGGTCGAGCAGGGACAGCCGGTTCGAGCTGAACGTCACGTTCGAAGGGATGCCGTAGGAGCCGTAAGCCTGAAGCAGCATGGGGCGGCTGCCGTCGAGCTTCAGGTCTTTCCGGTAGACGAGGGAGATGGGCACCTTCGCCCCGTCCGCGGCGGTCGCGTAGACGCGCTCGGACTTGTAGAGCGACGGGTCGTAACCTCCCAGGACCGGCTGCTGCTTGAGCAGTGCGCTCTGGCCCGTCTCCACGTCGTAGTCGTAGGTGGAGGCGGGCGTGATGAAGGACTGGTAGCCGTAGCGCACCTTCCGCGTGTCGTACTCGCGGTTGGTGCTCATCGAGATGTTGTAGACGGGCTCGGGCACCGTGATGTCCGTCGGCTTGTTCTTCTTGAAGTCGTAGACGAGCAGCGTGGGCGTCGCGTTGCCGCGCTCCGAGACGACGTAGAAGTCTTTGAAGAACTCGACGCCGCCCAGCATCACGCCGGGGCGGTGCGGGATGACCTCCTTCCAGTTCTCGCGCCGCGGGTCGGCGGCCGGGGCGGAGACGAGCTTGAAGTTGCGCGCGCCCTTCTCGTTCGTGCGGATGTAAAACTGGTCGCCGTGGTGGTCAACGTAGTACTCGTGCCCCGGCTCGCGCGGCAGCAGCACGCGCCACGCCTCCGACGGCTTGTCGGCGGCCAGGTAGCGCACCTCGCTCGTCGTGTGGCTCGCCGAGGTGAGGAAGAGGTAGCCGCGCGAGCGCGAGCGCTCGACGCCGATCCCGAACATCTCGTCCTTCTCCTCATACACCAGCTCGTCCGACCCGGCCTGACCCGGCGCGTGCCGGTAGAGCTGGTACGGGTTCTTGTTGACGGGGTGATCGACGACGTAGAAGAGCGTCCGGTCGTCGGCCGCCCACGCGGCGCTCGACACGCGCTCGGCGATCTTCGTCGCCTCCCCCGTGCGGAGGTCTTTGACGTAGAGGGTGTACTCGCGGTAGCCGGTCTCGTCGGTCGAGTAGGCGAGCCAGTTGGCGTCGGCCGTCACGTCGAAGTCGCCGACGGACATGAAGGTGTGCCCCTTCGCCATCTCGTTCAGATCGAGGAGCACCTGCTCGGGCGCCTCCATCGTCCCCTTGCGGCGCGCGTAAGTCAGGTACTGCTTCCCCTGCTCGGTGCGCGTGTAGTAGAGGTAACCGCCCAGGGGCCACGGCACGTTCGTGTCCGTCTCCTTGACGCGCGCGAGCATCTCCTTGTAGAGCCGCTCCTGCAGCCCGGCCGTCTCCTTCATCATCGCGTCCGTGTAGGCGTTCTCGGCCTCCAGGTAGGAGATGACCTCCGGGTTCTTCTTGTCGCGCATCCAGAAGTAGTCGTCCGAGAGCTTGATGCCGTGGACTTCAGAGGTGTGCGGGACTTTCTTCGCCGCCGGCGGCGCGGGCGGCTGCGGCGCGGAGCCGTTCGTCTGTGTCTGTGCCATAGTCTTGATGCCGGCCGGGATGAGCAACGCCAGCAAGAGCGTCGGCAGGGTGAGCCTTTTCATCTTGAGCCCTTTCATCTTTCGCATGTTCCGAGGGTTCCGACGGAGAGTGCGCGGCGGATTATAGAGAAGGCAAAAGGCAGAAAGCAAAAGCGTGAACAGTGAACCGTCAACCGTGACGAGAAATAACAGCCTTTCACCCGTCACGGTTCACGGTTCACGGTTCACGCTCTCTTTTGCCTTTTGCCCTCCCCGGTTGTACGCTCTCGGCGAACGCGCGGGCGAAGATTTAAGAACCACCGGTCGCCGCGTGCGTTTAAAGTCTCCCGACAGCCTCACGGCTGTATGTCCACAAAAAAATCTTCCGGCCCGCTCCCGAAAGGTTCCAAGCGAGATGCCTGACATCATTACGCCCAGACGCCGGCCCGCGCGCGGCGCGCTCGTGTTCGCGGCGGCGCTCGCTTGCGCCCTCGCGCTCCACGCCCCCGCCCTCGCGCAGAGGGAGACGCCCGCCACCGTCTCGGGCCGCGTCACCGACGGCGAGCGCGGCGCGCAGGGCGTCACGGTCATGCTCGTCTACAGCGACCCCTCGCAGCGCTTCCGGCTGGCGGCGCGCGGCAAGACCGACGCCGACGGGCGCTTCCTCCTGACGAACGTCGAGCCCGGGCGCTACCATCTTTTTCCCGTCGCGCCCGCCTACGTCGTCGCGGGGCTCGGGATAAACTACCCGCCCGGCCGCCCGCTCACCCTCGTCGCCGGCGACGAGGTCAAAGACATCGACTTCCAGATGGAGCCCGGCGGCGTCATCACGGGGCGCGTCACCGACGCCGACGGCAACCCCGTCGTCGCCGAGCAAGTCCTCGTCGCGCCCGTCGAAGACGCCGCGGGCCAGCAGCCGCGCTTCGACTTCGACCAGCGCAACCAGCAGACCGACGACCGAGGCGTCTACCGCGCCTTCGGCCTGCCGCCCGGGCGCTACCGCGTCTCGGCCGGCCGCGGGAGCGACTTGGGCGCCGTCAGCTACGAACGGCGCAAAATCTTTCGGCTCACCTACTACCCGGACGCGACCGACCGGGCGCAGGCGCGCATCGTCGAGGTCAAGTCGGGGCAGGAGGCCACCGATATTGACATCACGGTCGGCCGCGCCTTGAAGACCTACAAGGTCGCGGGCCGCTTCGTCACGGCCGACACGGGTCAGCCCGTCGCCGGCATCCCCGTCGGCTTGAGCATCTTGGACGCGCGGGGGGCACGCATGGGCAGCTACGGCGGGGTGGTGGCGACGAACGCGCGCGGCGAGTTCTCGACCGACGGGGTCGCGCCCGGCCGCTACGCCGTCTACGCCACGACCAGCAGCGGCTCCCAGCAGCAGCAGCAGCCGGACGAGCTCTACAGCGACCCCGTCTTCTTCGAGGTCGCGGACTCGGACGTGTCCGGCCTCCTCGTCAAGCTCAAGCGCGGCGCGACCGTCGCGGGCGTCGTCACCATCGAGGGCGTCGCCGACCGCGCCGCCGCGGCGCGGATGCTCTCGGCCGTGCGCGTCTTCCCCTTCATGGAGTCCAGCCGGCAGCAGTTGGCGACGCAGGGGATGATGCCCCGCGTCAGCGTCGCCCCTGACGGCACGTTCCGCGTGACGGGTCTGAGCCCGGGCAGGCTCCGCCTGGGCACGTCGAACGACTCGGTCAAGGGGCTCACGACCGCGCGCATCGATTTGAACGGCGCGAACGTCACCGGCGGCTTCGACATCGCCGAAGGGGCGCAGGTCACCGGCCTGCACATCGTGATGACGTATGGCACGGCGACGCTCGTCGGGCAGACGACCTTCGTCAACGGGACGGTGCCGCCGGGCGCGCGCGTGATGACGTTCGCGCGCCTCGTCAGCGGGACATCGGGCTACTCGGCCGAGGTGGACGCGCGCGGCTTATTCCGTATCGAAGGGATGTCGGCCGGCGAGTACGAGGTCGTCGTCAACGTCTTCGACTTCAGAGCCGGGCGCACGAGCCGCAGCGCGCCGTTGCACGTCTCCGTCGGCGACGGCGGCGAGATAAAGGTCGCGCCCGTCGTAGACTTTCAGGCGGACCCGAAACAGACGGCCCCGAGGAGATAACCTTGAACGCCCCTCGCCCGCACCGCGTCAAGTCCTTCGTCGAGACTTTCGTCAAGACCTCTTCGGTCAAGACTTCGGCCGCGCTCCTCCTGCTCCTCCTGCTCGCCGCGCACGCGACTCGCGCGCAGACGCCGCAGAAGGCGCAGGCCACGCCCGCCGCCGCTACTCCCACGCCGCAGACGCAACCCACGCCGCGCCCGGCGAGCACCGTCCTCGCCGGGCGCGTCCTCGGCGAGACGGGCGAGCCCGTCCCGGACGCGACCGTCTCCCTCTCGCCGCGTACGCCCGGCATGCGCCCGCGCGGCGCATCCTACACGCTCGGCGTGGACGAGGGCGGCAACTTCCGCTTCGAGGGGCTCGACCCCGGCCTCTACGATGTCTACGGCTCGCTGCCCGGCTTCGTCAGCGAGACGGACTCGCTGTCGGGTCGCTCGCTCGGGCCGTATCGGCCGGGCGACAACGTCACCGTCCGGCTCGTCAAGGGCGGCGTCGTCACCGGCACCGTCACGGACTCGCAGGGGCAGCCGCTCGCCACCATCGGCGTGCGCGCCATGCGCGTGCGCGACCTCGACGGCGCTCAGACCGTCCTCGCCAACTACAGGCTGGAAGGCCACACGGACGACCGCGGCGTCTACCGCCTCTACGGGCTACGCCCGGGGCTCTACGTCGTCTACGCGGGCGGCCACATCAGCTACCCCTTCCCCTTCTTCGCGGGCTACGGCGAGGTGGCGAGCTTCTATCCGTCGGGTTCGCGCGACACGGCCGCCGAGATCACCGTCCGCAGCGGGCAGGAGGTGGGCGGCATCGACATCCGCCTGCGCGACGACCCCGCGCGCCGCGTCACGGGCACGGTCGAGTTGTCCCCGGGCGCCCTCGTCGAGAACAGTGTCACCATCAACCTCGCCTACGCCTCGACGGGCATGATCGCCGGGACAGCCTTCGACAACCCGAATAGCACGTCCGGCCGCTCCTTCTTCTTCGACGGCGTCGCCGACGGCGAGTATGACTTGCAGGCGCTGGTCAACAACCGCGACGGCGTGACGTTCGCCTCCGCGCCGCAGCGCGTCTCGGTGCGGGGCGCCGACGTGACGGGTTTGCGCCTGACGGTCGTGCCGCTCGCCTCCGCCTCGGGCACGCTCCGCTTCGAGCCGTCTGCCGAAGCCGGGCGCCCCGCGCCCGAAAGCTGCAAGGGCGTCCGCGCCTCGCAACTCCCGCAGGAGACGCTCATCACGGCCGCGGCCGCCTCGGGGCCGCGCCCGACAGCGGGCCGCGTCTTCTCGCGCCTCGCCGTGCCGCGGAGTGCGCCGCCCGACTCCACCGGCGCCTTCACCGTCCGCGGACTCGAAGCGGGACGCTACCGGCTCTCCGCACGCCTCTTCGACGAGGCGCTCTACGTGCGCGCCGTCCAGACGCCCGCGCCTGCGCCCGCGACGACCCCGCAGCGCGGGGCGCAACGCGCCCAGGCGACGACGGCCACAAATGGCTCGCGCGACCTGTTCGACTTGAAGGCCGGACAGCAGCTCTCGGGGTTGACCGTGCGCGTCGCCGAGGGCGCCGCCTCCTTTGCCGGAAGCCTGACGGCGGCCGAGCCGTCCGCGGGCGAGACGCCTGCTGCGCCGCCCCCTTTCTCGCAACTCCGCGTCCACCTCGTCCCGCAGGAGCGCGAGCGCGCCGAAGATACCCTGCGCTACTACGAGGCGCCCGTCTCCGGCGACGGCACCTTCGCCTTCAAGAACCTCGCGCCCGGCCGCTACCTCGTCGTCACGCGCCCCTTCTTCGCCGAGGCCGGCGAACGCGACCCAAGCCCCGCCGCCCTCGACGCAGGCACGCGCGCCGCCCTCCGACGCGAAGCCGAGTCGGCCAACACGACTGTCGAGCTGCAACCCTGCCAGCGCAAGACCGATTTTGTTCTACGCTTCCCGCCACCCACGAAGTGAACCCGCCCGCCGGCAAGCGGGGAGATTCAACACAGAGACACGGCTTGAAGCAATAAGTCTTCAAGCCGTGTCTCTGTGTTTAAATCCTGCTCTGTACCAGCCTCTTCAGAACTCGCGCACGACCAACCCGTCGCGGGCGAAGTTCCACTTGAGGACTTCGGCGCCCTCGCGCGCGGCGAGCGCCCGCTCCACCGACTCGCGCGCCCCCCCATCGCAGAGGAAGGCGATGCAGCCGCCGCCGCCCGCGCCGCAGACCTTCGCCGCCTGCGCCCCGTTCGACATCGCCGTCTCCACCAGAGACTCCATGTGCGGCGTCGTGATGTTGGGCGCGAGCCGCTTGCGGTTCGGGTAGGCCGCGCGCATCACCTCGGCCACGCGCCCCCAGTCGCCCGCCGAGAGCGCCGCGCGCACCTCGCGCGCCGCGTCCCGTATCTTCTCGAAGATGTCGAAGACCTCGGCGTCGCCGTCGATGTGCCGCTTGAACATCTCCCAGTTGTTGATGCCCGACAGCCGCGGCTCGCCGGTGTAGCAGACGACGACGCGCCGCTCAAGCTCCTCCGGCACGACGTCGATGGACTCGCGCCGGATGCCGTCGGGGTTGAACTGCACCGAGCTGGCGCCGCCGTAGAAGGCCCCGTAGTAGTCCTGAAACCCGGCCGGCACGCGGATGACCGTGGACTCGACGTTGGCCGCGATGACGATGAACTTCGACGGCGGGTAGCGGTCGCCGACCAGCCGGTTCAGCGCGCCGATGCACGCGATGGCGAGCGCGCTCGACCCCCCGAGCCCCGCGCCCGCGGGCGCCTGAGATTCGGCGATGAGGTGGAAGCCGGTCTCGGGCTTGAAGAAGTGTACGAGCTTCGAGATGAGTTCGAGCCGCTCCTCGCGCGCGAGGTCTTCGACCGCCGCCAGGCTCGTCTCGAACGTGACGCCGCGGTCGCGCGACTCCAGGATGATCTGGTCGTCCGGGCGCGGCTCGATGCGGCAGGTGGCTCGGAGCGAGACGGCGAAGTTCACGGTCGTCGCGCCGGGGTGGAAGAGGTAGAGCGGCCAGATGTCGATGGTGCCCCCGGCCAGGTCTACCCTCGTCGGGGCTGTGGCTTCGATGATCATGAGTTCGAAAATGGTGAATCGTGAATCGTAAATTGTGGTCGCGTGTTAAATCTCCCACATCCGCGGGCCGCGGGCAACTGTTCACGATTTACGATTCACGATTTACGCGTCGCGCATCACTCTTCACCGCTCTTCGCGCTCTTCTGCTTGGGCGCCTCCTTGGGGCGCGCGAGCGGGTGCGGGATCAGTTCCTGCAACTCGTCCTTGATCTCGTGGAGCTTGACCTCGGCCGCCTGCTCGAACTTCTGGATGGCCTCGGGGCTCGCCTCCTCGACCTTCTTCGAGAGCCAGTACTTCTCCGCGAAGTAGAAGCCGGCGATCCCTAAGACGATGACGGCGACGACGACGCCGAGGAGCACGTAGCTGAGGTCGTGGATGTTGCCGACCAGCGTGTAGATGGCCGTGTGGAAAACGAAGCCCGCGCCCGAGAGCACGAGCACCCACATGAAGCAGCTCGCGAACGACAGCATGAGGAAGCGCGGGTACTTCATCTTCGCCACGCCGTAGAAGGCGCACGAGCCCCAGCGCAGCCCGTAGGTGAACTTCGAGATGAAGATCGACATCACCCCGAACTTGTCCGTCAGCCGTTCGAGCCGGGGGCGCGCCGCGCAGTAGAAGCGGTACTTCTTCACCTTCGAGCGTCCCGCGCGCCCCAGCGCGTACGCCGCGTTGTCGCTCGCCACGCCCGCCAGCGTCCCCACCAGCAGCACCAGCGGGAAGCTGTAATCGCCGAACGCCTGCCCGTGCGCCAGCACGCCCGCCAGCAGCAGCGTGATGTCGCCCTCCGCCATCGTCAGGAAGAAGATGGCCGGCAGCCCGAAGGTCGAGACCAGCTGGTTGACGTAGTTGAAGTCCATAAAAGCCGCGAACCGTGAACCGTCAACCGTGACGAGATAAAACCCGCTCTTAACCCGTCACGGTTGACGGTTCACGGTTTACGTTCTTCAGGTTTGACCACGAGCACGGGGCAGCGCGCGTGGCGGACGACGGACTCGGCGGTCGAGCCGAACAGGATGCGGCCCAGGCCGGTGCGGCCGTGCGACGAGATGATGATGAGGCCGACGCCGCGCTCCTCGGCCGCGCGCACGATCTCGGCGGCCGGCTCGCCGCGCGCGATCACGTCCTCGACTTCGAGCCCCTCAAACTCCGCACTCTTCGAGAAGGCCGGCAGGTCGCGCGCCGCCGACTCCTCCAACTGCCCGCCCAGCTCGGCCGCCGGCAGAGGCTCCGCCAGAGGCGTCCAGCCCACGGGCTGCACCACCGGCTCGACGACGTGCAGGCAGACGACGCGCGCGCCCATCAGCCGCGCGAACTCCGCCGCCACCGGCACGGCATGCCGCGCGCACTCGCTGAAGTCCGTCGGCAGCAGGATGGAACGAACGTCCATAAATGGTTGATGAATGCCGGGGGATGAATGATGAATGATGAGAACCGTCTACCAGAGGGGATAAATGCTTAATCGACGCGCGGTCTGACTTTAATTCGTCACCCCGCGTTCATCCTTCATCATTTCCGCCGTGCATTCTACACGCAGAGTGAGTTGTTTGACAGCCCCCCGCCCCTTTGTTACCATCACGGCCGTCCAAATCAGGCTCCCCGATCAGTTTTTAAGCCCTTGACTCAGAAGGATTTGAGATGAGCGCGCCGCCGCCAACCGAACAGCTCTACGTGGGCGTGGAACTCTGCGCGTCTTCGGCGCGCGCCTCGCTCGTCAACGCCGTCGGCGAGGTGGTCGCGCGGCGCGAGTCGGCCCTGACGGCCGTAGACCTCGGCCCGCAGATCGCGCGCCTCGTCTCGGAGTTGCGCGACGCGGCGCCCGCGGGCGTCGCCGCCCTGGGCGTCGGCGTCCCCGGCCTCGTCAACCCGCAGACGGGGCGCGTCGTCATCTCCTCGGACATCCCCTCGGTCGTGCGCGAAGACCTGCGCGCGTCGCTCGCACAGGCCACCGGCCTTCCCGTCGCGCTCGACAACGACGCCAACGCGGGCGCCCTCGGCGAGTACGTGGCCGGCGCCGGGCGCGGCAGCCGCACCATGTTCTACGTCACCATCGGCACCGGCATCGGCGGCGCGCTCATCCTCGAAGGCCGTTTGTGGCGCGGCGCCTCCGGGTTCGCCGGCGAGTTCGGGCACATCACCATCGACCCCGAGGGGATCGAGTGTGCGTGCGGCAACGTCGGCTGCCTTGAGACGGTGGCCTCCGCCCCCAACATCGTCCGGCGCACGCACGAGCGCCTGATGCGGGACTCGACCTCTTCGCTCTCGCGCCTCGGGCTCAACAAGAATTTCTCGGCCGCCGACATCGCGCACGAGGCACAGAACGGGGACGACTTTGCCGCGCTGATGATCGCCCGGACGGGTCGCTACATCGGCACGGCCATCGCGTCGGTCATCAACCTCCTCAACACCGAGCGCATCGTCCTCGGGGGCGGCGTGATGGAGGCCGGCGAGCTCATCCTCGACCCCATCGTCAAGGAGGCGCGCCGCCGCTCCTTCCAGCCCAACTTCGAGTCCACCCAGATCGTCGCCGCCACCCTCGGCCCCGACGCGGTCTCCATCGGCGCGGCGCTGCTCGCCCGCGACGCCGCGCAGCACGGCGGCTGAACTCCCACGAACGGAGAACTCTCCCGACGGCCCCCGCGTTTCAGAGTCTTAAGGAGGCGCAAGAACTCATGCCCTTCATCACCGCGACGCGAGAGGACGGGGCGACGCTGCTCGTCAACGTGGACAGGATTCAGTATGTGGCCTACCAGGACGCGGCGGGGCAGGAGGTCTTGAGCGTGGTCTTCGACACCAACCCGCCCGCGCAGGGAAGGCCCGGCACGAACGAGATCGTCGTCCACGGTCAGGAGGCGCGCCGCGTGTGGGAGGCCCTCGGCAGCATGCTCGGGCTCTAGCGTAGGGCGAACGCATCTTAAATTTCTCAAGTAAGCGAGTTGTGGCATTCTCCTGAGAGTTTCGACTGGATGGAAAGGAGAGTGCCTGATGAGCGAGCCCGTCTCCCTCTCGTTGTTTGACAGCTTAGAAGGAGTTCCTGACCCGCGCCGGGAACGCACGAAGCTCCACCAATTGGTGGACATTCTCGTGATCGCGGTGTGCGCCACCATCTGCGCCGCCGAGACCTGGGAA
>JBJMGP010000075.1:0-21599 GCA_045807865.1 Pyrinomonadaceae bacterium
GTCGTCGCCGCCAACCAGGGCGCGAGCCTCAAGCACTACCCTCCTTATTCATGGCCCGGCGGCAGTATGGTCGTGGACTTCGAAGGGCGCGTGCTGGCCGAGGCGAGCCCCGGCCCCGGCGAGCGCATCGTCGTCGCGCCCCTGGACATCTCTGCGCTGCGCCACGAGCGCGCGGCACGGCGCGGTCACCACATGCTCGCGCACCTGAGGACGGAAGCCTACCCCGTCTACGGCTCGCACCTCTATCCGCCCCGCCTCGCAGAAGAAGAGGGTGCGCCGCACTCCTACGAGCGCAACAACGAACTGATCGACGAGTCGAAGCGGATGCTCGGCGAACCCGTGCGGGATTGAGCGCCGCCGGCGCGTTGAGAAATTCGTTGACAGGCTCCTGAATCTGTATTACAAAGACTTCGTTCGGGCAGGCAACAAACGGTCAAGCAACAGCCAGGCTATATTTCTTTCTCTCGCAATCGTTCTCAAACTTCAGACGGCCTTACGCCAGAGGCCGTCGCACACCTGTCAGTTCTGGTGTGAGTCTGCGGCTTTCGGTTCTGGGCAGACGGGCGCCCCGGCCCGTCCGTAATCGAGGTTTGTTATGACTACACTCCGCGAAGTCTCCCGCATCTTCCTGCGCGCCGGCTGCGCCGTCCTGCTGATAACCGCCTTCGCGCTCGTCGCGACGGCACAGTCGAACAAGGGCACCATCACGGGCACGGTCACGGATCCCAACGGCGCGGTCGTCAAGGACGCCAAGGTGACGGTGACCAACGTCGCCGACGGCCAGTCGCGTGAGGCGACGACGAGCGACGACGGCACCTACGCGATCCCCGCGCTCGACCCCGGCGTCTACCGCGTCACCGTCGATGCCTCCGGCTTCGGCCAGTCGGTCATCGAAGCGGTCAAGCTCGACACGGCCGCGCGTCAGGCCGTGGACGTGGCGCTGACGGCCGGCGGGGTGAGCGGCGGCACCGTCACCGTGACGGCCGAGGCGCCGCTCGCCGACACCGAGACGAGCGTGCGCGGCGACCTCATCACGGGCAAGCAGGTCACAGACCTCCCGCTCACGCAGCGCAACTTCACGCAGCTCGCCGCGCTCTCGCCCGGGGTCACGCGCCCGAACCTCGGGCTCCTCGGCGGCGGCGGCAACTTCGTCGCGGGCGGCGGCGGGCAGAACAACACGGAGTCCACACGCTTCCGCGAGTCGGGCGGGTCGGTGATGGTCGTCAACGGCGCCCGCGCCACCAACAACAACTTCTCGCTCGACGGCGTGGACAACAACGAGGCGCAGTTCGGCCAGATCGCCATCTTCCCCAACCCCGACGCCATCGCCGAGTTCAAGATCGAGACGAGCGTGCCCTCGGCCGAGTCGGGGCGCGCCGGCGGCGGCATCGTGCAGACGACCTTCAAGTCGGGCGGCAACCAGGTGCACGGCACGGCCTACGAGATCTACCAGGGGCGCTTCCTCTCGGCCGCGGCCTCGCAGTTCGACGACGACCTGACGAACCGCGTCCCCAACTACGTGACGCACAACTTCGGCGGCGTCGTCGGCGGCCCGATCTTCCTGCCGCGCTTCGGCGAGGGCACGCCCTACTTCTACGACGGCCGCAACCGCTCCTTCTTCTTCTTCTCGACCGAGGAGCGCCGCAACCATACGCCCATCTTCGGCGGCACGGGCGACCCGCAGGCCGTCCCCGTCCCGACGGCGCGGATGCGCGTCGGCGACTTCTCGGAGCTGCTCCGCCCCGGCACCTCGCGCGTCTACACACTGGCCAGTGGCGGCACCGTCACCGCCCCGCAGGGGACGATCTTCGCGCCCAACGGCACGCCCGTCCCCGGCAACGACCTGCGTAACTGCCCCACGTGCGGCGCGTTCTCGCAGTTCGCCTCCAACTACGTCAACGCCTTCCCGCTGCCGAACCTGCCGGGCGCCGGGCGCAACTACCGGACGAACCGCAAAGAGGGCTACAACCTCGACAGCTACGACATCAAGATCGACCACCGCATCACCGACACCAACTCCTTCTTCGCGCGCTACAGCCGCTCGACGAGCGCGCGCCAGCGCGACAACTTCTTCCCGCTCGGCGAGTCGCCCAACGGCAACGACCTGCCGGCCGGCCCCTCGGCGGGGGACGAGTTCGGCAACTCGCGCGGCTTCACGATGGGCGACACGCAGACCTTCGGCTCGTCCATCGTCAACGACGCGCGCTTCGGGTTCACGCGCGTGGACATCGGCATCTTCAACACCGGCGTCAACGGCACGGGCGGCTTCGACCCGAACGTCTCGGCCAACCTCGGCGCGCGCAACATCAACCTCGGCCCCACGTCGAGCGGCATCATCCTCTTCGGCATCGTGGACGAGTTGACGGGCACCGACCGCGCCACCGAGTTCACCGGCGACGGCGGCCCCTTCTACTTCCTCTCGAACAACTTCAACTTCGCCGACGCGGTGACGGTCGTCAAGGGCAACCACACCTGGAAGATGGGCGGCGACCTGCGCGTCCGCCAGAACTCGAACTACGACGGCGGCCGCAACGGCGGCACGAAGACCAACACGCAGTACGGCACGACGGGGAGCGGCTTCGTCTCGGGCAACTACAACGGCATCGGCCCGAACGACACCGGCTCGTCACTCGCCAACTTCCTCCTCGGCTACCGCCCCGGCTTCATCACCCGCGGCGACCCGGGCGGCCCCTACTTCCAGTCGAACAAGGAGATCGCCTTCTTCGTCCAGGACGACTGGAAGGCGACGCCGACGTTGACCCTCAACCTCGGGCTGCGCTACGACATCTTCACCGCGCCGACCGAGCGCTTCGACCAGCAGGCGAACTTCAACCCGGCGAACCGCACCATCACCGTCGCGGGCGAGAACGCTCCCGGCGGGCGCGACCTCGCCGAGACCGACAAGAACAACTTCGCGCCGCGCATCGGCTTCGCCTACAGCGGCTTCAAGGCCGACCGCACGCTGGTGCTGCGCGGCGGCTACGGCATCGTCTACTCGACCGACGTGAGCGGCCAGCAGCCTTTGACCTCGAACCCCGGCACGGGCGCTTCGAGCTACAGCTGCAATCCGATCACGAACCCGGCGGGCTGCCCGGCCGGCGTCGCCGTCCGCAACCTCTTCGACGTGGGCGTCCCGACCGCGACCGTCATCCCGGCGACGCCGGGCACGACCTTCGCCTCGCCGACCGACCGCACGATCCTCTATAACGACCCGAACCGCCGCGACGCACTCTTCCACCAGTACAACCTGACGGGGCAGTGGGAGTTCAGGCCGAACTGGCTGGCCGAGGTGGCCTACGTCGGCTCGCTCGGGCGCAACCTGCTGACCGTCACCAACATCGGCACGGCGGGCGACCAGGGCGGCCCCGGCTCGCGCGAAGTTCCGGGCATCAACACCGTCATCGCCACGCGCTACACCGGCAGCTCGCGCTACGACGCCTTGCAGACGAAGCTGGAGAAGCGCTACACGCGCGGCCTCTCGATCATTTCGAGCTACACCTGGGCGCACGCCATCGACGACTCGCCCGGCGGCATCTGCGGGAACGGCGCGGGCGCGCGCGACTGTGGCCCGGACGACCCGCTCCGCCCGGAGCTTGAGCGCGCCAGCTCCGACACGGACGTTCGTCACCGCTTCACCTTCGCCGACGTGTACGACCTGCCTTTGGGCCGCGGCCGCTCGTTCGGCACGGATATGCCGAAGGCGTTGGACTTCTTCGTCGGCGGCTTCCAGTTCAACAACATCGTCCAGTGGCAGAGCGGCCCGGTCTACACGGTCACGCGCAACGGCGGGCGCGTCGATCTCATCGGCGACCCGACGCCGACGGCGGCCGACCGCGCCCGCGGGCTTGAGCTGAATCCGCTGGCCTTCCGCGAGGCGGTGACGCCCGTCTTTGCCAGCGACCCCGGCGGGCCGAAGATCGGCTCGCTCGGCCGCAACGTCTTCCGCGGGCGCGAGCAGTTCTACTGGGACGCCTCGCTCTTCAAGAACTTCCCGGCCCGCTGGATCAGCGAGGACTTCGCCGCGCAGTTCCGCTTCACGGCCTTCAACGTCCTGAACCACGTCAACCGCTCGCACCCGAACGGCGACCTCGGCAACTCGGGCGAGTTCGGCCGCGACGTGAGCGAGCAGCGGCGGCGGCAGATGGAGTTCTCTCTCAAGCTGATCTTCTAAAGCTCCGCGGCCTGCGGGCGCGGGACACCAACTCGGGCGGCGGGCAGGCTCTTCCGGCCCGCCGCCTCTTTCTTGTGCAGCGCCGCCCCGCTTGAGAAACGGCGTGGTGAGACTTAAGCTCAGGCGGCCCGGCGTAACGGACATGAAGATGAGGCTGACTGGAACAATAAAGAGGGCGGGCGCGCTGCTCGCGCTCTGTCTCACACTCGCCGCGACGGCGCGCGCCCAAACGTCCGCGCCCGACGAGCACGACGCGGAGATACTCGGCGTGCGCGTCGGCATGGACGTGCCGACCGCGCTCCGGGCCGTCTTCGTCAACGCGAAGCGCAAGCCGGGCGAGGAGAAGCCCGACGCGAAGCGCACCGAGGGGAAGGACGTGCGCGTCCTCTACAAGAAGCTCCCGCAGGGCGAGTTGCAGATCCTCTTCGCCGAAGGCAAGTGGGTCAAGGAGGTCGTCCTCAACTACTCCGCGCCGCCGTCCTACGAAGACCTGCGCCTCGCCCCCACGGGCTCGATAGGCGGCGCGGGGACGAGCGACGCCGCCGAGGGGCGGCTCGTCATGGGTAAGAAGTACGACGACCGCTACGAGATCGGCTACACGAGCGACCGCAAGCTCGAACGCTTCTGGTGGCGCGACGAGCCCGCCGCCGGCGGCTACCGCGTCCGCGTCGGCTTCATCTCCGAGAGGCTCGCGGGCAACGGCCAGCTCGCCGGCAAGACCATCGCGCGCAAGCTGGTCGGCGTCACGCCGGGTGACGAGGAGAAGCTCAAGCGCGCGTTGGAGGCGCGCTGAAGCCGCGCGTGTGCCGGATGAATCTTCGGGAAGGGAACTCTTCGGCGCGACCCTTCTTAAGGGTCGCGTTCGTCGTCGCCGTGGCGATATGCCTCTGCCCGCTCGCCGTGCGAGCGGCCGGCGCGCAGAAGAGGCCCGCACGCCCCGCGCCGCGACAGCGCCCGGCCGACGCCGCGCCGGCCGCCGACAACTCCGCGGCGCTCGGCGAGGTCGCGGCGCTCTTACAGGCCGGGAGGCTGGCGGAGGCCGAGGCGCGCGCGCGGCAGATAGTCAACTCGTCGCCGCGCGACCCGCAGGCGCGCAACCTGCTCGGCGTCATCCTCGACCAGCGCGGGCTCGCCGCCGAGGCCGAGCGCGAGTACCGCGAGGCGATCCGCCTCGACCCGAAGAACATCCCCGCCCAGGCCAACCTCGGCGTCCTCCTCGCGCGGACGAACCGGCTCGAGCAGGCCGTCGAAGCCTTCGAGACCGTCCTGCGCTTCGCCCCCACACACGCGCAGTCCGTCTACAACCTCGGGGCCATCTACGCCTCGCGCGGAGACTATCACCGGGCCATCCCGCTCCTGGAGCGCGCCTCGGGGGTGCGTGCGGGCGAACCGCCGGCGGACGTGAGGTCAGACCCGACCCTGCTCCTTCTGCTCGCGCGCGCATACCTCGGCGCGGGGCGCGCGTTGGAGGCTTCAAAATTGATCGCAGCCGTCGAGCGCGGCGCGGGCGACGACCCGCGCGCACTCTTCACGCTGGGGCTCGCGCTCGCACAGGCCGGCGCCTACGAGCACGCGGCCCGCCTCTTCGAGCGCACCGACGCGCTGCGCCCGAACACCTACGAGGTGCTCTACAACCTCGGCGTCGCGCGCTACAACCTCGACCGGTTTGAGGAGGCCGCGCGCGCGCTCGAAGCCGCCGCCGCGCTCCGCCCCGGCGAGGCGGAGCCGCTCTACCGCTTGGGGCTCGTCGCCTCCGCGCGGGAGCAGGGCGAGGCGGCGCTCGGCTACTGGCAGAAGGCGCTCGCACTCCGCCCCGAGTACCCGGAGGCGAGCTTCATGATCGCCGAGGAGCTTTCCAAACGCAGGCTCACCGCCGACGCCATCCCTTTCTACGAGCGCGCCGTCAGGCAAGACCCTTCGAAGCTCGTCTACTACATACGCCTCGGCGCGGCGCACTTCCGGCGGCAGAACTACGACGCGGCGCGCGCCGTCTACGAGGAGGCCGCGCGCCGTTTTCCGGACGTGCCGCAGGCGCATTTCCTCGTCGGCTACGCGGCGCGCGGGCAGGGGCTCTACGACGACGCGGAGTCGGCCTTCCGGCGCTCGCTGGCGTTACAGCCCGAGAGCCCGGACGTGTACGCCAACCTCGGCTACATCGCCATCCAGCGCGGCCGGGACGCCGAGGCCGAGCAGATGCTCAGGCGCGCCGTCGCGCTCGACGCGAAGCTCTTCCCGCCGCGCTACGACCTCGGGCGCCTCCTCTTCCGCCTGAAGAGATACGAGGAGGCCGTCGAGGTTCTGCGCGGCGCGGCGGCGCTCAACGCGAAAGACCCGGGCGTCCACTACCAGCTCTTCCTCGTGCTCTCGCGCCTGAAGCGCGCGGGCGAGGCGAAGGACGAGCTGGCCCTCTTCCACCAGTTTGAGGGGGCGCGCCAGACGGCCGAGGGGGAGAAGGAGCCGCGCCCGCCCGAGGAGCAGCCGCTGCCGGAACCGTCGGTCAACGTGCGGGAGCCGAACGCCCCGCAGAAGCCCCCCGGGCACTGAGGCAAGAACTTTTCATCGACATCAAATTCAAGGGGACAACTCATCGCATGAAGATCATGAAACTCTTTCTGTCATTAGCGGCCTGCTCTCTGTTCGCGGCCGCCGCGGTGTTCTCCGGCGTCTCCGCGGCGGCCGGGGCACAGAAGGGTCAGGGCCAGTCGCAGGTCGAGCGCGGCCGTGCCGTCTACGAGGCAAAGTGCGCGCGCTGCCACGGCGCGGACGGCGCGGGCCACACGCGCATGGCCGAGGTCGTCGAGCCGCCCGATATGACCGACCCGGCCTGGCGGCGCCAGCGCAGCACGTCGCGCATGGTCGCCTCGGTCACCAACGGCCGCGGCCAGATGCCCGCCTTCAAGAAGAAGCTCACGCGGCAGGAGATTACGGCGGCGGTCGCCTACGTGCGCGCGTTCAGGCGTTAGCCTGATAACAGCGGACGAGGGCGGAGGGATGAAGACGATGCGGTCTACTCTTTTAGCAAAGGGATTCGTCGCGTGCGTGCTGCTGCTCGCGGCGGCGGCGTGCGCGCAGGCGCAGACGCCGCGGCACCTCCCGAAGCTCGAAAAGATCGAGCCCCCCTCCTGGTGGGCCGGGCACACGGTCAACCCCGTGCGTCTGCTCGTGCGCGGCACAGACCTGCGCTTCGTCAGGTTGCGCGCGGCCGAGGGCTCGCCGTTGGAAGTCTCGAACCAGATGGTCAACGACGACGGCACATACATCTTTGCCGACCTGCGCATCGACCCCGGGGCCGCTCCCGGTTCTTACGATCTACTCTTCTCGCAAGGCCCCTCCACCCTGCGCATCCCCTTCCGCATCGACCGGCCGCTCGACCCCGCGACTCACTTTCAAGGCATCAACAACGACGATTGTATCTACCTCATCATGCCCGACCGCTTCGCGGACGGTGACCCGAAGAACAATGCGCCGGCCGACTCACCGCCCGAGGCGAACGACCGCCGCAACCCGCGCGCCTGGCACGGCGGCGACCTCCGCGGCGTCATCGAACGTCTCCCTTACCTGAAGGAGCTGGGCGTGACGGCGGTCTGGTTGACGCCTTGGTATGACAACTGGAACGGCGTCAACCGCTGCGACAAGCCCTGGTGCCCGAACACCTATTACCACGGCTACCACGCCGTCGATTACTACGCGGTCGAGGATCGCTTCGGCACGTTGGAGACACTGCAAGAGCTGGTCGAGAAGGCGCACGCGCTCGGCCTGAAGGTTATTCAGGATCAGGTCGCCAACCACGTCGGCTCGCAGCACCCCTGGGTCAAAGCCCCGCCGCTGCCCGACTGGTTCCACGGCACGGCGGCCGAACACCTGCGCAACCCCTTTCGCGGCGACCTGCTGCTCTCGCCTCACGCGCCGGCGGAGGCGCGCCGCCCCACGCTCGACGGCTGGTTCTCGGATGACCTGCCCGACATGAACCAGGAGCAGCCGGAGGTCGCGCGCTACGAGATACAGAACTCGCTCTGGTGGGTCGGCGTGACCGGCATCGACGGCATCCGCCAGGACACCGCGCAGTACATGCCGCGCCCTTTCCTGCGCGACCTGAACGCCGCGCTCGACCGCCAGTACCCTTCGATGTGGATGGTCGGCGAGGTCTGGAGCGAAGAGGCCGTCCACACCAGCTTCTTCGTCGGCGGCCGGGCGGGTTGGGACGGCGTCGATACGAAGCTGGACGCGGTCTTCGACTTCCCCGCGTGGGACGTTTCGCGCAACGTCTTCACGGGGAAGCGGCCCGCCTCAGACCTGCGGCTCGTCCTGCGCTCGGACTCGCTCTACCCGGACCCCGCGCGCCTCGTCACGATGGCGAACAACCACGACACGCGCCGCTTCATGTCCCTCCCGGGCGCGACGCTCGAAGGCGCGATGCTGCACCTCGCCTACACTCTGACCATACGGGGCACGCCGCAGCTTTACGCCGGCGAGGAGATCGCGATGGAGGGCGGCGACGACCCCGACAACCGGCGCGACTTCCCAGGCGGCTTCGCGGGCGACGCGCGCAACGCCTTCACGCGTGAGGGGCGCAACCCGGCCGAGCAGCGCATGTACGAGTGGACGCGCGACCTCCTGCGCCTGCGCCGCGAGCACACGGCGCTGCGCCGCGGCGCGCTCCTCGACCTGCACTTCGACGAAGACACCTACGCCTACGCACGCCGCGACGCGGCCGAGACCGTCGTCATCGTTCTCAACCGCGCCGCCGCCCCGAAGGAGTTGAACGTCCCCGCCTCCTATCTCGACCTGCACGACGGCGCGCGCCTCGAACCGCTGCTCGGGGCCGTTGACCGCCCTGCCGTCGCAGCCGGCTCTTTGAAGCTGAACGTGCCCGCGAAGTCGGCGGTCTTCTACAAACTCTCAGCGCAATAGGACGCCCCGGCAGGGGGTGGGAGATTAGCCGGGAGTGAGTTCGAGGCGTGAGCCGCAGGCGAAGCGCGGAAACAAGTCCCCAAACTTTTGTTGGAGTGCGTCCCTCTGGGGAGGTCTCCCGCGGCCTCAGATTGCGGCCCGGTGAGTATCGCAAGGGCTCCAGACTCAACGCCCGGCATCCCGCCGCCCCGAGTGATTGATTGTATTTGACAGGCAGCGTGTCGGCGGTCGGTGCATGCCGTTGTTAGGCGCGCCGTGGGTTGAACCACGCATCTATGAGATGAGCTTCACTGCGAACCCTAAGCCATTCGCATTACGGTAGAGAGGCCCGTCCAAAGTCCACAACTCTGCGCTCAATTCTTCGGCTAAAGCAATGTAAGCCGCATCATAAGCGGTCTGCCGCTTTAACGCGAGGGCGATCTCTACGACCCGCTTTGTATTGGATAGCTCGTGATATGTAATCGGAAGAACAGAGATGTTATCCCACGCCTCTTCAACCTTATCCGCCGGGAATGCGCCACCGACAATGAGGCGGGTTAGGGCGTTGGCCGTTTCATACTGAGCCAAGACCGGGGCATGGATTTCAACGTCGCGGGAGAGCCAATCGGTGAAATGTTGGAGGACTTTATTGCCCCGCGGGTCGCCGCTCACTAAGGCAACGAGCAGATTGGCATCAACAACGACCACTAGCGAGAGCCCCGCCCCGCCAACTCACGACCTTCACGGATAACAGCAGCAGCGTCAACTATCGGCAGCTTTTCGCCAATCTCACGCAACCTACGTAGCGCGTTGAGACCGGCCTCGCGCTTTAAGTCCCGAGCTTCTTGTCTTTGCTCTTTCTCATGATTCAACGTGTCAGATTTCTTAGCCATACGCCTCTTTGCTACCTCTCAATCGCTAGGCCGATTCTACTCTGTAGATTCACAGGGTGCTAGCGCCTGACGCCCGGCCTCACACGCGGCCCCGCATCTTCGCAGGAATATGAGAAGCAGCGTGTCGGCGGTCGGGTGCATGCCGTTGTTATGCGCGTGGTACATTATTGTTTTGCTGTAAGCAACTATCAACTATCGATTTAGCAATCTCTCTTGAACCTTCCACCTCCGCATAATGCAAGGCTAGTTGTATTCGTAAAGCATCTTTAGCCGCATCGTTACTGACGCTTTCTAAAATCTTGCGAGATTCTGCCTGCTGGCGATCTCTGCGAAGTTTATCGAAGAATTGACTCATGGATGTTTGAGCATTTTTAGATTGAACGAAGAAAAGGGCAGCTACTGCGTCCATAATCACCCCGGCAGTAAAGGACGCTACGGTAGAACCTAACCTGCTGTCGGCATACATCAATGCAGAACTCACAATTACAAAAAAGCCAAGAGAAGCAAAAACCAAACTAAACCAGAAGCTTATTTTAGATTGAGCGAGGACTTGTGCATAATAACGAGCTAGTTGCTCTGTCTCGAAAGGTATTGCCTCCGTGGGCGTCGTGACTACTTCGATGATCGCCTTAGCTTCAGAAACCTCTTTGGGTGAAGCTTCAAACGATATTGGGCCGAGAACAATCTTCTTAAAGATTCCGGCTCTGAAAGCGCCGATTACCGACAGTAATGCTCCCGCTATCGCTAGGACAGGAACAAAGGTGTCATTTAATCTCTCGAATATGTACCGTAGATTACTCTCCATCATAGAAACTCCTTAGATTAGCGCATAACTACTATTGTGCCGAATGATTCGGTCTAACTCCGTAAAGCGCGTGAAAAGCCGAATCCCAGCGGGACGGGTGGGATGGGTTGCAGGCTCTTCCACTCCTGCCGTAGGCTCGTGCGGTTCGAGTAAAATGACCTGACACCCTTCCCTGAGAGGAGCATCTCCTCCCGGGAGAAGGAGCATTCCTTTTCGGGGGAGGAAAGTTCCATCCCCGAAGAGCAATCTCCCTTTCCGAAGCAGGAATTTTCTATCCGGAAGAAGGGATGTTCAACCTCAAAGATAGAAAATTCCTTCCCGGGAATAGAAAATTCCTCCCCGAAGATAGAAAGTTCCTTTCCGAGGATAGAAAGTTCCAACGTCAAAGTAGATGGCTCTAGCTTTGAGAGGGAAAGTTACTCCTCCGAGGAGGAAGGCAGAGCCTCGTAGATGAAATCTTGCCCCTTCGAGGTGAAGTGTTCCACCTCGGAGGAGTAACTTTCCAGCCAAAGAGTAGACCTCTCGCAAAAGTCGTCCCGAGTCAGTACCGCCTGCGGTAGCGGGCGGGTCTCTTTCACTCGGCGCGGGCCTTTGTCGCAGCACGCACCCGCCCGCTACCGCAGGCGGTACTGACCTGCACCCTCTTTCGCAAGAGGTCTGGTGGGTTTCGGGCCTCCTAGGCCCGGCGTCTCGCTTCGGAAGGAGGGCGCCGGGCCTCGGAGGGTAAAAGTTAGGGTCTAGGACTTGGTGGGCGGGCCGCTGCGCGACTTGCGTGCGAAGTGTTGCCCCAAGCCTTCGAGCGCGGCTTCGAGCGCCGGGCCTTTCCCGGCGGCGCGCGCGAACTGGTAGACGAGCAGCGCCGCCGCGTAAGCCTCGGCGCCCACCTCCACGACCGTGTCGTCCACAAGTTCGTTGAGCTGCGAGAGGGCGACGCGGACGGACGAGAGCGCGGAGAGCAACTCCACGTCGTTGCGCATCTCCCCCACGTCGAAGGTGCGCGGGAGGATGTCCTGGTTCTGCTCCGCGACCTGAAGCGCCTGCTCGACGAAGCCGTGACTCTTATCGCCGAACCGTGGGAGCGCGCGCCGCTCCTCGGGCGTCAGGTCGATGAGGAAGGGGAGTTTCTGGCGGATGGTCTGGATGGCTGCGAAGACGGCTTGACGCTCGGCCTCGCCGAGTTGTGCGCTGACGCGATTTTCTGGCATGTCTGATTTCTCCGTGCGCGGCGCTTGTAGGTTTGAGTCGGCCGCGCGGCTCTGAGCGTAGTTGAGAGGCCCGGGGCTTTCTTGAGTCTGGCCGGATGCTTAGGCCCAGGTTCGTTGAGACGGACGCACGTTAGCACGGCCGCGCCCGCGCGCCAAGCATTTTTCCGGCGAGAGCCGGGCGCGGTCATCACTCTTTTCCGTTGCCCTCGTCCTGTATTTGTTGTAGCTTTCAACCAACCCAAATACGCGCGAGGTAACAGGTGAGCTTCCCAAGAGCCTGCGGCATCCTTCTGCATCCGACCTCCCTGCCGGGCCGCCACGGCGTCGGCGATCTCGGCCACGAGGCGTACCGCTTCGTAGACTTCCTCGCCGCGTCGGGGCAGAGCCTCTGGCAGGTCTTGCCGCTCGGCCCCACCGGCTACGGCAACTCGCCCTACCAGTGCTTCTCGGCCTTCGCCGGCAACACCCTGCTCGTCAGCCCCGAGCTGCTCGTCGAGCAGGGACTGCTCGCCCCCGGCGCGCTCGAAGGTCTGCCCACGCTCCCGGAAGACCGCGTCGAATACGGCGAGGCGTTCCCGCACAAGGAGGCGCTGCTCACGGAGGCTTTCGATAATTTCAGGCGCACCGAGCCGGCCATCGTCGCCGCCGCCTTCGAGGAGTTCAAGGCCGCTTCGTCGGCGTGGCTCGACGACTACGCGCTCTACCGCTCGCTCAAGCGCGAACACGCGGAGGCTTCGTGGACGGACTGGGAGTCGCCTCTCGTCCGACGCGCGCCGGCGGCCTTAGACGCGGCGCGCGGGCGGCTCTCCGCGCAGATCGAGGAGGTGAAGTTCAAGCAGTTCCTCTTCTTCGACCAGTGGACGCGGCTGCGCGAGTACTGCAAGGGTCAGCAGATACAACTCGTCGGCGACATCCCCATCTTCGTCGCGCAGGACTCGGCCGACGTGTGGTCGCACCCGGACCTCTTCAAGCTCGGAGAGGACGGCCGCCCCTCGGTCGTCGCGGGCGTCCCGCCCGACTACTTCAGCAAGACGGGGCAGCTCTGGGGGAACCCCCTCTACGACTGGGAGCGGATGCGCGAGGACTCTTTCGGCTGGTGGATCGACCGCGTGCGCGCGACGCTCTCGCTGGTGGACGTGATCCGCATCGACCACTTCCGCGGCTTTGCAGCCTACTGGGAGGTGCCGGGCGGCGACCAGACGGCCGAGCGCGGCCGCTGGGTGTTGGCCCCGGGGCGCGAGCTGTTCACCGCCGTCAAGGCTTCCTTGGGCGAGCTGCCCATCATCGCCGAAGACCTCGGCTTCATCACGCCGGATGTCATCGAGCTGCGCGACGAGTTCGGCTTCCCCGGCATGCGCATCCTCCAGTTCGCCTTCTCCTCCGACTCGACGAACAAAGACCTGCCGCATAACTACGTCCGCAACACCGCCGTCTACACCGGCACGCACGACAACGACACGGCGGTCGGCTGGTTCCGGAGCGAGCCCGGCGGCTCCTCCGTGCGTTCGGCCGCGCAGGTCGAGCGCGAGCGCCAGTACTGTCTCGACTACCTCGCGACCGACGGCGCCGAGATCAACTGGGACTTCATCCGCGCCCTCTACGCCTCCTCGGGCGACACGGCGGTGGTGCCTTTGCAGGACGTGCTCGGCCTCGGGTCTGAGGCGCGCATGAACACGCCCGCCACGATGTCCGGCAACTGGTCCTGGCGTCTCCGCGCGGGCGACTTGAACGAGGAGTTGAGCGCGCGCCTGCGCCGTCTGGCCGAACTCTACGGCCGCTTCCCCGCCGTGCCGCCCGAGCAGCGTCCCGAGCACACGGCCGAGAGCTACGAGTTCAAACAGACGTGGGGATAAGGGCGCCCGCCGACAAATCTATGACGACCTTCAAAACGTCAACCGCGCGTCTCCTTCTTTCACTCGTACTCGTATGCTGCGGCGCGGCCGTCTGCGCGGCGCAGGCGCGCCCTTCGGTGTCGAAGGTCGAGCCGCCGGACTGGTGGGCGAATCATTCCGTCAACCCTGTGCGCGTCATGCTGCGCGGGCAGAACCTCGGCGGGGCGCGGGTCGAGGCCACGGGGCAGGGAATCAGGACGGGGCTCGTGCGCGTCAACGACGCGGGCACGTACGCCTTCGTTGACGTGTTCATCGACAGAGACGCGCGCCCCGGCAGACGGCAGTTGAAGGTCAGCACGGCGGCGGGGACGGCGGAAGCAGACTTCGCCATCTCCGAGCCGCTCCCGCGCGCGGGCCGCTTTCAGGGCTTCACGCCCGACGACGTGATCTACTTCATCATGCCCGACCGCTTCGCGGACGGCGACCGCTCGAACAACAACCCCGCCAAGTCGCCCGGCCTCTACGACCGCTCGAAGGGGCGTTACTACCACGGCGGCGACTTTCAGGGCATCATCGACCACCTGCCTTACCTCAAAGAGCTGGGCGTCACCGCCCTCTGGATCAACCCCGTCTACGACAACACCGACCGGCTCGACGAGAAAGAGACGTACCCCGAGACGGAGGGCGGCCCACGGAGCCCGACGACCGCCTACCACGGCTACGGCGCGATAGACTTCTACGGCGTCGAGGAGCACTACGGCTCGATGCGGAAGCTCAAAGAGCTGGTGGACAAGGCGCACGCCGGAGGCTTCAAGGTCATTCAAGACCAGATCGCCAACCACACGAGCCCGTACCACCCGTGGGCGGGCGACAGGCCGACGCCGACCTGGTTCTACGGCACGGTCGAGAAACACCTCTCCAACAACTGGCAGAAGTGGACGACGATGGACCCGCACGCTTCGGAGGAGACGCGCCGCCGCAACCTCGAAGGCTGGTTCATCGACATCCTGCCCGACCTCAACCAGGACGACGAGGAGGTGCGCCGCTACCTCATCCAGAACACGCTCTGGTGGCTCGGCACCGTCGGCTTCGACGCCGTCCGGATGGACACGCTCCCGCACGTCCCGCGCCACTTCTGGCGCGACTGGTCGGCCGCCATCCACGCCGAGTACCCCGCAGTGAACATCCTCGGCGAGCTGTTCGACGGCGACCCCGCGCTGCTCTCGTACTTCCAGAGGGGCAGGGTCGGCCGCGACGGCATCGACACGGGGATAGACACCGTCTACGACTTCGCGCTCCACTACGCCATCCGCGACGCCTTCGCGAAGGGCGAGCCGGTGCGGAAGCTCGCGCAGGTGCTCGCACACGATTACCTCTACCCGCGCCCGGAGGTGCTCGTCCCCTTCGTCGGCGTCCACGACATGCAGCGCTTTATGAACGAGCAGGGCGCGACCGTGGAGGGCTTGAAGCTCGCGCAGACCTTCGTGATGACGACGCGCGGGACGCCGCTGCTTTACTACGGAGACGAACTCGCCATGCCCGGCGGCGGCGACCCAGACAACCGCCGCGACTTCCCCGGCGGCTTCCCCGGCGACCCGCGTAACGCCTTCACGAAGCAGGGGCGCACGCCCGTCGAGAACGAAGTCTTCGAGCACGTCAAGCGGCTGGCGAAGCTGCGGACGATGCTGTCGGCGTTGAGGCGCGGCGCGCTCGTCCACGTCTACGACGAGGACCAGCAGACCGTCTTCGCGCGCACGCTCGACGGCGAGCCGCCTGTGTTCATCGCCCTCAACAACGACACGAAGGCGGTGACCTTTGAATTCGACGTGGGACTGCTTCAAGGGACGTATGCCCCGACATCCCCGCCTCGGATAGGCGGCACGATGCTCACCGACGCGCTCGGGGTTGTAAAATCCGTGCCCGTCAACAACGGCAAGGCGCGGGTGACGCTGCCCGCGCGCAGCGCGAGCGTCATAGTACCGATGTTGGTAATGGGGATGTAGCAGTAGGGGGTGAAATACGGCGGTGGCGCTGAAGACGAAACCCTTCTCCGAACAGGTCGCGCTCGTCACGGGCGGCGGGACAGGCATCGGCCGCGCGTTCGCAGGGGCGCTGTCGGCCGCGGGCGCGCGCGTCGTCATTGCCTCTCGCAACGAAGAGGTCTTACGTCGCAGGGCCGACGAGCTGAACGCCGACGTGGGCGCCGAGCGTGTCTACACCTACGCCTTCGACGTGCGCGTGCGGGAGCAATGTGAGGCCCTTGTCGGTCACGTCGTGGATCGCTTCGGGTCGCTCGACGTGCTCGTCAATAACTCGGGGCTGGCCGTGGCGGAGACGGTCGAGGAGATGACGGACGAGGGGTGGGAGACGGTCTTGACGACGAACCTCAAGGGCGCGATGTGGCTCGTCCGCGCGGCGCTGCCTTCGATGGCGGCGCAGGGGTTCGGCGACATCGTCAACGTCTCTTCGCAGGCGGGCAAGCACGGCTACGCGGACGTGCCTTCGTACTGCGCCTCGAAGTGGGGCCTGCTCGGCTTCGCCGAGTCCGTCCGCGACCACGTGCGGAAGACCGGCTCGAACGTCCGCGTCTTCAACCTCTGCCCCGGCCTCGTGGACGTGGAGAACACCGCGGCCGACGCCGAGCCCCGCTCCGGCTTCGTCCACGTCTCGAACATGGCGAAGACCTTAATGTTCGCCCTCTCGCTCGACCGCAACGTCGTGCTCGAAGACATCAACGTCTACGCGAGGTAGACCCGGGAGAGACATATGCGTGACAAGCCGCGCCTGAGCTTCGGGCAGATCTGGAACATGAGCTTCGGGTTCTTCGGGATTCAGTTCGCCTTCGGCCTCCAGCAGGCGAACATGAGCAACATCTTCAAGAACCTCGGGGCGAGCACCGACGACATCCCCATCCTCTGGCTCGCGGCCCCGCTGACGGGGCTCATCGTCCAGCCGATCATCGGCTCGATGAGCGACCGGACGTGGAACCGCCTGGGGCGCCGCCGCCCCTACTTCCTCGCCGGGGCGATCCTCTCGGCGCTCGCCCTCTTCTTCATGCCCTACTCGTCGTTCGTCCTGATGGCGGTGCTCTTCCTCTGGCTCCTCGACGCGAGCGTCAACGTCTCGATGGAGCCGTTCCGCGCCTTCGTCGCCGACAAGCTGCGGCCCGAGCAGCGCACCACCGGCTTCGTCATGCAGTCGTTCTTCATCGGCGCGGGCGCGGCCATCGCCAGCGCGCTCCCGCTCATCTTCCGCAACCTCGGCGTCAACGACTCGACGGCGAGCGGCGTCCCCCTCACCGTCAAGTACTCGTTCCAGGTCGGGGCGCTGGCCCTGCTCTTCGCCGTGCTCTGGACGATCTTCACCTCGAAGGAGTACCCGCCCGCAGACCTCGCCGAGTTCGAGCGCCGCCGCCGGGAGACCCGCGGCGTCGGCAACTGGTTCCGCGAGATGCTGCACACCGTCCGGAACATGCCCGCGACGATGAGGCAGCTCGCCGTCGTGCAGCTCTTCACCTGGCTCGGCCTCTTCTGCATGTGGATGTACTTCGGGCTGACGACCGCCCAGCAGGTCTTCGGCGTCACGAACCTTGACGACCCGGCGCAGCGCGCGCTCAAAGACCAGGGGAACGAGTGGGGCGGCTTCGGCTTCGCCATCTACTCGGTCGTCTGCTTCGCCGTCGCCTTCGTCCTGCCGTGGCTCGCGGCCGCGACCAGCCGCCGGGCCGTCCACGCCCTCTCGCTCGTCTGCGGCGGGGTGGGGCTCCTGTCGGTCTACTTCATCCACGACAAGTGGACGCTGCTCTTGACGATGGTCGGGGTCGGCATCGCCTGGGCGTCGATCCTCTCGATGCCGTACGCGATGCTCTCGGGCGCGCTCCCGCCGGAGCGGATGGGCGTCTACATGGGCGTCTTCAACTTCTTCATCGTCATCCCCGAGATCACGGCGGCGCTCACGTTCCAGCCCATCGTCAAGTACGTCTTCGGCAACAACCCGCTCTACGTCGTGATGCTCGGCGGCGTCTGCCTGCTCGCGGCCGCGGCGCTGACCCTGCTCCTCGTGAAGGAGGCGCCCGAGAGCGCGCCGCTCGGCGCGGTGCTCCGCGGCGACGAGCACGAGCCTTTGACGACGCAGTTGACGGCGCAGCCCGTCCCGAGCACGGGCCTCGTGGACAAGAAGGGTTAGGGCCGGCGGCTTATGAGAAGAAGAGAGAGGCACGTCAGCGTCTGCGCCGTCGTCGCGGCGCTCGCCGTCGTCGTCGCCCTGTTCGCGCCGGCGCGGGCGCGACAGGCGCGCGACGTGTCGAAGGAGCCGGCGCGCGCGACCGCGCCCGCGTGGGTGCGCGGCGGCGTCATCTATGAGATCTACCCGCGGCAGTTCTCCGAGGCGGGGAACTTCGCGGGCGTCACGGCGCAGCTCGACCGCCTGAAGGAACTCGGCGTCAACATCCTCTGGCTGATGCCGATTCATCCCATCGGACAGGAGAAGAAGAAGGGGCCGGTGGGGAGTCCTTACGCCGTGCGCGACTACTACGCCGTCAACCCAGACTACGGGACGGCGGCCGATCTGAAGCGGCTCGTCGCCGAGGCGCACCGGCGCGGGTTGAAGGTCGTCATCGACATCGTCGCCAACCACACCTCTTGGGACAGCGTGATGATGAAGACGCCGGAGTTCTACGTCCGCGACGCCGCGGGGAAGATCACGTACCCGCACGACTGGTCGGACGTGGCCGAGCTGAACTACGACAGCCCGCGGCTCCGGCGTTACATGATCGACATGCTGAAGTTCTGGCTGCGCGAGTACGACCTGGACGGCTTCCGCTGCGACGTGGCGGGGGAGGTGCCGACCGACTTCTGGGAGCAGGCGCGGGTCGAGCTGGACAAGGTCAAGCCCGACATCGTCATGCTCGCCGAGTCGGACAAGCCGGAACTGCTGGTGCGCGCCTTCGACCTCGACTACTCGTGGCCTTTGCACGGGACGCTCAACGACGTGATGCAGGGTCGCAAAGAGGCCTCCGCGTTCCGGCAGACGTGGGAGGCGGACGAGGCGAAGTACCCGCGGGGCGCGCTGCGCATGCGCTTCTCGGACAACCACGACGAGCGGCGCGCGTTGGCGCGCTTCGGCGAGGGCGGCGCGCTGGCGGCCTCGACCCTGATGTTCACGCTCGACGGCGTGCCGATGCTCTACAACGGGATGGAGGTCGGCGACACGACCGAGTCGGGAGACCCGGCGCTCTTCTACCGGCTGCCGGTCTTCTGGCCGATAGAGAAGCGCCGGCCCGAGTTCCCGCGCTTCTACCGGCAGATGATCGCGCTGCGCAAAGCGCACCCGGCCCTGACGCTCGGGCGCCTTGAGTGGCTGCGCAACTCCGACGAGTCGCGCGTCGTCACCTTTGCGCGCCGCGAAGGGGCGGAGGAGATCGTCGTCGCCATCAACTTCTCGAACCGCCCCTTCGCAGGCATCGTCGAGAGGACGGACGGCGCCGCCTTCACGGAGATCACGCCCGACCCGCGCGAGCCCCTCAAGCCCGACGCCGACGCGGACGCGCGCGCCGAACGCGTCCGCACCGTCACGCTGCCCTCCCTCTCGCTCGACGCGTGGGGGTATAGAATTTTTAGAAGAGGAAGTGGCCCCGCGACGAGGTGAGGTCTCGGCGCGGTTCGGCCGGAGGAGTTTTAATTAACTCCCAATCACGTCAAGTCGCGACCAACCGGCTCAACTTCACATATGCGGAGCGGTTCAGAGGGTTAAGCTCCAGGCACCTCTGGTATTGTCCCCTGGCGCGCTCCTTCATCCCCGCCGACGCGAAAGCATCCGCCAGCCGCTCGTTGAGAAATTCGTTCTCGGGGAACAACTCCACCCCGGCCTGGTAGAACGCGAAAGCCGCCTCGGGCTTCTTCTCTTCGTTGGCGAGGATGAATCCGAGGGTGCCGATGACGTAAGTCGTCAGGTAAGCGTCGGACTTCGGATCGTTCATCTCGCGCATGCGCTTGACGCCCGCCTCCGCGCCCTTCTCCAGAGTAAGCTTTCTCAATTCCAGGATCAGCTTTCTCTCGTCCGGCCCGCGAATCTCAAGCGGCACGGCGATGCGTTCGGGGACGCGCTTGCCGTCCAGAAAGTCCAGCATCACGGCCGGCACTTTCGGCGTGAGGTGATACGGGTCATGCCCCGCGCCCTCGACGATCACGAGCTGGCTGTCGGCGAAGCCGCGCCTGACCTCTTCCGCGTCCTCCAGCGACGTGCGGCCGTCGAGCGTGCCGCTCAGGAAGAGCGTCGGCACGTCCGACTTGAACGGCGCGCGGAAGTCGGCACCGAGGTCGCCGACCCCCCACGCGTCCACGAACTCTTTGTCGTCGAAGGGGAAGTTGATGGCGTCGCCGAACAGCGCGGTACCCTTCTGCCGTTCAATCCTCGCGGCGCGCTCGGGCGAGACGCCCGAGGCGATGTGCATCGAGTAGCGCATCGCCGTCCCCAGCTCGCGCTGCTTGAGCCCCTTCAACACCGCGAACCCGACCTGCGAGAAGTTCCCGTCCTTCATGCTCCCGAAGAAGTAGGGCAGGGCCTTGACGAACTCCAGGTCGCCGGCCTGCAAGGCCGCGAGGACTTCAACGTCCTTCCTGCCGATGACGACCGGCTGCGACTGCACCAGCACCGACGCGGGCTTCTCCCCCAGGCGCTTCAAGACCTCCGCGACCGTCTGCCCGAGGTTCGGCATTTGGCGTTGGAGCTTCGGACTGTTCTTGACGAGCGCGCCGACCCGCTCGACGAGTGATTGCAAGTCTTCGGGATAACGCCAGCGCTGGTCGGGGCCGTTGACGCCGCCGAGGATGGCCCGGTGAATGAACTGCCCGTGCCTCCTCAGGACGGCCAGCCCCAGGTGAGAGCCGTAGCTGTGCCCCCAGATCGTAATCTTCTGTGCCCCGAGGCCGAGCCGCAGGTCGTTAACGTCGTCGGCGTTCTCGTTCGTGTTGTAGGCCGAGAGGTCGGTGCCGCGGCGGCGAATCTCCGCGGCGGCCTCGCGCGCCTTCGTGACCAGCAGCCGGCGCGCGGCGGGGGAATCGAGCGTGGCGTCGGGCGGGATGTCGAGTCTGCCCGGCAGGACGAGGCTGGGCTCCGCGTCGCCGGTTCCGCGCTGGTCGAAGACAATCACGTCCGCGCGCTCGCGCAGCGCCGCCAGCACGGGGAAGATGACGCCCTTCGCGGACTCGACCCCGGACGCGCCCGGCCCGCCCGCAAGGTAGACGATGGGGTAGCCCGGCTTCTCGGCCGTACTCTTGAAGCGCAGAACCGGGAGCTTGACGTTGCCGCCCTGTGGCCGGGAGCGGCTCTCCGGGACGACGAGCCATCCCTGCTCCGCGTTAACCGACTCCCCGGCTTTCGTGACGAAAACGGCGGGCTGGAAATCAATCAGGCCCGTCGGGCGCCCGGCGGAAAGTCCCGGGCTGTTGACCCCGGCGGCGGGCGCCTTTGGACGGCTGGTTGCCGCCGAATGCCAGACGACGGGGCCGAGAAGCAAGACCGTCGCCAACGTCAAAGCCGTCGTGAGCAGACGCATCGGTGTGTCTCCTTTAAGCTTCGGAATCCCGCTTGAGTGTGTCACACGGAAAAGGGCTTACCCCGGGCAAGAAATGCGGGGGCCCGGCCCGACAGAAGGTCGTCCCTTGAAGGAGTACACCGCCCGCCTTGAACTTGTGGCAACTGTTATTTTGGATTTCGTTCCGGAAGGAGGAGGCGGGGCGGGCGCCTTGAATCGTCGGTCGCGTGCAGAGCGAGGCGCTATCAATCACAGAGGCGTGGGGGGCA
>JBJMGP010000076.1:0-93300 GCA_045807865.1 Pyrinomonadaceae bacterium
GCGATCGACAAGGTCGGCAATTCCGCCGCCGCCGTGCGCAAGGAACTGGGCCTGCTTGAGAGTTCCTCGATGCGGACTTTCCCGGATGTGGCCGACCGGGCGTTGGCCGGTGTGAGCGACCTCCAGGGGATCGGCGGCAGTAGCGTCTGGTGGCGCGCCGAGGCGGTGGGGGTCGAGGCGGTGCGTCACTCCTCTAACGGAGGCGAGTCGTGACGAAGGGCGGGGCAACCGCGATGGGGGTGATTCGTGCCTCTCTGGATTTATGAAATCCCGCCGGTGCTGGCCGCCGTCGTGATGGTGGTCTTCATCGAAACCGTCTCGCTCGCCGGCCTGGTTCTGGCGAGACGCTTCGTCGTGCCCCGGCTCAGCTACGAGGGAGACATCAACGAGGCGGTCAGCGGGACGGTGCAGGCCATCGGCGTCTTCTACGGCATCACGGTCGGCCTGATTGCGGCGGGGGTGTGGAGCACCCACGCGACCGCCTCGGAGCTGGCTTCGAGGGAGGCCACCTCGATTGCGACGCTGTACCGTGACGCGGGCGGCTACCCCCGGCCACTGCGGGACGAGTTGCGCGCCGAACTTCGTAAGTACACGGTCTTCGTCATCGAGGAGGCTTGGCCGGCGCAGCAGAAGGGGCGGGGGCAAACTCTGGATCGGGGGACCCAGATCATGGACGACTTCCAGTTCAAGCTCTACACGTTCGAGCCCGCCACCCCGGGCCAGGTCGCGCTGCACGCCGAAACCTTGAAGGCATACAACCAACTGCTCGAAAATCGCCGGTTGCGTATCGATGCCGTCGAGAGCGGGCTGTCGCTCGTCATGTGGTTGGTCATCTGGGTGGGCGCGGCCATCAGCGTCGGGGTCGCGTACCTCTACCGGATCGAAGACCTCAAGCTGCACGCCGTCCTCGTCTCGCTCATGGGCGGCTTCCTGGCCGTCGTCCTCTTCATGATTATCATCAACGACAAGCCTTTCTACGGCACCTCCAGCGTCTCGTCCGACCCTTACAAACTGATCCTGAACAGATTGATCGACCGGCCTGACTAAGGTCGCCCGCCCCCCTGTCAAAAGTGACAGTTATCGATTCGGGCAACCGCCCATAGACTTCGACGCGGAGGTGCGTTGATGAAATCGAGGACGGCCTTGTGGTGCTTACTGTTCCTCGCGTGCGCCGCCGCCGCGCGCGCGCAGGACGTGTCGGTGGACTTCGACCGGGGCAGTGACTTCTCGAAGTTCAAGACCTACTCGTGGGCCGAAGGCGTCCCGGCGAAGAACCCGCTCATCGACCAGCAGGTCAGGTCGAACATCGAGGGGCAGTTGGCGGCCAGGGGGCTGCGCCGCGTCGAGGAGGCGAGCGACATCCGCGTCCTGTACATGGTCGCGGTGGACAGGGACATCGAGTTCGCCCAAAGCCGCTGGTCAACCACGGGGGATTGGGCGGGCCAGATGCGGAGCGGCATCAGCGTCAGGAGCCAGAGCTGGGACATTGAGGTCGGGACGCTCGTCGTGTTCCTCACCGACGCCTCGGATAAGCAACTGCTCTGGCGCGGGACGGCCAGCACCATCCTCGACAAGAGGAGCGAAAACAGAAACAGCATCATGGACGCCCTGGCGGAGGACGCCCGGAAGGCCGAGAAGAGGGTCAGGAAGTCGGTGGAGAAGATGTTCAAGCAGTACCCCGTCGCGAAAGCCAAACCGTGAGGGGCCTCTGCCGTTTGAGTAGCCCGACTCGTCCGCTCACCGCCGTCACAAGGCCTCACCAACGCCTGTCAAAAGTGACAGTTACCCGCACGAACGGGGAGTACATACAATCTGCCCCGAACAGAACCCGCGCGCGGCGTCGCGCTTTGGGCCTGCTCGATACCGCTCGGAGGGAAGCGAGGACGACCATGAAGCGGCTTATCACTTCGCTCATACTTACCTTCTTGATTGGCCTACCGCCGGCCTCACTCCGCTCCGCCTCGGCGCGGCAGGCGACGGACGGCGGCGGCGTTCAGACGGCCGTGTCGGCGGGCGACAGGGGCTGGCCGCGCGGCTACAAGACGACGGGCGGCGCGCAGATAGTCCTCTACCAGCCGCAGGTCGCGAGCTGGGAGAACCAGCGGCACATGGTTGCCTACACCGCGGCCTCGTACCTGCCCGCCGGCGCGAAGAAGCCGGAGCTGGGCACCCTCAAGGTCGAGGCCGACACGGAGGTCTCAACCGCCGAGCGGCTGGTCAAATTCTCTGTGCTCAAGATCACGGAGATCAGCTTCCCGGCGCTCAGTAAAGAGCAGAACCAGGAGTTGACCGACGAGGTCGTCAGGGCGATCCCGCCCGAGGATCGCTTCATCGCGCTCGACCGCGTGCTCGCGCAGTTGGACAAGAGCCAGATCATCCCGAAGAACGTCCCGGGCATCAAGGGCGACCCGCCGAAGATATTTTCGAGCAGGACGCCCGCGCTCCTCCTCAACCTGGACGGCTACCCCATCTGGAGCCCCGTCAAGGACAACGACCTGAAGTTCGCCGTCAACACCAACTGGGACCTCTTCCTGCACGGGCCGACCAGCACCTACTACCTGCGCGACGGAGATGCGTGGCTCAAAGCCCCGAAAGTGGAGGGGCCGTGGGTGCACGCGGGCACGCTGCCCGACAGCTTCGCGAAGCTGCCGGACGACGACAACTGGAAGGACGTTAAAGCCAGCCTGCCGGGCAAGACTCGCGAACATCTCCCGATGGTCTACTTCAGCGCCGAGCCGGCGGAACTGATCCTGACCGACGGGGCGCCGAAGTATGCCCCCGTTGAGGGGACTGGCCTGCTCTGGGTGAGCAACACCGAGAGCGACCTGTTCCGCCTGGGCGAGACCGGCCCGTTCTACTACCTCGTCGCGGGCCGCTGGTTCAGCGCGCCGGACTTGAGCGGCAGCGGTTGGACGTTCGCCACGCCGAGTCTTCCCGAGGACTTCAAGAAGATCTCCCTTGAGCACCCGCGCTCGCGCGTGCTCGCCTCCGTGCCGGGGACGCAGCAGGCGGCGGAGGCCGTCCTGCTGGCGCAGGTGCCTCAGATCGCGCGCGTCAACCGGAACGAGGTCGCGGCGCCCGAGGTGGTCTATGAGGGCGACCCGCAGTACGCGCCCATCGAAGGCACGCGGCTCCAGCGCGCCGTCAACACCGACAAGGACATCATCAAGGTCGGCGACGCCTACTACATGTGCTTCCAGGGCGTCTGGTTCGAGGCCGCCAGCCCGAAAGGGCCTTGGGTGCTCGCCGCCAACGTCCCCGAGGAGGTTTACCATATCCCCGCCAACTCCCCGGCGCACAACGTCACCTACGTGACGGTCGAGGCGGACGATAACGACAACGACGAGTGGGTGACCTACGCGGCCTACGCGGGCTACACCGGGATGATGGTCGCCTGGGGCTGCACCGTCTGGGGCACCGGCTGGTACTACCCGCCCTACTACGGGTACGGCGGCTACTACCCGGTCTATTACCCCTACGGGCGCACCTACGGTTACGGCTCCTGGTACAACCCTTACTCGGGCGCTTACGGGGCCGCCGGGAGAATCTACGGCCCGTACGGCGGCGCGGGGTTCGGGGCGAGGTACAACCCCTCGACCGGCACCTACGCGCGCGGCGCCTTCGCCTACGGGCCGAACGGGGCGGTGGGCGGCGCGCAGGCATATAACCCGCGCACCGGCACCTACGCCTCGACGCGTCAGGGCTCGGGCGTCTACGGCAGTTGGGGCTCGACCAACGTCCAGCGCGGCGACCAGTGGGCGAAGACCCAGCGGTTCACCAACAACGCGACGGGGAACACCACGCGCCTGACGCGCGGCGAGCAGGGCGGAATGATTAGACGCACCGGCGAAGGCGGCAGCGGCGGCGTCGGCCAGCGCGGCGATAACGTCTACGCCGGCAGGGACGGCAACGTCTACCGCCGCAACGACGGCGGCCAGTGGAGCAAGTGGGATAACGGGAGTTGGAATAACGTCCAGAAGCCCGACCGGTCTCTGCGCGACAGCTTCAACGAAGGCATCCAGCAGAGGGACAGGGACTTTTCGAGAGGCCAGGTGGATCGCTCGACATACGGCTCGCTTGAGCGCGACCGGGCCAACCGCACCGAAGGGACGCGGCGCTCGAACGACTACGGCGCGTACCGCAACCGCGGGGGAGGCAACGCCGGCAGTTACCGCGGCGGGGGCGGCTTCAGCCGGGGCGGCGGCGGCTTCAGCCGAGGCGGCGGCGGCAGAGGTGGTGGCGGCGGCCGCAGGCGTTGACGAAAGACCGGCGCGGCGGCCGACGCCTCTTCGAAGACGCCGCGTGAGGTAATGCAGAGAATCCAGGGCCGGTGTCATACAGGGGTTCAACGCCGGCCCTGGTAGCGCCTTCCTTTCATTGGGTCGCCCGTGGTGGCGTGGCGGCTTGGGGGGCGCCGTAGCCGCAGACGTTAGTGGGAGGGAGAAGGTAGGGTAACACTCCGCCAACGTCTGCGGCTTACGTTTCCGCCGGACTATTGAAGGTCAGGGCTCAGAGAGGAAGGAGGGGCGGTGACAGTCAACGCCAGCAAAAAACTTTTCGGTGCGGCGAGGCCAACTCAGCCGAAGTTTGCCGCTGTCTGCCGCGGGGTCGCGGCCTACCTTTCCGCGATCATCTCCGTCACCCTCGTTTGCTCAAACGTCATCAGTCAGATCCCGGCCCCGGCGCCGCCCGGGGTGGAAGAGACCGTCAGGGCAAAGGAAGAACAGGCAAAGAAGGACGGGGACAAAGCCGCCGACTCGTCGGGGCAGCAGAAGGACAAGGAGAGTAAAGAGAAGGAGGAGAAGCGCGGCTCGTTTGTGATCGCGCCCATCCCCATTTCGAGCCCCGCGTTCGGTTCCGGCTTGATCCTGATAGCTGCTTACGTCTTCAAGTTAGATAAAGATGACGAGGTCTCGCCGCCGTCGTGGGCAGGTCTCGCCGGCATCTACACGAACAACGGCACGCGCGGCCTGGCTCTGGGGAGTAAGCTTTACCTGAAAGAGAACAGGTACCAGACGACCTTCGCCGCGATGTCGGGCCGCGCCAACCTGGACTTCTACGGCATCGGCCGCCTCCCGAACAGGCCGGCCGTCGCCATCCCACTCAGCATGGGGGGCAAAATCATCTTCGGCGAGTTCCTCCGCAACGTGGGAGGGAAGGTCTTCATCGGCCCGCGCTACCAGTACCGCCGCCTGTCGGCGAGCCTCGACGGCGTACGACCACCGGGCGGCTTCGAGATTCCCGCTATCGACCTCAAGTCAACCTCCGCGTCGCTCGGCTTCCACCTCCAGCGCGACCGACGCGACAGCACCTTCTACCCGACGAAGGGCTCGCTCTTCGACTTCACGGCCGACTTCTTCGACCAGGCCTGGGGGAGCCGTCGGGAGTATCAGGTCTACAAGGTCGGGTATAACGGGTACCGTGAGGTCGCCGACCGTCAGGTTCTGGCCTACAGGGCGATGGCCTGCTCGGCCGGCGGCAGCGTCCCCTTCTACGACCTCTGCCTCTTCGGCTTCAACAACGACGTGCGCGGCTACACGACGGGCGAGTTTCAGAACCGCCGCCAGTTCGCCGCGCAGGCCGAGTACCGGCTCGACTGGCGGAGGCGCCTGGGGTTCGTGGCGTTCGGCGGGGTCGGCGGGGTCGCACGAAAGTGGGGCGACCTCCGCATGGACGGCCTGCTGCCGGGCGCGGGCGCGGGCCTTCGGTTCAAGCTCGACAAGAAGAACCACATCAACTACCGCATCGACTACGCCTTCGGCAGGGAGGGGCGGACGCTTTCAATCGGGGTGGGGGAGGCGTTTTAGATGTGCCCCACGCACGCGTCGGTTCACGGTGGCGGCCTTATGCCTCGACAGATTTTTACGGCGGCGGTTGAGCAGGCGCGGCCGGCTCACTTTTGCCCTGGCCGCTTCCAAATGTATTGTACGGTTATGTGCAGAGTGGTACATTGAGCCAATCGTTTGGTCTATTGTCGGCCCAAACGGGTTCCCGACTCCCGTCTTAATGTATCACCTGCCCCCACTCTGCGCTGCTGAGGGAGTCAACGTTTCTCAAGCCAGTCGGGTGGGGCGATGAAGCTTCATACCCATCAACACAACCCGAGCGATGGCCGCTGCCCGGCCGCCGCCAGCCTCCTCCTGCGCCGCTCTGAAACGCCCACACGGCCGGCGCGCAGGAGGGCAGCGCGTGGTGTAGTTGTCTCGGGCCTACTCTTAGCTGCCACACTGTTTCTCCTCACGTCGCCGGGCATCTCTTCCGCCGCGTCACCGCCCACCAAAAGGGTTCTGGTTCTATGCTCGTACGACCCGGGTTTTCCCGCCGTCATAAGTTTTAATCAGTCGCTGCGCTCGACCCTGAGAGACGGCTCACAGGGGCCCGTCGAGTTCTTCTACGAGTTTCAGGACACCGTGAGAATTCCTCTCGACAGGTATGAGGACGAGCTGGGCGGCTACCTGGGGCGGAAGTACGGGGGGGTTAAATTCGACCTGATTATCACCATCGGCGCGCCGGCACTACAGTTCCTGTCAGTGCGTGACTCGGAAGTCTTCCGCGGTACGCCCATCATCTTCTACTTTCATGACGAGAGCGAAGAGACGGCCCGCCGCCTGTGGCCGGGGGTCACCGGAGTGTGGGGCGAGATCGATGTCTCCAAGACATTGGACATGGCGCTCGCTTTACAGCCAGAGCTGCGGAGGGTCGTGGTGGTGTCGGGCCGTTCCGACCATGACAGGTTCATTAAGGAGCAGGCGCAGAGCAGGTTGCGCGAGTACGAAGGCAGAGTGGAGATCACGTATCTCGACAACCTGACCATCGAGGAGTTGAAGAATGAACTGGCGGCCCTGCCGAAAGAGAGCATTGTCCTGCTCCTCTCGTTCTCCGTGGATCGCCTGGGCAACACTTTTACCGCCCCGGAGGTGGCGTCCAGGGTCGCGCCCACGTCGGGCGCTCCCGTCTACGGGATCTCGGATACTCAAGTGGGCGCCGGGATTGTCGGCGGGAGCGTGCTCGATTTTACGGCGCTGGGCAAGCGCACGGGTGAAATGGGCCTGCGCATCCTCTCCGGTGAGAGGCCGCAAGACATCCTCCCGCAAACAGTCCCCGGCCTTAAGGTGTTTGACTGGCGAGAGCTTCAGCGCCGGGGCTTGAGCCCGCGAGCGCTTCCGCCGGGCAGCGTCGTGCGGTTTAAGGAGCCGACGTTCTGGGAACTCTACAGGTGGTATGTCGTCGGCGTCGTCGTAGTCTTCGCCATCGAAGCCTTACTGATCGCGGGGTTGTTGGTCGCTCAAAGGCGGCGCAGAAGAGCCGAACGCGAACGCGAGCGCCTGGCCGGTCAGGTCGAAGCCGATCACCGGCGCCTGAACGAGCTGGTCTCGAACGTTCCCGGCATCGTGTGGGAGACGCTGCTCGACCCGAGGACGGAGATGATGAAGACGGTCTTCATCAGCAACTACGTCGAGAAGATGTTGGGCTACACCCCCGCGACGTGGCTCTCCTCCCCGCCCGGCCTCGGGTACCGACTCATGACCAGGGCAGACCAGGAGATGGCTGCGCAGGTCAGCGCGGAGGTCATGAAGTCCGGCAGGGAGGCCGTCATCCAACACCGCTGGGGGGCGAAAGACGGCCGCACGGTCTGGGCCGAAAGCCACCTCAGCCCCATGGTTGACGAGGCCGGAGAGGTTGTCGGCCTGCGCGGCGTGTCGATTGACATCACGGAAAAGAAGCTGGCCGAGGACACGCGCAGACAGAGCGAGGAGAGGTACCGCACCCTCTTCGACTCGATTGACGAAGGCTTCTGCGTCATCGAGCTGATCTGCGACGACGAAGGCCGCGCCGTGGACGGCCTCTTCTCCGTGACCAACCCGGGGTTCGAGCGGCAGACCGGTTGGAAGGGCGCGCAGGGCAGGCGCATCGGCGAGTTGATACCCGACCTGGAACAGTTCTGGTTCGAGAGGTACGGGCGGGTCGCCGCCACGGGCGAGCCGGAACGCTTCACCGGCCGCGTCGCCGGGTTGAGCAGGTGGTTCGACGTTTACGCCTTCCGCGTCGGCGAGGCAGGCAGCCGGACGGTGGCCGTGATCTTCAGCGACGTGTCCGAGCGCATACGGGCGGAGGAGCAGATCAAGCGCAGCGCGGCCGTGCTGGCGCAGGCGGGGCGGTTGGCGAACCTCGGCGCCTGGGAGGTCGATCTGACGCGCTCGGCGGAGATCAACGAGAACCCTTTGGCCTGGTCGGATCAGGTCTACCGCATCTACGGCTACGAGCCCGGCGCGGTCGAGGTGACGAGCGGGCTCTTCTTCCGCCACGTCCACCCCGACGACCGGCGGCGGATCGACCAGGAGATTCGCGCGGCCGTCGCCGGGAGAAGGCCGTACGATCAGGAGCACCGCATCGTCAGGGCCGACGGGGCCGAGCGGGTGGTTCAGGAGTATGCCGTCGTGGAAGTCGATGAGTCGGGGCAGCCGCTCCGCATCATCGGCGCCGTGCAGGATGTCACCGAGCGCAAAGAGGCGGAGGAGGCGCTGCGCCAGAGCGAGGGGCAGTTCCGGAACATGGCCGACACCGCTCCCGTGCTGATCTGGGTAGCGGGCCCGGACAAGCTCCGTACCTACGTTAACAAGCAGTGGCTCGATTTCACGGGGCGGAGTCTGGTGGAGGAACTCGGCGACGGCTGGACCGAAGGAGTCCACCCCGAAGACCACGCGCGCTGCATCGAAGTCTACACTTCGAGCTTCGACCACCGCGAGCCGTTCGTGATGGAGTACAGGCTGAGGCGAGCCGACGGCTCATACCGCTGGATGCTCTCCACCGGGACGCCGCGCTTCTCGTCGGGCGGCGAGTTCCTCGGCTTCATCGGTTCCAGCGTGGACATCCACGACCGCAAGGAGTCCGAAGAGTCTTTGCGGCTGATGATGGAGGAGTTGCACCGGCTGAAGAACCAACTCCAGGAGGAGAACGTCTACCTCAGGGAGGAGATTAAATTGGAGCAGAACTTCAGCGAGATCGTCGGGCGCAGCGACGCCATCAAGTACATCCTGCATAAGATCGAGCAGGTGGCCCCGACCGACTCCACCGTCCTCATCACGGGCGAGACCGGAACCGGCAAAGAGCTGGTCGCGCGCGCCATCCACGGCGAGAGCCACCGGCGTGCCCGGCCGCTCGTCAAGGTCAACTGCTCGGCCCTCTCGCCCGGCCTCATCGAGAGCGAGCTGTTCGGCCACGAGCGAGGCGCGTTCACCGGCGCCACCGGCCGGAAGGCGGGGCGCTTCGAGCTGGCCGACGGCGCCACCATCTTCCTCGACGAGATCGGCGAGCTGCCCCTCGGGTTGCAGGCGAAGCTGCTCAGGGTCATCCAGGAGGGCGAGTTCGAGCGCTTGGGCGGCAACCGGACGATCAGGGTGGACGTGCGCATCGTCGCCGCGACGAACCGGAACCTGTGGAAGGAGGTGCAGGCGGGGGCCTTCCGCGAAGACCTCTTCTACCGCCTCAACGTCTTCCCCATCACCGTGCCGCCCCTGCGCCAGCGCGCGGAGGACATCCCGCACCTGGTCGAACACTTCGTGGGCAGCTTCTCCAGAAAGATGGGGAAGAAGATCACGTCGGTCACGCCCGCGACGCTCAACGCGCTCTGCACTTACGCGTGGCCCGGGAACGTCAGGGAACTCGCCAACGTGATCGAACGCGCCGTCATCAACAACAACGGCGGCCCCGTCCTGCAAATCTCCAACCTGGCCGAGACGTTAAGCGTAGTGAAGTCTTCGGCGCCGAGTAAGACCCTCGAAGAGATGGAACGGGAGTACATCGTCGCGGTCCTCGACGGCACCAGCTGGCGGATCGAGGGGCAGCACGGGGCCGCCAGGATTTTAGGACTCCACCCGAGCACCCTCCGCACCCGGATGGCCAAGTTGAGAGTGGAGAAGCCGCACCCGCCTCCCATGTAGGCCGCGGCCGACCGAGGCCCGACATAAAAAAAGGGGCACGTGACCATCCAGCAATAGTCACATGCCCACCCGCAAAGGCGGCGGCGCCCCACCGCCACCCGTCATCGGCTCTGACCGAGCAAAGCGCCACAGACTCCGGAGCCCACTGTTGGAGCCTTGGCCCGGCGAAAACTTTACCGCGGCCCCGTGGCGACGCGTAACTGTCAATTCTGACAGGTGTGCAAGGGGTTCGTGCGCCGCGCCTGTCACCCGCCTTAACTCATTTCGCCCCTACCCACGGCATCCCGAGGGTTCCTCGGAATCCCACGGGCGGCGCCCACGCGGCGGGTTTAGCCAACCTCAGAAGTCACACGGTCTATCCTTCAGCCATCACGCCCCTTAGATGCGACCGGCGGCAGTCCCTCACCCCTCGTGCACGCCATTTGCACAACACGTCCGCGTCATTTTCTCGCTCGGCGCCGACAGCGTTACCGGCGGACGCCAAAAAAAACACGTAACAGTCCAACAGTCTTCCCGCGTGGATGAAGGGAGAGAAGATGCGGAGTACGAGCAAAGCGGACGCGATTGTCAACTTAACCAGGATCACCGTGCGGCCGGAAAAGCGGAAGGAGCTATACCAGACGATCTCATCTCTGCTCGACCCGGTCAAGCAGGAGAAGGGTTGTTTGAACTATGGCTTCTACGAAGAGGCGGACGACGGGAACACGTTCGTCCTGATCGGCGAGTGGGAGAGCCCGGACGACTGGAACAACCACCTGTACTCGAACAGCCTCGCCGTGCTGCTCGGCTCCATCAGCATCCTGTGCGACATCTCGCACCTGGACTTCAAACTGCTGTCACACATCACGAGCGTTGACGCGATGAGGAGAGCCAACATGGGTTGTCAAACCCATTGAGGTCAGGGCCGCGGGCATGAGGTTGCGCCCTACGGCAAAACGGATGACGCCCCGAACCCCATGAAAGCGATGGCCCGTTAATGGAGACCATCGCAGCCCGACTAAGTGTCTCGAAGAGACGTTGCGAAAGAGAGCCGAACCCCCATGGCGACCATTCTTCCCAAAGAGCGTACCTTTCAAAAAGAGCGTACCGAGCCCCGCTCGCTCCGCCTTCTCATCACACACGAAGAGGCGGCCCGAAACCACTGGACGGGCGCGTCGGAGAAAACTAACGAGGAGCGGCTGCGGCTCCTCCTGGAGATCACGAACATCCTCCCCTGGGAGGCCGACGCGGAGAACGGGCGGTTCACCTACCTGGACGAGCAGGCCGTCAAGATGTTCGGCTACCCGGCCGAGCGTTGGTACGAGCCGGGCTTCTGGGCCTCCCACGTTCACCCGGACGACTTGATGCGCGCGGCCGCCGAGCGTCTGAACCGTTCGCGCGAGCAGGACAGCTACGAGCTCGAATACAGGATGCTGGCCGCCGACGGCCGGACGATCTGGCTTCAGGACATCGTCAACGTCATCCGCCGGGGCGGGCAGCCGGTGGCCCTGCGCGGCTTCCTGATCGACATCACCGAGCGCAAGCGGATGGAGGAGGCGCTCCTCAACCTGAGCGGCCGTCTGATTAACGCGCAGGAGGAGGAGCGGAAGCGGATCGCCCGCGAGCTCCACGACGACCTCAACCAGAGGATGGCGCTGCTCTCAATCGAGCTGGAGCAGCTCTCGCAGCGGGCGCAGAAGCCGCGCAGCCTCCGCCCCCTGGTGCACAGCCTCCAGACCAAGGCGAAAGAGATCTCGGCGGAGATTCACCGCCTCTCTTACAGGCTCCACCCGTCGAAACTGGATCACCTGGGGCTGGCGGCGGCGGTCGAAAGCCTGTGCGACGAACTGTCGAGGGGCTGCAAGCTCAAGGTCGAGTTCCGCCAGACCGGTCAGCTGAAGCACGTCCCGAAGAACGTGCGCCTGTGCCTCTTCCGCATCGCGCAGGAGTCCCTGCGCAACTGTGTCAAGCACAGCGGCGCGCGCAGGGTGCGCATCGTGCTTGAGGGGGCCGTGGGAGGCGTCCACCTCTCCGTCTCCGACGACGGCCGCGGGTTCGACACCGAGTCGGGCGCGCTGGAGAGGGGGCTCGGCTTCACCAGCATGAGGGAGCGACTGCGGCTCGTCGGGGGGAAGCTGCGCATCTACTCGCGGCCGTCGCGGGGGACGCGGCTCGAAATATCGGTGCCGCTCACGGGCGAGGTCGAAAGGGAGCAAGAGGTGAGCACGCCGCTGACGGGCGTAATGCTGTGAGTGACTTTAAGGACGGAAGGGAGAGGTTATGAAGCGAGCACGCATCATCCTGGCGGACGACCATACCTTAATGCTGGAGGCCCTCAAGAAGATGCTTGAGCCCGAGTTCGAGGTCGTGGGCATCTTCGCCGACGGGCTGGCGCTCGTCGAGGGGGCGCCCGCGCTCGAACCGAACGTCATCGTCCTCGACATCGGGATGCCGAACATGAACGGTCTCCTCGCGGGCCAGAGGCTCAAGCGGTCGCTCCCGCGGGTGAAGCTGGTCTACCTCACCATGAACCACGACCCGGACGTGGCCGCCGAGGCGTTCCGGCTGGGCGCCTCCGGGTTCCTGGTCAAGAACTCCGCCGCGTCGGAACTCGTGCAGGCGCTGCGCGAGGTCGTGAAGGGTGGCTCCTACGTGACGCCCCTCATGACGGGCGACATGATCGGCTCGTTCATCCAGAACTTCAAACATATGAAGGAGCCGCACCAGCTGACCCTGCGCCAGAAGGAGGTGCTGCAACTGCTCGCCGAGGGGCGCTCGATGAAGGAGGTCGCCTACCTCCTCAACGTCTCTCCGCGGACGGTCGCCTTCCACAAGTACACGATGATGGAGCACCTCCGCGTCAAGAGCAGCGCCGAGCTGATCCAGTACGCGATTAAGAATTCGCTCATGGCCGTATGAGGCGTGGGGCCGGTTCACGCAGGCTTGAGGCGGGCGGGGTAGGAAGATGTTCCCGGTGTTCTGGGGGAAAGTGTCGAGGCGGTTCGCAGTCCTGCCTGGACTGACGGCCGGGCTACTCGCGGGGCTGCTCATCGCGGTTCCGCTCAAGCCGCTGGTGGGCGGCCCGCTCGGCCCCGGCTCTGCTTCGCCGAGGTTCGCCCTGGAGCGCCTCTCGGACGCGGAACTGGAAACGCTCGCGTTCGACGCCCTGACGAGGTTGAACGAGAAGAGGGGGGCGGACGGCCTCAAAGGCCATCAGGCCCGCAAGGGGTTAGACCCGCGGCAGATTTTCCTCGGGATAGAGAACGTCCGGCGGCTACTGCCGCTCGGCAAGCGGCTGACGCTCCAGGCGCTCGGGGGCCTCCTCAAGACCACCGGGCTCTCCAGGGAGAGGCGCCTGATCGCCTCGGTGCGCCGGGTCGTCTTCGACGCGAGCCTGGGTGACTCCGCGGCGGTTTCGGAAGAAGACCTCTCGACCATCCGCATCGGCCCCGGCTACGCGGCCTACCTGACCTCGGACGACGAGGCCATGCTCGTGCTGGGTCACGAGCTGACCCACGTCGCCGCGCGCGGCGGGCGGCTGCGACGCCTCGTCGATGACGTGAGCCGTGTCGCGCGCCAGGCGGCCGGACTGGCCCTCGGCGAAGTTCAGAAGGAGGAACTCACCTGTGACTACACCGGCGCCGAAGTCCTCAAGCGCTACATCGCCCTCCGCCCGACCGCCCAGGCGAGCGACGAGCGCTTCGCGAGCGCCTTCGGCTATAAATCCCGCACCGAACGGCTGGCCCTCGCCTGGCAAGACTTCTGCATCTCCTACAACGGCGACCCGGACGACGAAGAGCACTTGAGTCTGGCCCAGACCTTCCGCGTCCTGCCGAAGCTCAACCCCAACCTGCAAACCCTCGTGACGGAGGAGGCGATCCCGACGCGCCTCTGTCGCTGAAGTGAGCGGGGCGGCGCGCGATCCACCGGCCTCACCGCCCATCGGCCTCGCACAGAACCCCGCATCGACTCCTCAACGGTTCTTCCTGTTATTTTTACCAGTAGTTTTCGGCGGCAAATTTCTTAGGATGTACACGGTCGTCTACCCCGTCAGGGAGACGCCTTGCGCCGATTCTCCCCGAGGAAATAAGTTGGGCGAGCGGCGCGATGGAAGGAGGGAAGGTGGGGCGCGCTCGCATTCTACTGGCCGACGATCACGAGGGGATGCGCGACAGAGTCGTACGCATGCTGGAGCGCGAGTTCGAGGTGCTTGAGCCGGTGAGCGACGGAGGCGCATTGCTGGAAGCTGCCGCCAGGTTAAAGCCGGACGTCTGCCTCCTCGACATCTCCATGCCGGTGCTGAACGGCATCGAGGCCGCGGCGCAGCTCAAGGAGAGCGGGTCGGGGGCCAAGATCATCTTCTTGACGATCCACGAAGACCCGGACTTCCTCGTGGCGGCCCTCCGTGCGGGGGCTTCCGGCTACGTGACCAAGCCGCGCATGGCCTCCGACCTGCGCGTCGCCATCAAGGAGGTGCTGGCCGGTCGCACGTACATCTCCTCCTCCCTGAGCACGGGCATCAACACCGAATGAGGCGCCCGCCGACCCGGATCGGTTCACGCCCGGCCGCCCTGCTCAGTCACCCGAGGGGCCGAAACCTGTCAATTCTTACAGTTACCCCCGGGCGATTCGGCCCATAGTATTCCGTAGATCGCAGAGGCGGTAGACCCGCCCGAAACGCTCCATATATCAGGGAAGGAGATGGGTGATGAAGAGAGTGCTCTTTTCATGCCTGGTTCTGTTCTTCGCCTTCGCGGCGGCCCGCGGCACTGCCTGCGCGCAGACGGAGACGGCCACGGGCGTCGAGATAGACAAAGACCTCGCGCTGCTCCGGCGCAACCTGCGTGCGGAGAAGAAGCAGGTGATCGCGCTCAACGTGTCGCTGACCGAAGTCGAGGCGACGAAGTTCTGGCCCGTCTATGACAAGTACGCCGCCGAGATGAGCAAGCACTACGACGAGTTCTACGCGATCATCAAGGAGTACGCGGCGAACCAGAAGACGCTGACCGACGCCCAGGCCCTCCAGATGATTAAGCGCTGGAGCGACATTCAAGTCGAGCTGGCGCAGACGCGGCAGCGATTCATCCCCGTCGTCGAGAAGGTGCTCCCCGGAAAGAAGGCGGCGCTCTTCTTCCAGATCGACCGCCGCCTCTACGAGCTGATGGACTTGCAGGTCGCGTCGCAGGTTCCCCTGGTCATCCAGTGAGTTCCGGGGCGTAGCATGTTTGAAGGAGGTGGGAAGATGATCAAAAAGCTGCTGGCGTGTGGCGTGGCTTCGCTCGCCATGACGCTCTGCGCGTGTCAGACATCCCCGGCGGCGGGCGAACCCGTAGCGAACGCGGCGCCCACCCCGGCCCCCGCGGCCGCGGCTAACGCGCCCGCCGACCCCAAGGTGGTGGACGAGATCAGGGCGGTGCTGGCGAAGCACGACAAGGCCCTCGGCGAGAAGAATCTCGACTCCGTGTTGGAGACCTTCGCGCCCGCGCCCAACACGGTCGTGCTCGGCACCAGCCCCGCCGAGCGCTGGGTCGGCCCGCAGGAGATCAAGGTGGCCTACACCGAAATCTTCAAAGACTACGATCCGGGCACCATGAAGGTTGACTGCGAATGGAAGAACGGCAACAGCGACGGCACGATGGCCTGGCTCGCGGCGACATGCGTCGCGAAGGATTCGTTGAAGGGGAAGGCCAGAGAGTACCCGCTCAATGTCTCGGCCGCGTTGGTCAAGCAGGACGGCCAGTGGCGCTTCACGATGCTCCACATGTCCAACCCGACCGCCGGGCCGCCGCCCCCACAGTCGGCCAAAGCAAAGTGAGGCAGGGCGGTAGTCTGTTCCCGGAAAGATTGGAGGCAAGGTCATGGCTGACGATTCCGATGTGGAGCAGGGCGAAGAGTCCGCCCGCGAGAAGAGACAGATCGGGAGGAGAGACTTCCTCAGAGGCTTGAAGAAGTGGTCGGCCGTCGTCATCGGCGGCGCCGTCATCGGCCACCTCGCGGCACCCGAGGCACGCGCCGGCTGGGTGAACGGCAGGGGCGGCGGCGGCGGCAGTTGGGTGAACCGCGGCGGCGGCGGCTGGATCAACGGCAGAGGCGGCGGCGGCGGCAGTTGGGTGAATCGCGGCGGCGGCGGTTGGATCAACCGGTAGTGTCCAGGGCGCGTGCTACCCGACAGGGCCGGGCGGGCTTCGTGCTCACCGCCCGGCCCCGCGCGCGTTTGGAGAGGCGTGTGTCGAGCGATGGACGAACCCGTTACCTACAACATCCCGGTGGGATTGGTCGAAGCCTACAAGGGGCGAAGCCTGATCGTCCGCACGGAACACCCGTCCGAGGTCATCCGTGACATCCCGCCGGAGCTGCTCGCCGACATCTCTTACGTCCGGCTGACATCCTTCGACGCCGAGGTGGAGGACTTAGTCCACTGGGGCGTGGGCATCCCCCTGGACGTGGTGATGCGGAGGCCCCTGTCCGAATTCATGCGGCTCTACAGGTTCGCCAAGCTCCTCGACAACCACCCGGTCAGGATTTCCGTCCCCGTCGTGGCCGGCTTCGGCAGGGCCGTGCGGCTGGCCCTCGCTTTGGACTTCGCGGTCAAGCTGGAGGTGGTAGAGCAGCCCGGCCCGGACTTGATTGACGAGCTGCACGAAGCCTTGAACCTCTATCTGTACCGCCCGTCCGTCTCCCAACCCGTCGAATTTTTCCACTCGCTCTTCCTCGCCTTTTACAGATGGGAGTCGGCCACGCTCTGGGAGATACAGGAGGAAGACCCCGCGCACTTCCGCTACGTCACGGACGACGGCGAGGAGGTCGCGCCGCGGCGCCCGGCGCGAGGCGGGGCGGTCGATGCCGCGACCCGTACGGGCACGGCCGACTACCAGCGGGAACTCCTGGCCGAAGGCGGGGAGTGCGCCGGCTGCGAATTCTTCGCGTACTGCGGCGGGTATTTCAAATGGCCCGCGAGGGACTACGACTGCGCGGGCGTCAGGTCTCTGTTCGGCGTGTTGAGTGAGGCGGCCGGGGAGTTGCACGGCGACGTGGAGGCTTACGCCAAGACGCCGGAGGGGGTGCGCGCATGACCGGCAATCACCTCTCCATCATCCTGCTCCCGACGAACAAGTGCAACGTCAACTGCGACTACTGCTTTGAGGACAAGACGCGCGACGCGCTCACGCACGAGCAACTCTCCGTCCTCATGGGCAAAGTCCTCGACCACATGGAGCGCTGCTCCATCGAGGCTCTGACCATCTACTGGCAGGGCGGGGAGATCATGACCATGCCCCCGCACTGGTTCGAGCGCGCCTACGAGCTGATCGGCGAGGCCGTCGCGGCGCGCGGCAAGCGAGTCGAGCACAGCCTCCAGTCGAACATGATCGGGTACGGCCGGCAGTGGGACCGCGTCATCTTCGAGATGTTCGGCGGCAGCGTCGGCACCTCGATGGACTACCCCAACCTGCACCGGAAGCTGTTCGGCCGCGGCCCCGGCGAGTACACGAAGCTCTGGCGCCGGAACGTGCAGACGGCGCGCGAGGCCGGCATCGACATCTCGGTCATCTCGGTGCCCAATCGCGCGACGCTCGAAGTCGGGGCCGAGGCGTTCTACTCCTACTTCGCGGACGAGCTGGACGTGAGGAGCTTTCAGGTCAACACGCCGTTCCCCGGCGGCGAAGAGAACGAGGTGAAGAAGAGTCTGCCGCTGGACGTGGGGGCGCTGAGCCGTTTCTACATCGAGCTGACGGACGTGTGGCTGGAGCGCGGCTACGGGCGCGGCGTGGAGGTCGGCCCCGTCGACGAGCTGCTCAAACGCTTCACGGACGGCGGCGGGTGCCTGCCCTGCATCTGGCAGCAGAACTGCGCGGACGAGTTCGTCTCGATTGACGCGCGCGGCTACGTGGCGCAGTGCGACTGCTGGGTGACGAGCTACCCCGAATACTTCTTCGGCAACATCTTCGAGTCGGAGAGCTTCACCGACCTTCTGCTCAACAGCCCGGCCCGCAAGCAGTTTCTCGAACGCCCGCAGGTAATCATCGAGCAGGGCTGCCTCGAATGCGACTATCTCTCACTCTGCCACGGCGGCTGCCCCGTCAGGACTTACACCCTGCGCGGCACGCTCAACGAGAGAGACCCGTACTGCCAACTTTATAAAGAGCTGTTCCGGCACATCGAGGACGCGGCGGCGCGTCTGTCCAGCGGCCGTGCCGCCGGCGTCGGACGCCCCGCGGCGCCTTCGGGCGGCTGCGGCGGAGGCTCCTGCGGAACCGGCTCAAAGGCGTCGGGGGTGCAGCTCGTCCAACTGCAAAGCTCGCCGTCGCGCCCCGCCCAGAACTGACTTCCGGTGAGGAGCCGGACGTTACGCACCAACTCAAATATTCCCCGAAGAATTATCACCGGGTACGACCCCTCTCCCACCGATTGGTCGTACCCGGCGGCGCAAGCGCGGGACGTTGTTACTGGGGAAGTCAAACGTCCCGCGCGCGCCCCTGCCGGCGCCTGTGCCCCTTCTATAGCGCCAGCAGATGCAAACTACAGATCTCTATCAGCTCCCCCACCTCGAATTTATCCAGATAGTAGTTGGCGCCCAGATCCATGCAGGCTTTCCGGGCGCAAGGGGACTGGTCTGACGTGAACATGGCGATGACGACGGCGGAGCCTTCGGCGCGCAGTTCTTCAACCACCTTGATCCCGTCTTTCACCGGCATCGAGATGTCGAGCACGAGCACGTGCGGGTTGCGCTCCCGCACCAGTTCCAGCGCCTCGACGCCGTTCTCCGCCACCCCGACAACGTTGAACCCTTCGATCCGAGAAAGAGTCCGGCTCACGACATCGCTAATCAGCTTCGAGTCTTCGGCGATAACAATCTTTAATTCTTTCAAGCTCCCCAAAACCCCTCCTTGAGGCCAAAGGGATGATTCTGCTCTTGGGCGGGGTCGCCGACAATCGACGGGAGAATGATTTATCTGTCGTGAAGAGGCAGGGTTCGGCTGTCATATGAATGATGACAGGCGGCGGGTTTGCCGTGACGTCGAGACGGCGGGGCGTGTGTGAAACGCGGGCAGGGTTAATGCTTATTGATTGACCAGACGGTTCTGGACGGCGTACCGCACAAGCTCGGCGGTCGTCTGCATCCGCATCTTTTCCAGAATGCGCGCGCGGTACGTGCTCACGGTGGGCCGGCTCAGCGAGAGCTCTTGGGCGATCTCTTTGACCGTGAGGCCGCTGCCGAAGAGGCGGAGGACCTGAAACTCGCGGTCGGAGAGCAGCTCATGCGGGTAGGCGGTCGTCGCCTTATCGTTCGGGTTGGACAACAACTGCTCCACGACGCGCTCGCCGAAATATTTCTCGCCCCTCAAAATTTTCCTCACCACTTTGACGAGGTCTCCGGGGGCGGAGTCTTTCGACAGGTAGCCCGACGCGCCGGCCCTCAGAGTGCGCAGGGCGAACTGCTCTTCGGGGTAGACGCTCAGGATCAGCACCGGCAGTCGCGGGCGCTCGCGCCGCACGTCCTTCAGCAGTTCGAGGCCGCCCTTCCCGGGCAGGTCGATGTCGAGCACGATGAGGCTCCAGGACTGCTCCCGTATCATCCCCAGGGCCTCGTGCGGGTCGGCCGTCTCGGAGACTTCGATGTTCCGCTCGTCCGCCAGAATCTCCCTCAGCCCGCGCCGGACTACGGGGTGGTCGTCCACGATGAGAACGCGAATCATGACGCCCCCTCACCGCCGCCGACGCGGCCGTCGAGCGGGATGCTCGCCATGACCACCGTCCCGCCGGACGCGCACCGCTCCACCAGCAGAGTGCCGCCCAGCGCCTCCGCCCGCTCGCGCATCCCGAGCAGGCCGAGCGAGGCGGGGGCAGACAACTCCTCCCCGGTCACCCCCCTGCCGTCGTCGCGGACGACGAGCGCGGCCACACCCCCCGCGACGCCGAGGGCGACCCGCACGCTCTTCGCACCGGAGTGGCGCGCCACGTTCGTCAGCGCTTCCTGAAGGATGCGGAAGAGCGCGGTCGAGAGTTCCAGACTTAACAACGGCTCGCCCTCCGGCAGGAGACACTCGTAGGCCAGCCCCGTGCGGCGGGCGAACTCCTGACACTGCCATTCGACGGCGGCGGGGAGCCCGAACTTATCCAGCACCCCCGGCCTCAATTCCGTGGAGAGGTTTTTGACGGCGGCAGTCGTCTGGTCTAACAGGCCCATCATCTCGTCGACCCGCGCCGCCATCTCGCCGCGGACGCCCTCGTCCCCGACGTTCGTCAGTCTTTTGCCGAGCCACGAGATATCCATCCGCAGGCCGGTCAACCCCTGGCCGAGTACGTCGTGCATCTCGCGCGCAATCTCCGCCCTCTCTTTTTCGGTCAGCGAATGGAGGTGGGCGACCAGGGAGCGCATCTGTACGCGCGCGGCTTCGACCTGCGCCTCGACCATCTTGCGCTCGGTCTCGTCGCGCTGCGTGCCCCAGATGCGGAGCAGGTGCCCGTTGACGACGACGCCGATGAGGTTGCTGGTAAAGAACCTCTTGCGGCCTCTCACGTCGGAGCTGACCGACTCCGCCTCCAGGCGGCGGTAGCCGTTCTCGATGAACGCGCGGGCGTTGGCGCGGGACTCGGGGCCTAAGGCGGAGCGGAGCGCCTCGAAGCCCGCGCCGACGAAGTCGTCCGCGCGCCGGTAGCCGTACATGCGCGCCATGGCGTCGTTGCACTCGGCGAGGTAGCCGTATTCGTACACCAACCCCAACTGCTCGTCGGCGGTGAGGGTCGTGTCTATCGGCCGCTCCAACTCGAAGCGCCAGATGCCTTCCGAGCTGTTGATGATGAAGGAGCGGTAGCGCTCCCCGCTCGCCCTCAGGGCCGCTTCGGCGCGCCTCCGCTCGGTGACGTCCTCGACCATCGCGATCCCGTACAAGGGGGTCTCCTGTGCGTTCCTGACGAGGAGCGCGGTCAGGTCGAGCTGCACCTCGCGCCCGTCCCTGGTCAGACAACGACTCTCCTGCCGGTAGCTCGGGATTTCGCCCCGCAGCATGCGGCTGGCCAGGGCTCTGTCCCTCCTCCTGTCGTCCGGGTGCGTGAGGTCGTTGAAAGTACGCTCAAGCAACTCGCGCTCACTGTAGCCGAGCAACTCGCAGAGCGCCGTGTTGGCCCTGTGCAGGCGGTAGTCGAGGCCGAAGATCGCCATGCCTATCGGCGCGTGCGCGAAGGCCATGCTAAACTGCCCCTCGTGATCCGGCCCGACCTCTCCCGGCCCCGCGGCCGTCTCGACGTCCGGGGCGATGTTAAAAGGAACCCGCGCTCGGCTGCCCTTCCGTTCAGCTTTCATAACAAGGCGTGCACCTCCGGTGCGTTGGCGAAGGCTCTCGGGGTAAATAAAGCGAAGGTCGTTTCGGCGGCATGTCTCCCCGAAACGACCTTCGCTTTGTTTGGATGGCCTTGAGCCGGCGAACGGTTGGACGCCGCTTACCTGGGGGGTGAGTTCCTCTTGAACTCCCAGTCTTCCAGCTCCACGATCTTATGGCGGAGGGCGTAGTAGACCAGTTCCACGATGGAGTTGAGCCCCAGCTTCCTCATGATCGCGCCGCGGTGCGTCTCCACCGTCTTCACGCTGATCGAGAGCTTCGCCGCGACCTCCTTGTTCGTCATGTTCTCGGCCAGCAGGCGTACGATCTCCCGCTCTCGTTTGGTCAGTGGGTTCTCCGCGCCGCCCGCCGCCTTCTGAGCCCACCTCGGGTCGTCGCCCGAGATGAACTGTAAGTAGCCTTCGAGAACGGATTCGGACACGGTGGACGTTAAGTACAGCCTGTGCTCCGAGAGGGCTTCGACGGCGGAGATGAGGTGGCGTGCCGCATCCGACTTCAGGACGTACCCGCGCGCGCCCGCGGCGAGCACCTCTCTGACCATGCGGGGCGTGTCGTGCATGGTGAAGATGAGGACTTCGGTGAGGGGCGTCTCGCGCTTGATCTGGCGGGTGGCTTCGAGGCCGTCGTAGGGCATGGAGAGGTCAACGACGGCGATGTCGGGTCGGAGCTCGACGGCCAGGCGGACGGCCTCGCGGCCGTTCGAAGCCTCGCCGCAGACGCTCCAGCCCGTTCGCGTCTCCAGCATTGACCGGAGTCCCTTGCGCACGACTTCGTGGTCGTCGGCCAGCATGATGCGCGTCATCCGGCATCCCCCTTTCCGAGCGGCAGCACCGCGGTGACGGTCGTCCCCGTGCCGTCCGAGCGGACTTCGAGGTGTCCGCCCATCTGCCGGAGCCGCTCGCGCATGCCGGAGATGCCGACGCCGACGGTCTCGGCCCGCTTGTCGGGCGGCCCCCCCTCTTCACCCGACGCGGCCGTCATCCCACGGCCCCTGTCCCCGACGCGCAGACAGACCTCGCCCCCGGCGCGCCCCAAGCTAATCTCCGCGGTCGTACAGCCGGAGTGGCGGTAGATGTTGGTGAGGCTCTCCTGTACGACGCGGAAGAGCGCCGTCTCCATCCGCGGCGGTAAGCGCCTGAAGTCGGGCGGCGCGACGAAGTCCACGTGAATCCCGCTCCTTCTGGAGAAGCCTTCGATGAACCATTCCAGCGCCAGGGGCAGCCCCGCCTCGTCGAGCATCGGCGGGTGCAGCAGGTAGGAGAGCGTGCGGATCTCGGCCTGCGTCTGCTCGCACAGCGATTGGCATTCGAGGACGGCGTCCGAAAAGTCTTTCGGGAGGGTCGAAGCCATCCGCACCAGAGTTTCGAGGGTGAGGACGATGGCCAAAAGGTTCTGGGCGGTGGTGTCGTGGAGTTCGCGGGCGATCCTCCTGCGCTCCTCGTCCTGTAGTTGCAGCAGCCTGCCGGTCAACTGTTCGAGCGCCTGCTCGACCCGCTTGCGCTCGGTGATGTCGATGACCGAACCGGTGTAGCCCAAGAACTCCCCCTGGGAGCTGAAGCGCGGCACCCCCGAATCAATCGCCCACAGGAACGCGCCGTCCCTGCCCCGAAGTCGGTAGTCGAGCCGGAAGGCTTCCCGCCGTTCGTTGGCGGCGCGGAAGGTGTCGAGCGAGCGGGCGCGGTCGTCCGGGTGCACGCACTCGGCCCAGCCGAAGCCGAGACCCTCCTCCGGGGTCTGTCCTGTGAGGTCCTGCCACGTCTGACTGAGGAAAGTAGACGAGCCGTCCGGCTCCGTGACCCAGATGACGACCGGCGCGTTGTTGGCCATCTTGCGGAACCGCTCTTCCGACTCGCGCAACGCCTCTTCCGCCCGCTTGCGCTCGGTGATGTCGATGGTGGCGCCGAGCATCCGCTCGGGCTCCCCCGCCGCCGAGCGGATGACGCGCCCTTTCGACACCAGATACCGCATCTGGCCGTCGCGCCGGACGACGCGGAACTCGTTCTCGTACTCATCACCCCTGTCGAGCGCCGCGCGGGCTTTACGCCTGAAGCGTTCGCGGTCTTCGGGGTGGATGAACTCCACGAACCTTTCGAAGGTCGAAGCGCCATCGCCCGGCTCCAGCCCGATCAGATGCCAGATCATCTCCGACCAGACCGACGCGCCCGTCGCTACGTCCAACTCCCAAGTGCCGACGTGGGCCGCCTGTTGCGCCAGGCGCAGACGGCTTTCACTCTCGCGCAGCGCATTCCCGGCCTGCTTGCGCTCGGTGATGTCGTGGGAGATTCCGATGATGCCGACGACGTTTCCTTTCTCGTCAATGATCGGTGAGTCGTTGACCCAAACCTGCAAAGTGGTTCCGTCCCTCCGCCGCAGCGTGAGCTCCCCGACCCAGCTCCCGCCTTCGTTCAACTCCGACCAGATGCCCTCCGCCAGAACGCTCAGCTCCTCGTCATCCGCGAAATAGAGGAGGTCGTTCACCTGGCGGCCGATGGCCTCTTCCTTCGACCATCCGTAGAGCCGCTCGGCAAACTGGTTCCAGAAGAAGATGACCCCGTTCAGGTCGGTCGCAACCGCGGCCTGCTCGATAGTGTCGAGCATTCGGGACTGTAATTTGAGTGTCGCCTCGGCCAGCTTGCGCTCCGTGATGTCGATGTGGCTGACGACGACCCCGCCGTGCTCGGCCGGCATCGGGTCGACGTGCATCAGGAACCAGCGGCGCTTGTTCGGTGCGTGGCACGGGTACTCGATGGCGAACGTGGGCTGCTCCCGCGACATGACGGCGCCGATCCCTCGCAGCGCCTCGGACGCTTTCTCGTCGCCCTTCCGGGTGGCGCGCCGGCACACCTCAAGGTAGTTCACGCCGACGGCGACGGACTCGGGCCGCCCTTGATTCTCGGAGGCGAACTGAGTCCAGGAGCGGCTCGCGTAGGTGATGAGGCCGTCGCGGTCGAGGACGACCACGTGCGCCGAGAGCGAGCTGAACACGGCCTGGAGGAGCTGGTCGCGCTCCGTGACGACCGCGTCCGCCCGTTTGCGCTCGGTGAGGTCACGCACGACGCTCAGGACGTGCCCGTTGCTGCCCACGATGCGCGCTTCGAAATGACGCTCCTGTTCCTCCAACGTCAGCGCGTACTCGACGACCTGCGGCCCGCCCGACTCGCCCGCGATGCGAAAGCTGTCGAGGAACTTTTCGGCCAGCGCCGGCGGCAGCACGTCGCGGATGTTCTTCCCGATGAACTGCTCGGGCGGGACGTACAGCGCATTCGTCTCCCTGGCGTGGAAGTCGAGGTAGACGCCGTCGCGGGTCTGCAGGAACATGATGTCCGGCATGGCTTGCAGGATGGCGCGGTTACGCGCCTCGCTCTCTTTGAGCGCCTCTGCCGCCCGCCGCCTCTCTTCCGTCACGGCCGCCAGCGCCATCATCGGCACCGAGATCGCGATGAGGAAAAGCTGGAGCCCGACGATGTCCTCCGCGGGAGACCTTGAGTTGAAAGGCCCGCTCCCGCCGATAGCGTACGAGATCGAGATGAGCAGAACCGCGAGCAGTGACGTGCAGACGCCGCCGGCCCCGAAACGCAGCGCCGCCCAGATCAGGAAGGGCAGAGGCGCGTAGAGCTTGGCCGGCACGAAACTCGGCCCGAACGAGGATTCGGAGTATGCGAACGCGTAAGTCACGCCCAGGCCGAGTGCGAGGAGCCCCGCTTCGGCGAAGCGCCGGGGGGAGGCCGCGCGCAGCCAGCCGCGCCCATGAACCGCCCACATGACGATGGCCGGAACCAGCGTGAGAACCGTCAGGACGTTCGACAGGAAGCGCGCCTGCCAGACCAGCCAGTAGTTGTCGCTCCACTTCGTCAGGACGACGGCGGCGGCGTCCGGGAAGCTGGTCACGAACGGGGCGGCGAAGACGTCGAAGACGCAGAAGACGATCACGTCCCGCATGTAACTGAAGCGGGGCGGGCCTCCGCACAGCCGGCGCACCGCGTAGGCCCCGAGCATCGCCTCGGCCGCGTTGGTCAGGAAGAGGAAGAGCATGGTCGGCAGTGGGACGGCCGCTCCCGACTGGATGAGGAGGTGGGCGGCGAGTACGGCGAGCAGGTACACCCACCACCGCCGGGCCGGGGTGAGCATGAGGGCGGCCATCAGAATCGAGTTCGGGGGCCAGACGATGGAGGTGGGGATTGAGGGGAACTTGATTGCGAACCCGACCTGCGAACCCACGTAGTAAGCGGCCGCGACAAGGAGGGGGAGGGCCGTCGCGGCGATCAGCCTCCTGAGGCGCGCGGCCACGCGGGGCTGCCGCTCTTCTCCCTCCCCGACCCTGCTGATTGATGAACCCATCGTGGTGTCTCCTTCTTACCTCAAGAAGCCCACTGGTTAGCGAGGCGTAGGGGTAAAATAGGTGGGGCGCTTCTGTACTCTGGTAAAGGGTCTCGGTGTAGTGTGAGTCCTCCCGCCCGAAGCTCCGGGGAACGTTCGCCCGGTATACTAACACCACTCCCCGAGCAAGAACATAGAAGTTTATGGCTGATTTGGCAGAGCCTGTTGCGGGTAAACTCAGTGAGCTTGCCGAGAATTGCGCGACGCTTTTATAGAAATAGTAGGAGTGACGCGGCTCGTCCGCAGTATTTTGCGCTCACCCCGACCACGTTTATCGGTATACGTACTTCACCTGACGCCACTACACAATCAACCGGATACACAGAGGACGCCGGCCCGGCTATCCTTCTGAGGTTACCCGAGAGCCATGCCTGCCCCCTTTACATTGGCCCGGGGTATACCTCATTGCAAGACGCTGCCTGATCCGATTCGATCTTCAGGAGACCTGTGCTCGCGAAGCCTCAACCTGAACGCCCGGCAACCAGTAAGCGTATCGACGGGCGCTCGGTGAGACAGGAATAATGGACAAACCATACAGGATGGTCGGCCAGAGCCAGGCGCTCAAATACGTCCTGTTCAAAGCCGAACAGGTCGCCTCTACCGACGCGCCCGTGCTCATCTTAGGCGAGAAGGGTGTCGGCAAAGAGCACGTCGCCCGAGTCGTCCACGCGGCGAGCGGGCGTAAAGACTGCCCGTTCGTGAAGCTCAACTGCGCGGCCCTGCCTGCGCACCTCGTCGAGGCGGAACTCTTCGGCCGCGAGCCCGGGGCCTTCGCCGACATGCGGGCGAGTAGAACCGGTCGCCTCGAACTGTCTCGGCAAGGGACGCTCTTTCTCGACGAGGTCGAGAAACTGCCGGCCGCCCTCCAGCCCAGGCTGCTGCGGGTCATGGAGTCCGGGGAGTTTGAGCGCCAGGGCGGCGCGCGCACATTCAAGGTCAACGTCCGGGTGATCTCGGCGACCAGCCTCGACCTCAAAACTGAAGTTGAGCGCGGGCACTTCCGCGCAGACCTCTGGCACCGCCTGAACGTCTACCCCATCACGATTCCTCCGCTCAGACGGCGCCAGGAGGACATCCCGCTCCTGGTTGACTTCTTTGTCAACAGGTTCAACCGGCAGGCCGGTAAGTCTGTCCGGTTCGTACCGCCCGACGCGTTGAGGGCGTTGCGGGACTACGACTGGCCGGGCAACGTCCGGGAGTTGGCGCAGGTCATCGAGCGCGCGGTGATTGCCGCCCGGGGGACCGAGCTGTGCCTGGCGGAACGGCTCGGCACCGCACCGGCGGGGGCGGAGCATCCGGCGCCCGAATACCTTTTGACGTGAGAGAGATGGGGAACAGCCCGTGGCTTCAGAGGGATATTCTCCGGGCATCAGGTAGACGCTTTCCTGACAACTAAATTGTGGGACACGTCGCGTCGTTACACAGGGTAAGGAAAACGGCGACCCATTCCCGACGGATGGGGCAACGGTGAGACTACGCTACCTCGTGGCTCAGAACGTCATGAAGAGTTGGTGAGGCCGGTCAAGGGCCGGTGTACGGCACTGACACGCTTCGCCATCCTCTTCGAGGATGAAATGTCAGTCCTTCGGTGACGCTCATCTACACGAACTTCCGAACACGCTCTGCGCGTGGCATGCTATGGGCCTGCTAAGGAATCACTCTCCCGCGGCTTTCATCCTTAGGGCCTCTCGCTTCATGACGACGGTCGTGGCCGTACTCCTGTGGTTGACGTTTGGCGCGGGAACGTCCGAGGTCTCCGCCCAGGCCGACATCGCCAACTCGACCCTGAAGGGCAAGGTGACGGATCAAGCCGGCGCCGGAGTGGGCCGCGCAACCATCACCGTTTTGAACGACGAGCGCGGAGTCGTGCGTAGCGTCAAGACCGACGACGAAGGCGCTTACCGTGTGCCGCTTTTACAACCCGGCACTTACGAACTGCGTGTCGAGGCGGGAGGGTTTCAGGCGCTGCTGTTGCAGAGAGTGGTGCTGACGGTCGGGGAGGTCGCCGTCCGCGACTTTGAGCTTCAGGTCGGCCGGGTCAACGTCGCGGTGAGTGTCAGCGCCGCGCCGGCGCTGGTCGAGACCGAACGCACGCAACAGTCCGACACGGTCGAGCGCCGGCAGATCGAGTCCCTGCCGAACCTGTCGCGCAGTTTCACCTCCTACATCTTCACTCTACCCGGCGTCGCCGACGTGGCTGCGGCGCGCGTACAGCAGTCACGCGCCATCGCCATTGCTACCTCGGGCTTTTCCGTCGGGGGAGGTAACGGCCGGAGCAACTACGTCTCAATCGACGGGGGCGAGAACGAGTCCGGCACGGGTAACCTGAGAATCAGAAACCTCAGCGTGGAGGCCGTGCAGGAGTTCCAGGTCAACCGCAACGCCTTCGCGGCCGAGTACGGCTTCACCGCGGGGACGGCGGTCAACGTCGTCACGCGGGGCGGCACCAACAGGTTTCGCGGCTCCGTTTATCTCTTTTATCGCTCACAGCAGACGGCGGCGCGCGACCCGCTGAACACGACCGACAAGAAAGCGTTCGAGCAGAGAGTGTCGCCGGGAGTTACCTTCAACGGCCCGCTCGTCAGGCAGCGAGCATTTTTCTTCACCTCCTTTGAAGCACTCAAATACGACGTGGCCCGGCTTCGCTCCTACACGAGCAATACGTCTCTGTTGGAACCCACCGGGGCGCAGTCGGCGTACCTGCAAACTCTTGACTCCGGCCCGAACGCGAACGAGGCGACCCGCCGCATTGCCGCGCAACTGCAGACCGCACTCAACACCAGAAATTACCTGACGACGATGCGGCTTCTGCGGGAGAGTGAGGGCCAGTTTACCGCCCCGACCCGGACGTACAACTGGACGACCCGCCTCGATTACAACCGCGGCGAACGAGATTTCATCAACGGGCGTTTCACCCTGGCACTGGAAGATATCGATCTGCTCGGCGCCGCGAACGCCGAAGCCCCGAGCAACGGAATCATCCAAAGGGCGGACGATTACACGGCGGTCGGAACCTGGACTCACATTTTCAACGCCCACCTCGTGAACCAACTGCGCGTTCAGTTTGCCGACGACGACTACCGGCAAATCTCGCGCTCGCCCGACAGCACACAGACCGTCATCGCCGGGCTGATTACTTACGGACGCCTGGGCATAGTTCCGTTCACCATCGGCCAGAAGCGCTACCAGTTCGAAGAGATCTTGAGCTGGAGTCGTGGGGCGAATGATTTCACGTTCGGCGCTTCGTACAGGCCGGTCGACGCGCTGATGCTCACCGAGATCGGGTTTCAGGGCACATACCAGTTCACCGCCGGGCTCCCTCTGACTCGTGCACTCGCGCCAGGCGACGTGGCCGTGCTGACCGGGCTGCTCGCGCCCCCTTCGGACACCGGGTTAACGTCGCTTCAAGCCTTCAACTTTGGTCTCCCCTCCAACTGGCAGCAGGGGTTTGGCAATTCGGGTTTCCGGGCTTGGCAGCACAGCTTCGGCGCTTTCGGGCAGGTCTCTTGGAAGGCGACCCCGCACCTGACCCTCAACCTGGGTGCGCGTCTGAATTATGACGGGGAGCCTGAGCCGATGGATCGGAACATCAGCGTCTCCCCGCGCGTGGGGTTCGCGTGGGATCCGTTCGGCAAGGGCGAGACGGTGATACGCGGCGCCTTCGGAACGTTCTACGCGCCGGTCAGCCTCAACGTCGTCCTCGCGGCCACGCTGCTCAGCGACGACGGACGGTTCATCAACTCTCAAGCGCGTTCGCTGCAAGACGGCGCCCAGTCATCACAGGCGTTGTGGGCTTACGGCGTCGGCCTCGGGAAACTGCCTTTCGGTCTGCTCACCGAGCAGGACGTACGCGCCTTCGGCATCATCCCCGCACCCGGCGTGCCTAACCGGCGTGTCACGGGAGCCGCCGAGGACTACGATAATCCTTACACGGTTCAAGGCAGCCTCGGCCTTGCACAAAAACTGGCCCGAGACTTCGCGTTCGAAGTCGCCTTCCAGATGTACCACGGAGTTCATCTGCCCATCGCGCTCGAAGGCAATTACCGAGAGAGCGGACAACTGGTCACCGTGCCCGGTCTGCCCGGGAGCGATCTGTTCGGCCCGCGGCTTGAGCGTATCGACCCGTCGATTGCCCAGAAGATTGTGCATTCGTCCGAAGGCAACTCGATCTATTACGGGATGAACGCCTCTCTGCTCAAGCGGTTCGGCCGGGGGCTCCAGTTCCGCGCCGCCTACACCTACAGCAAGGCGCTTGACGATGTCACGGACTTCGCCGGCGGCACGACGCCGTACCTGCCGACGCGGCGCTATCTGGAGAGGAGCCTGTCGTCCTTCGACCTGCGCCATAGCTTCGTCGCGAGCGGCACTTTTGAAAGCCCTTTGAAGGCCGGCCCCGGACACAACTGGACGGCGCGCGCGCTGGCCGACCTGACGCTGAGCCCTATCGTGACCCTGCGCAACGGGTTTCCCTTCAACCTCTACATCGGCCGGGACGTGAACGGTGATCTGAATACCACCGACCGCCCGTTCCATGCCCCGCGCAATTCGGGAGTGGGCGAGAACTTCTATAGCGTCGATCTCAGAATTGGCAAGCTCTACTATCTGCGTCAGAATGGGGAAGGGCCGAGGGTGGAGTTGATCGCCGAGGCGACGAACCTTTTCAACCACGTCAACTACCTGCGCGTCAACGACGTGGTCTGCGGGACAACGTCCCAGCCGGGTTTCATCAACGGGTGCGATCCGAAGTTCCTGACCGGGCCGTTCAACTTCAAGGGGATTCCGGGTCTGCCGCCGACGGCGCCGCTCGGCTTCGTCACGGCGGCGCCGCCCAGGCAATTTCAGTTCGGGCTGAGGTTTGAGATTTGAGTTGAGGATGCCCATCCGAGCCGCACGGGTTCAAATGCTGTTTCGGACGCTGGCGCGGGGCCTCTGGCTGGCGCTGTTGATAGCCGTGCCCTGCGCGACCGAGGGAGTCGCGCGGCAGGCGGTGGAGAATAAAAGAGTCCTGATCCTGTTCAATAACGATTCCTTCACAGCCACACAGGTTGCCATCGACCGGGCCTTACGCGCGACCATCAAGAACGGCTCGCCTGTGCCCGTCGAAACTTACTCCGAATATGTGGGCAACACGCGCGCGGGCACCGGTTACGAGCAGGAGTTCATCGCCCTGCTGCGGCGCAAGTACGAGGGCAAGAAGTTCGACGTCATCTTTGCTCTCGGCCAATTCCCGATAGGTATGATCTTGAGAAACCGGGACGAACTGTTCCCCGGCACCCCGATTGTTTTCCTGGCTGTTGACCAACGTGTGATTGCCGGCCTCTATCCCGCGCCGGGCATGACCGGGGTCTGGGGCGAGATCAACTTTAAGCCGAATCTGGAGCTTGCTCTGACGTTGCATCCCGGAACCAGGCGGGTGGTATTGATCCAGGGGGTTTCCGTGACGGACAAAGAATGGGTCGCCCGGGCGCAGGAGGATTTTCGCGAATACGAATCCAGATTAGAGTTCAGCTACCTCACGGGCTTGACCGTGCCGGAGATGCGGACTGCATTGGCCGGCCTGCCGCCCGACACCATCGTATTTCTCGTCTCGTGTGTGCGGGATAAGGCCGGCAATACTTACGAAAGCCCGGACTACCTGAGACAGGTCGCGCAGGCATCGGCGGCTCCGATCTACGGCACCACCGAGGGGCAACTGGTAAACGGCATCGTCGGCGGCAGGCTCCTCAGTTTTGAAGCGCTCGGTACTGAAGGGGGGCGGGTGGGCCTGCGCGTGCTGGCCGGCGAAAAGGTCGAGGCCATCGCCGCCCACGGAATTTCGAGCCCCCCGATGTTCGACTGGCGAGAACTCAAGCGCTGGGGCATCGGCGAAGATCAACTGCCGCCGGGAAGCCAGGTTCGCTTCAAGGAGTTGACGTTCTGGGAGCGGTACAAGTGGTACGTCGCCGGCGCGCTCACGTTCATCGCCCTCCAGACCGCGTTGATTGTGGTGCTGCTCGTCGAAAGGCGGCGGCGGCAGCGCGCCCGTGAAGCACTCGCCCGGCTCAACGCCGAACTCGAAGAGCGCGTCGCGGCACGCACCGCCGCGCTCGACAGCAAGAACCGCGAGCTGGAATCCTTCACCTACACGGTCTCCCACGACCTCAAGGCTCCCTTGCACAGCATCGACGGTTACAGCCGCCTCCTGCTTGAAGACTACTCCGAAGACCTCGCCGACGAGGCACAGTCCTTCCTCGGCGTCATCCAGACCTCGACCCGGGAGATGGGCCAGTTGATCGACGACCTGCTGGCCTACTCCCGTCTGGAGCGGCGGGAGTTTATGCCCGACCGTCTCGAACTACGCCCACTCATCACCCGGCTGGTCGAACAGAAGAGGCGCGAGGTTGCCGAGCACGACACCGAGTTTGTGCTCAACGTCAACGGCGGCGCCGTCGTGGCCGACGCCAACGGGCTCACCCAGTCGCTGAGGAACTATCTGGATAACGCCGTCAAGTTCACCCGCCAGACTCCCGGGGCGCGCATCGAGGTCGGCGCACAGGAGACGGCCGAAGGCTGCCTCCTGTGGGTGCGCGACAACGGCATCGGCTTCGACGACAAATATCACGAACAGATCTTCGGCATCTTTCAGCGGCTCAATCCGGGGACAGCTTACCCGGGCACGGGCATCGGCCTGGCGATTGTGCGTAAGGCGATGGAGCGCATGGGGGGGCGCGCCTGGGCCGAAAGCTCCCCGGGTCATGGCGCGACCTTCTACCTTGAGATTCCGAAAGCCGACGGTGACGAGGTTCCTACGTGAACGACACCCTCCGGCCGCCCCTGATCGTCGAGTGGAGTTCAAAGGGTTGAGGGAAGGGGCCGCGCGGGTCGCAGTCTACTGGTGTGCCCGTACACGGCGCCGAGGCAGGTTATGAGGCTACTCTACGTCGAAGATGACCCCCGCCATGCCGACCTCGCGGTGCGCAGGTTGCAGAAGACCATGCCGCACGTCCAGGTGGAGACCGTCTCCACCATCCGCGGGGCTCTCGCGCGTCTCGAACGCATGGCCTCGGAGCCGCTCGAAATGGTGCTCACGGACGTGCACCTGAGCGACGGGGACGGCCTCACCCTCCTGCGACGCATCCGCGAGCACAGCCTGCCCCTGGGTGTCGTGCTCTTAACCGGCATGGGGGACGAAGAGACGGCGGTCGCCGCGCTCAAGGCCCGCGCCGACGATTACGTAGTTAAGGGTCAGGATTATCTTGAGCGCCTGCCGGTCATTCTGGAGAGCGCCCTTAACCACTACCGGGCGGACGCCGCGCGCCGGGCACACCCCCTGAACATTCTTTACGTCGAAGACGAGTCGAGTGACGTGGATACGACGCGCCGCCACTTCGCCGTGCACGCCGACCACCTTCATCTTGAGGCCGTCTTCGGCGGGCCGGGGGTGCTGTCCGCGCTGCGACCACGGGCGGGGAAGCCACACTATGATGTTCTCCTGATGAGCTTCGACCTCGGGGGGCTGAACGCGCTGGGGGTGCTCAGAGAGTTACACATGGTCCCCCAACCGGACGTGCCCGTCGTGCTGCTTTGTCGCGAGGGCGAAGAGGATATCGCGCGTCAGGGCCTCAAGCTCGGCGCGTCCCGCTATTTGGTTAAGAGGCCCGGTTATCTCTATCAGCTGCCCTGGGAGTTGGAGGAGGCGCATTACCGCGCCGACCTGCTGCGGCGCGAAGCGGCCCTGAGGGCCAGCGAGGCACGCAACCGCGCCATCCTCAACGCCATCCCCGACCTCATGTTCCTCCAGAGCCGCGACGGCACATATCTGGACTACCACGCGACGGACGACCACCTGCTGCTGCTGCCGCCGGAGCAGTTCCTCGGGAAGAACCTGGCGGAAGTGATGCCGCCCCAACTGGCGGCCGACTTTCTCCGTTGTTTCGAGCAGGCGCTGGCGACGGACCAGCCCGTGCTCTACGAGTACACGCTCGAAGTGCCCGACGGCGTCCGCGCCTTCGAGGCGTCTATCGTCAGTTGCGACGGCGACAAGATTCTCTCCATCGTGCGCGACATCACCGAGCGCAAGCTGGCGGAGGAGTCACTGAAGAGCGCGCTCGCCGAGGTGCGGCAGTTGAAAGACCGCCTTCAGGAGGAGAACGTTTACTTGCAGGAGGAGGTGCGGGGCGCCGGCAACTTCGACGAGATCATCGGAGGCAGCGAGCCGCTGAGGCGGGTCTTGCTCCAGATCGAAAAGGTCGCGCCGGCCGACACCACCGTCCTCCTCCTCGGCGAGACGGGCACCGGCAAGGAGTTGTTCGCCCACGCCATACATAACCTCAGCCCGCGGGAGAGGCATACGCTGGTGAAGGTCAACTGCGCCGCGCTCCCGGAGCACCTCATCGAGTCGGAACTCTTCGGCCACGAGAGGGGGGCCTTCACCGGCGCCGTCGCCCAGCGGCGCGGCCGCTTCGAGCTGGCCGACGGCGGGACGCTTTTTCTCGACGAGGTCGGCGAGCTCCCCCCCGACCTGCAGGCCAAGCTGCTGCGCGTCCTTGAGGAGGGCGAGTTCGAGCGCGTGGGCGGCAGCCGCACGCTGCGCGTGAACGTGCGCCTCATCGCCGCCACGAACCGCAGGCTGGAGGAGTCGGTGCGCGAAGGGGCCTTTCGGTCTGACCTGTATTACCGGCTCAGCGTCTACCCGGTCAGGCTGCCACCGCTCCGCGAGCGCCGGGAGGACCTCCCCGTGCTGGTGAGCCACTTCGTCAGACAGTTTGCCAGGAAGATGGGGAAGGAGATCGAGACCATCCCGCAGGACGCGATGGCCGCCTTACAGAGTTACGACTGGCCCGGCAACATCCGCGAGTTGAGGAACGTGATCGAGCGGGCGGTTATTATCACGCGTGGGCCGACGCTGCGACTGAGCGACGACATGGGGAACAGAATGTCGGGGGAGGGGGCGCCATTCCCCGGCACGCCGTCCGACTCGGAGCCGGCTCGGTTCCCGTCGGCCGAGACGCTTGAGCAGAGTGAGTACAACCTGATCCTGCGCACGCTCAAGCGCGTCAACTGGAAAGTGGAAGGGACGGGCGGCGCGGCGCAACTGCTGGACATTCACCCGAGCACCCTGCGCACGCGGATGAAAAAGCTCGGGATCACCAGATCGTCAATTCAACTGTAACGGCGAGGTCCCGTGGCAGGAAACGAGTCGGAGAGATAACCCGCCGGCCGGCCCATCCCACGCAGTTCGGGAATCATCCTGATAGTTCGTTCCCCTCTACTGGGGAATCCAGAAGCTCCCGTAACCGCCGACCCCCTCCTCCGTAAAGTTGACCCACTGAGCCCCGCAGGACGCACACCTGAAGCGTGACTCCGTCTCGACCGCCCTGCCATCCAGGTAGGTGCGGCGTTCCGGCTCTCCGATCTGCTCAAGGACGTGGGTGCGCAAGTCCTTGTCGGTGCACTGCTCGCAACCGTGGCCACTCGTTTGAATGGTTTTATACCCCGCTGCCATCTTTCTGAATCGAGCGTGAACGTGCTTCCGACATATGGTTAAAGTCCCAAATGGCGGAACTTTCCTCTCCCATCTCCTAAATTCTGCAAGGGTCTGGGAGACACATGCTTCCCCAGGGCGCACTGTCCTCGTTTCACGAGAGCACTCGGCACCGGCCTAACTTCACAGCAAGTTCCTGAACGTATTGCGGGCGCGCCTTATACCACTACCGGCCGTAGTAGAACAAGTGTTTTTTGTCGGCCACTCAGCCGGGGAAACGTTCGAGGGCCTGACTCTCTTTGCAGATGGGGTACGGGGCGCGGAGGTTGCCCGGAATCTTACTCTACACAAGACCCGGAGTCGAGGTCTAAACAGTGGGCGGACTACTCCGGACGCAGCGACCTCTCGCCCCAAGAGCTGCGGCGGACGGCCTTCACGCGGGCGCCCGGACGGCCCGACTGTCAATTTTGACAGTGTCATCTTCGAGGCGTTTCTAATAAGTTCCAATCTGGAATCCGTCTCTTGCTTAGGTAGGAGGGCAGAGTCATGTCCAGGCTCGGGCTTATCAAATGCGCGGTCGTCGCGGGCTGGTTGCTCGGGGCGATGCTGCTCGTCGCGCCCGGCTCGCTCTCGAAGGCGGACGCGCCGCACGCAGACCCGGCCGAAAGCAGCCCGGCGCAAAAAGGCGCCGCCGCCAACCCGGATGACTACGTCGGCAGCGACGCCTGCGCGGCCTGTCACGAGGTGGAGGGCAAGAGCTTCTCGCAGACCACGCATTCGCGCCTGGCCGAGGCCGGCGGTTGGAAGGGCAAGGTCACGGGCTGCGAGTCCTGTCACGGGCCGGGTAAGGCACACGTCGAGGGCGACGGAGACAAGACGAAGATCAGAACCTTCGAGCACGAGACCGCCAAGCAGGTCTCGGATACCTGCCTCGCCTGCCACAACGGGAAGGAAGAGCACAACAACTTCATCCGCGGCGAGCACTGGCGCAACGACGTGGGCTGCACCGACTGCCATTCCCCGCACGCCTCTTCACACCCGCAACCCGCGCCGAAGAGCGACGGGTCTTCGTCGCTCCAGCCGGTCGGCCCCTTCGCGGCACACGCCGGCGACTTCGCCGCGAGGCACCTGCTGAAAAGGCCCGAGCCCCTGCTCTGCATGGCGTGTCACAACGAGACCAAGTCTCAATTCAACCGCCCCTTCCACCACAAGGTTCTGGAAGGGGCGATGAGTTGCAGCGACTGCCATAACCCGCACGGCGGGTTCGAGCAGAAGCAGGCGCGACTGGCGACCGGCGCGGACGCCGCCTGCTTCAAGTGCCACGCGGACAAACAGGGGCCGTTCGTCTTCGAGCACGCGGCGCTCAAGGTCGAAGGGTGCGCCGCGTGCCACGACCCGCACGGCTCTGCGAACCCCAAGCTCCTCAAGCGCAGCAGCGTGGCCCAGCTCTGCATCGAGTGCCACAGCAACATCGGCACGGCGCCCGGCGAAGATTTTGAAGGGGCGGCGCAAGTCCCACACGACCTTACGAGCCAGCGCTACCGGAACTGCACGACCTGCCACTCGAAGATTCACGGGTCGAACACCAGCAACAAGTACTTCCGATAGTGCCGGCTCAGGGAGGAGTTGCCATGAAGCAGAGCCACGCCATTCGCCTCTTTCCCGCGCTGATACTGGCGGCGGGACTCGTCCTGGCGTCGAGCGTCGCAAGGGTCTCGGCCCGGCAGGAAAAGTCCGAGCAGGTTGAAGCGACCCAACCCAAGCCTTCCCCCGAAGCCAAAAAGCCAGAGACGGCCCAGACGGCCGGCACCCCGGAGCCGGCTCAGGAGAAGATGTGGGGGCCTTACGTGACTACATCCAGCATCGAGTTCGGGGTGCGTGGGATGTCGGTTGACGGCAACGGGGACAAGTTCCGCAGCGACTACAACTACGACCCGGGCTTCAAGCTCTTCGACGCCAGCCTCTTGATGAAGTCCAACGGCGCGGGGGTTCTGTTCGACGAACTGATGCTCAACACCTTCGGCTGGAGCGGCGACCCCAACCGCCACTTCCGTCTGGACGTGACCAAGACCAACCTCTACAAGTTCAATGCGAACTACCGACGTATTCACTACTTCAACAGCCTGACGAACTTCGCCGCCCCCGCGCCCATCCCGAACAGCCAGCACGCGGCGGACACAGAATACCGGCAGGGCGATTTCGACCTGACGCTGTGGCCGACTTCGCCGAAGTTCCGGCTCAACCTCGGATACTCGCTGGACTTCAACAGCGGGCCCGCGCTCTCGACCAGCCGCTACTCAAGCGACGAGTTCCCGGTGCTGGCGCCGGTCAGGGTCGCCGCGCACGACTACCGCATCGGCTTCGACACGAAGCTGTGGGTCTTTGACATCTCGTTCATGCAGGGCTATCGCGTCTACAAGGAGGACACCACCTACTTCATCGACGCGCCGCAGGCCGGGAACAACGCGACCAACAAGACGGTGATCGAGACCTACCGGCGCGACGTGCCCACCCGCGGGCGTCTGCCTTACACGCGCTTCAGCCTGCACACGCTGCTGGCGAAGCGGCTCGACTTCACGGGCCGGTACGTCTACACGAGCGGCACCACCGACTACGGCTATTTCGACAACCTGTCGGGGACGAACAAGGACGGCCGGCGGGTCACCTCGGACGCCATCACCGTCCTCGGAGACGCCAAGCGGCCGCACGCCATCGGCGACCTCTCCGCGACCTTCGCCGCGACGCGCTGGCTGAGAATCTCGGACAGCTTCCGGTTCCAGAACTTCCGCATCAACGGCGGTGACATCTTCAACGAGGTCGCGCAGGTGCCGACCGCCACGCCTCCGGTCACCGTCACGGACAAGCGCGAGTTCGCCACGACAAACTACCGGCGGTTCGTGAACACCGTCGAGGGGGACGTTGACCTCAACAAGCGCCTCTCCTTCCACCTCGGCTACCGCTTCACCGACCGGCACATCGAGCAACTCTCACAGTCCATCACGCCGGGCCAGACCCCGAGCGTGACCGGGCCGGAGCTGTTCGACAACCAGACCCACACGTTCCTCGCCGGCTTCAAGGCGAAGCCGGTCAAGGAGTGGACTCTCTATTTCGACATCGAGCAGGGCAACAACGACAACGTCTTCACACGCACCGCCAACTACGACTACACCAACGTGCGCGCGCGGAGCATCGTGCGCCTCAACCAGAAGTTCAGGTTCAACGCCTCTCTGATTACGCGTGACAACACGAACCCGACGGTCATCAACGGCCGCGAATTCGGCGCGAGCATCGACACGCGAATCTTCAGCGGGTCGATGGACTGGTTCGTCAACGAGAGGCTCAATCTGACCGGCGGCTACACATACTTTCACGCGACGAGCGACATCGTCGTCCAGTTCAACTCTGCGAACGGCGTCGTGAACTTCGGCCCCGCCCAGTACTTCACCAGAGAGCACTTCGCGTTCCTCACCGCCTACTGGCAGCCTCACCACCGCGTGAACATTTACGGCTCCTTCCGCATCAACAACGACCGGGGGCAGGGAGACCGCGTCACGACCCCTCTGGTCTTCGTCAACTCCTACCCCTACCAACTTGCCTCGCCCGAGGTGAAGGTCTCCTTCAAGCTCCGCCGGAACGTGGACTGGATCACGGGCTACCAGTACATCGACTACAAGGAGCGGTTCGCCAATAACCAGTTCTACCAGGCGCACCTGCCCTACACCTCGCTCCGACTCTATTTCGGCCGGGCGGAGTAGACCGAAAAGCATGCTTGTGGAGGCCGGAGTTGACCGATGCCAGAGAGAAAGTTCATCACAGTTGACGGTAACGAGGCGGCCGCCTCCGTCGCGTTCCGTGTGAGCGAGGCGATGGCCATCTTCCCCATCACGCCGAGTTCGACGATGGCCGAGCTGTGTGACGAGTGGGCCAGCCGGGGGAAGACGAACCTGTGGGGCGTCATCCCGGAGATCGCTGAGATGCAGTCGGAGGGCGGGGCGGCCGGGGCGCTGCACGGCGCGCTGCAAGCAGGGGCGCAGGCGACCACCTTCACGGCCTCTCAGGGCCTGCTCCTCATGATCCCGAACATGTACAAGATTGCCGGCGAGCTTTCGCCCTTCGTCATGCACGTGACCGCCCGGACGCTGGCCACCCACGCGCTTTCGATCTTCGGCGATCACTCGGACGTGATGGCCTGCCGCCAGACGGGGTTCGCGTTCCTCTGCTCGAACTCGCCACAGGAAGCGCATGACATGTCGCTCATCGCGCACGCCGCCACCCTCGAATCGCGCATACCCTTCCTCCACTTCTTCGACGGCTTCCGCACATCGCACGAGGTCTCGAAGATTGAGGAGCTGAGCGACGACGATCTACGCGGCCTCATCTCCGAAGAGGCCATACACGCACACCGCCAACGCGCGCTCACCCCCGACCGCCCTGTGCTCCGCGGCACCGCGCAGAATCCCGATGTCTTCTTCCAGGCCCGCGAAGCGGCGAACGGTTTTTACGACGCGACGCCGGGAATAGTGGAACGGCTGATGGCGCGGCTCGCCGAAAGCACGGGGCGCGGGTACGGCCTGTTCGAATACGCCGGCCACCCCGACGCGGAGAGAGTCATCGTCATCATGGGGTCGGGCGCAGAGACGGTGCACGAGACCGTGGACTATCTGGCCGCGCGTGGCGAGAAGGTCGGGCTGGTCAAGGTGCGCCTCTATCGCCCCTTCTCGCGCCCGGCGCTTCTCGCGGCCCTGCCGCCGAGCGTGAGAAGCATTGCCGTGCTCGACCGCACCAAGGAACCGGGCGCGCCCGGCGACCCGCTCTACCTCGACGTGGTGACGGCGCTCGCCGAGGCGCGCGCCGAAGGGAGGTCGAACCTCCGAACCGAGCCGAACGTGATTGCCGGCCGCTACGGGCTGTCGTCGAAGGAGTTCACGCCGGCGATGGTGAAGGCCGTCTTCGACGAGCTGAAGAGCACGGCCCCGAAACGTCACTTCACCGTCGGCATCATCGACGACGTGACGCACACGTCGCTGAACTGGGACGCCTCCTTCCGCACAGAGGGCGACGACGTGTCCACGTCCCTCTTTTACGGACTCGGCGCGGACGGGACGGTCGGCGCCAACAAGAACTCCATCAAGATCATCGGCCAGGAGACCGAGCGGTTCGTGCAGGGCTACTTCGTTTACGACTCGAAGAAGTCCGGCGCCATCACGGTCTCGCACCTGCGCACGAGCCCGCGGCCCATCCGCTCCGCCTATCTGGTTGACCGTGCGTCCTTCGTCGCCTGTCATCAATTTGAGTTCGTTGACAAGATCGACGTGCTGGAATACGCGGCCCCGGGCGCGGTCTTTCTCCTGAACGCGCCGGGCGATGCCGACTCGGCCTGGGACAGCCTGCCGCGCGAGATGCAGGAGCAGATGATCGAGAGGCGAATCCGCTTCTTCGTCATCGACGCTTATGCGCTGGCGAAGCAGACGGGGATGGGCGGGCGCATCAACACCATCATGCAGACCTGCTTCTTCGGCATCTCCGGCATCCTGCCGCGCGAGGAGGCCATCGCGCACATCAAGCATTCAATCGAGAAGACCTACGGCAAGCGCGGGCCGGAGGTCGTGCGCCGCAACTGCGAGGTCGTCGATCTCGCGCTGGCTCACCTGCACGAGGTCGCGGTGCCGAAAACGGTAAGCACGACGCGCTCGCGACCGCCGCTGGTCTCGCAACTGGCGCCGGACTTCGTGCAGAAGATCAGCGCCGTGATGATGGCGGGGAAGGGCGACCTCCTCCCTGTGAGCGCCTTCCCCGTTGACGGCACGTGGCCGGTGGGGACGGCCAAGTGGGAGAAGCGTAGCCTCGCCCTCGAAATTCCTGTCTGGGACTCGAAGGTCTGTATCCAGTGCAACCAGTGCGCCCTCGTCTGCCCGCACGCGGCGATCCGCGCCAAGGTTTACGACGAGCCCGCGCTTGAGAGTTCGCCGCCGACCTTCAAATCGACCGCGTACAGGGGCGCCGAGTACAAGGGGAAAGCCTTTACCATTCAGGTCGCGCCGGAGGACTGCACCGGCTGCAACCTGTGCGTCAACGTCTGTCCCGCCAAAGATAGAACCAACCCGAGGCACAAGGCGATCAACATGGAGCCGCAGGCGCCGCTGCGCGAGGCCGAGCGCTCCAACTATGACTTCTTCCTCAACCTGCCGGAACTGCCGCGGGCCGACGTGGTGCGGCTCGACCACAAAGGCTCACAGTTTCTCGAACCGTTGTTCGAGTATTCGGGCGCCTGCGCCGGCTGCGGCGAGACCCCGTATCTCAAGCTCCTCACGCAACTGTTCGGCGACCGCCTGCTCATCGCCAACGCCACCGGGTGCTCGTCGATCTACGGCGGCAATCTCCCGACCACGCCGTATACGACGAACCGCGACGGGCGAGGCCCGGCCTGGTCGAACTCTCTGTTCGAGGACAACGCCGAGTTCGGCTTCGGCTTCCGCATGGCCCTCGACGCACACCTGACCGCGGCGCGCGCGCTCGTGCAGCGTCTCTCAAACGACATCGGCGAAACGCTAACGACCGAGTTGCTCGAAGCAGGTCAGGACGACGAGGCGGGAATCATCGCCCAGCGCGAAAGGGTCAACGCGTTACGGGGCAAGCTGGCGGGGCTGCAAACGGCAGAGGCGCGTCGGCTCGAAACCCTTGCCGATTACCTCGTCAAGAAGAGTGTCTGGCTGGTCGGGGGCGACGGCTGGGCCTACGACATCGGCTACGGCGGACTCGACCACGTGCTGGCGAACCGGCGGGACGTGAACGTGCTCGTCCTCGACACCGAAGTCTACTCGAACACGGGCGGGCAGGCGTCGAAGGCCACGCCGCTCGGCGCGGCGGCGAAGTTTGCCGCCTCGGGAAAGGCGGTCGGCAAGAAAGATTTGGGCCTGCTCGCCAACATGTACGGGCACGTGTACGTCGCGCGCGTGGCCTTCGGCGCGAAGATGGCCCAGACCGTCCAGGCGTTCCGCGAGGCCGAAGCTTACCAGGGGCCGTCGCTCATCATCGCCTACAGCAATTGCATCGCGCACGGCTACGACATGGCGAATGGCGCCGCGCAGCAGAAGCTCGCGGTCGAGTCGGGCGTCTGGCCGCTCTACCGCTTCGACCCCAGACGGCTGGTGAAGGGGGAGCCGCCGCTCAGCCTCGACTACGGGCCGCCGAAAGCCAAGGTCGCCGACTACATGCGGAACGAGTCGCGCTTTCGCGTGATCGAGCGCTCCGACCCCGCGCGCTTCAAAGAGTTTCTCAGGGACTCTCAAGAGCAGGCCCGAAGGCGTTACGCCGTCTACCAGCAACTGGCCGGAATTTCCGTGCCCTTCATCGAGCCCGGGGCCGAAGACGGGGACGGCTCGGGAGGGAATGGTTCTGGAGGGAACGGCTCGGGAGGGGAAGTCAAATGAATCTCTCTACCGTCTACATGGGACTCCGGCTGCCACACCCTTTGATCGTCGGCGCCAGCCCGCTGACCGACGACCTCGATACGGTGAGGCGGCTTGAGGACGAAGGGGCCGCCGCGCTCGTCCTGCGCTCACTCTACGAAGAAGAGGTCACGGGCGAGCAGATGTCCTCCTTCTTTCACTCCGAAATGTACGGCGAATCGTCCGCGGAGGCGGCGAGCTACTCTCCAGACCCGGAGGCCGCCCCGGGGCCCGACGAGTATCTCGAACACTTGCGCCGCGTCAAGCAGGCCGTCGGCATTCCCGTGATGGCCTCGCTCAACGGCAGTACTCCCGGCGGCTGGGTCTCTTACGCGCGTCTCATGGAAGAGGCGGGGGCCGATGCGATAGAACTACACCTCTACCATTCCGCCAGCGACCCCGAAACCAGCGGGGCCGAGGTCGAGCGCCAGATGGTGCAGATGGTCAGGGAGGTGAAGAGTGGGCTGCGCGTCCCGGTGGCCGTCAAGCTTTCGCCTCTGTTCACTGCCTTCGCCAACTTCGCCGTGCAACTCGACGCGGCCGGGGCCGACGCTCTGGTGCTCTTCACGCGCTTTTACAAGGTTGACATCGACGTGCTTGAGCTGGAAGTGGTGCGCCAGTTGGAACTCTCCGACTCGTCTGACCTCGACCTACGCCTGCGCGGCACGGCGGTGCTGGCGGGGCGAGTCAAAGCCTCGCTCGGAATCACCGGCGGCGTGCACACGGCGACGGACGTGATTAAGGGGACGATGGCCGGGGCGCACGCCATGCAGATGGTTTCGGCCCTCATGCGCAACGGCCCGCGCCGCCTGCGTGCGCTCCGGGCCGAGTTGGAAGCGTGGATGGCGGAGAACGAGTGGAACTCCCTGGACGAGATGAGAGGCAACATGAGCTTCCAGAGAATCCCCGACCCGGCCGCGTACGAACGCGAGACCTTCATGCGAATGTTTCACTAACGCTCTGTCGGGCAGAAGCCTTACGTCAGGCAAAGCCCTGGGCCTTCCATTCCGGCCGCGTGTCAGTGGGTGATGCCCCACAGCTTCCCCTCGTGACAGTCGGTGCACTGGAACTGCGAGATGTCGCCGAGGTTCAAGGGGTGCTGGAAGCCCCTGTTCCCCTTGTGGCACGCGGCGCATTGAAACTCGCCCTGCGTGCCGAGGGCGACCGGGTGACGGAACGCGCCGTCGGGAGAGGCCGTGGTCACTCCGCCTTCGGTCTGGTCGAGCGTCGTGTGGCAGATGCGGCAGTCCTTCCGTATCACGCGCCCCGTGTCGCTCGCCAGCTCGCCGTTGTGGCAGCGGAAGCAGCCCTGAAAGTAGAAGTGGCCGACGTTGTTCGGGTGCGTCTGCCAGTCGGTCTTCATCTCGGGGAAGGTGTAGGTCTGGAAGACGCGCTGGAGTTCGCCGACCGCCGCCCTGACCGAATCCCCCTTGCTCGCGTACACCTCGGGGTAGTTGCTCCGGTAGAACCCTTCGAGCCCTTCGGCGATTGACCGAAGCGCCTCGTCCGTTGACGCGTAGGACTTGGAGAGCAGGGCGACCGCTTCGCGTTTGAGGTAAGGGAGCGACGCGTCGAGCTTGCCCGCGGCGAGCGAGTCGTTCACGGACTGGTCGGGCGGGACGTAGACGTGCGTCGGCCGATTATGGCAGTCCACGCAGTCCATCCGCCGCCTGGGCAGGCGCGCAATCTCTTCGGCCGTGAGCTTCGAGTCCCGCGCCTTGTACTCTGTGACGTTGCCCTGCCTGTCCTTGAAGTTAACCCAAGGGATGACCTGCCGCTGGTCGTCGGTCGAGACGTAGGTGATCTCGTTGGCGATGTTCATGTGCCAGTGGATGCCGGCGACCTGCCCCGTCGCGGGGTCGCCGCCCCCGACGTTGATGAGCATGCGCGTCTGCCGCAGCGAGTTCTTCTCGTCGTAGGCGTAGCGGCTGAAGACCTTCAACTGCGCGCCGAAGAACTTGGCGGGCCAGTGGCACTGCTCGCAGGTCTGCTGCGCGGGGCGCAGGTCGTGTACGGGCGATTTGATGGGACGCGTGTACTTGTTGAAGGCGACCGAGTAGAGTTGGTACGCGCCGGAGAGCTTCGACTTGACGTACCACCCCGCGCCGGAGCCGACGTGGCACTCGACGCACTTCACGCGCGCGTGCGGGCTCGCTAAGTAAGCCGTGAACTCGGGCTTCATTACCGTGTGGCAGGTCTGTCCGCAGAACTGCACCGACTCGGTGTGCTCGAAGGCGCGGTAGCTGCCGAAGGCGCTGACGAAGAGGAAGACGAACGAGAGCAACATCAGCGTGACGAAGGTGCGCCGCCGCCGCGGGTCGTTGAGGTCGATGACGGGGTAGCGCCCGATCTCGTCGGGCTTCATTCTGTGCCGACGGCGGCGCTCCCAGATCATGCCGGCGAGGGCGACCGTCAGACCGAAGCCCATCACCGACGGGAAGAGGATGTAAGTGAAGATGCCTGCGTAAGGGTTGTGCTCCGCCCGCTCGCCGCCCAGGAACTCAAGCAACAGCATGAGCAAGACGCTGACGAGGCCGGCGGCGGCGATGGCCCCTCCGACAAAGCTGACGTAGTTACGCAACAGACTCGGGGCCTTCGGCTCCGACGCAACCTGCGTCTCCCCGGGTATGGCCTCTGTCTCCTCACTCATAACACTCCTTCGCCGTGACGACCAGCACGGCGGCGCTCAGGTGCCTACGCCCCCGTGGTCGAATAACTTCCCCGCGGTCATGCGGCCGACTTGAAGCTCGCCGGCTCGCTACGGATGCAGCGCCCTCATGTGTGCGACGAGCGCCGCGGCCTGTTCGGGCGTAACGCCCTTCGCCTCGTAGGCGGGCATCTTGAGCGGCTTGGCGTCCTTGCCCTTCAGCACGATCTCGGCCAGCGCGCCGTCGGTCTTCGTCTTGTCGAACTTCTTCTCGGCCTTCTTGCCGTGGCACGTCGCGCACTTCATCGATGTGTAGGCTGCCGCGGCGTCGAAGTTCCCGGCGACGACCGCGCCCGTGCGCGCCGACGCCGGCGCGCGTAGGAATGTCGCCAGAAGGGCGACGAGCGCGACCACGAGTAGTTTCATCAGCTTGGTTCTGTCTTGCATGCTTCTTGACTCCTCCATCCTTACTCTGTTCTCCGGTCTATGACTTCAAAAGCGCCAGGCGTTCCCGCGGTGGCACCTCGTGCAGTCGGAAAAGTCGTCGCCGCCGAAGGCCCGGGTGTTGTTGTGACAGGTCATGCAGCTGTTTGCGCGCGCGGGCGCGTGGTGATGGAGCGGGACGGGCGAGGCCACCTGTCGTCCCTGCGCCGCCCCCGCCCTGACGCTGTGGCAGGCGGCACAACTCAAGCCACGGCTTGTGTGCGCGGCGTGGCTGAAGTTGACGCCGAAGGCGCGCGCCCACTCCTGCGTGCGCGCGTAGCGGCTGACCTTGTGACACGTCCCGCACGAAGAGATGTCCCGGCCCGCCGACTGCGCGCCGGGGCCGTGGCACTGGAAGCAGGTCGTGTGCGCGGCCGTCCCCGAGGGGATCGAGAGTGCGACGCCGCGCCGTGCGGGCCGGTGGCAGGCGGCGCAGTTGGCCGCCGGTCGCGCCGCGCCGCGTATGTGACGCGCGTGGTCGAACGTGACGTTGAAACTCGAAAGGGCGGGGAAGGGCTTGACCGCGCCCGACGAAGGGTTCTCGTGGCAGATCGTGCAGATAGGACTCGACGCATCCGCGAACTGTTGCGTGTGGCAACCCGAGCAGGGCGTGTGCCCTGCGGAGCGGACGGGGCGCGGCGAGTTGTCTTCACGGCGGTGGCACAGAAGGCACGGCAAACGCGCGTGCTGCGGGTTCGCGTGTTGGAATCTCGAATAATCGCCGCCGCCTTGAGCCGTGCTGGTCGCGGCGCCCGGCGTGGAGAGTGGGGCCGACGCGCGCGAGCCGAGCGCGAGCATCAGTGTGAAGCTGAGAACGGCCGCGGAGATGATTGCAAGCGAGACGAAGCGACGCCCGCGCGCGGGGCGCGGCCCGTCGGCTAACTCATCTTGCGCGCGTGCTTGCGACATGCGTCTATTTCGTCTGGGGCTGCAAGACGGCCCGGAGGTGCGTCTCCGGGACGGGCAGCCGCCCGTTGTTGACGTGGCACTTGGTACACACGAAAGTCGGCTCGGCCTTCTTCCGCGCGACGACTATGTTCAAAATCCCGTCGCCGGTCGGCTCGACGTGACAGCCCGTCCCGCCGCCGCCGCAGCTCAGGACGGGAACCTTCTTCGTCGCCTCGTCCAGCGTGTTCATCGCCGCGGCGTCGTGGCAGGTCGTACACGCGAGGTCGTGCGGCGGCCACTCGTGACGGAACCTCGCCGCGTTGCGACGGCTCCACATCAACAAGGCGGTCTTGTCCGTGAGGGCCATCATCGCCGCCACCTGCGGGTCGAAGTCGCCGTGCGCACGCGTCAGGCTCGTGTCCGTTCCCGGCGGCGCGAGCTGGTGGCAGGCGGCGCAGTTGGACGGCATGGGCTCGATGCCGCCGTCAACCGAGTGGCAGGTGAAGCACGTCGTGTGGTCGCGCGGCACGGTCTTGAACATGCCCTTCTTCAGCCAGAAGACTCCTTCGGGCAAGTCCTTCGGCGGCGCGGTCATGAACTCGTCGTCCGAGTCTCCTTGCGGCCGATATGTCTGGTGGCAGGTCGCGCAACTCTTCGGGTCGCTCTCCTGAACGGCAGACACCTCTTCTCGCCCGAACGAAGCGCGCACGAAACCTGCCCTCGCCCCGTCGCCGACGTGCGGGCGGCTCTGCGAAAAAAGTTCGAGGTGCTTGTCGTGTGGGAAGTTGATGCGAAAGTCGGAGACGTGCGTGCGTCCCTGCTCCGAAGCGTCGAAGGCCGCGGGCGGGTTCGGGAACGGGTGGCGGGTCTGTTCGCGCGGCGTGGCAACGGTGTGGCAGACCGAACAGATGCGCGGAGAGGGGCGCTCTCTGGCGAAGAACTGCCGGCGATGGCATTCGAGGCAGGAGGCGTGCTCCGGCTGCTGCGTGATGTCTGGGAAGGCTTCGTCGCCCTTGCGAGCCTCCTTCCAGTTCGGCGAGGGGAACTTGTGGCACGAGTCGCACGCCTGCCGTTGGTGCTCTGAGACGCTGTGCGAAAAATTTGAAGGAGGTCGGGGCGGCGTCCTCTTACTTCTGTCGCCCCGCGAGCCGCGTCGCACGGTGACGGCGCGACGCTGTGGCTCGGGTACGCCGCGCGCCGCGGCCGCCGTCGCGCTGCGCCGCGGGAGAACGAAGGCCGGCGAAATGAACGCGATGAGCGTCAACAGCGCGGCGGCTTGATAGCTGCACGCATTCCGGCTCATCCTGCTCGTCATTGCCCTTTGCCTCATCCCGTCACCCCTGCGGCGGGCACCGGGTCGTGTGTAGCCTTTGAGAGTTGAAATGATATGTGGACGCAAATGCCGACGAAACTGTCAAAACTGACAGTGGTTTCGCGTCACTCTTCAAGCAGGAGAGAGTTTGTGCTTACTGTTTTGAGCTTTGAAGACGCGGTGGTGAGGAGGAGAGATGAGCGCAACGGAGGCGGCCGCGCAAGCGTTCGCGCACCGCCCTGAGCAGGCCCGCGCTGCTCGGGAACGGCGTGAACCGTCCCGCCGCGTCCCGCTCGCCCGGCGTCCCGCCGATGTCGAAAAAGACGAAGTCGATCTCACCTGTGACTGGCATAAATGCTCCTTAACTCCTTTGCCAAAGCCGCCGCGGACGCTATATAAATGCTCCCTCGTAGTGCCCCGGCGCCCGGGCCGTACGCGAGCCCTCCTCGGAGGGTGTCCACCGTCTCCAAACCCGTAGACATCTCCGAGTTGCTGCTTCGTGGGAGTGACGGTGAAGCGCTCAACAGGCCCGGGGAGAGCGAAATGTCGCATCGACGAATGCCATTGATACTTGCGCCATACGTCGCGACCCCGCCCGAGGTTGTCGCGCGGATGCTCGGCCTGGCCGGGGTGTGCAGCGTGGATGTCGTGTACGACCTCGGGTGTGGCGACGGGCGCATCTGCGTCGCGGCGGCGAAGGAACGCGGCGCGCGCGCAGTCGGCGTCGATGTCGAGCCCTACTGGATCGAACGGGCGCGGGCGAACGCGGCCGCCGCGGGCGTCTCGGGGCTGGCGACCTTCTACGTCGGGGACGCCTGCGAATGGGAGCTGGCCGACGCGACGGTCGTCATGCTCTACCTCACAGGGTGTTCGATGCAGACACTATCGCCTAGGATACTGGCCTCGGCCGGGGCCGGGACGCGGGTCGTCTCGCACTCGTATGCGATCAACGGGCGTGAGCCGCAAAGGCAGGAAGAGGTCATCGATGCAGACGGCAAACGGCACATGCTCTTCCTGTGGACGGTCGGCGCAGACGGGGAATGGGTCGTGCCCCCGCTCGGTTGATGCCGCCCAAGTCATGCCGCCGGACAAAATCTCCCGAGGCCCACACAACTCATCTACGTTTTACTGTCATCCCAGCACCGCAAGTCTGATTCGGGATCGTGAGGGGCATGGCCGTTGGCGGCGCCTTTTGACGTAAACATCCGCCGCGGACTCCCGCGCAAGTTCTCCCCGTACTTACCGTTCAACCGACAGTCAGAGCCCGGAGCGTCTTAAACCACGTGAGCATCACGAAAGGCGCTTCACCCGCGCACGACGTAGGCGGGTGGGGGACGGACTTGTCTGCACTCGATTCGCCAGGAGGTAAACCCCGATGAGACCCACACGCCGCTCCCGCCGGCCCTTGCGTGCCGTGCTGCCCTTCCTCGCCGCCGCCCTCGCCGCGCTGGTCTACACCGCCGCGCCGCGCGAGAGAGTTCTCGCCTCCGGCGACGGCCTCGGCGCCACGTACCTTGAGAGTACGCTGCGCGTGAGCGTCCCTTACGACGAGGCGGTCGCGCGCACGCACACCCTCCGCGTCGAGATTCTCGCCCCCGACGACAAGCCCGTCGCGGAAGTGACGAAGGCCGTCGCGCCCTCGCGCGAGGCGGGGCCGTGGGAAGTCTCCTTCAACGTGGAGAAGAGCATTACGCTCGAAGACCTCGTGTGGCATCGCGTGAAGATAGGGACGGGGCCGGGCGCGAAGGTCGTCTCGCTCTCCGAGATTCTGCACCTGCCGGTCGTGCGCGTCTTCGCGCAGAGCGCGTACGCCGCGGGGTCGCGCGCCTCCGTGCGTGTGATCGCGTCCGACTCGAAGACCGGGGCGCCGCTCCGCGACAGTCGGATCAAGGTTGACCTCTTGAACGGCGAGGCCGCGACGGTGCTCTTCGAAGGGAGAACTCAGGCCCTCGGCACGGCGCAAGTGGACTTCAACCTCCCCGCCGCGAGCTTCGGCTCGCGGAACCTGCGCGTCTCGGCGGAGACGCCGCTCGGCTCCATCATGGCCAACCAGCCGATTCAGATCGAGCGCCGCAACAAGATTCTTTTGACGACGGACAAGCCGCTCTACCAGCCAGGACAGACCATGCACGTCCGCGCGCTCGCCCTCGACGGCCCGACGCGCGCCGCCGCGGCCGACCAGCCGCTCACCCTTGAGGTCGAAGACGCGAAGGGCAACAAGGTCTTCAAACGGCGCGGGCGCACCGACCGCTTCGGCATCTCGTCGGCGGATTTCGAGCTGGCCGACGAGGTCAACTTCGGCCCATACCACGTGCGCGCCCTGCTCGGCGAAGATAGCGCCGTCTACACGCAGGAGAAGACCGTCACGGTTGACCGCTACGTCCTGCCGAAGTTCAAAGTCGCGATTGAACTCAGCAGGGACGCGGGCCGACAGCAGCAGAGCTACTACACGCCGGGCGAGACCGTCGAAGGCAAGGTGACGGCGCACTACCTGTTCGGCAAGCCGCTCGCGAACGCCGCGGTGACCGTGCTGCTCAAGTCTTTCGACGTGGAGGCCGCGGAGGTCGGGCGTCTCACGGGCCGAACCGACGCCGAGGGGCGCTTCAACTTCTCTTCAAAGCTGCCGGACTTCCTCGCGGGTCGCTCCACCGAGCAGGGGAGCGCGCCGGTCTCCATCGGCGTCGAGGTCAAAGACTCCGCCGAACAGACCGAGACGAAGCTGCGCGACATCCTCGTCTCCAACACGCCGATCATGATTATGGCCGTCCCCGAGAGCGGGCAGTTGCTCCCCGGCCTTGAGAACCGCATCTACGTCCTGACCTCCTACCCGGACGGGACGCCCGCCGAGACGACCGTCAGCGGCAGCCTCCTCTCCTCCCCCGTCAAGACGGACGAGAGCGGCGTCGCCGTTATCAACACCCTCGCCACCACAGGCACCCTCTCCGCCAACCTCAAGGCCGTCGATGCGCAGGGGCGCGCGGCCGAGGCGACCGTCAAGTTTGAAGCGCGCGCACAGGCCGAGAGTCTTCTGCTCCGAACGGGGAAGGCCGTCTACAAGGTCGGCGACAAGCTCCGACTTGAGACCTTCTCGACGCGCGAGCGCGGGGCCGTCTACCTCGACGTGGTCAAAGACGGGCAGACGGTGCTGACGCGCGCCGTCGAGATTGAGAATGGGCGCGGCCGGCTCGACGTAGACCTGACGCCAGAGATGTTCGGGGCCGTCGAGGTGCGCGCCTACCAGTTCACTTCGGACGCCGACCCCATCTCAGACCGCAAGCTCATCTACATCGACCCGGCGGACGACCTTAAAGTCGAGGTGTCGGCCGCGCGCGAGAGCTACCGGCCGGGCGAAGAGGCGCGCATAGACTTTCGCGCGACGGACGCCGCGGGCAGTCCCGTCTCCGCCGCCCTCGGCGTCGAGATTGTGGACGAGGCGGTCTTCGCCCTTTCGGACAAGCAGCCGGGTTTCGAGAAGGTCTTCATGCAGCTTCAGAAGGAACTGCTGACGCCACGTTACGAGGTGCATCAGTTCTCGTTCGAGCAGGTGGTGCTCGACGATTTTCGGGGCGAGGGCGTGGCCCGGGCGGAAAGGCGCGAGCGCGCGGCGGAGGTGTTGCTCGCCGCCGCCGGTTCGGTCTCGGGCGGCGACGTGCGCGCGGCGTTCGGCCGCGAACCCTACGAGGCGAAGCGGAACGAGTATCAGCAACTCTACACACAGCGCGTCGGCCAGACGGCGGTGGAACTCGTCGCCCCTCTGACGAAATATTACGAAGAGCATCAGCCGTCGAAGGAGGGTTTCGGCCAAGACCTGCAAGCGTTCGCCGCGACCGAAGCGCGTCCCGGCGCGCTCACAGACCCCTGGGGCAATCAACTCGCCGGCGAAGGGGCGTTCGGCGGGAATGACAACGCTACTTTCAACATTCGTTCGAACGGGCCGGACGGTCGCACGGGGACGGCCGACGACATCAGTCTTCCCATCCGGGCGCAGCGACAGCGACCGCTCGAAAAGGCTCGCAAGGTCGCCTTTAAAGGGAGCGCCACGGTGTTGGAGGGGCAGGTCGAGGGCGGCCTCACTCTGATCGGGGGCGTGGTCAAAGACGAACGCGGGAGACCGGCGGGCGGCGTCAAGGTTCTGGCGCTGCGCGAGACGGACGGCAAGGCCGTGTGGGTCTACACGGACGCGCAGGGGCGTTTCGCGGTGACAGATTTGCCGCCCGGCCGCTACCGAGTCACGTTCGAGAGCGAGACGCATCACACCACCACCTACAAGACGCTTACGCTCGCCGCGGGGGCGCTGGCGCGGGTCGAGGCGACGCTTACGGCGCGCGGCCCGACGGGCGTCCTCCTGTCCGTCTACGGCTACTTCGTCGGCGGCATTACCGAGTCGGTCGAGGTCTTCGCGGCCGACGGCAGGGGCGGCGGCAGGGGGAGGAACGTTGGGATGAGGAAGGTGGCGGAGCTTCCCGTCAACGGGCGCGACGATGTCCGGTTCGCGATGGCCGCCGGGGCGGCGAAGGCGGAGCGGGGCGCCGAGCCAGTCGACGAGGAGAGAGTCGTCTTGCTCGACGGCGCGAACAAGGCGAAGGATACCGGCGGCGGGGAGGGCGGCCCGCGCGTGCGCAGTTATTTCCCCGAGACGCTCTACACGAATCCCGCGTTGATTACCGACGGCGAGGGGCGCGCCTCCGTCAATGTCCCGCTCGCCGACTCGATTACGACGTGGCGCGTGACCTCGCTCGCCTCGACCGTGCGGGGCGCGCTCGGTTCTTCGACGGCTCCCCTGCGCGTCTTTCAGGATTTCTTCATCGACCTCGACCTTCCCGTCTCCGTCACGGAGGGCGACGAGGTCTCAGTCCCGGTCGCCGTCTACAACTACCTCCCCACGGCGCAGCGCGTCTCGCTCGAACTGAGGGAAGACCCCTGGTTCAAGCTTCAGGACGGCGACACGCCCTCCAGGGAGGTCGAGGTCGGCGCGGGCGAGGTGAAGGTGGCCTACTTCCGCCTCAAGGCGTCGCAGCTCGGCGAACAGCAGCTACAGGTGACGGGCCGGCTCGCGGGCGGCAGCGCGCAGGCGGGCGACGCGGTCGCGCGCAACCTGACCGTGATGCCGAATGGCGAAGAGCATCTGGTCGTCGTCAACGAGCGGCTCGAAGGCTCTGCGGCGAAGGAGGTCTTTATTCCGGAGGAGAGCGTCCCCGGCGCGTCGAAGATCTTCGTCAAGTTCTACCCGGGCGCGCTCTCGCAGATGGTCGAGGGGTTAGACTCGATCTTACAGATGCCCGGCGGCTGCTTCGAGCAGACCTCCTCTTCGACATACCCGAACGTGCTCGTCCTCGACTACCTCAAGGCGAGCAAGAAGCTGACGCCGGAGATTCAGGCGAAGGCCGAAGGTTACATCTCGCTCGGCTACCAGCGGCTCGTCACCTTCGAGGTCAAGGGCGGCGGCTTTTCGTGGTTCGGCGAGGCGCCGGCGAACAAGATTCTGACCGCCTACGGGCTGATGGAGTTCAACGACATGGCGCGCGTCCACGAAGTTGACCCGCGACTCATCGAGCGCACGCAGAACTGGCTCGCTTCGCAGCAGCAGCCCGACGGCAGCTTCAAGCCCGACGCCAACTTCATCAACGAGGGCGCGACCAACCGCTACAACGACGACGTGGAGCGCATCACGGCTTACATCGGCTGGGCGCTCGCCGCGACCGGCTACAAGGGAGAGGCCGTCGCGCGCGCGAAGCAGTACGTCGCGTCGCACGCGACGGGCAAAGAGGACGCGTACACTTTGGCCGTCATCGCCAACTTCGCCGCCGACAGCGACGAGGACAGGAGTTGGACGGACGCGGCGGTGAGTGCCCTCGCGTCGAAGGCGAACGAGGGGCAGAAGACGGCCTTCTGGAAGCAGGAGGGCGAGACCCCGACCTCCGCGCGCGAGGAGTCGGCCGACCTGGAGACGACCGCGCTCGCCGTGCAGGCGCTCTTGAAGTCCGGACAGCGGAGCGCGCTGGCGAAGAAGGGGCTCGACTACCTGACGGAGAAGAAGGACGCCTTCGGCAACTGGCAGACGACGCAGGCGACCATCCTCTCTCTGAAGGCGTTCCTCCTCTCGTTCACGAAAGGGGCGAGCGCCGACACCGAAGGCACCGTCAGCGTCTCGGCCGACGGAAAGCCCGCGGGCTCTTTGCAGATTACGAAGGAGAACAACGACCTGCTGCACATGTTAGACCTCAAGGCTTTCACGCACACGGGCGCGCACAAGATCAATCTCTCCTTCTCGGGGCGCGGGAGCATGCAGTACCAGATCGTCGGGCGTTACTACGTGCCCTGGGCGCGCACCGCGGACAACAAGGGGAAGGGCGAGCCGCTCTCCATCGACCTCGCCTACGACCGCACGCGGCTGGCGCAGGACGAGACGGTGACGGCGCGCGTGAAGATACAGAACAACACGGCGGCGAAGGCGAAGATGGTGATGGTTGACTTAGGGATTCCGCCGGGCTTCGAGCCGACGGGCGAGGACTTCGCAGAGCTGTTGGAGATGACGCGCGGCCGTGACGGCGGGAAGCTTGAGAAGTATACGATCACGGCCAAGCAGGTCATCCTCTACCTCGACGGTCTGAACCCGAGGCAGGCGGCGGAGTTCAACTACAGGCTGCGCGCGAAATTCCCCGTCCGCGCGCAGACACTCCCCGCGCGCGTCTACGAATACTACAACCCCGCCGCAGGGGACAGGACGAAACCGACGACGCTGCTGGTCACCGCGAAGTAAGACGGATTTGCAGTTGGAGATAAGGCTTCTCAAGCCGGGAGCGCGGGCATCCCGGCTTGAGAAGCCTTATTGCGTCTACAATTTCGACTTTCCCAGCACATATTTGAAGGCTGTGGACAAATGCGCCGCGGAGCGGCGCGTGAGTTTAGCCCGGCCTTTCAAGGCCGGGTGGTGGTCGAGCACACGATGCCGCGTCGCGTCAGCGACGCTTGAATCTTCAGGCGTCGCTGACGCGACGCGGCGTCTATTTAACAATCGCCGTCCCGGCCTTGAAAGGCCGGGCTAAATTCAGACGCCGCTCCGCGGCGCATTTGTCCACAGCCTTCGTTTATTTCGACCTTCCCGGCCTTCATTTCGACCTTCCCGGCGTGCACTTCGAGCTTCCGCGGCGAGCAATCCCGCATTTCCTGAAAAAAATCTTGCATCGCAAGTTGAGCTGAATATAATGGCGGCGCGTCACCTCAACGGGACGGGAGGGCGCAAAGCCTTCCGGCCCCCAAATCTCAACCCCTCGCACCTACCTTCGGAAAGGAGTGCCTCATGGACACACTCGGAACCAAACAGTCGGAGATGTTTATACGTGTGGTGGAGGACCGTGCGGAGCTCGCGCTGGCCGCCGCGGAGGGTTCTTACGGGGCGGAGCTTTTCGAATCGACCGCGCGCTCGAACTCGTGCGCGAGCTGCACGTCGTCGTGCGCAACGTCTACGCCGAAGACCCCGCCAAACTCGCCCTCTGGGAGAGCGTCTCCCACGTCGAAAAGCCCACGCGCCGCGGCCGCAAGAAGAACAGCGGGAACCAACCCCCGCCCAAGACTGACTGAAACGCGCCACCCCAACGCCCGCAGAGGGGGCGGCCCGAACTGCCGCCCCTCTCTCAATCCGGCGCCCCGGCCGACACTCCGCCGGGACACAATTAAAGACGCCCGCACAGGCGTCTTCAACGGCGACCTGTAAGACGCCTAACTGACATTAGGCGTTGACACGACAGCCTTCAAGTTCCTGCAATCGTTTGGGCGGAGAGTGATGACGGGCGTTAGATAGCCTTACTTGAAGAGGCAAAATGATCGAACGGATTATTCAGCAGGTGGTGGAATCAACCTCTCCGGGTGCGGGAGACAGCCTCACGAACTTCGAGATCGAGGCGCGACGTTATTTCGGCTCGAATGAGGCTTTTCTTAACCCGACCATCTCACGAACCGAGAATTCGCTTTGCATGTTTCAGCTGCGGGGCGAACTCGCAAGCCGCATCTCATCCTTCCACCAACTCGGCGGCGCGCTGAGTGAAGTCTGGCAGAATCTGGCCTACGCCCACTGTGAATGCTCTTCCTGCGAATGGTACAAAGATTCCGCGGTCTTTCGCTTCGTGACCGTCATCTCCGGCGATGCGTTCTATGTGACGGGAAAGATAACTATCTACGGCGCGCACTATTCCCGGCTGGTTAAAAAATTTGAGAATAATCTGGGGCGGAGACTTGCCTATTCATCGGCGGCTGTCTAACGGCAGGCACCCGACCCGCGACACGACGCCTCACACCGACTTCTGTCTTGTGGGCGGCGGGCGATGCCGGGCGTTGGGCGGCTTCCTTTTGATGAGGGATGTTTACATTACCTGTACAGGTCGCGGCGGTGATGCGCGAGTTCGAGCCGGGTTGGTCTGTCGCGGGCGGATGGGCGATTGATCTGTTTCTTGAAAAAGAGACTCGTGCACATCAGGACATTGAGGTTGCCGTCTTTCGTAAAGATCAACTTGCCCTGCATGATTATTTTGCCGGTTGGCTTTTGCAGAAGATTGTTAAGGGCGAGCAAGTCGTCTGGGAGCGGGACGAATGGTTGGGGTTGCCGACGCACGAAATTCATTGCTTTAACGAAACGGGGCATCCACCTCGGATCGAGGTTCTGCTGAACGAATCGAACGAGAACGAGTGGCTGTACCGCAGAGACCAGCTTGTGCGACGGGCGTTGGCTAAAGTTCAGCTTGAGTCGAGTGCGGGGGTAAAGTTCCTCTGCCCGGAGATCGTTCTGCTTTATAAGTCGAAGAACCCGCGAGCGAAAGACGAGCAGGATTTTCAATCCGTCGTGAGGTGTCTCGGCGCGGAGCCAAGGAAGTGGCTTAAAGACGCAATAAAGGTTTGCGCTTCAGAGCATCATTGGCTGCGGAGCCTCTGAAATCGCAGTCGGGCGTAACCGGGAGATTCAACACGGAGACATGGCTTGAAGTTATGTGCTTCAAGCCGTGTCTTTGTGTCTCCGTGTATTCAGACGTGGCGCGTTATCTCCCCGAGCCTTTGTAGTAGTCGGGGTAGGCGGGCTTGTGCGGGGCGGGGCGTGGGTTCTTGGCGAGCGCCTGCATCACGACCTCGACGGCCTTCTCAAGCTGTAGGTCGTGGCCCTGCCGCCAAGCCTTCGGGTCGAGCTCGACCTCCACGTCGGGGGCGACGCCCGCGTTCTCGACCTCCCACTGTCCTTCGGGGCTGTAGAAGGCGACGCGCGGGGCCGTGACGCTGCCGCCGTCAATGAGCGTCGGGTAGTCGTAGATGCCGACCAGTCCGCCCCACGTGCGCTTGCCGACGAGCGGGCCGACCTTCTCACGGCGGAAGTACCAGGGCAGGGCGTCGCCGCCGGAGCCCGCGTACTCGTCGATGATCATCGCCTTCGGGCCGTAGATGGCGCCCGTCGGCGTGGTGAAGTCCGTCCCCTCGCGCGTCGCCCAGTAGTTCATCAAGGGGCGGCGCATGTAGTCGATGAAGTAGTCGGCCGCGGTGCCCCCGCCGTTGAAACGCTCGTCGATGACGGCCGCGTCCTTGTCGATCTGCGCGAAGAAGTAGCGGTTGAAGTTGGCGTAGCCGGCGCCCGAAGTGTTCGGCAGGTAGACGTAGGCGACGCGCCCGCCGCTCAGCTCCGCGACCTTCCGCCGGTTCCCCTCGATCCACGCCAGGTTACGCAGGCCCGTCTCGCTCGCGACCGGCACGACCGTCACCTCGCGCGCGCCCGAGCCGTCGGGGTTCGGGCCGACCTTGATGACGGTCTGCTTGCCGCCCGTCCCCTCGAAGAGGCTGTAGACGTTGTCGGTCGAGCGCAGCTCGCGGCCGCCCACGGCTAGGAGGTACTCGCCCTCGCGGACGTTGACGCCGGGCTGTGTGAGCGGCGCGCGCGTCGAAGGGTTCCAGTTCTCGCCGTTGAAGATGCGCGCGAAGCGGTAGCGGCCGTTCTCTACACGGTAATCGGCGCCGAGGAGTCCGCCCTGCACCTGCGCCGGCTGGGGCGTGTCGCCGCCGCCGGTGTTGTGGTGGCCGACCACCATGTTGCCGAGCGCCTCCTGCAAAAGGTAGTTGAGGTCGGCGCGGCTGCCGAGCCGTTCGAGGTACGGCTCGTAGCGCTTCTCGGCCGCGTTGATGTCGAGCCCGTGGTAGTTCGGGTCGTAGAAGAAGTCGCGCTGGATGCGCCAGGCCTCCCGGTACATCTGCCGCCACTCGGCGCGCGGGTCTACGCGGACTTCGAGCGTCGCGGTATTGATCGCCCCCTCGCCGGGCTTCAAGGGCTGCGTGGCCGAGACGATGAGCCAGCGCCCGCCGCCGGGCGTGCCCCCGCCGAGCTGCACAAGCATCTTCTCGCCGTTGGCGGAGAGGTCGAAGGAGTTGACGCCCTCCAAGACCTTCTCGGCCTTGCGCTTCGACATGTCGAAGCGGTGGAGGACGCGCCCCGTCACCTCCGGCCCGGTCACGTCTTCGAGGAGGAAGATGGTGCCGGCCTTGCCCGCGTAGAGGCCCGAGAAGTCGCGCGCGGGGATGGGCAGCGCGAGCACGCGCTGGTCGATGCCTTCGAAGTCGATGCGGACGGGCTCGGGCCTCTTCGCGGCGGCGCCGGTGCGGCCCTGCGGCGTGCCCGCGCCGGCCGGCGGCGGCTCCTGGGCGGTCTCAGGCTCGGTCGCGTCGTCGGCCGCGGCGACGTAATCAGTATTCGCTTCGGCGAGCGGCGCGGGCGTGGGCTGGGGCGGGGCGGGCTTCGGCTCGCCCTTGTCCTCCGGGTTGTTCGTCTTCTGCTCGTCGGTGATCTTCTCCTCGTCCGATTCGGGCGCGAGCGGCGAGGGCAGGTCTTTGCGCAGGACGACGACGTAGACCGAGCGCGTCACCGGATGGTCGAAGCTCGACATGTCGAGCCAGCCCGAGGAGGGGCCGGCGTTGGTGCTCGCCGTGAAGTAGAGTTGCTTGCCGTCGCGGTCGAAGCGCGCGAAGCGCGCGTCGCTCATGTTGTCCGTGACCTGTCGCGTCTTGTTCTCTTCGAGCGAGTAGATGAAGACGGTGCCGAGGCGGTTCCGCATCTGCTTCGTGTAGGCGAGGAAGCGCGAGTCGGGAGACCACGAAGGGTCGATCACGCGGAAAGGGTTGTCGTAGCTGTTGGCGTCGATGCGCACGGGCGTGGCCCCCGGCTTCGACACGTCCACGTACCAGAGGTTGAGACGCTTGTCGGTGTAGGCGATCTTCTTCGAGTCGGGCGACCAGACCGGCGAGTAGAAGTAGGAGGGCGGGTTGCCCAGCGAGACCTTCTTCACCTCGCCCATGCCCGACTGCGCGCGCAGGTGCAGGGCGTACTCGCCCGACTCGTCGGAGAAGTATGCGATCCAGCGGCCGTCGGGCGACCAGGCGGGGTCGCGCTCGGCCACGCCCGGCGTGTTCGTGAGGTCGCGCGCGTCCCCCTTCTCGGCCGGGACGGTGATGACCTCGCCGCGCGCCTCGAAGAGTGCGCGCGCGCCGGTGGGCGAGAGCGAGGCGTCGTGCAACACGGCTCCGACGCGCGCGAAGCGCGGCCGCACGCCGGGCAGATCGCCCTCGACGCGCACGGGCACCTGCTTGCTCTTCCCCGAGCCGGGGTCGAGCGTGTAGAGCCCGCCGAACTGCTCGTAGACGATCACGCCGTCGCCCGCGGCGGCCGACTTGATGTCCATCCCCGTGTTCTTCAACGCCTGCTCGACGCGGCGCGAGCGCGTGTCGTACGAGTAGAGCGTGACCGGGCCGCCGCGGTCGGAGAGGAAGTAGACGCGTTCGCCGACCCACATCGGGTTAAAGTCGTTCGAGTTCTCGCGCGGGAGTTTTTCGATTGAGGAGTCCGAAAGGTCTGCGAGCCAGATGGGGGTCGTGCGCCCGCCGCGGTAGTGCTTCCACTGCGTGAAGGCGCGCAGCAGAGGAACGTAGGCGAGGCGGCGGCCGTCCGCAGAGTAGCTGCCCTCGGACGCCTGCGGCAGCGGCACCTCGGTTGGGTTCGAGCCGTCGAGCGGCATCGTAAACAGCCGCGGGGCGAAGTTCAGGCTGTCGCGCGAAGTGCGGAAGAGGACGGCCTTGCCGTCGGGCGTCCAGCCCTGCGCGATGTCCGGGCCCGGGTGGTATGTGAGCCGGCGCGGCACGCCGCCCGCCGCCTCGACGACGTAGACATCGGCGTTGCCGTCGTACTCGCCGGTGAAGGCGACGAGCCTGCCGTCGGGCGAGAAGTAGGGCGTGGCCTCCGAGCCGACGCCCGTCGTCAGGCGGCGCGCGTCGCCGCCCTCGCGGCCGACGACCCACAGGTCGCCGGCGTAGACGAAGGCTATCGAGTCGCGGCTGACCGCCGGGCTCCGCAGGATAAGAGGCTGGTTGGCCTGTGCGTGAATCGAAGCGCAGAGGCAGAGCATTAGGCAGAGCAGGATGAATAGTCTGTGCACGTCGTTTGACTCCGGGGTTTGGTCGGTGATGCTCCCGCGTGGCGGGCCGGGGGCACTATACAGGAAAATGTGCGCCGGCGTCTCCGGCCCGCGGGCGGTTTAGAGTATGCTCTTGCCGAGAGGCAACAGAGGCACGAAGTCTTCAGAGCGGGGGAGAGTGATGGGAAGAGTTTTGCTGGGCGTGTGTCTGCTGGCGGCGGCCACCGCCTGCCTCGCCGCCGCGGCCGTGAAGGGGCAGAAGTCGCGCCGGCCCGCGGCGGGCGACGCCGGGAGACAGGCCGCGCTCGCGGGCGTGAGCGGCGAAGAGATTCTGCGCCACATCCGCGTGCTGGCCTCGGACGAGTTCGAGGGGCGCGCGCCGGGGAGCCGCGGCGAGGAGTTGACCGTCAGGTATCTCACCGAGCAGTTTCAGAAGTTGGGTTTGCAGCCCGGCAACACGGACGGCACATACGTCCAGTCCGTCCCGCTCGTCGGCCAGACGGCGAGCCCCTCGGCACACTTCACGGCGGGAGGGAAGAGGATCGACCTCAAGTCGCCGGACGACTTCGTCGCCGTCACGCGGCGGGTCGTGCCGGAAGTCTCGGTCGAGGATTCGGACGTGGTCTTCGTCGGCTACGGGGTGGTCGCACCCGAGTACGGCTGGGACGACTACAAGGGGCTGGACGTGAAGGGCAAGACCGTCGTCATGCTCATCAACGACCCGCCCGTCGCCGACCCCGCCGACTCTTCAAAGCTCGACGAGAAGACGTTCAAGGGCCGGGCCATGACCTACTACGGCCGCTGGACATACAAGTATGAGATCGCCGCGGAGAAGGGGGCCGCCGCCTGCGTCATCGTCCACGAGACCGGGCCGGCCGGCTACCCTTACACGACGGTCGTCTCGGGCTGGGGCGGGGAGAACTTCGACATCGAGGCGCCCGACCGGAACATGGGGCGCGCGGCGGTCGAGGCATGGATGACCTTAGACCGCGCGAAGGAACTGTTCGCCGCCTCGGGGCAGGACTTTGAACGGCTCAAAGCGGCGGCGGCCCGGCGCGACTTCAGGCCGTTGGCGCTTACTGCTAAGGCCAGCTTCCAACTCTCCGTGAAGTCGCGCCGCGTCAGCTCGCGCAACGTCGTCGCCGTGCTCGAAGGCTCCGACCCGAGGCTGAAGAAAGAGTACGTCGTCTACAGTGCGCACTGGGACGCCTTCGGCCGCGCAGAGAGTTTGCAGGGCGACCAGATCAGAAACGGCGCTCTGGACAACGGCTCGGGCGTGGCCGAGATGCTTGAGATCGCGCGCGCCTTCAAGCGGCTGCCGAAGGCCCCGAAGCGTTCCATCGTCTTCCTCGCCGTGACGGCCGAGGAGTCGGGTCTGCTCGGCGCGAAGTTCTACGCGCAGAACCCGCTCTACCCTCTGGAGCGCACGCTGGCCGACATCAACATGGACATGATGAACCTCTGGGGGCGCACGCGTTCGGTCGTGAGCATCGGCTACGGCAACACGACGCTCGAAGACCTGCTCGCCGAGGTCGCCGCCACGCAGGGCAAATCGGTCAAGCCCGACCCCGAACCGGAGAAAGGCTTCTTCTACCGCTCCGACCACCTGGAATTCATGAAGCGCGGCGTGCCCGCCCTGACCTTCCTCCATTCGGGGGCCGACTACATCGGCAAGCCCGAAGACTACGGGCCGCGCAAGCGCCGCGAATACACGGAGCGGGACTACCACAAGCCTTCGGACGAGGTGAAGCCGGACTGGGACATGGCCGGGGCGGTCGATGACGTGAGGCTGCTCTTTCAGGTCGGGCTGCGTGTGGCCGAGGGCGAGAGGTATCCCGAGTGGAAGCCGGGCACGGAGTTCAAGGCCCGGCGGGAGGAGATGCTGAGGAGGAAGGGCAATGAGTGAGAAGGGGAGGCGCTGGTGATGCACACGTTGACGGCATTGAGCGGACAGACTAAGGGCGAGACTTACGCGGAGCTGGCGGCCCAACTCCGCGCGCTCGTCGAGGGCGAAGAGGACTTCATCGCCAACGCGGCGAACTTCTCGTCTCTACTTTTTTACTCTTTACCCGAGTTGAACTGGGCGGGCCTCTACCTGCTCAAAGGTGGGGAACTCGTACTCGGGCCGTTCCAGGGGAAGCCCGCCTGCGTGCGCATCGCTCTGGGGAGCGGCGTCTGCGGGACGGCGGCCGCGGCGCGGAGGACGGTCGTGGTCGAGAACGTGCACGAGTTCCCCGGCCACATCGCCTGCGACTTGGCCTCGAACTCCGAGGTCGTCATCCCGCTGCTCAGGGGCGAAGAGCTGCTCGGCGTGCTCGACCTCGACAGTCCCGCGCTCGGCCGCTTCGACGCGGAGGACGCCAAGGGGTTGGAAGGGTTGGTCGAGATATTTCTCGGCTGAGATTCTTGATCGACGGGAGGGAGTGACCTTTGGGAGCAGGAGCCGCCGTCGCCTCGCAGAGGCGCGTCTACAAGTACTACGACTTCGTCATGGCCGCGTTCTTGACCGTGCTGCTCTGCTCCAACCTGATCGGCGTCGGGAAGGTCTGCCGGATCGGGGGCTACTCGGTCGGGGCCGGCGTCTTCTTCTTCCCCGTAAGCTACATCTTCGACGACATCCTGACCGAGGTCTACGGCTACGCGCGCGCGCGCCGCGCGATCTGGGCCGGCTTCGCGGCGCTCATCTTCGCGTCGGTGATGAGCCAGGGGGTGATCGCGCTGCCGCCGGCGCCGGACTGGCCGCACCAGGCGGCCTACGAGACCGTCTACGGCTCGACGCCGCGCATCGTGGCCGCCTCGCTGGCGGCGTTCTGGGCCGGCGACTTCGTCAACTCGTTCGTGCTGGCCAAGATGAAGATCAAGACCGAGGGGCGGTTCCTCTGGATGCGGACGATAGGCTCGACCATCGTGGGGGAGGGCCTGGACTCGCTCATCTTCTACCCGCTCGCCTTCTGGGGCGACTGGCCGCCGCAGCTGGTGGCGGCGGTGATGACCTCGAACTTCTTCGTCAAGGTCGGCGTCGAGGCGTTGATGACGCCGGTGACCTATCTCATCGTCGGGTTCCTGAAGCGCGCCGAGCGCGAGGACTTCTACGACCGGGGCACGGACTTCAACCCCTTCACCCTGCGGACGTGAGGGCCTCGCGTGTGAGCGGCCGGGAGGGCGGGCCGACTCACCCGAGAATTTGACGGAACCTTCCAACCTTCTCGCCGTATTCCAAGTGGCCGCTCCTATTGACATTCTATACGAGCAGGTCTATTCATTTCGTACAGACTGTCTATAGGAGGCAATCGTGACCGCGAAGAACCTTGACCTCTTACAGGGGACGCTCCACCTGCTGGTGCTGAAGGCGCTGGCGCTCGGCCCGCTGCACGGGCTGGGCGTCTCAGGCCGCATCGAACAGATCACGAAGGGCGCCTTCGTCGTCAAACCCGGCTCTCTCTTCCCGGCCCTGCACCGGATGGAGGAGGCGGGCTGGCTGGGGTCGTCCTGGGGCGAGTCGGAGAACAACCGCCGGGCCAAGTACTACCGGCTCACCAGGGCCGGGCGGCGCCAGCTCGACGCCGAGACCGAGGACTGGCGGCGGATCTCCGTCGCCATCACGAGCGCCCTCAAAGCAACTTAGAGAGTAGTAACGATGCCGCTCATCCCACGCCTGGACAGCCTCCGGCGCAACCTGCTCCGGCGGGAGCAGGTTGACCGCGACCTCGACGAGGAGTTGGAGGCGTATCTGGGGTTGCTGGCCGAGGCCAAGGTCGCCGCGGGGCTCAAGCCCGCAGAGGCGCGGCGGGCAGCCCTGTTGGAGCTGGGCGGAGTGGATCAGGTCAAAGAACGTGTAAGGGAGGTCAGGGTGGGACATTTCTTAGGGACGGTGTGGCAGGACATGCGCTACGGCGTGCGGACGCTGGTCAAGAGCCCGGCTTTTACCGTCGTGGCCGTGCTCTCGCTCGCGCTCGGCATCGGCGCCAACACCGCCATCTTCAGCGTCGTCAACGGCATCCTGCTCCGGTCTCTCCCATACCCCGAGCCCGAGCGCATCGTGGCCGTCTGGCACACCCCGCCGCGCGAGAGCTTCCCGGGCGCGGACAGGTTCAGCGTCTCGCCGGGGAACTATCTCGACTGGAAAGAGCAGAGCCACGCCTTCGAGCAGATGGCCGTCTACAATTACACCGGCCTCAGCCTGAGCGCCGGCGCGGAGCCCGTGCCCGTCACGGGCGCGGCCGTCTCGTCCGACTTCTTCTCGGTGCTGCGCGTTCAAGTAGACAAGGGGCGCGCCTTCTCCAAGGAAGAAGAGCAGCCGGGGCGCGACCAGGTGGTCATCCTCAGCCAGGGGCTCTGGCGGCGCGCCTTCGGGGCGAACCCGAACATCATCGGCCAGACGGTGACCCTCAACAGCCGCAGCTTCAGCGTCGTCGGCGTCATGCCGGCCGGGTTCGAGTTCCCCACGGAGGCCGAGCTGTGGGTGCCGCTGGCGTGGAACGCCGAGGAGAGACAGACGAGGGCGATTCACGATTACCTGGTCATCGCCCGTTTGAAGCCGGACGCCTCTCTGGCGCAGGCGCAGGCCGAGATGAGCACGATCTCAAGCAGGCTTGAGCAGCAGTACCCGGAGGCCAACAAAGGCTGGGGCGCCGTCGTCATCCCGCTCAAAGAGGAGATGGTCGGCGACGTGCGCCCGGCGCTGCTGGTGCTCTTTAGCGCCGTGGGTTTCGTGCTCCTGATCGCCTGTGCGAACGTCGCCAACCTGATGCTCGCGCGCGGGGCCAACCGCCGTAAAGAGATTGCGCTCCGCATCGCGCTCGGCGCCACGCGCGGTCGCATCGTGCGGCAGTTGTTGTGTGAGAGCGTCCTGCTTGCCGTCTCGGGGGGGCTGCTCGGCCTCCTGCTCGCCGGCTGGGGCGGGCCGCTGCTCGTGCGCCTGAGCGCCGGCAGCCTGCCCAGCTCGGGCGAAGTCGGCGTGGACTCCTGGGCGCTCGCCTTCACCCTTCTGGTCTCGCTCGCCGCGGGCGTGCTGGCGGGCGTCGCCCCCGCCTTACAGTTCTCGAAGAACGAGATCAGCGAGACCCTGAAAGAGGGCTCGGGGCGGGGCGGCGGCGGTTCCGTCAAGCAGCGCACGCGCAAGGCCCTCGTCGTCTGCGAAGTGGCCCTCTCGCTGATCCTGCTGGTCGGGGCCGGGCTCATGATTCGCAGCTTCTGGAAGTTGCAGAACGTAGACCCCGGTTTCGACACCAGCAACACGCTGACGATGAGCGTCGGCCTGTCGCCCACGAGGTATGCGGAGCCGCAACAGCAGTTGGCCTTCCACGACCGCGTGCTGGAACAGATGGCCGCCCTGCCGGGCGTCGTCGCCGTCGGGGCCACCACGACCATCCCCCTGACCGGGGGCGGGTCGAGACAACCCTTCACCGTCGAAGGCCGCCCCGCGCCCCCCGTCTCGGAGCAGCCGCTGGCGCAGACGCGCTACGTCAGCCCGGACTACTTCCACGCGATGGGCATTCCCTTAAAGCAGGGCCGGGCTTTCGAAGACCGCGACCGCGAAGGGGCGCCCCAGGTCGTCATCATCAGCGAGGCCATGGCGCGCCGCTTCTGGCCGGGGCAGAACCCTTTGGGGCAGCGGCTGACGGCTTCGTTCCATCAGCAGCAGGGGCCGCGCGAGGTGGTCGGCGTGGTGGGCGACGTGAAGGCGAACGGGCTGGACGACGACGCGGCCGCGACGATGTACCTGCCGTTTCGACAGGCGCCGAGGCCCTGGATAACTTTCGTGGCGCGGACGGCCAACGACCCAAAGGGCTACGTCCAACCCCTCTCCAAGGCCGTGTACGCGGTGGACAAAGAGCAGGCGCTGAGCAGGGTGCGGACGATGGAGCAGGTCCTGACGGAGTCGCTCTCCGGGCGCCGCTTCAACATGACGCTGCTGATGACCTTCGCGGGGCTCGCGCTGCTGCTCGCGGCGGTGGGCGTCTACGGCGTGATGAACTACTCGGTCATGCTGCGCCGGCGCGAGCTCGGCATCCGCATCGCGCTCGGCGCGAGGGGCCTGGACGTGCTGCGGCTGGTGCTCGGTCAGGGGTTGGCGTTGACTTTGATCGGGGCGGGCGTCGGCATGGTCGGGGCGTACGCGCTGACGCGCCTGATGGCGGGCCTGCTCTACGGTGTGACGGCGACCGACTTTTTAACCTACGGGAGCGTCTCGGGCGTCATCATCCTTGTGGGGCTCCTGGCGTCTTTCCTGCCCGCGCGCCGCGCCACGAAAGTAGACCCGATGATCGCCCTGCGGAGTGAGTGATTGAGTTCCGGACGAAGTGAGTGAGGCCGGCGGTCACAAGAGGTCGTTGTAGACCGTCCACCAGCGGCCGCCCTGCCCGATGATCTCCCTCTCGGCGAAAGGCATGTCGCCCGGGTTCTCCACGCCCTGTTGGTCGGGGTAGTTCGAGTCCGGCCGCGGGGCCAGCGGCGCGTCGCTGTAGACGTAGCCGTAGAGGCCCGCGTGGTGCCAGTCGGCGGTCGTAATCGTCACGGTGTAGGAGCCGGAGGCGCCGCGCCCGACATCCACCTTGAGACCTTCGATGACGGCACTGGTCTGCGCTCCGGGCTCCAGCGGCAGGGCCTTGGCCCTGGCGACGACGCCCTCGTACTTCGCGCGGTGCAGGTAGAAGTCGGCGTTGCCCGGCAGGCCCAGACGGAACTGCCACGCGGCGTATGCGGCGAGCCCCGAGAGCGGGAGGGCCGCGGCGAGCAGTAGATACCTGGTCTTCATCCGCCTCACATGTCTCCGCTTCCTTTAAGCAGACCTTCGACGGCTTCCGGCCGCCGCGTCTTGAGGCCGGCGATGACGGAGACGAGTTCCGACGGCTCGACCGGCTTGGGGACGTGTGCGTCAAAGCCGGCCGCGAGCGCGCGCCGGCGGTCGTCTTCCGAAGCGTACGCCGTGAGGGCGACGGAAGGTGTGCGCCGCGCGCGCTCCGCCGACAGGTCTCTGACCCGGCCGATGAGCGCGTAGCCGTCCGCGGCGGGCATCCCTATGTCCGAGACCAGCACGTCCACCTCTTCAAGTTGGAGTAGCTCCAGCGCCTCCGCGGCCGAGGCCGCCGTCGAGACTCTGGCGCCCGCGCGGCCGAGCACTATCGCCAACAACTCGCGTGCGTCGGGCTGGTCGTCCACGACGAGGATGCGGAGGCCGCCGAGCGTCGCCGGGCTCTCCCCCGGCAAGGTCTGTATAGAGGGCAAGTCCCCGGAGACACGTCCCCCCGCCGGCGCCTTCACCGCCGCGATGGGCAGGTTGATGGTGAAGGTCGAGCCGCGCTGCTCTCCCGCGCTCTCCGCCGAGACGTGCCCGCCGTGCTGCTCGACGAGGTGGCGGACGATGGCCAGGCCCAGCCCGAGCCCGCCGTGCTCGCGCGTCGTCGAGCCGTCCTGCTGCCGGAAGCGCTCGAAGACGTGCGGCAGGAACTCCGGGCTGATGCCCTGACCCGTGTCGCTGACCCTGACGCGCACGTCCGAGCCGTAGCGCTCGACGCGGACGCCGACCGCGCCCCCCTTCGGCGTGAACTTGATGGCGTTCGAGAGCAGATTCCAGATCACCTGCTGGAGGCGGTCCGGGTCGCCGGTCACGAAGTCCGTCTCGTCGTCGTACTCGGCGCCGAGACGGATGGTCTTCGCGTCGGCCGCCTGTCGCACAGAGTCGAGCGCCGCCTCGATGATGGGAGTGAGTTCGATCTGGCGGGTCTTGAGCTGGAGCTTCCCCGAGATGATGCGCGACACGTCGAGCAGGTCGCGGATGAGCTGGTGCTGCGCCTCCGCGTTGCGCTCGATCACGTCGAGCCCGTGCCGCGCCGCGCCGGCGTCCATCCCCGCGCCGCGCAGCAGCCGCGCCCAGCCGAGGATGGCCGTGAGCGGGGTTCTCAGCTCGTGCGAGAGGGTGGCGAGGAAGACATCCTTCGCGCGGTTGACGGCCTCGGCCTCGGCGCGCGCGGCGACGGCCTCTTCGAGCAGGCGCGCGCGCTCCTCCTGCGCGAGCTGCTCGGCCGCGAGGTGCGCGCGCACCTCGTACTGGCGGCGGCGCGCGCGCAGCGCCGAGCGGACTGCGCTCAGAATGGTGATGACGCGCGTCGGCCGCTCAACGAGCGTCACGTTCGCCGCGTCGCCGAGAGACTTGAAGGCGCCCGCGTCGCCGGCCGCCGTCTCGCCCCCGGCCGTCAGGATGACCAGCGGTAAGTCGGACCACGCGGGCTGTTCGCCGAGTTCGTCGAGCAGGCAACGCCTGTTCTCGTCCGACAGAGCCTCTTCGGCGATGAGTGCGGCGCCGGCGCCGGCGCCGCACTTCTCGCACAGCTCCTCCATCGTGGCGCAGACCTCGACGGCGATGCCGGCACCCGAAAGGTAGCGGCCCGTCAGGTCTGCGTCACGCCCCGTCGGCGTGAGGAGCAGCACGCGCCCGTCGCGCCCTTCGTCGCCGGCCTTACTCATCGACACCGCCGAGCAGCGAGCCTTGATTCACGGCGCTTCCGGTCAGCACGGGGACGCCCGTCAGCACGCCGCGGAACCCCGTCAGAGGCTCGCCGACCTCTACGCCGCGCGAGGCCGAGAGGCGCATCTCGCGGATCGTGTCCTCGTGGCGGCCCGTCCGCTTCTTGACGACCGAGATGGCGCGGCGGATGGCGCCCGCGGCCTCGAAGTAACGGAGCAGCACGACCGTGTCGGCGAGGTAGCTCACGTCCACGGGCGCGGTCATCGAGCCCATGAAGCCGTGCTGTGCCATCAAGAGCAGCGTCACGACGCCCTGCTGGTTGAGGTAGGTGAGCAGCTCGTGCATCTGCGACGTGAGGAAGCGCTCGTCCGGCATGGCCTGCATGTAGCCGTTGAGGCTGTCGATGACCACGAGCCGCGCGCCCTCTTGCTCGACCGCCTTGCAGACGGCGGACGTGAACTCGCCCGGGGAGAGTTCGGCCGGGTCGATCTGCTGCACCGTCAGGTGCCCGTCCTTGAGCGCCTCGCGCAGGTCGGTGCCGAGCCCGGCGGCCCGGTTGAGGTAGGTGTTGACGCCCTCGTCGAAGATGAAGGCGGCGGCCCGCTCGCCGCGTCGTGCGGTGGCCGCGGCGAAGTGCGCCGCCAGCGAAGACTTGCCGCAGCCGGCGGGGCCGAGGACGAGCGTGGACGTGCCGCGGTCGAGGCCGCCGCCGAGCAGCGCGTCCAGTTCGGCCACGCCGCTCGCGACCGTCTCGGGCTTGAACTCCGTGCGGTGTCCGGCCGCGACCAGGCGCGGGAAGACTTCGACCCCGCCCGTGCGGATGGCGAAGTCGTGGAAGCCGCCGCGGAAGCGGCTGCCCCGCAGCTTCGAGACGCGCAGCCGCCGCCGCTCCGCGCCGTAGTCCAGCTCCAACTGTTCGAGCATCAGGACGCCGTGGGCGATGGACTGCACCTGCAAGTCCGCGTCGGCCGAGGTGCGGTCGTCGAGGAGCAGGACGGTCGACTTGCGCCCGGCGAAGAACTGCTTGAGCGCGAGTATCTGCCGTCGGTAGCGTAAGGGGTCGCGCGCCAGCAGGCGCATCTCGGAGAGCGAGTCGAAGACGACGCGGCGGGGCTGGATGCGCTCGACCTCTTCGACGACGGCGCGCGTCGTCTCGCCCAGTTCCACCTCCGAAGGGTGGAAGATGGTGTACTGCGACTCGGCCTTCAGACTCTCCTCGGGCGGCACCAGCTCGTGCAGGGTGACGCCTTCGAGCGACCAGCCGTGCGAGTCAGCGACGCCCGTCAGCTCCTCCTTCGTCTCGGAGAGCGTGACGTAGAGCACGGGCTCGCCGCGGCGCGCGCCTTCGAGTAGGAATTGGAGCGCGAGCGTCGTCTTGCCCGTGCCCGGGTCGCCCTCCACGAGGTAGAGGCGGTTGGCCGGGAAGCCGCCTTCGAGAATACTGTCGAGCCCCGCGCTGCCCGTCGCCAGACGCGACGGCGCGCCCCCTCCGCCGGCGGGCTCCCCCTTGTTGGTTGAATGACTCATGCGCCTCTACGTCTCCACACGCCGGCCTCTGCCCGACGTGACCGCAGGTAAATAAAATAGCGGCCGGCCGGCCCGCCTCTCCGTTAGTTCGGATGGGTACATCATGCCACGAAAGACGGTTTTAAGTTAACGAAGTTTACGCCGTTCACGAAAAGGCGTTAGTCTAGGGCCTGATGAAGCTCATCTCTCTCAACGTCGGCCGGCCGCGACTCGTCGTGTGGGACGGGCAGACCGTCTCGACCGGCATCTACAAGACGCCCGTCGAGAGCCGAGTCATGCTCCGCACGCTCAATCTCGACGGCGACCGGCAGGCCGACCTGACCGTCCACGGCGGCCGCGCCAAGGCGGCTTACCTCTACCCTTCGGAGCATTACGGCTACTGGCGGGACGAGCTGCCCGGTGTGGAACTCCCCTGGGGCATGTTCGGAGAGAACTTCACCACCGAAGGGCTGGACGAAGCGGCCGTCAACATCGGCGACCGCTTCCGCGTGGGGGAGGCGGAGGTGTCGGTCACACAGCCCCGCATGCCCTGCTACAAGCTCGGCATCAAGTTCGGGCGCATGGACATCCTCAAAAGATTTCTGGCGAGCGGGCGGACCGGGTTCTACTTCTCGGTCGAGCGCGAGGGCGAAGTGGGGGCGGGGGATCAGTTCGAGCTGCTCGGACGTGATCGGCACAACGTCACGGTCGCCGACATCACGCGCCTGTACGCGCGAGACAGGAGAGACCTGGAGACGATGCGGCGCGCGGTGTTGGTCGAAGCCCTGCCGGAATCCTGGCGCTCACACTTCGAGCAGCAACTCTCCAAAGGGGGGCCTAAAGCGTCCGGCACACGGATGTGACCACGGCTCTTCAACAGACAGAGACGGAGGCGCAGCCGGTCGAGTAACTCTCTACAAGCTGCGCCTCGATCTCTGTCTGTTTGATCCAACGCCACCTACTCCCAAGGGAAAATCGCTTTACTCGGAACAAAAAGCCTTGGCGGAAGCGCGCGCTTGAGATACACTGCCACGCCGTAAGCCGCCCTCGCGTCGTCAGTCCCGCCGTCAACCCCGGAATCGAAGGAGACAAAATGAGCGCGAAAAATATCTGCCACGTCCTCGTCCTGCTCGCGGCCTTCGGAGGCGCATTGGCCGCGCCGAACTACGCGTCGGCCCAGATCGGCGGCAGCGGCTCCATCAACGGGACGGTCTTCGACCCGACGGGGGCCGCCGTCCCCAACGCCACGGTGACGGCGCGCAACGTCGCCACCGGGGTCGAGACCACGAGGCAGACCACCGACGCCGGCCTCTACGTCATCTCGCCTTTGCCCCCCGGCGAGTACACTCTGACGGTGAAGGTCGCGGGCTTCCAGACCCTCATCCAGGAGAAGGTCGTCGTGGACGCCCTCGGGAGCGTCGGGCTGAACCTGACGCTCAAGCTCGGCGACGTGAACGAGACGGTCACGGTCTCCGAGGCGCCGGCGCAGTTGAACACGACCGACTCGCGCCTCGGCACGACCATCCGCAACGAACTCTACACGGCGCTGCCGCTCGCGATGGGCACGGCCGTCGCCGGCTCCGGCATCGGCCAGGGGCCGCGCAACCCCGGAGCCTTCGTCTTCCTCCTGCCCGGCGTCACCGAGGGCAACCGCTGGGGGCAGGTCAACGGCGCGCAAGGGTTCTCGAAAGACGTGTTCGTCGAGGGCGTGCCCATCACCGACCCCATCCAGCAGGGCGAGGGGCGCACGATCAGCCTCAGCGTGTCGGTCGAGGCCGTCGAGCAGTTCCAGGTCGAGACGAGCGGCACCGGCGTCGAGTTCAACGGCCAGGGCTCGGAGAACTACACGATCAAGTCGGGCAAGAACGATTTCCACGGCTCCGGCTTCGAGTACCTGCGCAACACCTCGCTCGACGCGCGCGGCTTCTTCCCGGCCATCCGTCCCGTGGAGCACCAGAACGAGTTCGGCTTCAACCTCGGCGGCCCCATCGTCAAGAAGAAGGCGTTCTTCTTCTTCTCCTACGACGGCTGGCGCTACCGCGTGACCAGCCCCACGCAGCTCGTCTCGATCCCTTCGTTGAAGATGCGGCAGGGCGACTTCAGCGAGCTGCCCGTGGCCATCTACGACCCGGCCTCGACGGTGGCGCTGCCCGGCGGCGGCTTCACGCGCACGCAGTTCAGCGACCCGACGCGCGGCACGCCGGCCAACCCGCTGGGCTTGAACATCATTCCGCTGAATCGAATCTCGAACATCTCGAAGGTCTACCAGTCGTTGCTGCCCGTGCCGACCAGTACGGGCATCCAGAACAACTACCTCGGGCAGGTGCCCGTCGATTACAACAACGACAGCTTCAACGCGAAGATCGACTACACGCTGACCGAGAACCAGCGCGTCTCCGGCCTCTACACGCACGGCAAGCGGAGCCAGCCCGGCGCCTACCGCGAGGTCAGCACCACGATCCCGCAGTCGGCCCTGCCGCTCCCCTATACGGACACGCGGCTCGTGACGGAGATACCGACGGTCTTCCAACTGAAGCACAACTGGAGCGTCACTCCTGCGCTGCTCAACCAGTTGAGCTTCGGCTATAACCACTTCTTCGTCCCCATCACGAACGCCACCTCGGCCGACCAGTGGGCGAGCAAGTCCGGCCTTAAAGGTCTGCCCGCGGGCGACGCCAGCGACGCCTTCCTCGAAGCGACCTTCGCCGGCCCCAACGCACCCGCGGGCTGGCGCGGCACGAACTCCCGGGACTTCGAGGACAACAACTACAACTACACCTTGCAGGACAGTGTCTTGTGGGTGAAGAACAAGCACTCGTTCAAGTTCGGCTTCCAGTACCAGACGGTGAAGGACAAGACGAAGACCAACGACACGGGGAGTCTGTTCGTCTCGGGCTTCAGCAACCTCCAGACGGCCGGCTTCAACTCGGCGGGCGTGGTGCAGACGGGGACGGGTAACGCCTACGCCAGCTTCCTGCTCGGCGCGCTCAACTCGGCGACCGTCAACCAGGACTCGGTCGTCTCGACCGTCGCGCAGTTCAGCAGCTACTCCTACTGGCTGGCCGACGACTTCAAGGTCACGCCGCGGCTCAGCCTGAACCTCGGTCTGCGCCACGACATCTGGCTTCCTTATACGGAGGCCGACGACCACTTCACCTATCTCGACCCGACCGCCCCGAACCCCGCGGCCGGCGGCCTGCCCGGGGCTTTGCGGTTCGGCGGCAGCGTCGCCCCGGACGCCATCAGTTGCCATTGCAGCCAGATCATCAACACCTATAAGAAGGCGCTCGGCCCGCGCGTCGGCTTCGCCTACAGCCTCAACGACGAGACGGTGGTGCGCGGCGGCTACGGCATCATGTACGCGCGGCGCGGCGCGGTCGGCGGGCGCGAGAACGCGCGCACGGGCACGGGCTTTACGGGCATCAACGCCAACGCGCCCATCAGCAGCCCGAACGGCTCGTTCACCCCGGCCTTCTTCTGGGACAGCGGCATCCCGCCCTTCGCCACGGGGCCGATCTACGACGAGACCTACCAGAGCGGCTTCGCCACGGGTCGCGGGACGGGCGGGACGGTGACCTACGGCAACCCGGACAGCCAGCCGCCCCGCTACCAGAACTGGAACCTTTCGATTCAAAGGTCGCTCACGCACTCGATGGTCGTGACCGCGGCCTACGTCGGGAGCAACGGCAAGCAGTTGGCCGGGGCCGCGCCGGGCCGTTGGACGAATCAGATAGACCCGAGGTATCTCGTCCTCGGGAACCTGCTCACGCAGAACGCGACGCCCGCCAACGTCGCGGCCGCGCAGGCCATCATCCCGAGCGTCCGGCTGCCGTTCGCGACCTTCTCGGGCACCATCGCGCAGATGCTCAAGCCCTTCCCGCAGTACAACAGCGTCTCGGCGCCCTACAACAACGACGGCCAGTCGAACTATCATGCCGGGCAGTTCTCCCTCCAACAGCGGCTGTCGCGCGGGCTGACCTACAACGTCAACTACACCTACAGCAAGGCCGTCGGCACCATCAACGGCTTCCGCAGCGCCTACATCGGCGAGAAGAATCTTTCGACCACCGACATGCCGCACGTCCTCAACGCCTTCTACGCCTACGACCTGCCGTTCGGCCGAGGCCGCACGTTCGACACGGGGAACAGTGTCGTCCGCGCGCTCGTGAGCGGGTGGCAGCTTTCGGGCATCACGCGCTTCGCCTCGGGCACGCCGCTCGGGCCTTTCACGGCCAACTGCAACGTGCCGCAGGCGGGCACCTGCTGGGCGAGCTATAACCCGAACTTTACGGGGCCCGTGCTCATCAACGGCGACTGGGGGAACGGCAACGTGCTCGGGCCGGTGGCGAGCGTCACGCCGCACATCGACGTGAACGCGTTCGTCTCGCCGGCGGCGTTCACCTACGGCAACACCCCGGCGACGGGCGCCTACGGCCTGCGCAACCCGCACTTCTTTAACCAGGACTTGAGCCTCTCGCGCACCATCCGCATCCGCGAGAACTTCCGCGTGGGGCTCGGGGCCGACACCTTCAACCTCTTCAACAACGTCCGCTTCGGCGGCATCAACACGAACATCACGAGCGCGAGCTTCGGCAAGCCGACGGCGCAGATCAACCTGCCGCGCGTCGTCCAGTTGAAGCTGAGGCTCGACTTCTAAAGCGACTTTCACCTGAGTGTAGACACGGATGGATTCAACCGCAGAGGCACGGTGACACGGCTTCAGCTTCGGTATTCAACGAGCTGTGCCCCTGTGCCTCTGTGGTTAAGAGCACTCAGTCACATTCGGCTGTAGCAAAACTATGAAGACCAAGACCCTGTGCCTCGCGCTCATCCTGTGCGCGCAAACCGTCTTCGCGCGGCGACAGGAGCCGCCGACCGAGTGGATCGACAAGGAGACCGGCCACCGCGTCGTCAGGCTCTCGCGCGAGCCCGGCAGCGAGAGCCTCTACTTCCACCAGAATGCCTACACGACCGAGGGCGACAAACTCATCATCACGACGCCCACAGGGGTCTCGACCATCAACCTCAAGACGCACGAGATCGAGAAGGTGGTGGACGGGCGCGTCAACGTCATCGTCGTCGGCCGGAAGAGCCGGCGGGTCTACTACACGAAGGACGGCACGCTCTACGCGACCCATCTCGACACGCGCGCGACCCGGGAGATCGTCAAGCTGCCCTTCCGGGGCGGGCTCTCGTCCCTGAACGCCGACGAGACGCTGCTGCTCGGGGCGCGCACCGAGGCCGAGGGCCAGGGGCCGTACGGCGGGCAGCGGCAGCGGCAGTCCGGCACCAACCCATCCCTGCCTGAGATGAAGGGGCCGGACGGGAAGCCCCTGACCTACGCCGAGCGCAAAGAGGTGTCGATGAACAACCGCCTCGAACAGCGCCTCCCGATGTCGATGTACACCGTCAACACGCAGACCGGCGAGGTGAAGACGATCCTGCGCTCGACCGACTGGCTCGGCCACCTACAGTTCTCGCCGACCGACCCGAACCTCATCATGTTCTGCCACGAAGGCCCCTGGCACAAGGTGGATCGCATCTGGACGATGCACGCCGACGGCAGCGGCCTGACGAAGATTCACGCGCGCACGATGAACATGGAGATCGCGGGCCACGAGTTCTTCAGCAACGACGGGAAGACCATCTGGTACGACTTGCAGACGCCGCGCGGCGAGGACTTCTGGGTCGCCGGCTACGAGATCGCGACGGGCAAGAGGAGCTGGTACCACCTGCAACGCAACGAGTGGTCGGTGCACTTCAACGTCTCGCGCGACGGCCTGCTCTTCGCGGGCGACGGCGGCGACAGCGAGATGGTGGCGCACGCCCCGGACGGCAAGTGGATCTATCTCTTCCGCCCGGCGACCGTCCCCGACGTGGCTGGCATCAAGAACCCGCACTCGGACGACCTCATCAAGTCGGGCTTCTTCAGGGCGGAGCGGCTGGTCAACATGTCACAGCATCAATACGAGCTTGAGCCGAACGTCTCCTTCACTCCCGACGGCAAGTGGCTCGTCTTCCGCTCGAACATGTTCGGCCCCACCCACGTCTACGCCGTCGAAGTCGAGAAGGCCGCGACCAGCGCCAAGTAGGCTTTTCACGAAAGGTTCATCGGCGGAACATTCCGCGCCCCCGTGCGTGTTAGGCACCGACGTTTGGAACGTTGGTCACGGGAGTGTTGAGCGCGACATGAAACACGCCACGCGGGCGCGAGCCCTGGTCTCTTTCGTCATGGCGGCCTGCCTGCTGGCCGCGCCGGCCGCCGCCCTCGCCAAGAAGGGCGAGAAGAACTACAAGCTGGGCCTTGAGTACGAGGCGGCGCAGCAGTGGGAGAAGGCCGCGCAGGAGTTCGCGCTGGCGGTGGCCGCCGCGCCGAGTGAGACGGAGTACCAGCTCCACTACCGCCGCGCCGTCTTCAACGCCTCGCAGGACTACATGCAGAAGGGCAACGCGCTGGCCCGGCAGGAGGAGTACGCCGGCGCTTTCCAATGCTTCCGGCTGGCTTACGACCTCGACCCGGTCAACGGCCTCGCGGCGCAGGAGATGGAGCGCATGCTCCGGCTCCAGAGTGAGAAGGAGGGGGCGGCCCGCGGCCCTGTGCGTGGCGGAGAGCACGGCGGCGCCATCGCCCCCGCCTCTTACTCCGCCGGGCAGAACGCCGCGCGGCCCCCGGCCGTCGCCGAGAGACTGCGCGGCATCAACTACAACGGCGACCTGAAGAAGTTCATACGGATGCTGGCCGCCGAGCTGGGGCTGAACGTCATCTTCGACGCGCAGACGTTCCGCACGCCGCGCCCGACGGAGGTGGTCTTGCAGGACGTGACCCCGGCGCGTGCGCTCGACCACGTCTTTCTGCAGGAGGGTCTCTTCTTCCAGCCGGTAGACCGCCGCACCATCCTCGTCGCCGACGCGGGCCGGCGCCCGCAGTACCAGCAGCTCGTCATCCGCACCTTCTATCTCACGAACGCAGACCCTCTGGACGCGCAGAGGCTCATCCAGCAGGCCGTCCCGCCGCAGCAGGGGCGCCAAGCGACGGTCATCCCGAACAAGTCCACCAACTCCGTCACCGTCCGCGACACGGTCGAGAACATGCGCCTCATCGGCGAGGTCTTGCGCACCATCGACAAGGAGCGCGCCGAGGTCGTGATGGACGTGAAGATCTACGAGGTCTCGCGCAACGACCTGATGCAGTTCGGCAACCAGCTCGGCACGAGTGCTTCGCTCACGAGCCTCGGCGGCACGGGCGGCCTCGCCATCCTCGGCGGCGCCGCCGACGCGGCGCGCGCCCTCTCGTCGGCGACGACCGCGTTCGGCGCGGCGCTCGTCCTCCCCACCTCCACCCTCTCGGCGCTGCAACAGAAAGACCGCTCGCGCGTGCTGGCGGCGACGCAGCTTCACGCCTTCGACGGCGAGAAGTCGCAGGCGCACATCGGGAAGAAGGTGCCGGTGCAGACGGCGCAGCTCTACCCGAACGTCGTCACCACGGGCGGCACCGGCACCACCACCGGCACCGGCACGACGAACGGCGTCTACGGCGGCAACGGCTACAACGTCATCCAGTACCAGGACATCGGCCTCACGCTCGACTTCACGCCGCAGGTCTTCCCGAACGGCGACGTGCAGGTGAAGATGTCGATCACGTCGAACGACTCCACCGGCTCTTCGCTCACGCCGATCTTTACCGAGCGGACGCTCTCGGGCACGGCGCGCGTGCAGAACAACCGGACGATGATGATCGCGAGCATCTCGCAGCAGCAGCAGTCGCGCACGAAGTCGGGGCTGCCGCTCGTCGGGCTCGTGCCCGTGCTCGGGCGGCTCTTCACCGCGCCGTCGAACGTTGACGTGCAGACTGACATCGTCGTCGCCGTGACGCCGCACGTCATGCGCGCGCCGGCCATCACGCCCGCCGACGAGCGGTCGCACCCGAGCGGCTCGATGCAGTCGCCACAGCCCGAGTCGCTCGAAGCCATGCTCCGCGAAGAGGGCGCCGGCGGCGTCCAACTGGCGACCGGCACCTCACCCGACCCGCCGCCCGCCGCGGCTCCGGCGGAGGCCGAACAGTTCTCCTACGTCCCCGCGCCCAAAGAATTGACGGAAGGCGCCGAACACAGAGAGGCGAAGGCGCGGAGACTTAACCTGGGGCCTGATCGCTCCAAGCTGTGTCTTAACGTCTCAGTCTCTCAGTGTGCATGGCCCACGTCATACGCATTGGAAGGGAGACCGATTCAGACGCGCCCGGCGGCTTTACAAAACTTTACGTCGCCTTGACCAACTCTTTTACGTTCGGCGGGGGGCGTTAAAGTTTAAGCGGGCGTGCGGCACACCGCGGCCGCGCAGGGCATGACGTTCATGCCCTGCGCGGCCGCTTTTCGTTCGGGGTGAGTCGCCTCACGAACTGCCCGGCCGGAGCCCCTTGACAATCTAGGGCCTTTCCGGCAGAGTGTCCCTAGATTATCTAGGAGGTGGCCATGCCCAAGCAGGACGCCAAACTTCTCCAGGGCACGCTCGACATGCTGATCCTCAAGGCGCTGAGCTTAGGCGCGCTCCACGGCTTCGGCGTCGGGCAGCGCATCATGCAGATGTCTGCCGACGCGCTCCGCGTCGAGGAGGGCTCGCTCTACCCGGCGCTCTACCGCATCGAGCAGCAGGGCTGGATCGAGTCCGAATGGGGCGTCTCGGAGAATAACCAGCGCGCCAAGTTCTACAAACTGACGCGCGCCGGCCGCAGGCAGCTCCAGGTCGAAGAGGAGAACTGGGAGCGCCTGGCGGCGGCCGTCTTCAAGGTCATGCAGGCCACCTGAACTCTTATGAGGCCGACCTACTGGTTGAGGCTCGCGCACACGCGCCTGCGGGGCCTGCTGCGCAGAGAGAGCGTCGAGCGCGAGATGGAGGAGGAGCTGCGCTTCCACCTCCGCATGCGCGCCGAGGAGAACGTGCGGCGCGGCATGGCGCCGGACGAGGCCGAGCGCGCGGCGCTCAAAAGCTTCGGGCAGCTCGGGCGCGTTAAAGAGTACTGCCGCGACGTTAAAGGAGGCGGGCTGTTGGAGTCTCTCTTACAGGATTTGAAGTTCGGCGCGCGGACGCTGTTGAAGAGTCGCGGGTTTACGCTGGTCGCGGTCTTGACGCTCGCCATCGGCATCGGGGCGAACACGGCCATCTTCAGCGTGGTCGAGGCGGTGCTGCTGCGCGCGCTCCCATACCAGGACGCCGACCGTCTGGTCACGCTGTGGGAGCACAACCGCGTGCGGAACCAGCCGCACAACGTCGTCAACCCGGGGAACCTCCTCGACTGGCGCGAGCAGGCGGCTTCGTTCGAAGGGGTGGCCGCCTTCTACGACGACCGTTTCGGCCTGACGGGCGGCGGCGATCCGGAAGAGGTCGCCGGGCAGGCGGCGACGCCGAACCTCTTTCAACTGCTGGGGGCGCGGCCCGCGCTCGGGCGCACGTTGCTGCCGGGCGATGAAGTGGAGGGCCGCGACGGGGTCGCCGTCATCAGCCACAGACTCTGGCAGCGCCGCTTCGGCGGCGCGCCCGACGTTCTCGGCAAGACGGTCGTCCTCAACGGCGAAGGCGTGACCATCGTCGGCGTCATGCCGCCGGACTTCAAATGGTTCATCAAGGAGAACTCGTTCAGCGGCAAGCCCGCGGAGGTCTGGGTGCCTCTGGCGCTTCCCGATAAGTTGCGCACGGGGAGGCGCGGGCGCTACCTGTCGGCGGTCGCGCGCCTCAAGCCGGGCGTCACGTTCGAGCAGGCGCGGGGCGAGATGGAGACGGTCGCCTCTCGCCTCGAAGCGCAGTACCCCGAGGTCGATAAGGGCTGGGGCGCGACGGTCGTGCCGCTGCGCGAACAGCTCGCGGGCGAGATCAGGCCCGCGCTGCTCGTCATCCTCGGCGCGGTCGGCTTCGTGCTCCTCATCTCCTGCGTGAACGTGGCGAACCTTCTGATGGCGCGCTCCGCGGGCCGGCGCAAAGAGCTGTCTCTGCGCGCCGCGCTCGGGGCGGGGCGCCTGCGCATCGTCCGACAACTGTTGACCGAGAGCATGCTGCTCGCCGTCGTGGGCGGCGCGCTCGGGCTGCTGCTCGCGTACTGGGGCGTGGGGGCGCTCGTCGCCCTGAGCCCGCCGCACCTGCTCGGCGAGGGGCAGGTCGGCGTCAACCTCACGGTGCTCGCGTTCACGCTGGCCGTCTCGCTCCTGACCGGTGTGGCGTTCGGCGTGGCGCCGGCCCTCGAAGCGTCGCGTTTGAACTTGAGCGAGTCGCTGAAGGAGTCGAGCCGCGGGAACGTCGGCGGCGGCCGCGCGGGTCGCGTGCGCGCGGCGCTCGTCGTGGCAGAGGTGGGGCTCGCGCTGGTGCTTCTGGTCGGCGCGGGGCTGATGGTGCGGAGCTTCCTGCGCTTGCAGGCCGTCCACCCCGGTTTCGACGCGGGCAACCTGCTCACGATGCGCGTGATGCTGCCGCAGACGAAGTACAAGGAGGACGCGAGCAAGGTCGAGTTCTACAGGCGGGCGGCGGAGCGCCTGAGTGCGCTGCCCGGCGTGCGCTCAGCGAGCGCCGTCAGCGCGCTGCCCCTCGCAGACATCGGCTCCGCGACCAGCTTCACCATCGTGGGCAGGCCCGCGCCCTCGACGGGCGACCGCTGGGGCACAGACGTGCGGGTCGCGGACGAGAACTACTTCCGCACGATGAACATCCCCGTCGTCGCCGGCCGCACGTTCACCGAGCAGGAGGCGGTCGAAGACCGGAAGGTGGCCGTCGTCAACGAGGCGATGGTGCGCAAATACTTCCCGGGCGAAGACCCTCTGGGTAGACGCATCGTCGTCAACATGGGCAGCCAGCCCGCGCCGACCGAGATCATCGGCGTCGTCGGCGACGCACGTTACGACAAGCTCGACGGCGAGTTGAGGCCGATGGTCTACTGGACGCCACCGCAGCTCACCTACTCTTCGATGACGTTCGTCGTGCGCACCGGCGGCGGCGACCCCGCGTCGTTGGGGCCGGCGGCCGTCCGCGAGATTCAGGCGGTCGATAAAGAACAGCCGGTCTCCGACGTGAGGACGATGGAGAGCTGGTTGGCCGACTCGACGGCGCGGGCGAGGTTCGGCACGCTGCTGCTCGGCGCCTTCGCGTGCGCGGCGCTCGTGCTCGCGGCCGTCGGCATCTACGGGGTCATCTCATACTCCGTGGCGCAGCGCCGGAACGAGATCGGCATCCGCATGGCCCTCGGCGCACAGACGCGCGACGTGCTGCGGCTGGTGGTCGGGCAGGGCATGAGGCTGGTGCTCGCAGGGGTCGGGCTCGGCATCGTGGGCGCGCTCGCGCTGACGCGCCTGCTGTCGGGACTGCTCTACGGCGTGGCCGCCACCGACCCGCCGACGTTCGCGGCCAACGCGCTGCTGCTCGCGGCCGTGTCGCTGCTGGCCTGCTACATCCCGGCGCGGCGCGCCACCCGCGTCGATCCTTTGCACGCGCTGAGACGCGAGTAGCGGTTCATGAGGACAGTGGGAGGGAAGAGCCCGCCGCGCTTTCGTCGCGCGGCGGGCTCTTCGCGCATGCACTCGGCGTGAATTTTGTATGCCGGCGCGCGTCCGCTATCGAGAACCGCTTGCGCGTTAGCGGAACTTATTCCATGCGCCCTGACGCCGCCGCGTCCCTCACACCATCCTCGGGCCGCGTCGTCACAAACGCCGAACGAGAGACGCCCGGGCCCTCGTATCTCCCTGCCGAGACGGCGCAAAACTCCCCGGCCCGCGCCTCGTACGAAGCCTCGGATAACAGGAAGGAATTTCGCATGAGAAGAATCACGAACGGCACTATCGTCATCGCCCTCCTCATCTGCGCCGCCGCCTCGACGGCCTCGGCCAAGGTCACGAGCCGAGTCATCACGGTCGGACAGGACTTCCGCCTCGCCGGCCAGACGGTCAAGGCCGGCACCTACCGCTTCGCCTTCGACGACGCGAAGAACGAGCTGACCGTCGCCGACCGCAAGACCAAGGAGATCGTCGCCCGCGCGGAGGCGCGCGCCGAGGCGTCGAAGAAGGGCACCTTCCCCATCCTGCTGCTGGAGGGCGAGTCCGCCCCGCTCTCTTTCGCCGGCCTCTCCTTCGACGGCAAGCAGGTCATCAAGACTTCGGCCGCCGCCTCCCTCGACCAGTAAAGCGGTTTGGATGCGACCGGGACAGAACCGCGAGCGGTAGCGAGCGGGTGCGTGCCGCGCTGCACGGCCCGCGTGGCGACACCCCGACCCGCTCGCTACCGCTCGCGGTTCAGTTTCAAATTCTCAAAGCTGTGCCTTTGTGTCTCTGTGGTTAATCGCCCTGGGTGACTAACTCTAACGGCGGGCGGAGCCGCGGAGGAGGGAAGCTTTGACGAGGGGCTTGAGCCAGCGGCGCGGGTCTCCGCTCAGGCGCGCGAGCGTGTAGGCCGACTCCGCCCAGAGGATTTTGCACCAGAGCCGGAGGTGGCCGGGAGAGTTCCCCTCGGCGCCCCGCCTGAGAAAAGTCTTGCCCTGAAGCGCGTAGTAGTCGCGCAGATATTCGACCGTCTGCCGCCCCTTCGGAATCCAGTGTTCGACCGGCGCCTCGGGCACCCACCAGCCGGTGCCGCCCGCCGCGAGGATGGCGCGGATGACGGCCGTCTCGTCGCCGAGCGCGCCGCCGTCGAGCCTCCTGCCGAGCGCGGGGTCGTACGGGAAGAGCCTCTGCTCGCGCGCGCGCACGACGAAGTTCGCACCGTAAGGCAGTTCGCCGCGGAGGTCGAACTCGAACGGCTCGCCGCCCAACTCGCGCGCGGCGAAGACCTCGCCGACCTCCCGCCAAGCGGCGGAGAGCCAGGGCGGCGGCGTGCCCTCGAAGCACGGCCGGATGGGGCCGCCGAAGAGCGCGGCCTCCGGGTGGCGCTCGACCGCGCGCGCGTAGGCCGCGAGCCAGTCCGCTTCGACCAGCACGTCGTCGTCAGTCCAGACGACGTAATCTCCCCGGGCCAACCCGACCGCCGCGTTCCGCGCGTGAGAGGTGCCCTGCTTCGGCTCGAAGGCGCGGCGCAGGGGCAGCCGCCCGGCGAAGGCTTCGAGGACGCGCTCCGTGTCGTCGGTGCTGTTGTTGTTGACGACGACGAGTTCCCAATCGCCCGGCGCGTAACGCAGGCGCGCGAGCCGGTCGAGGACGGCGGGGAGCAGCGCGGCCCTGTTCCACGTGCAGACGGCGACAGTGAATCTCATGGCAGAAAGCTGGCGCCGCTCAGCCCGTCCGGCGGCGGCTCGCCCAGCAATACGCAGAGCGTGGGCGCCACGTCGAACGCGCTGCGCACCCCGCGGTCGCCGGGCTCGACGCTCGCGTTGCTCAGGTAGGCCATCCCGTAGGGGCCTGTGTGGCCGCCCGTCCGGCGGAAGGGCACGGGGCCGACCAGCCCGAGCGTCGGGTGTTCGAGCGCGCAGAAAGTCCCCTCCCAAACGACGGCCATGTCCGGCTCGGTCGGGCCGAGCTTGAGAGGGTCGCCCCCTCCGAACCGCTCGACGTGCCCGACGACCCCACAGCCTGTCGCGGGGTCTCTGCACGCGCGCAGGAGGGCTTCCAACTCGTCGCACCGCGCTGCGTACTCGGAGGCTCGGACGCGGCCGTCGGCCTCTCTCCCTTCGAGGTTGATGCGGATGCGGCCGTCGTAGAAGGAGGGCAGCGCGAAGGCCGGCATCGAGCGCCAGTGCGGCCGGTAACGCATCGCCGGAATCCACTCAACCGAGCGCCGCAGGTACGAGTTCAACGGCCCGTCCTCCCCGATGAGACGCCGCCGCGCGGCCCCCGCGAGGCGACTCAGAATCGGGGAAGACTCGGCCGCCGGCAGGTGCGCGCGGACGGCCACCGACCAGTCCTCTCGCTGGCCGAGCAGGGGCGGCGCGGCCGTGTCCGTCCAACCGTCAGGCTGCCGCAGCAGCGGGCGGCCGAAAGCGTGCCGGTACAGAAGCTCCGGCAGCAGCGCCATGCTCGCCGTGTCCGAGTGGTTCGGCCCCATGCCTCCCATCGAGAAGACGACCAGAGCCGCGTCGGGGAAGGCGGCGGCCAGCTCGCCGACGAGACGGTCAACGCCGCGGTACACGTCGAGCAGCCCTTCGCGCGCAGGCCCTGCGGAGGACATTCGGTGAAGGGGGTGAGACGGGTCGATGCCGTGCCACAGTCCTTCGATGGCCGAGTGCGGCTCGCTCACGACGACGAGGGCCAAGTCCCAGTCGGGCAAGCGTTCCCCGAGCAGCCAGCGCGCCGCCTGCGTGCGGAGGTTGACTGACCGCGCCAGCGCCTCGCCCATCTCCCGCGTGCGCTCGGGCGAGGCCCACACGACTCCGTAAATCCAACGTTCGGCCGGATACTTCCCGAACCGCGCCTCGAACTCCGGCAGCAGACTGTCGGGGCGTGCTGCGGTCGGCACTCCGGGGTCGTGCACGCCCCAGCCGATCACGCCGCGCACGTGCGGGGCCTGCGCGAGGTCGAAGTACGGCGGGCCGAAGACGACGGTGCGGGAGTTGAGCCGCGCCGCGAAGGGCTGAAGGCGCGTCCCCTCCTGCCACACGTCGTAGGTCTCCGTGTCGAAGTGGAGCGCGCCCCAGCGGCCGGCGTGCTCCGGCGAGAGCCCCGTGCTGAAGTGCTCCCAGGCGAGACCGGTGCGCTGCGCCGGGCCGTGGTCGAGAAGGTACCGGGCGCTCCGCTCGCGCAGGCGCTTGAGCGCCGGCAACTCGCCCGCTTCGATGAGCCGCCGTTCGAGCGACTCCTCGTAACCGTCCAGTCCGATGGCTAAGACTCTCCGTCTGTCCAAAGTCCCTCCTGCCGCCCTTCGTCTTGACGGCGCGCGCGCCTCGCCCACCCGGCCAGACTCCGCGTCGCGCAGAGCCAGAGCGTCTCCTTGAAAACGAAGACGGGGTTTCGGGCAAGCAGCTCTTTGTAGTAAAGCCTGAGGATCACTTTCCGGCTGACCCACTTGGCGTAACGATCTTTCGAGAGGCCCTGCGTGTCGTAGTACCTGACGAGCGGCTCCCGCAGCCTTTGAAAGGCGCAGAGCCTTGAGAGGCGGATGAACATCTCAAGGTCTTCGAGGGCCGGCAGCTCTTCGTTGAAGTGACCGGCCGCGTCGAGCCACTCCCGCCTGATGAGGGTCGATTGCACGCCGAGGTCGCACACCTGGTAGAAGCCCACGCCGCTGCCGACCAAGCGCCCCGAGAGCACAGTCGGCGCCGCCAGATAGCTCGTCGTCCCGTCGCCCCAAACCCTCTGCATGTCCGAGTAGACGACTCCCAGCTCTGAAGTCCCGCGCGCGAACGCCGCCATCTGCTTCGACAGTTTCGACGGCAGCCACTCGTCGTCCGAGTCCTGGAAGGCCAGAAACTTCCCCCGCGCCAGACGGATGCCGACGTTGCGTGCCGCACCCGCGCCGGTGTTGCGCGCGAGCCTGACGTAGCTGACGCGCGGGTCGTCGAAAGCCGCGACGACCTCGGCCGTCTCGTCCGTCGAGCCGTCGTCAACCACGATCACTTCGAAGTCTTCGAAGCACTGCGCCAGCACGCTCCGGATGGAGCGTCCGAGCAGCGGGGCGCGGTTATACGTCGGAATCACGACGCTGACGGCGGGCTCGGGTGTCGAGTATGAGGGGCCGTTGGGCATCTCCCTTTCGAGTGCTCACGCCGCTTAAGGCGCGGTCGGGGCGAGCCAGAGCGCGAGGTTGCGGACGTAGGTCTTGATGTCTTCGAGCTTCTCGGGCTCGCGCTCGATCTGGTCGCCGGGCGGCTCCGCCAGAAAGCTCGGGCAGCCCCGCGCGGTGTCCCAGTTGTAATCGACGAAGTGGTGGAAACTCGACTCGGCGACGGCGCGCCCGAGCCGGTTGCCGTGCGCGTCGTCGGCGCTCTCGAAGGCGACCAGCAGGTTGAAGGGGCGCCCCGTCACCGTGCTCACGCCGGTCGCCACCACGCGCGCGTCCCCCTCGCCCTCAGGCACGCCGACCCCGCCCTCGTGCGGGTGCGCGGGGAAGTACTCGATGAGCCCCGTGGCCGAGCGCGTGCCGCGCAACAGCTCGTGCGTGGGCTCGGCGGGCGTGACGCGCTGGTAGTCGCCGTTGCTGCCCGAATGGTAGTTGGGCCACGAGATGTCCTTCGTGTCCTGGTCGTCGCGCGCGCGGCGCGACTCGTCCGGGTCCGGGTTCTGTGTGTGGAAGAAGTGCGCGCGGCCGACGCCGCCGAGCGTGCAGAGCGAGGAGCCGAGGTCTTGATGGTCGCGCGTGGCGAGGATGCCGCCGCCGCGCTGGCGGAAGCGCGTGATGCCCCGGCAGTCCGCGACCGTCAGCCCTTCGCCCGCGTCCACGGCGAAGAGCCACAGCTCGTCGAAGTCGGTCGAGTCGAGCCGGCTCAGCACCTCGTCGTCGCCGTCGGGGCCGACCGCGCGGTCACGCGCCGTCACTTCAAAGAGCGCGCGCCCCTCTTCATCTTTGATAGATGCGAGGTGCTCGCGCAGCAGCGAAAACCGGCCGACGTGCCAGTCGTCTGCGGCGGCCGGGATGGTCGTCTGTAAAAGGATGCGGACGGGTCTGCTCATATCTCACTCCACGCCATGATTCATGCTTAGCCGGAGTATCCGACGAACTCTTTTAGATAAGTATTCAACTCGCCCGGCGAAGGCTCTGCCGAGATGTATCCGATGTAGTTGTCCGGGCGCAACAGCACGGCGAAGGGGCCGCCCGCGCCGAAGGCTGCCGCCGCCTGCGGGCCGAGCCGCATGGTCTGAAAGTCAACCAGTTCGGTGTAACTACTTTCGACTTCAACCTCCGGAGTCTGCACCGTGCCTCGCCCGTCTTCGAAGGCGAGCAGGTGAAACTTCGGCTCGCGCAGACGGTCGTAGACGCTCTCGCCGTCGATTAGAAAGTAGGGCATGCGGTCGCCGGCCCTGACTTTAAAACCGCCGTCGCCGTCGTGACGGCTGAGCGAGCCGTGCCGGTAGTTGATGCCGATCTGCGAGACGAGGGGGAAGACGAACTCTTTAACCGAGTCGAGGCGGAAGAGGTAGCCGGCGACGGCCGGGAAGACGTTCGTGCGGAGGAAGGAGAGGAACCACTCGGGGCCGGCGGCCAGTTGAAACATCCGGTCGGTCGTGCGCAGGAGGTTCTTCGCGTTCTCAAGCCGCTCCTCGTTGTAGGTGTCGAGCAACGCCGCGCCCGCCGAGCCCTTCAGCACCAGCGCCATCTTCCACGCGAGGTTGTAAGCGTCCTGAATCCCCGTGTTCATGCCCTGCGCCCCGGCGGGCGAGTGGACGTGCGCGGCGTCCCCGGCCAGGAAGCAGCGCCCCTTCGAGAAGCGGCTGACGTGGCGCGTGTGGACTTTGTAGGTCGAGAACCACTCCACGTCGTGGAGGTCAAGCTCGATCTCGGCCTCCGCCTTGATGCGCGCCTCTATCTCTTCGTAGAGGACTTCGCCTTCGTCCTTCGCGAACTCTTCGGGGAAGACGCCGACGACGCGGTAGCGCCTCTCGCCCTTGAGCGGGAAGAAGACGACGAACGTTTCCTTCGAGAGCGAGACGGTGAGGCCGTCGTGCGCGAACTCCCAATCGACCTGCGCGTCGGCGACGTAGAACGTGCGCTCGAACGTGCTCCCCTCGAAGGCGAGCCCGAGCGCGTGCCGGACGGGACTCTTCGCGCCGTCGCAGCCGACCAGGTATCCGGCCTCGATAGTTTGAGACGCGCCGCCGGCCCCCTTCACGACGGCCGAGACGCCCGCGTCCGCCTGCGAGAAGCCTGCCAGCTCCGTGTTCCAAAGTACGTCCCGGCCCCGGGCTTTCAGATAATCATAAAGCAGCCGCTCGTTCTTGCTCTGCTCAAGCATGAGCACGAAGGGGTAGGGGCTCAGCCCCTCACCGACGTTCGCCAGCTCGAACTGGCCGCGCAGCTCGCCGCCGGAGAGGAGGCGAATCTTCTCCGCGACGGTGCCCCGCGCGACGGCCTCGCGCGCCAGCCCCAGCTGCTCGTAAATCTCCAGCGTGCGCGCGTGGACGCCGATGGCCTTCGAGTAGGGCGTGACGGCCGCGTTCTTCTCGACGACGACGAAATCGACCCCGTGCCGTTCGAGCTGGCACGCCAGCGAGAGACCCGTCGGCCCGGCCCCGACGACGACGACCTCCGTCCTGATTGTCTCCGCCATGAGCCGGAGTCTAACATAAGAATTGACAGACGCGGCGGAGCCTCATTAACATCTGCCGACCCTTTGCAGGGGCGCGACCCTCGCGCCGGAAACTCTCGAACTCTTTGCCCCCGCACCTCTCCCCGCCGCCGCAGTCGAGGCGGCCGACCCTTGGCGCAGTTCACACAGACGCGGACTGGAGAACATATGCTTCCCCCTACCAACTTTAAATCTGCCGGGAGACTCTACGCTTTCACGTTCGGCTTCCTCCTCATGCTAACGCTCGCGGCCGGCGCCGCCGCGCAGACGCAGATCACGACCGGCGTCATCCAGGGGACGGTCGAGGACGAGCAGGGCGCGACCGTCCCCGGCGCGTCCATCGAGGTGAAGAACGTCGAGACCAACCTCACCAAGGCCTTGACGACCGACGAGGGCGGCCGCTTCGTCTTTCTGCAACTCCCGCCGGGGCGCTACACGCTGACCGCCTCGAAGCAGGGCTTCGCCACGCTCAGGCAGGAGGAGTTCGCGCTCACGGTCGGGCAGGCCGCGAACCTCGGCCTCAGGATGAAGGTCTCGGGCGTCAACGAGGTCGTCAACGTCTCGGCCGTCCAGACCGTGGACACCGCCAGCGCGCAGACCTCGACGACCCTCGACGAGCGCTCGGTCGGCAACCTCCCCGTCCTCGGCCGCAAGTTCGAAGACTTACTCACCCTGACGCCGAACGTCGCCATCACGCAGGGGCCGGACGGCGACGAGATCAACTTCGCGGGCCAGCGCGGCGTCTTCAACAACATCAGTCTCGACGGCGGCGACTACATGAACGGCTTCTTCGGCGAGCAGGCCGGCGGCCAGCGCGCCGCCATCGACATCCCCCTCGACGCCGTCAAGGAGTTTCAGGTCGTCGCCACCGGTGCCACGGCCGAGTTCGGCCGCACCGCGGGCGGCGTCGTCAACGTCGTCACCAAGTCGGGCACCAACCAGTTCCACGGCTCGCTCTTCCACTTCCAGAGGCTCGAAGCGCTCACCGCCTACACCTCCGACGGCAAGCCGCTCACGGACTTCCACCGCGAGCAGTTCGGCGGCAACGCCGGCGGGCCTTTGAAGCAGGACAAGGCGTTCTTCTTCGTCGCCTACGAACAGATCTTCGAGAACCTGACGCGCGCCAACCTCTCCGAGCAGGTCGGCCCGACGCCGTGCCCCGTCTCGGCGCCGACGATTGTGGCCAACGAGGCGCTGATTAACGCGAACACCGACTGCCAGAGGCTCGCGCTCCTCGGCTTCTTCCGCACGCGGCTGAACCAGGAGGAGGGCGCGCCCGTCAAGCGCCCCGTCCGCAACTCGGCCATCCTCGGCAAGATCGACTGGGAGCTGACGCAGAACAACCACCTCACGCTCTCGCACAACTTCGACTACTCGAAGAACGAGAACCAGACCTTCGACGTGGCGACCTACGGCAACTCGGCCAACGGCACCGAGGGGCCTTCGAAGATTCACGCCCTCAACGTCAACCTCCTCTCGACCGTCTCGCCGACGAAGGTCAACGAGTTCCACTTCACCTACGGGCGCGAGGAGCGGCCGCGCGCCGCCACGCCTTCGAGCGTGCCGGCCGACACGGCGATGGGCTTCGTCACCACCTTCCGCTTCGGCAACCCCTTCTTCATCGCGCCGAACGTGGACGAGACCTTCTGGCGCGCGCAGTTCAAGGACAACTTCTCCATCGTCGCCGGCAACCACACCGCCAAGTTCGGCGGCGAGTGGGTCCACAGTCGCAACTCGCAGGTCTTCCGCGGCTTCTTCGAGGGGCGCTACATCTTCGACAGCGTGACGGGCTTCCTGCGCTACGCCTCGCCCGCGGCCGCGGGCGGCTTCGGGCCGAACACGACGGGCTGCTCGAACGGGGCGTACGTCACGGCCCCGACCGCCTGCCCTTCGGGGACGACCGCGACCGGCACGCCGCTCCTCCTCTTCCTCCAGGGCGCCGGCCTGACCGGCCCCGCGACCGACGCCGCGGGCTTCTCCGACATCAAGAACGAAGACCTCGCGCTCTTCGCGCAGGACTCCTGGAAGATTCGTCCGAACTTCACGGCGACGTACGGCCTGCGCTGGGAGGCGCAAATCCTCCCGGAGCCCGTGATCGACCCCGCGCGGACGGCCTACGGGAGATTCCTGAACGACCCGCGCTTCCCCTCTACGGGGAGGCTCCCGAGCCCGAAGAAGGAGTTCCAGCCGCGCGTCGGTTTCGCCTGGGACGTGGCGAGCGACGGCAAGTCGGTGCTGCGCGCCAACTACGGCATCTACTACGCGCGCCAGAACATGCTGAGCCAGGTCGGCTCGATCACGACCAACGGCGTGCAGCAGCAGACCATCGCCGGCGGCGCGGGAGCCAACCCGACGATCCTCCCCGTGTGGCCGGGGCTCGTCACGCCGCCCTCGACCGTGACCCCTTGCGTCGTCGGCACGGTCTCGAACCCGTTCCCGTGCTTCTCGGGCGTGCGGGTCTTCAGCCGCGACTACGCCAACCCGCGCATCTACACCACGAACGTCGCCTTCGAGCAGGAGCTGGCGCAGCACCTCTCGTTCTACGTGGACTTCACGCACGCGAAGGGCGTCCACATGACGCGCTTCCTCAACGTCAACCGCAACAACTTCTTCTCGCCCTTCCTCGGCGAGGTGATGGTGACGAGCGCCAACGGCAAGTCGCTCTACCGCGGGCTCACACTCGGCGTGCGCCGCCGCTTCAGCAACCGCTACCAGTTCGAGGCCAACTACACCTACTCGAAGGACATGGACGACGACTCGAACGAGCGCGACCCGTTCACCGACCGCGCCTTCGACATCAACAACCTCCAGCTCGACTACGCGCTCGCCGACCGGGACATTCGTCACCGCTTCAACTTCTTTTCGAACGTCGAGCTGCCCTGGAAGCTCGACCTCAACGCGCGCGTGCAGGCGCGCTCGGCGCAGCCCATCACGCCCGCGACGCGCACGGCGACGAACCGCAACACGCTCCGGAAGAACAACGAGTTCTTCTCCTTCGACTGGCGCTTGCAGCGCCCCTTCCACTTCAACGAGTCGATGGCGGTCATCCCCATCTTCGAGATGTTCAATACCTTCAACACAGCGAACAACATCAACCCGCTGGTCACGCCCGGCCTCTTCAACTTCGACGGCTTCCTGCGCCAGGGCGTCGGCGACCCGCGCATCATCCAGCTCGCCGTCAAGTTCGTCTTCTGAACGGGAAGACTCAACCGCGGAGACGCGGAGGCGCCGCTAATCGACTTTAGCGGCGCCTCCGCGTCTCCGCGTTTAAAACCCTCCGTGCCTCAGAGCCCGAGCGCGGCGCGCGGGTTGTCGAAGTGGCTTTGCAGCCGCTCGAAGTAACGCCCGACGTGCAGTCCGTCCATCAGGGCGTGGTGCGCCTCGACCGAGACGGGCATCAACGTCCGGCCGCCCACGTCGCGGTATTTGCCGAAGGAGACCTTGGGGATGCCGCTCCGCTGCCTTGAGTCGCGCGCGTGCGAGATGCTCGTGAACGAGACCCACGGAATGACCGAGTGGTAGATGAGGTCGTCCTGCCCCGCGCGCGCGTCGAGCGGGGGCGGCTCCGCCCTTGCCCTTTCGACCGACGCCCGGGCGCCCGAGTGGAAGGCGCCGAAGTCCTCCGTGTAGTCGAAGTAGACGAAGGTGAAGCTTTCGTCCGGGAGCAGGACGATGGCCCCGGCGTGGACGCGCTCGTGGACGAGCACGCGCTCGCCGCGCAGGCGGTAGCGGAACGGCTCGACCTCGTTGGCCGTCTTCGTCGAGAGGAAGTGGTAGGTGACGAAGAAGGAGAGCCCGCGCTCGCGCGCGAACGCGAGCAGCGGCGTCACGTCCACGTCCGCGCAGACGTTGAAGTACGGGGCGTCGTAATCCTTGAAGAGTCGGAAGAGGTGGCGGCGGCTCCACGCCTCCGTGTCAAGGTACTCGGGCATGGGGCCATTATACTTCCTTAAGGCTCGCCCGCGGCCTCCCGCCGCGCCGCGCCCTTGCCGGAGCAGCCCGTGAAGCGGTAGCCGACGCCGACGACCGTCTCGATGCACTCGCCGCACGTGCCGAGCTTCTGGCGCAGCCGGCGGATGTGCACGTCGAGCGTGCGGGTGTCGCCGTAGTACTGCTGCCCCCACACGTCGTCGAGCAGTTGGTTGCGCGTCGCCACGCGGCCGGGCCTGCGCGCGAGTGCCGCCAGGAGCGCGAACTCCTTGCGCGTGAGCCTGACCTCGTCGCCCTCGCAGGAGACGTGCATGTCGTCGAAGTGGACGGCGAGCTTCTCGTCTTCGTAGCGCGCGGGAGCGGCGTCTTCGGCGCGGCGGAGCACGGCGCGCACGCGCGCGACCAACTCGCGGATCGAGAAGGGCTTCGTGACGTAGTCGTCGGCGCCCAGCTCCAGCCCCGCCACCCGTTCGCCTTCCGTCCCCCGAGCGGTGAGCATGATGATGGGCGTCCGCCGCGTGGCCGGCTCACGCCGCAGGCGGCGGCACAGTTCCGTCCCCGACATCCCCGGCAGCATCAGGTCGAGCAGGACGAGCGCCGGCGGGTTGTTCTTGTCCCCCGCCTCATACGCCGCGATCTCCTTCTCAAACCGCTCGCTACCCGTCTTAGCCGCCTGCCCCCGCGCATGCCCGGCCAGACTTACGAAGAATACAACCGCGGCAATCCCGCACGTCTGACCAATGCGATGAAGATTCATGCGCCACTCCTCCATTGACTGTGATGTGTGCGTGATTGGACCGCACTCTTTCCCCCTCTCCCCTCGGGAGAGGGTTGGGGTGAGGGTTAGACCGCGACAGCTCGGAGTCACCCGAAACGGCGTTCAGGTCTTCGACTCAACCCTCACCCCGACC
>JBJMGP010000077.1:0-9313 GCA_045807865.1 Pyrinomonadaceae bacterium
GAAGCCGAGCGACTTGTTGCGCATCCGGCGCTCGACCACCTTCTCCAGCCCGACGAAGGCGCCGCCGCAGATGAAGAGGATGTTGGTCGTGTCTACGGGGAAGAACTCCTGGTGCGGATGCTTGCGGCCGCCCTGCGGCGGGACGTTCGCCACCGTGCCTTCGAGGATTTTCAGCAGCGCCTGCTGGACGCCCTCGCCCGACACGTCGCGCGTGATCGAAGGGTTCTCGTCCTTGCGGCAAATCTTGTCAACTTCGTCGATGTAGATGATGCCCTGCTGCGCGCGCTCGACGTCGCCGTTGGCGGCTTGCAGCAGCTTGAGGATGATGTTCTCCACGTCCTCGCCGACGTAGCCCGCCTCGGTCAGCGTCGTCGCGTCAACGATGGTGAAGGGGACTGAGAGCATCCGCGCGAGCGTCTGCGCCAAGAGAGTCTTGCCCGTGCCGGTCGGCCCGATCAAGAGGATGTTCGACTTCTGAATCTCGACGTCCGAACGCCTACGCGCGAGTTCAATCCGCTTATAGTGCTGGTAGACGGCGACGGCCAGGCGCTTCTTCGTCTCCTCCTGCCCGATGACGTACTCGTCGAGGAAGGACTTGATCTCGGCCGGCTTGGGGAGCGGCGGTCTGGAGGCGACGGCCTCGGCCTGCTGGTCGTCGGTAATGATCTCGTTGCAGATGTCGATGCACTCGTTGCAGATGTACACCGTGGGGCCGGCGATCAACTTCTTGACTTCGTTCTGCGACTTGCCGCAGAAGGAGCAGCGCAACGTGTCGTCAGTTCGGCGTACCATATAAGTTTCGAGGCGGACTTACTCTTCTCTGTGTGAAACCTGAGGGGTTCGGGGCGCAACGGTTGCTGATGTGATGCGCCGCAAGTCTTCTAGACGATTACGCGGGGGATGTCAACGCCCGGCGCGGCTGACCTGCGGGCCGGACTCCACGTCCGGTAATGTATCACAGAACGGGCGCGGACGCGCACCTGGGAATGTGAGAGGGCGGAAGGCGTCGGCGCACGCGCCGTCGGCCGTGTCTGTGTCCGGCAAGTGCGGCGGGCGGGAGGCGGCGAGAGCCTCCCGCCCGCGCCTTTCGTCGAGAGTCCGCGCGGGGGCTTCGGCGCGAACCCCGCCGGCGTTACTGGCGGTGCGTGATGACCTCGTCGATGAGGCCGTACTCCTTGGCCTGCGTCGCCGACATGATGCGGTCGCGCTCCACGTCCCGCTCGACCTGGTCGAAGGGCTGGCCCGTGTGCTTGGCGATGATGTTGGAGGTCAGCTCGCGCATGCGGATGATCTCCTCGGCCTGAATCTTGATGTCGCTGGCCTGCCCGCCGATGCCGCCCGCGATGGAGGGCTGGTGGATCAGGATGCGCGAGTTCGGCAGCGCGAACCGCTTGCCCTTCGAGCCCGAGGTCAGGAGCAGCGCGCCCATCGACGCGCACTGGCCCAGACAGATCGTCACCACGTCCGGGCGGATGAACTGCATCGTGTCGTAGATGGCCATCCCGGCCGTGATCGACCCGCCCGGGCTGTTGATGTAGAGATTGATGTCCTTCTCCGGGTCTTCCGCCTCAAGGAAGAGCAACTGCGCGATGATGAGGTTCGCGACCGTGTCGTCAATCGGCGTGCCGAGGAAGACGATGTTGTCGCGCAGGAGGCGCGAGTAGACGTCCGAGTAGCGCTCGCCGCGCGGCGTCTGCTCGAAGACCGTCGGGTTGGGAATGTACTGACTCATCTTTGAACTCCCGTACTGCTTTCTCTCAAAATAAAACCGGAGACTTGAAACTCCAAACTCGCATTTGAAATTTCAAATCTCCAGGTTGTGAACTTACGCTCCGGCCGCTGCCTCTTGAGCCTTAACTGCCCTCGGCGCCGGCCGCCTGCTCTTCGCCCGCGGCCGCCTCTTCCGGCTGACTTCCCGCGGGCTCTTCTTCGCGCCATTCTTCGTCGCGCACCTGCGCGTGTTGGACGAGGAAGTCGAGCGCCTTGCGGTTTCGCAATCTGTCGGCGATGCTACGTTCGCCCCCCTGCTTTGTCAAGGCGGCCCGCACCTGCTCCACCGACTGCCTTTGCCCTTCCGCGATGGACTCGATTTCGGCGTCGATCTCGCCTTGCGTGACCTCGATATTCTCCGCCTCGGCGATGCGTTCGAGCAGCATCGAGCCGCGCACGTCGTCGCCCGCGCGCTCGCGGACGAGGTCGCGCATGGCCTCCCAGTTGATGTCCTGTGTGCGCGGGTCGGCGCCGCGCGAGATCATGTCGCGGATCATCGACTGGAGGATCTGGTTCGACTGATACGAGACGATGGTCTCGGGCACCTCGAAGCGGTGGCGCTCGATGAGCTGGCCCAGAACCTCGTCGCGCAGGCGGTGCTCCGACTCGTGCTCGGCGCTCTTCGTCAGATTCTCCCGGACGCGCGCGCGGAGCTGCTCGACGGTCTCGACCTCCTCCTCGCCGAGGCTCTTGACCCATTCGTCGTCGAGCGCGGGCACCTCCTTGCGGCGGACGGCCGTCACGGTCGCGGTGTACTCGATGGTCTTGCCGGCGAGACCCTTGCGCTCGCCGCCCTCCCGCGCGCCGCCGGGGCCGAAGTCGTCGGGGTACTTGACCGTGAAGGTCTTGACCTCGTCGGGCTGGGTGCCGGTCAGGTTCTCGTTGAACTCGGGCAGGACGCCCTCGCTGCCGAGAACGACATCAACGTCCGAGACGTTGATGTCCTCCTCCTCCACCGGCTCGACGTAGCGGCCCTGGATGTCCGCGGTCACGGTGTCGCCCTCCTGCGCGGGGCGGTCTTCGACGGGCTGGAGCGCGGCGGAGGCTTCGCGCAGGTTCTCGATGACGCGCTCGATCTCCTCGTCGGTGACGGGGCGCGTGCGGCGCGCGGCCTCGATCCCCTTGTACTCGCCCAGCGCGAGTTCGGGCATGACCTCGACGTGCGCGTGGAGCGTGATCGACTCCTGCCCGAGCTTGTCGAGGTTCTCGTTGTCGAGGTGCACGTCGGGCTGGCCGATGACTTGGAAGCCGCTCTCTTCGATGGCCTGCTCGACGGCCTCGGGCACGAGCCGTTTCAGCACGTCGCCCTGGATGTCCTTCTTATAGCGCGTGCGCACGACCGTGACCGGCGCGTGCCCCTTGCGGAAGCCGGGCACCGTCACGTTGCGGGCGTACTCCTGCGTCACGCGCTCGAACTCGGCGCGCGCGTCCGCGGCCTCGATCTCGATCTTGATCTCCTTGCGCGTCGGGGAGACTTCGACAACTTCAGTCTTCATAAACACGAATCCCGCCGACTCCCTTCGGCTTCAAAGGCACCTGAGAGTCCGGGCGTCCTTCCTTAATAAATGTTCGGCGTTGGTCAAAATGCCGGGGGCGGGACTCGAACCCGCACGCCTTTCGGCACGGGCTTCTAAGACCCGCGCGGCTGCCGTTACGCCACCCCGGCGGCGTTGTTCAGAATGGATGAGATTAAAAGATCGACCGGTGAAAAGTCTAGCGGGTTACAGGTTCGGACTGCGCGGGAACTTTAAGAAGGGGAGGCGGGTGCCGCGGACGATGACCTGGTCGGCGCGGATGGCGGCGGGCGGCTCGTAGCCGTTGGCGCCGGCCGCGGCGATGAGGTCGTCCTGGTCTACGCCGTCGCCGCTGACGCCGATGGCGCCGACCAGCTCGCCGTTCTTGTAGAGCGGCACGCTGCCCGGGAAGATTTGAATGCCGTTCGGCAGGTTCGGGATCGACGTGCAGCGCACGTCGGCGCCGCCGAGGGCCGCGAGCAGGTTCGTCTTGATGAGGTCGAGTTGGAGGCCGTCGTTGAAGACGCTCCACTCCGTGATCTCGCGGCCGAACGGGCCGGCCGGGTTCGGGTTCAGCCCGTCCGGGTAGAAGGGGCGCGAGAGGAAGCCGCCCGCGCGGTCGGAGAAAGCAATCGAGCCGTCGAGCTTCAGCCCGTCGGCCGCGGCCCGGTCAACGTAGCTGCCGAAGCCCGCCGCGCGCAGCAGCGCGCCCGCGTTGCGGTTCGAGTAGAAGGCCGCGGTGCGCGCCTTCTGCACGGACACGTCGAAGCCGAAGACCGGCGCGTCCGTCGTACGGAAGATGCCGAGCACGTTGCCCTCAACGTCAACCACCGAGATGCTGACGCGCGCGGCGCTCCCCAAAGGCTGTCGGATCGCGGCGCGCGTGATGTCTGCCTGCTGCGCCGCCTGGTTGATGATGCGCTGCACGTCCCCGGCCGTCAGCGCGTTCGTTGAGGGCGAAGTGCTGCCGGCGAAGGGGAAGAAGCGCGTGTCGGCCGCACCATTCACGCCGCCCGTGGTCGTCGGGACGAATTCGGAGGGCTGCGCGGCGAGGACGGGCGAGAGGAGCGTGCCGGACAGGGAGCCGAAGGGAGTCGTCGCCGGGTGTGGCGCGTCCGCGTCGGTCACGTTCAGGTATGCGAGACGCACGCCGCCGGCGATGATGTTGTCGCCGCGGATGAGATCGGGCGGCTGGAAGCCTCTCTGCGCGGCGACGGCGATCAACTCCTCGAAGGGCTTGTCGAAGTCGGCCGGGTCTTTGTCCAACGTGTAGAGCCCGTCGCCTTCGATGCCGACGCCCCCGACTGCGGCGCCGTTCTTGTAGAGCGGCGCGCTGCCCGGGTCGGCCGAGAGACCGAGTGGGAGCGCGGGCTTCTTGATATCACTGCAAGGCAGTTGCGAGAACTGCACGCCGAAGAGTGGCCCGCCGGGCTGGAACGCGGTGGCCGGCGGGAAGTGCTCCTGGATGATGAAGCTCGCCGTGCGCGTCGTGAAGGCGTTGCCCTGCGTGCTGAAGACGCTGGCCGTGCCCGCCTTCGACACGGCCGCGAGCTGCGAAGGCACGTCGAGCCCTTCCAGCCCTTGCCCGCTCAAACCGCCGCCGCTGATGCGCGTCGTCGTGGGCGCGCCCGTCATGCGGAAGAGGCCGAGCGTGTTCCCTTCGCGGTCGGTCACGGCGACGGTCACGGCGCGGTTCAGTGCCGCGGCGGCCGAGACGGCCTGCGCGATGACGGTCTGCACCTCCGAGGTCGAGAGGTTGCCGGCGGTGACGGGGTTGCTGTTCGGCGTCGGCGTCGGCGCGGCGACGGCGGGCGTCGGGATGGCGCCGGGGTCGTCGGGCGGGCCGCCGCCGACGTGGCCGAGCCCGACGCGCACGCGGTTGCTCGGAGCGCCCTTGTAGGTGATGCGCACGAGCACGTCGCCCGCGTCCGCCGCGAGCTGGTCGTTGAGGCGGACGACGATTGAACTCATCCACTCCTGCCCCGGCACGGGGCCGACGTGCTCGACCGTGAGCGCGTAGACGCGGTGCGCGGCATCCTCGGCGTCGGCGGTCACGGACGAAGCATCTTCGCCCGGCGCGAGGTGCAGGTTCATGGCGAAGAGCATGACGCGCGTGCGCTCGTCCGAACCGAAGCGCACGCGCGCGTTCGGCGCGAAGGGCTCGGGCACGCGCGTCGTCGATTCGTAGGCGACGGCGCGCGTCGAGCCCGCCTCGCTCACGAGCACAGGGCTCGCGGACTGTGCCGCGCCGCGCCGCGCGGGCGTCGAAAGAAGCGCGACGCAGGCGAACAGAACCGCCGCGAAGAGCAGCGCACGTTTCGCGCTCGAAGTGTTGGAGGCTTTCATCGTCCGGAGTTAAAGGCGCGCGTTCTCGGCCGCGTGGCCGACAATGTATCACCTCGCGGCTTTGAGTCAAGATACTTTTGCCGACCGGTCAGTCCCGCCTGTCTCCTGCGGGTAGTTCTGACACTATTGTCGGCACGCTCTTAAATTATGTTGTCGGCCGGACGCCGTCGTGCTAAAAGAAAGCGCCTTCTTCTTTCGACCAAGACGCAAGCATGAACTCCTTCATCCCTCGGATTCTGTTGCTCGCCGCCACAGTCCTCCTGTGCGCGCCCGCGACCTTCGCGCAGGAGCGCGGCCGTCTGACGGGGCGCGTCCTCGACTCGCCCGGCACCATGCCGAAGGGCGTCGAGGGCGCCGTGGTCGTCGCCGTCAACCAGGTCAGCACGCGCGCCTACCGCGCACGCACGAAGTCGGACGGGTCGTACACGCTCAGTCTGCCCGCGGGCGCGTACCGCGTGCGTCTGGAAGCGCCTCTCAAGGCGGGCTTCGACAGCAAAACCAGGTACGGCCCCTTCGCCATCGCGCGCGGCGACGCGGTCGAGAACGTCGGCGTCGAGCCCGGGCGCGACACGGCGCTCGACATCGTGCTGGCGAAGAAGGAGGGCGCGCCCGAGCCCTCGATGCCCCCCGCGGGCAAAGGCGACGAGAGCGACCCGAACGGCTACGCGGGCTCGTCGGGCGTGACGACCGAAGCCCCGACCACGCCCGACCGCGTGCCCGTCCGCGACCGCTGGCGCATAGGCTTCCCCGAGTACCAGCGCTACGGCAGCGTCATGGCCGGCCGCGACATCCCCTTCCGCCGCGGCGGCGCGCTCAACCCTTACGACCAGTCGATTCTGAAAGGCGACTACCCCATCTTCGGCCAGCACGTCTTCCTGATTCTTTCGGGGACGAGTTTTACTGCCGTCCAGCAGCAGCGCACGCCCATCCCCTCCAACCCGTCCAGCGCGCGGCCGGGCTCCGCGGAAGCCTTCGGCAAGCCCGAGGTGCTCGCCTTCAATCAGGTCGTCCAGCTCTCGCTCGAAATGTTCAGCGGCGACACGACCTTTAAGCCGCGCCAGTGGGCCATCAAGCTCTCGCCCACCTTCAGCGTCCCGAACTACGTACGCGCGCGCGAGCAGGGCGTGCTCAACGTCGATCCGACGCGCGGCACGACCCGCACCGACTGGCACTTCTCCTTCGAGGAGGCCTTCGCCGAGTTCAAGCTCGAAGACGTGAACGCCAACTACGACGCCGTCTCCGTGCGCGTCGGCATCCAGCCCTTCGTCTCGGACTTCCGCGGCTTCCTCTACACCGACAACAACCTCGGCGCGCGCGTCTTCGGCGCCTTCAGAAATAATAAGTACCAGTTCAACCTCGCCTACTTCGCGCAGCTTGAGAAGGATACCAACAGCGGCCTCAACCGCTTCGACCGGCGGCGGCAGAACGTCTACGTCGCCAACCTCTACAAGCAGGACTTCCTCGCGAAGGGCTACACCGCGCAGGCCAGTTTTCACTTCAACGACGACCGCGCCGGCATCGAGTACGACCGCAACGGTTTTAAAGTCCGCCCGGCCGTCGTCGGCGACGTGCGGCCGCACTCTCTGAAGGTCGGTTACCTCGGTCTTTCAGGCGACGGCCACGTCGGCCGCATCAATCTGACGAACTCATACTACTTCGCGCTCGGCACCGACTCGCGCAACCCCATCGCCGGCCGGAAGACGCGCGTCAGGGCGCACATGGCCGCGGCCGAGGCGTCTCTTGATAAGGACTACCAGCGCTTCCGCGCCTCCTTCTTCTTCGCGTCGGGCGACAAGAACCCGACCGACGGTAAGGCGACGGGCTTCGACGCGATTCTCGACGACCCGAACTTCGCGGGCGGGCAGTTCTCGTTCTGGAACCGCGTCGGCATCCCGCTCGTCGGCACGGGCGTGGGGCTGGTGCAGCCTTTGAGCCTTCTGCCCTCTCTGCGCAGCAGCAAGTCGCAGGGGCAGGCGAACTACGTCAACCCGGGCATCGTCATCGGCAACCTCGGCTACGACATCGAGTTGACGCAGCGCATCAAGGCCGTCTTCAACTTCAACCACCTGCGCTTCCATCGCACCGAGCCGCTCGAATACCTTCTCTTTCAGAACCACATCCGCCACGACATCGGCGAAGACCTGAGCGTCGGCGTGGCCTACCGCCCGCGGCTCATCAACAACGTGACGCTCAACTTCGGCGCGTCGATGCTGAAGCCCGGCCGCGGCTTCCGTGACATCTACACCGACCAGACGCGCAACTGCCCGCCCAACGTCGGCAGCTTCTGCACGCCCGACGACACGGTCATCAACCCGTCGAAGCCGCTCTACGCGCTCTTCGGCTCGCTCCGGTTCAACTTCTGACCGTTGGAATGCAATGGAATTTCAACACGGAGACACAGAGACGCGGAGACACAGCTTGTTGCCTTTAGCTCTCAACCAGCCGTGTCTCTATGTCTCCGTGTCTCCGTGTCTCTGTGTTAAATGTCTTCTCATTCCACGACGAGGAAAAGCGAAGAACGCATGCGTCGGCTTAGCTCGGTAGAGAGGTTCAAGGTCATTCTCGTGCTCGCGGCCCTCGTCGCGCTCGGCCTCGTCACGTCGGGCGGCGCGCGCTCGTCCGCTCGTGTCGGCAAACAGACACCCGCGCAGACGAGCCCGACTCCCGTGCCTGCGCCGGCACAGGCCGAAGCGCCGAAGGTCGAGGGCTGCCTCAGTTGTCACGCCGGGAGCGAGCCGATGCACAACACGCGCGACGGCAAGCTCAAGGACGACGGCACCGACCGGATGAGCCTGACCTGCACCGCCTGCCACGGCGGCAATCCGTTCCCGAGGATTGACGAGGGCGCGCGCGCGCGGCTGCACCGCGGCGACCCGGAGTTCGACAAGACGATGCGCGCCGCCCACGTCGCGCCCCGCTATCCCGAGCGCTGGGCAGGCAAGGACGGCAAGTATTCGAGCGCCAACCCCGAGCGCACCAACGCCCTGCTCGCCGCCGAGAGCCGCGAGTTCGTACGCTTCATCAACCCCGGCGACTTCCGCGTCACCGAACAGACCTGCGCCTCGACCGGCTGTCACACGTCCGAAGTCGCCGCCGCGCGCAACAGCATGATGCGCCACGGCGCGATGCTCTGGGGCGCGGCGCTCTACAACAACGGCGGCTTCCCGCTCAGAGACACGCGCTTCGGCGAGAGCTACAGCTCGGAGTCAGGCGCGCCCGAGCGCATGATTCAACTGCCGCGCCCCTCGCCCGCGACGCGCACGTGGATGGGCGTGCTCTCTTATCTCGACCCTCTGCCGCGCTGGGAGATTTCGCAGCCGGGCAACATCCTCCGCGTCTTCGAGCGCGGCGGGCGCGGCCGCTCCGAGGTCGGTCTGCCCGAGCGCGAGAACGACCCCGGCAAGCCCGACAAGGGTTTGAGCGCGCGCGGGCTCGGCACGCTCAACCGCACCGACCCGGTCTATCTGGGTTTGCAGAAGACGCGCCTCGTAGACCCGACGCTCAACTTCCTCGGCACGAACGACCACCCGGGCGACTACCGCTCCTCGGGCTGCACGGCCTGCCACGTCGTCTACGCCAACGACCGCTCGCCCGTCTATTCGAGCCCGGACTGGGCGCGCTACGGCAACCGCGGCACGACCGCCACCGAAGACGCGCAACTGAAGGACAGGAAGGACGAGCCC
>JBJMGP010000078.1:0-46105 GCA_045807865.1 Pyrinomonadaceae bacterium
CACCGCCTCCGCGGCCGCCGCCCCCACGGCCGCCTCCGCCCGCGCCGCCGGCGCTGGCCGCGGCGACCTCGCCGAAGCCGATGGTCTTACTCAGACGCATGTTGACGGAGAAGAAGCCGGGGCCGCGCCCGTAGTTGCGCGGAATGATCGCCTGCCCGGGCTGCGGGTCGAGGTCGAAGTCGCCGAAGGCCGTCCGGCGCACGCTCGCGCGCGAGAGGTCTGTGGCAAAGGCCGGCCGCTCGGTGAAGAGCGTGTCGCCGTTCAGGTCGCGCCCGAGGGTGATGTTGAAGGGTCGGCCCGAGTTGGCGACGAGCGTCGGGTTCAGACGCAGGCCCCACGGCAGCGCGTTGATGGCGCCGCCGATGAAGAGGCGGTGGCGCTGATCCTGCGTGGAGTCGCCGTACTCGCCGCTCAGGTCGTACTGGTTGACGGGGAAGTTGGCGGCGTAGTCCGTGTCGCTCTTCGCGAAGTTCAGGGTGTAGTTGCCGAAGAGCGTCAACTTGCGGCTGAAGCGGTTGTTGACGTTGACGACGAGCTCGTGCTGGTTGAAGACGCCGCTCGACTCGAACTGGAAGACGTTGCCGAGCCCGGGCTGCGGCCGGACGAGGTTGAGCGACGCGTCGCGGATGGGCCGCCCCGCCGAGTCCAGCAGCGGCGCGTTGACGTTGCGCGAGCGCAGCGCGTGGAGCGTGCGCGCGCCGATGTAGCTCACCGAGAGCGTGATGCGGTACGGGAGCTGTCGCTCCAGGCTCACGGCCGTCTGCATCGTGTAGGGCGCGCGGATGTCGGGCGCGAACTGCCGGACGGTCTGCTGCACGCGGAAGGCCGTGAGCTGCTCCGGCGTCGGCACGCCCGCGACCGTCGGCGTGAAGCCGTCGGCGTTCGTCTGGCCGAAGGTGGAGACGTTGAGGAAGGGCGAGGCCACGTCGGTCACGACGAACTGCTGCTGGCTCGTCCCGTCGAAGCGCACGGTCTGCAACGCGAGGTTCTCGTTGACGCGCTGGAAGAAGATGCCGAAGCCGCCGCGGATGACCGTCGTCTGCTTGCGCGGGTCGGCCGCCGGCGACCACGCGAAGGCGACGCGCGGCGCGAAGTCGAAGTCGCCGTTAATCCGGTTCTGCCGCTCGTAGCGCAGGCCCGCCGAGAGCGTCAGGTTCGGGCGCACGCGCCAATCGTCCTGCACGAACGGGCTCAAGTCCCAGTAGGTGACCGAAGCCTCCGGGTCGCCGCCCGCGATGGAGAACTGCGTGGGCTCGCCGCCGCGCGCGCGGATCTGCGCCTGCGTGCAGAGCCCCGTGGCGTTACCGCACGTCTGCCCCTGGAAGAAGAGCGTCCGGCGGTAGCGTTCGAGGCTGGTGATCTGGACGATCACGGGGCCGCCCGAGGCGTCCGTGACGATGTTGCCCGCGGCGTCGAGCTGCGGGGCCGTGCCGCCGGCGAAGGTGAACGTGCCGGCAAAGTTCTGCTGTGACACGTCGGTCAGGCGGTCGGCCCGCAGGCGCACGCCCGCCTTGAGCGCGTGCGCGCCGACCGTCCAGGAGGTGTAGTTCTGTAACTCGAAGCGGTTCTGGTCGTTCGACGAGAGCGCGCTCTGCGCGCCGCCGCCGGTGAAGGATTCGAGGACGCGGATGATGGGGAGGTCGTTGCCGCCGTTCTGCCGCTGCCGGTTGCTCTCGAACTGGAAGCGCGTCTCGTTAATCACCTTCTGGTTGATGACGGCCGTCTCGGTGAGCTGCACGGTGTGCTGCGTGCTCTCCGTGTCGTAGGCGCGGGTCGGCAGGTTAAAGTCGCCGACGCCCACGTTCTGACGCGCGCCCTGCTCGTAGGTGTAGCGCGCGACGAGCGTGTTCGTCGGGTTGATCTGGTAGTCGAGGCGGGGGCTGAAGGTCGTCCGCCGGTTGGGCGTGAGGATGGTCGGGTTGAAGGCGACGGGGTTGAGGCCCGCGTCGAGCACGACCGCGCGCACCACGTCGTTGTCGTCCGTCTCGTTCCGCTCGAAGTCGAGGAAGAAGGAGGCGCGCTTGGCCGAGAGCGGCCCCGAGATGTTGCCGCCGTAGCGGCGCAGCTGGTAGGCCGCGCGCGTCGAGGCGAACGGCGAGCGCGCGTTCAAAGACTCGTCGTTGAAGTTGAAGAACGCCTGGCCGCGGTAGCGGTCGGTGCCCGGCTTCGTAAAGATCTCGACGCGGCCGTAGCCGAGCCGGTCGTACTCGGCCGAGAAAGGGTTGCGGTTGATGCGTATCTCGCGGATCGACTCCTTCGGCGGAAGCCTCCCGCCGGTGAAGCCGTCCACGTAAATCTGCGCGCCGTCCTCGGAAGAGCCCGCGCCGGGGCCGGCGAGCGCCTGCAAGGCTTCGGACAGGTCGTCCGGGTCGTCGGGCAGTGCGTCGAGGTCGTCGCCGCGCAGCACCACGGCGCCGGCCTGCGACTCGGCCTCGGTGCCGACGGGCGCCTCGGCCGTGACCGTCACCTCCTCCTGCTCGATGGCGACGGTGAGCACGATGTCGAGCGGGGCCGTGCGTCCGGCCTGCACCTCGACGCCGAGATTCTCGTAGGCCGCGAAGCCGGCCTGGTTGATGCGCACCGTGTATTGCCCGGGCGGCAACCCCGCGAAAGAGTAGTTCCCCTGCTCGTCCGTCGTCGCCGTCTTCTCGACGCCCGCGGCGTCCGCCGCGGTCACCGTCGCGCCGATGATGACGCCGCCCAGCTCGTCCTTCACGTTCCCGCGCAAAGTTCCCAGAGACTGCTGCGCCGCCGCACACAGACCAAAGAGCAGCACCGCCGCACACACCGCCACGACCTTCAATCCCGTCTCCCTCAACTGTCTCATCCCTCCACCCGTGTCTTGCTGTCTTCAAAGCCGCCCATGTTAATTCCTTCGCTCGTTCATAGGGGCGCAATAGAAATTGAGAGCCGCGTCTAGCGAGGCGGCTCGCGCGTCGGGCCTTGGCCGCCGCCGAGTACGTCGCCGGGAAGGCCCGGGCTGTTCGGGCCGCGCTGGCCGCCGCCGGGGCCGCCGCCGCGTTGGAACTGCTGCATGGCGCGGATCACCTCGGGCGTGCCCGTCGTGAGCGAGACCACGGTCGCGTGCGAGGTGTCGGCGCCCGGCGTCACGGTGACCATGACCACGTCGCCCTTCTTCAACTCGGCCAGCGTGACCGTCGGCAGGCTGTCGAACACCTGCTGGAAGGCGTTGTTGTTGCCTCCACCGCCGCCGCCGCCCGGGCCGCCCGGGCCGCCGCGCCCCTGTCCGTCGCCGCGGCGCCTGCGCTCGCCATCGCCCTGCGCCTGCTGCCCGCCGCCCTGACCTTGCGCCTGCCCGCCCTGCTGCTGGCGCTCCGCGAGACGCTGCTGGCGCCTCTGCTCGAACTCCGCGCGCTGCTGCGCCAGCTTCTGTTCGGCCTCGGGCGTGAGGCGGCGCAGGGTCGAGCGCGCGCCGAGCGAGAGGTTGACCGTCCCGCCCGACGCCTCGTTCTTGACGGTCAGCACGTTGCGCTGCGCGTCCACGCTCGCGACCGTGCCGGTCAAGCGACTGAACGAGCCGGCCAGCACCTCCTCGGCCTTGAAGCGCGCGCCGTCGGCCGAGCGCTCGCCCGTCACGCGGATGTTATCGTTGGCGCGCAAGTCCGCGAGGGACGAGGTCACCGCGTCGGCCGGCTTCATCGAGTCGGGCGCGTAGTGCAGGACGCGCGCCGCCGAGGCGTCAACCGTCACGGACTCCTGCCCCTCGCGGCCCCGCCCCTGCACGACGATCTGCTTCTTCGCGGCGTCCACCGAGACGACGCGGCCCATGAGCCTGCGGCCGGCGTTCTGCCCGCCCGCGGCGCCCGCAGGGCGCGCCATCAGGATGAGGCGCGCGGCCGTCCCGCCCTCGGCCGAGACGCCCGGCGCGAGCAGGCGGTCGCCGACGCGCACCTCCGCGAACGTGACGCGCTCGCCCAGCTTGAGGTCGGTCACGCCCGCGGGCATGCGCGTGTAGGTCGTCCGCTCGTTCGTCGAGAGCGTCACGGTCTGGCCCGTGTCCGCGTGCACCGTCACCGTGTGCGCCGCCGCGTCCACGGCCGTCACCTCGCCGATAAGCCGCTGCTGCGCCGCCGCACTCTGCTGCGCACGCGCGCCCGCCGGCGCGAGCGCGAGCAGCGAGACCGTTAAGAAGAGGAAAAGCTTTCTCATGTCGTTGACTACCACTTTCGAGTTCGAGTTCAAACGTCGGTCGCGTTGTCGGTCTCGGCGCGGCTCGCGCCGCCCGCCGAACCGGCCGAGGGTTCCATGTCGCCGAGCGCGGCCGTCGTGGCCTCGACCGACTGCGGCCCCGCGCCCGCCACGCCCGGCCCGGTCCCGCCCGAAGAGGTTACGCCGCCCTGCGGCCCTCCGCCCTGCGAAGCCCCTGCGGCGCTCCCGCCGCTCGGGCCGGAACTACCGCCCGGCCCCGCGGGCGCGCCCGTAAAGTCCATCTCGCCGACGGCGCCCTCAGTCCCTTCGGCGCGGTCTGCCCCGCGCGCCGCCGCGGAGGCCGTGCCGGGCGCCGCCGTGTTACCGCCTCCGGTCTCGCCCGGCCTGAAGCCGTCCCGCTCGGCCTCGTGTTTCTCCGTGCGCCCCGTGCCGTGCGCGAAGCGATCCACCTCGCCCGCCCTGTCCTGCTCAGCCATCGCGTGCCCCCTTTGCGACTTGAATTTGAAGACGGCTCTACACACCTGCCGGTTACAAGAAAAAGCCCGCGCGCGCGGCACACGTCGGCCGCGGCCTGCGCCCTCCGGGGAAAGTTGTTCAGGGGATGAATGGAATATACCGCAGACGCGCGCGGGATGTAAGTCAGCAAGAGGACGGAAAGGGTCTGAGGCCCGGCCCTTCAAGCACTCCTCTTCGCCTCGCCCGCCACCTGCGCGTGGCCGAGCGCGGCGACGAGCGTCGCGCCGCCGACGATGTTGCCCGCGAGCGTCGGCAGCATCCAGCCGAGGTAGTCGCCCACGCCCGCCCCGCCCGCCCACACGACGTAGAGCGTGTCCACCGACCCGGCGATGATGTGCGCGAACTTCCCCAAAGCGACGAGGTAGGTCATCACGATGACGACGAAGAAGCGCGCCGATTCCGACGCCGGCAGCATCCAGACCATCAGGGCGATCAGCCACCCGGCGAAGATGCCTTTCAGAAACGTGAGCGGCCACCAGCCGACGAAAGCCTCGCGCCCGATCTCGCCGAACGTCTCGCGCACGTGCGGCTCGAACAGCTCGGTGCGCGCCAGCACGAACGCGAAGATGAGCGCGCCCACGACGTTCGCCAGGAACACAACGCCCCACAGTCTTAAGAGCTGCGCCAGCGTGTGCATGTAAGGCCGTTGCAGGAAGGGGAGGACGGCCGTCAGCGTGTTCTCCGTGAAGAGCTGCTGCCGCCCGAGCACGATGATGAGGAAGCCGACGCTGTAGCCGAGCTTCGCCACGAGCGGCCGCCACTCCGCGTCGGGCAGGTGCGAGCGCAGCAGGCCCTCGGCGACGAGCGAGAAGCCCATCGAGAGCCCCGCGGCCAGCCCGTCCCAAGCGAGCGTCGCGGAGGAGCGGCGCAACTCGTTCTCGCCCTCCTCGCGCACCGCCTCGTAGACGACCTCGGTGCGCGGCGCGCTCCGCCACTCGACCTCATCCTGCTCCTGCTCCGAAAGCTCCGGCTGCCCCGAGTTCTGCTGCCCCTCCATCAAACGCCCCCTTGTTCTACGAGACCGATTCCTCTTCCTCACTTGCTTATCGCGATGCCCCACGGCCCGTCGCCGGCCTTGATGTGATTCGTGACCGTGTTGGTCGCGGTGTCGATGACGGTGACCTCGTTGGCGCCCTGGGCGTTCGCGTCCGAGCCGCCGCAGGCGGCGTAGACCTTGCGGCCGTCGGGCATGACGGCGAGCCCCCACGGCCTCTGCCCCACGGGGACGCGCGCGAGGAGGTCGAAAGTGTTCGTGTCGAAAACGTCCACGCTGTTGCCGCGCCCCGTCGCGACGTAGACCCTTCGGCCGTCCGGCGAGACGACGACGCCCATCGGCTTGACGCCCGTCTCGCTGTTCCGGATGGGCACCGTGCGCAGAACCTTGTGCGCCGAAGCGTCCACGACGACCAGCGTCCGCCCAATCTCCGTCGTCACGTACGCGCGCGCGCCGTCGGGCGAGAAGGCCGCCTCCCTCGGGCGCGCGTCCACGATGAAGGTCGAGGCGACGGAGTCGGTCTTCGTGTCGATGACGGAGATGGTGTTGCTCGTCTCCGAGGTGACGTAGACCCAGCGGCCGTCGGGGCTCGCACGCACGCCCTCGGGCTCGATGCCGGCGACGAGCGTCGCCAGCGTCCGCCCCGTCTTCAGGTCAACCACCGACGCCGTCCCCGCGTCCTCGTTCGAGGCGTAGAGGCGCGAGCCGTCGGGCAGCACGGCCAACTGCTCGGGGTCTGTGCCGACCTCGTAGGTCTCGACCACCTCACCGCTGCCCGCGTCGATGGCCGCGACGTGGTTCTCCCGCGCGTCGTAGTTCTTCCCCGAGGGCGTGCTCGAAGCGACGTAGACCGTGCGCCCGTCCGCGCTCAGCCTCACCCCGCGCAGGCGGCCGCCGATCCTCCAGGTTTCGACGACGCGGTCGCCTGAAGTGTCGATGACCGTCACCGTCCCGTCGCGCTCGTTCGTCACGTAGGCCAGAGGCCCGCGCGGCTTCGCACCACACGAGAGGAGCAGGGCGAGCGCGAAACCGACGGCGGCGTATCTCAATCCGAAGCGGAAAGGAATTGACATAAGAGGGTAGGCTTTCAACGCTCGGCGGCCTGCAAGGCGGCACGCTCGCGGCGGAGGATGGCGCGCTCCGACTCGCGCATCCAGCCGGCGAACAGCGCCAGCCCCGCGCCGACGTAGACGAGCCCGGCCGGCACCCACATGATGAGTCCGCCCAACTGCTGGTCTTCGAGCGGCGTCAGGCCCCACGCCCCGGTCGTCCCCCCGTAAGTCGGGTAGAGGACGCGCCCCGTGAACGTCAAAAACGCCCCGAGCACGCCCGTGTGTACCGAGGTCGTGAACAGGTAGAGCACCGCCGCGCCGTAGCCCTTCAGCCCCCTCGGCCCGTGCACCAGAGCCCACCAGAAGAGGAGCGCCGACCCGAGGAAGGAGACGTGCTGGAGCGTGTGGACGAGATCGCTCCTGAGCGTCGCCTCGAACAACGCCGGCACGTGCCACACCCACAGCGCCAGCGCGTGCAGAGCCCAGGCCGTCAGAGGGTTCGTCAGAGACGCCCACACGCGCCGCCACCAGACGGCCTTCGCCGCCTCGCCCAGAGAGCGCGCCCAACTCATCGGCACCGCCCACAGGAACGCGACCAACGGCCGCCCCAGCACCAGCAACGGCGCGGCCGCCACCATCAAGACCTCGTGCTGCGTCATGTGCGCCGCGAACAGCACCTCGCCCCAGGGGTGGAGCGGCGAGACGAGCGCCACGAACAGTGCCGCCCACCCGCCCGCATAGCACCAAGCCTCCCAGCGCCGAACCCCGCGCCCCCTGCCCGACTCCCGCCACAGCCTCCGCACCCCGCGCGCGTACAGCCACCCCGACAGCGCAAGGCTCAACCAGACCAACGGGTCGCGCCCCCACGTGTACGGCAGGTCTGAGAGTTGATGCGGCTCGCCGCCGTGCGCGGCGGCTTCGCCGAAGGCAAAAGGCAGAAGGCAAAAGGCAAGAATCAAAAAGGTAAGACGGCGAGGGACGCCAGACGCTGCGCCTTCACTTTTGCCCTTCGCCTTTTGCCCTTTGCCTTTTGCCCTCATCAAGTCCTCTGGCACGCGCTGTAGACGAAGACGGCGACCCACTGCGCGATGACGACGAGCGCGCTGTGGGCGCTGACGAGCATGCCGACGGCCGCCATGAAGCGGCTGCGCGGCAGGACGCCCGCGCCCTCGTCGTCCCAGTTGGCGCCCGCCCGCCGCCAGCTGTGCCACGCGAGCAGACCCGCGCCCGCGGCGACGAGCAGGGCCGCGAGCGAGACCGCGTGCAGCGACCACGCCCGCCCCGTCCCGCAGACCCAGAGGACGAGCGCGTAGTTAGCCTGCAACTGCGTCAGTGCCGCCAAAGGCCCCGCGAGGATGCCCGCCCAGAGCACGCCCGGCCCCGCGCCCTCCTTGAACTCCCTGACCGCGCCCGCGGCGTCACCCTTCACATCCATCGCGGCACCCAGTAGATGATGACGTAGAGCGGCACCCACAGCGCCACGACGAAGTACCAGTAGAGCGCGTTCTCGCTCACGTCCACGAACCGCTTGCCCTCGACGGGGCCGATCAACATCAGCGCCAGGAGTACCATCGAGTCCAGCAAGTCCGTGACGAGGTGCAGCAGGTGCGCGCCCATGCTCACCCACACGACGGAGCCGTAGGCGTTCTGATCCCAACGGCAGTTCAGGTAACCGAACTCGACGAAGCGCACGACCGTCGCCGCGAAGGCGAAGCCGATCAGGACGAGCAGCCACAGCCTCACGCCGCGCAGGTCGAGCGACTCGGCCGACTTCTTCTGAAAATAGTTCGGGACGCAGCTCGCGAGGATGATGACGAGGTTCACCGTGCCCCAGAAGGGCTGTGGGTAGTTGACGCCGGGCGGCCAGTCGGCCACGGGCGTGCGCAGGAAGAAGTAGGTGGCGAAGAGGACGACGAACATCCCGCCCTCCATGAGGATGAGGCTCCAGGTGCACCACCACGTCAGCGGCCTGTGGCCGAAGGCGTAGGTCGGCAACTCGGACACGTCGATGTTCGGTCGCGCGCTCAAGACTCCTGCCCCCTCAGTTTGTAGTGCCGCCCGCCGAGCCTCTCTTTCAACTCCTCCGACGGGCGCTCCTCGACCTGCCGCTTCTTGGGCCAGAACCAGCCCGTAAGCGTGACGAAGATCGGCAGCATCCCGATTGGCACCGCCCACGGCGTGAAGATCGACGCGACAAACATCGCCGTCGTCGCCAGCGCCGCCAGCAGCGGCCAGATGCTTGAGTCGGGGAACTCGACCTTGAGGTCGGGCTCGGCGTCGAGCATCTTCGTGACGAGCACCTGCCGCACGTCGCTGCGCAGGCCGACGACGACGGGCTGGTCGGCCGGCTGTGTCCAGAGCGTGTCGCGCCCGTCCACGGTCGGCGGGCGCAGGAAGTTGTAGGCGGGCGGCGGAGACGCGGTCGCCCATTCGAGCGTCGCCGCGCCCCACGGGTTCGCCGGGGCGAGTGCCCCCGCGCGCAGCGCGCGCAGCGCGTTGACGATGAAGAGGAGCACGCCGAGCGTCAGCAGCACCCCGCCCACGCTCGCCAGCAGGTTCAGGTCGGCCCAGCCCAGGTTGGGCTGGTACGTGTAGACGCGCCGCGGCATCCCGCGCAGGCCGAGGATGTGCATCGGGAAGAAGGTGAGGTTGAAGCCGACGAACATCATCCAGAAGGTGAAGTGTCCGAGCTTCTCGTTGAGCAGACGCCCCGTCACCTTCGGGAACCAGTAGTGAAAAGCGCCGAAGAGCGGGAAGACCGCGCCGCCGATGAGCACGTAATGGAAGTGCGCGACGACGAAGTAGGTGTCGTGCACCTGCAAGTCCACGGGCACGGCGCCCTGCATCACGCCCGTCATCCCGCCGATGACGAAGATGAAGAAGAAGCCGAGCACGAACATCATCGGCGACTTAAACACGGGCCGCCCTCCCCACAGGGTCGCTATCCAGCAAAATATCTGTACGCCGCTCGGGATGGCGATCATGATGGTCGCGCCCGTAAAGAAGCTCTCGCCCATGCGCGGCAGCCCGGCGGCGAACATGTGGTGCACCCAGAGCCCGAAACCGATGAAGCCGGTCGAGACGAGCGAGAGCACCAGCGCCGTGTAGCCGAAGACGGGCCGGCGCGAGAAGGTCGCCAGGATGGTCGAGACGAAGCCCGTGCCGGGGATGAAGATGATGTAGACCTCCGGGTGGCCGAAGAACCAGAAGAGGTGCTGCCAGAGGATGGGGTCGCCCCCCTCGGCCGGGTTGAAGAAGTGCGTCCCGATGAGCCGATCCATGATGAGGCACGCGCTGGCCAGGGCCACCGTCGGCATCGCGAAGAAGATCATGAAGGACATCACCAGCACCGACCACGCGTAGACGGGTATCCGGTTCAAACTCATCCCCGGCGCGCGCAGCTTGAAGAAGGTGGTGATGATCTCGGTCGCGACGCAGAGCGCCGACACCTCCGTGAACGTAATCATCTGCGCCCAGAAGTCCACGCGCTTCCCCACGCCGTACTCCGGCCCCGAGAGCGGGACGTAGGCGAACCAGCCCGCGTCCGGGCCGACGTTCATGAAGAAGGCGACGTAGATCATGATGCCGCCGAAGAGGTAGACCCAGTAGCCGAAGGCGTTCAGGCGCGGGAAGGCGATGCTGCGCGTCCCCAGCATCAGGGGCAGCACGAAGACCGCCACGGCCTCCATCACGGGCACGGCGAAGAGGAACATCATCGTCGTCCCGTGCATGGTGAAGATCTGGTTGTAGAGGTCCGGGCCGAGGAAGCCGCTCTCGGGGCGCGCGAGCTGCACGCGCATCAGCACGGCGAGGATGCCGCCCAGGATGAAGAAGCCGAAGGCGGTGTAGATGAAGCGGCGGCCGACCGTCTTGTGGTTCGTACTGCTGAGCCAGCCCCAGAGGCCCGGCTGATCGCCCCAGGTCTGCTCTAAGGCGTGCCGCTCGTGCGCGTCCGCCGTCTCCTCGGCGAGCGCCTCGTCCATCAACAGCTCTCTCTTCCTCGGCTCTTCGGCCACTCGAACCTCCGATACGTCTTCGGGCTGGGGGCTCACTTCAAACTCTGCAAGTAGTCGAGCAGCGCCTGGAGGTCGGCGGGCTCAAGCTCGTTCGGGGGCATGCGGTTGCCGGGCTTGATCTGCTGCGCGTCCGACACCCAGTCCGCGAGGTGCCCGCGCGTGTTCTCCAGGGTTCCCGCGGCCAGCGTCCCGCGCGACGCGACGTGCGTCAGGTCCGGCCCGACGCTCGCCCCGGCGTCCGTCCCGCGCACCGTGTGGCACATCACGCACGGCGAGGAGAGGAGGACCTGCCGCCCTCGGGCCTGCGCCTGCGTCTGCGGCTCGGCCGCCGACTTGAGTTGGGCGTCGTACCATGACTTGAACTTCTCGTACGGCTCGGCGACGACCGTGAAGGCCATGTGCGCGTGCTGGTAGCCGCAGAACTCCGCGCACTGTCCGCGGTAGACGCCCTCCTGCTCGGCCTTGATCCACGTCACGTTCTCGTGCCCCGGGACGAGGTCGGTCTTGCCGTGCAGGTTCGGCACCCAGAAGCTGTGTATCACGTCCGTCGAGGTGAGCTTGAAGAGGACGGGGCGGCCGACGGGCAGGTGTATCTCGTTGGCCGTCGTCAGGACGTAGGCGGCCGTCGAGTTGTCGTAACGCACCTCCCACCACCACTGATGCCCGACGACCGACACCGTCAGATGATCCTGCTCGTGGAGCGAGTCGAGCGCGCGCCCGGTCACGTAGCTCCGCACGAGGAAGACGAAGAGGATGACGACCGTCAGGCCCACTCCCGCCAGCACCACGTGCGACATGCGCCGCTCGACCGCCGCCTCCGGCCTGCTGTCCGGCACGTCCACCGCCCCCCCCCCGTACGGCCTGCGCCTGCGCACCAGCGCCGCCAAGAGGAACGCCATCACGACGAGGAAGACTCCCCCCGTCACGTAGAACATCATCCACCACAGGCTGATGATGCGCCCCGCCTGCGGCCCCGCCGGGTGGAGAGCCGATTGGGACGGGATACCGTTAAGGAAGTAGACAGTAGACAGTAGACAGTAGACAGTAGAAGAAGAGCGGCGCGCGACGGCCCGCGCCTTCGTCAGGGCAAGAGAGACGCTGTTCTTAATCAAACACATCGCCCGCTTTCTCTCTCCTACTGTCTACTGACTACCGTCTACTCTTACTTCGGCATCTCCGCCGACTTCGGAATCCCGCCCGACTTGACCGGCGGCTTGCGCTCGGTCGAGGACTCGGGCGGCGGGCCGGACATGTCGTCGCTGCGCGAGGGCGCCACGTCCTTCGCCACCTGGCCGCTGAGGCTGCGGACGTAGGCGGTGATCTGCCAGACCTGGTCGTCGTTGAGCTTGTTGCGGAACGAGGGCATGCCGTTGGGCCGCCCCTGCACGATGGTCGAGAAGATTTGCGAGGGGTCGGAGCCGTAGATCCAGCGCGCGTCCATCAGGGCCGGCCCGATGCCGCCGCCGCCGTGGAAGTGGCAGCCGACGCAGTTCATCTGCTCGTACAGACGCTTCCCCTCCGAGACGGCGTAGGCGTTCTCTTCGTACTCGTTCTTCGTCACCTCGGGCGGCTGCGCCGGGCCGGCCTGAAACTCCGTCAGACGCACCGTCTGCACGCGCCCCGATGCCGGCGGCCTGACGCGAAAACCACGCTCCTCCCTCTTACACGACGGCGCCGCCAGCGCCGCCGCGGCGACCCAAAACCCGATTGCGAGCTTACGCGCGAGTCTCATCCCTGTCCCTCACCTCACGGCCGCGGAGGCGTCAACCACCTGCGCCGCCGCGGCGCGCGGCACGCCGTAGTCGTCGAGGAGGCGCTCGATCTCGGCCCGATGCCTTTCGATGAAGTCGTCGAGCTGCAGGCGCAGCCCTTCGTCGCCGCGGCGGACGCCCATCGAGATGTCGTAGACGAAGGGGAGGAAGGGCAGGTCGAACTGCGGCGAGACGGGGACGACTTCGAGCGGGACGCGCTGGCGCCGCGCGAAGTAGCCGGCGAGCGGCCCCCACGCGACGGCCACGTCCACCTCACCCTTCGCCACCGCCTCGACGATGCGCGCCGGCGGGTTCGGCTGCCTGTAGTCGCCGTAGAGCGTGTAGCCCCGGACGTTGTTAATCACGCCGCGCGCCGCGAGCGCCTGCTCCGGCGGCGGGTTGGCCCCGTCGTCGCCGACGAGCTGCACGCCGACCTTCACGTCATGCAGCACCGCGTCGTCGAACGAGCGGACGTGAAGTCCTTTGTCTTTCCGGTAGACGAAGACGTAGGTCGAGCGGTAGTAAGGCGCGGTCGTCGCCGCCAGCTCGAAGCTCGAAGGGACGCCCAGCACCACGTCGCACACGCCCGCCTTCAGAGTGTTGCGGAAGAAGCCGCGCCGCTGCGCCCACCAGGTGTACTCAAGCTTCTCATGTAAATCTTCGGCCAACAGTTCGGCGAGCTTATTCTCGAACCCCTCGCCGCGCTCGTTCGAGAACGGCAGATTGTTCGGGTCGGCGCACACGCGCAGCACGCCCGCCGGCCGCTCGAACTTCTGCTGCGCCTGTGCCGGTTGAGGTTGCGGCGGTGCGTTCGTCTGCGCTTGAGGCTGTGACCCGCCGCAAGCGCTAAGCACGCAGAGCGCGACGACCATCAACAGCAATTTCAAATTTGAAACTTCAAATCTGAAATCAATCTTAGGGGAGCGCGAAGACATAGAGCATGCCCCCCTTCGTCGAGTAGTCGGGCAGGTCGCCCATCGCGCCGACGTAGCCGAGCGCGGCCGTCGGGTCGCGCGGGTCTAAGCCGCCGGCGACAATCGCGCCCGACCACCCGCCGACTCCCGACAGGATCGCCACGTACTCCTTGCCGTCCGGCCCCTTGTAAACAATCGGCTGGCCGATGATTCCCGAGCCGACTTTGAACTGCCACAAGACCTCGCCCGTGCGCGCGTGGACGGCCTTGAAATAGCCGTCCATCGTGCCGTAGAAGACCACGTCGCCCGCCGTCACGACCGCGCCGCTCCAGACGGGGAAGCGCTCGTTGATCTTCCACACGGCGCGCCGCGCGACCGGGTCCCACGCGGTGAACTCGCCGCGGTGTCCGTCCTCGGACGGCCCCGCGTACATCTTGACGTTCGCCCCGACGTAAGGCGTGCCGGCGATGTAGTTGGCCTCGACGCCCTCGAAGTCCATGCAGAGGTTCTGGTGCGGGATGTAGACGAGCCCCGTGAGCGGCGAGAAGGCCGAGGGCTCCCAGTCCTTCGCGCCCGGCGCGGCCGGGCAGATGTCGCGCACGACCTTGCCCTGCCCCGTCTTCTTCTCCTCGACGTGCGCCAGCTCGCCCGTCTTCAAATCGACGCCCTTCGTCGCCGTCAGGTGCACGAACGGCTCGGCCGAGAGCACCTCGCCCGTCGCGCGGTCGATGACGTAGACGTAGCCGTCGCGCTCGGGCCGGACGAGCACCTTGCGCGGCTGGCCGTTCACCGGCAGCTCGATCAGAAGGCTCTCGTTGATGCCGTCCCAGTCGTAGAGGTCGTGCGGGCCGACCTGATACGCCCACTTCGCCGCGCCCGTGTCGGCGTCGCGCGCGAAGACGGCGCACGTCCACTTGTTATCGCCCGGCCGCGCGTCCGGGTTCCAGGGGCCGGGGTTCGCCGTCCCGTGATAGATGAGGTTCAGCTCCGGGTCGTAAGAGATCCAACCCCAGACGGTGCCGCCGCCGATCTTCCACTTGTCGGGCGGCCACGTCGAAACGCCGAGGTCTTTGCCCTGGTCTTTCGGGTAGAACGGCTTGAAGTCGGCGCCGATGAGCACGTCGGAGTCGGGGCCGGTGTTGTAAGCCTTCCACGCCACCGAGCCGTCGCCGACGTTGAGCGCCTGAATCCAACCGCGCACGCCGAACTCGCCGCCCGAGTTCCCGACCAGCACCTTCCCCTTGACGACAATCGGGGCCATCGTCACGGTCTCGCCCTTGTTGATGTCCCCGACCTGCGTCTTCCAGACCTCCTTGCCGGTCGTGGCATTGACGGCGACGGTGTGCGCGTCGAGCGTGTTGTAGAAGATCGTGCCGTCGTAGAAGGCCGCGCCGCGGTTGACGAGGTCGCAGCAGGCGACGCCCTGCGCGGCCGCCGAAGGGTCGGGCTCGTACTTCCACTTCACCGCGCCGGGGTTCTTGAGGTCGAGCGCGTAGAGGATGTTCGGGTAGGGCGTGACGACGTACATCGTGTCGCCGACGACGAGCGGCGCGGCCTCGTGCCCGCGGTTGACGCCGGTCGAGAACGTCCAGGCGACCTTGAGCGTCTTCACGTTCCCGGGGTTGATCTCTTCGAGGCCGCTGAAGCGCGTGCTGGCGTAGTTCTTCGCCGGCATGAGCCACTGCCCGTCCTCGGGCTCGTTGGCCGACTGCGCGCCCGTGGGCAGCCGCGTCGCCTGAGGGGCTTGAGGCTGCGGCGCCGCCGCCGGCCCGCCGTCCCGGTTCGCGTTCGAGCACGCGGCCGACGGCAGCAGTACTACTATGAATAGTAGAAGGCGGCGCGCGGCCGGCACGAAGTTTCGGACTCGGCTCATCTCTACCCCTCGCGGAAGGAGTGCGCTCGACGGCACCCGCATGGTCACACCACTCCCTCGAACCAGGCAGGGCTCTTAAAAACCACTTCGGGCGAAAAGGGGGTTAACTAATACGGATTGTACTTGGAAGGGCCGGTCTATGCGGTACGTTCTCGGACAGATTTTACTGGGAAAATAAGAAAATGCAGCGGGCAAAAATAAAGCGGGCGCAGCGAACTTTGGGGTCCACCGCGCCCACTCATGGCAACGGTCACTGTCCTCACCCCAGCAACCGTCTAGGCATTTGGATTCACCGCATGCCCGAAGTGGCTTGAATATAAATCTTTCCCGCCCCGAATTGCAATACCTATTTAAAAAAAATTCCGGCCGCACGATTTGCACGAATTTTCGCCAAAATACGCCCTTTTCGCCTCCATTCAAACGAGCGCCGATAGTAGTTCGGGCGGCTCCTTTGAGGCGAACTCGACCCACTCGTTGGTCGCCGGATGGCGGAAGGCGAGCCGCGCCGCGTGCAGGCAGAGCCGGGCGTGCGGCTCGCCCGCATAGAGCACGTCGCCGACGACGGCGTGCCCCAGGTGCGCGCAGTGGATGCGCAACTGATTCGTCCGCCCCGTCAAAGGCTCCAGCTCGACGAGCGTTCGGCGCGAGCCCCGCCCGGCCACGCGCAGGCGCGTCTCGGCCGGCTTGCCCGACTCCAAAATTCCCCAGGGCGGCCGCGCCCCCTCCTCCCGCCCGATGGGCGCGTTGACGGTCAACTCATCCTCGTCCACGAGTCCGCCGACGACCGCCACGTAGCGCTTCTCGACGAGGCGGCGCTGGAAGTGCTGCGTGAGCCGGCTGAGCGCGACTTGAGTCTTCGCCACCACCATCAACCCTGACGTGTCGCGGTCGAGTCGATGAACGATGCCGGGGCGGATGAACTCCGCGTCCCGCAGACGGTTGAGGTGATAGGCGAGCGCGTTGGCGAGCGTGCCGCGCTTGACGCCGAGCGTCGGGTGGACGAGCACCCCCGAAGGCTTGACGACGACGATGATCTGCCCGTCCTCGTAGACGACTTCGAGCGGCAGGGGCTCCGGCGTCATGGAGTTCGGCACGGGGCCTTCCGACTCGACCTCGACCAGGTCGCCCGCACGCAGCCGACGACCCGCGTGTGCCACCTCGCCGCCCACCCTGCACGCGCCGCGCGCGAGCAGCCCCGCGATGTGCATGCGGCTCAGGCTCAACACGCGCGCGGCCAGAAACTCGTCGAGGCGGCGCCCCGCCCAAACGTCTTCGACGCTGAACCGCGTCGTCTCAACCACGGGGCCGTCGGCGTTCAGTTGCGGAACTCCTGCGAGACCATGATGCCGCGGTAGCCTCCGTCCACGATGCCGATGCCGAGCCGGCCGAAGGAGGGGCGCAGGATGTTGGCGCGGTGGCCGGGCGAGTTCATCAGGCCGGTGTGCGCGACCCGCACGGTCGGCGCGAGCGCGAGGTTCTCGCCCGCCGCGCGGAAGGTGATGCCGGCGCGCCTCATGCGGTCGAAGGGGTCGAGCCCGTCCGGCGAGACGTGCGCGAAGTAGCCGCGCGCGAACATGTCGGCCGAGTGCGCGCGCGCCACCTCGGTCAACTCCGGGTCGGGCGCGAGCGCGCCGAGCCCCGCGGCCACACGCTCCTGATTGACGAGTTCGAGCATCTGCGCTTCGAGGTCGGGGCGCGGGCGGACGGATTCGACCTTGAAGCCCAGGTCGACGCGCTCGTTCGACTCGGGCTTGATGGTCAGGCGGTTGAGCGTCTGCTGGATGGCATCGTTGAAGACGGGCGCGAGCAGGTCTTCAAGCCGCTCGGTGTACGAAGTGAGCCGGTCGGCGAAGGCGCTCTGGCGCGCCGCCTCGTGTGCCGCCTCCGGGAGCGGCGCGGCCATCAGCAGCGACGCGAGGATGGCCGCCGAGATGAGCCCGCCCGCGAGGCCCGGTATCATCCCGAGCGTCCGGTTCACAGTCCCGCGGTGCGTCTTCTCCGAGACGCGCCGCAGCAGCCACTCCCCCAAAAGTTGGATGACGAGACCCGCCACGACGGCCGTCAACAGGAACGCGACCGGCCCGTCCCAAGCCTCGTCCCAACTCACACGCGCCCCTAACCAGCGCGCCAACGGCTGGTAGAACCTGAGCGCGAACAGAAGCCCCCCGACCCAACGCAAGAGGTCGAGCAGCCCCAGCAGCAGACCCCTGTGCCAGCCCTGCCACACGCCGAACAGCACGACCAGCACCAGCAGCACGTCAACGAAAGTCACGCCCATCTATGCGACCCCGAGTCTCAGCCGTGTGAAATGCGTAGGGTTGATAACGTCGAGAGATTATACGGCCGTCCGGGCTTAAAAGCTCCGCCGCAAGAAGGGCGCGCCGGCGTTTCAAGCTGGCCGGCGCGCCCCATGTTTCGATAGATCAAAGCTCGAACGTCTTCACCCTTCGGCGGGAAGTCCCGCGGCCGAGGGCCAGGCGTGCTCCTGCGTGCGGCGGCGCGGACGGCCGTTGCCGTTCGTGCGGCGCGGGCGCCTGATGAGCGCGAGGGCGGCGAGGCCGGCGCCGGCGAAGAGCGCGCCGGTCAGGACGGGGTGGAGCGAAGCCTTCGTGTAGACGCTCGACTCGGAGACGTAGATGTCGTCGCCCGAGCGCTCCTTCAACTCGCCGGAAGCCTCGTAGAGGCCGCCGTCGCCGCGGGGCCGCGCGGGCCCGTTCTGCTTCTGCGCGTCGAACATGAAGGTCTCCATCACCTTGTCGCCGAGGCGCGGCGCGTACTTGTCCATGAGCGACATGGCCTTGCCGCCGAAGCCCGCGAAGACGTCACGCTCGGGCGTCTCGGCGCAGTGGAGGATCGCCTCGGCCACGACGTCGGGCGCGTAGACCGGCGGCGGCACCGCCGGCTCCTTCTCAAGCAGATTCTTCGCGTGCTTTGTGTAAGGCGTGTCGATGGCCGCCGGCTTGATGAGCGTGACGGAGATGGGCGCGCCCTCCTCTTCAAGCTCCATCCGGAGCGCGTCGGTAAAACCCTTGACCGCGTGCTTCGACGAACTGTAGACGCCTTGCAAGGGGATGGCGCGGTCGCTCACCGTCGAGCCGACGTTGATGAGCGCGCCGCCGCGCTGGCGTAAGATTTCGGCCGCGACGACCGAGCCGTAGACGACGCCCCAAAAGTTCGTCTCGTAGAGGCGGCGCATGTCCTCGAACGGCGTGTCGAGAATCCTCCCGTAGATCGAGACGCCCGCGTTGTTGACCCACGTGTCGATGCGCCCGAAGCGCGCGAGCGCCTGCTCGGCCACGCGCCGCACCTCCTCCTCGCGCCCCACGTCGGCCGCGACGTGGATGGCCTCGCCGCCCGCCGCGTTGATCTCCTCGGCCAGTTGCCGCAGCGCGTCCTCGGCGCGCGCGACGAGCACGAGCTTCGCGCCGCGCCGCGCGGCCGCGCGCGCCGTCACCAGCCCGATGCCGGATGACGCGCCGGTGATGACCATGACCTGCTCGCTCAACCTCTTCAACTTCAAATCCATCGGCTTCCCCCTTTGACTCGTTCTCGAACTTGAAAATGTTCTCCCGGTCAGCGCCTCCGCGCGAGCGCGCGGTGCTCGACCATGAGGCAGAGGTCTTGCACGACCTTGATGCCCGCGCGCGCGAGCCGCTCGGCCGCGCTGTCGTTGCGTATGCCGGACTGGAACCAGACCGACTTTGGTTTCGCGGCGAGGATGTCTTCGACGTGCGGCGGGATGTCCTCCGAGCGCCGGAAGACGTTGACCATATCGACGGGGCCGGGCACGTCTGCGAGTTTGCGGTAGACCTTCTGGCCGAGTATTTCCGTCACCTCCGGGTAGTAGACGGGGACGGGGACGACTTCGAGCCCGGCGTTCACAAGATACTGCGGGACGTAGAAGGCCGGCTGGTAAGCCTGCCGCTCGGTCTTGATGCCGAGCACGGCCACGCGCCGTGTCTCCGCGAACAGTTGCCTCAAGCCTTCGTCGGTCGTGACCAGATTCGCGCGCCAGTCGTTCTCGTTCGCGGCGCGCGCGGCGCCGCCGTCCGCATCTCCTTCGACTTGCAAATCAGAAGCCCTCCTGCCTTCGCGGTTGTTCAGTTAGGGTACGTGCGCGCCGCCGAAACAGTACGCGCGGGCCGCGCGCCTCCCGTGCTTTTCCGCACATTCTATTGCAGCCGCTTTTCAGCCGCAAAGTCGAGCAAGCATGGTGCCAGATGTGTAGTCGCGCGAGGAAGGCGGGCGGGTTAAGAGTCTCTGGTCGGGTCGCCCGGGCGGTGAACCGATTACCCCGTTCAATGTCATCTAACGTACTGATATTGTTTGAGTTGTGAACTAAGTGGTGTGAAATTATTTTCCCCACACAACAAACTCTGTGCTATCATCCCTTCACCCTTTTCACAGGCAAACTCATTTGATTTACGTGGCGCCCCCAATCCACACTACGAGGCACACGTTCGTTCTTTTTCCAAGGGAGGTAGTTATGGTTCAGGCAGTAGCAGCGCAGAGAGTAGCCAAAAAACCGAAGCCGAGACTCAGGGAGCTGGGCGTCTACAGTCTACCCGACGGTAGGGAGTTCGTCGTCAGCACGATCTACCACGACGGGTGCAGCCTCTACACGCCGCATTCCTGGGAGGCGTTCGGCGTCGCCGAGTACTGGGTAGATCGCGAGGGGCGTCTGCTCCACCGCGGCGTGCCCAGCGTCTGGAAGATGCAGGACTTGAACGACACGGGGCGCACGGCCAGCTACCCGCGACCCATCATCCGCTAACCTCGCCCACCCCTCGACCATTTCTCTGACGACCTGAGGGCTCAGTTATCCAGAGCCCTCAGGCCCAACTCCGCCCGCGCCCTCCGCGCACGCGCGTCCGGCATGCTGCGCACGCGCTCCCTGATCCGCTCGAAGTCGGCCAGCGCCTGCGCGCCGCGGGGCGCCGGCAGCAACGCGGCCTCCTCCTCGACCCTGCGCGCGCGCTTCTCCAGGTCGGGGTGGTCGCTGAGCCACTGCGGCAGCCCGCGCCCGCCTTCACCCTCCAGCCTGCGGAAGAGCCGCGACATGTCGCGCGGGTCGTAGCCGGCGCCCGACATGATCTGCGCGCCGAGGATGTCGGCCTGCCGCTCGTAGTCGCGGCTGAACTTCAAGAGGTAGAGGCTCGCCCCGGCGTACGCGCCGAGCTGGATGGCCTCGCCCTTCTTCCCGCCGATGATCTCGCCCAGCAGGGCCACGCCCAGCTCGGCCAGCAGCGCCTTGCTCGCGGAGGCCGTGCCGTGCCTGAGCGCCACGTGGCTGATCTCGTGCGCGAGCACGCCGGCCAGCTCGCCCTCGCTGCCGGCCGTCTCGACTAACCCGCTGTTGACGTAGAGGTGACCGCCCGGCAGCGCGAAGGCGTTCGCGTCGCGGTCTTCGACGACGTGGAACGTGTAGCGGAACTGCCGACGCTGGTACTTCTCGGGGATGCTGGCAACGAGCCTCCGGCCCACGCGCTCGACGTAGTCCGCGACCTCCTCGTCGTGATACGGCCGGGTCTGCCGCTCGACCTCGCGCGCGGCCTCCGCGCCGTACTTCACGTCGTCGCCCACACCGAAGAAGTTGCGCGGCGCCTTGACCTTAGTCTGGGCCCGGGCGCCCGCGGGCGCGTAGGCGAGCAGCGCGACCGCGAGGATAAAGAAGGCAGCTACCTTTGAGCAGAGTTTCCGGGGCATCCGTGTGACCTCACCTGCGATTCTTGATCGAGCTTCCCCCTTGCGTGGGCTCCGTCGAAACAAGGCACATGCCAGCGGCAGGGAGCCGCCCGCGCGAGCCGTTGCGGTGAAGGAGTTCACAAAAGCGCGCCGGCCCGCCACACGAAAGCGTGAAGCGCTCTGGACGAGATGGTTTAAAAGCTCCCGCATCCACACGTCACATTGAAGGGTGTCGGCGCGTCAGGATTCAAGGAAGCGGCGGCCGATTTGGTCTTTACTCCACGCATGCCCCGAGCAGGAGTCCTACTCACCCTTTCGTGCCTACTCGTCTTTGCGGAGCAGTCCGCGCGCGCCGCGCCGGGCGGCAAAGATTTACAGAAGGGTCTAAAGAAGGCGGAGGCCGTCCTCTCGAAGCTCCGCCGGCTCGAAGAGACGAACGGCCAAGAGGGCTTCGTTAAGGCCGCGCGCAGGCTCTACCCCGAACTCTTCGCGAAGGTCTCTGCGCTGCGCGAGGGCGGTCTGAAGACGGAGCTGACGACGGCCGTCGTCCTCTACGAATCGTCGCTGCGCGCGGCGCGACCGGGCGCCAAGCCCGACTGCGCTCGCGAGTTGCGCGAGTCTTACGTACGCCTCTGCTTTGAAACGGTTGCCGGCGGGCGCGCGGCCTTCCTGCGCGCGAAGGCCGCGCTGCATGTCTCGCGGGCCGAGGCGGAACTGCTCTACGCGCGCGGCGAGCGCGGCACGGCGACGCTCGACGCCTTGGCTCTCATCCGCGCCGAGCGCGACACCGACCGCGCCTTAATTTCCGACGCACTGCAATCTCTTAAAGAACTCATCGCCGCTTCTTCATCAAGCGATAATGCGCGTCCCACCTTCGATGTCGCCGGCAGGCTCGAAGCGGTTGACCGCGTACTCGCCTCGCTGCCGCGCGACCGCTCGTGCCAACTGCTGCGCGAGGCACGCGACGCCTTCCGCGACGGGCTCTACTGGCAGCTCAAAGCCGCGCCCGCCCTCGCACTCGTCATCGACGCAAGCTCCTACACCCCGCGCGGCGAACTCCCGCGCCTCGGCCTCCGCGCCGACGACGCCACGCGCACCGCGCAAGCCAACCTCCGCGCCGCACTCAAGTTTATTAGTAAGGCAGAAGAGTTGAAGCCGTAAGCCGTTTATGTTTGCGAGACGTATGCGGCGAGCGCTTCGCGCCAGTGAGGCAGGGGCGGGAGGCCGAGCTCGGCGGTGGCCGTGCAGCGGAGCGGCGTGTAGCGCGGGCGGCGTGCAGGACGTTTGACTTCGGATTCGGTGACGGTCTCGACGAGGCGCGCGGCCTCTTCTTCATCCAGCCCCGCGAGGCGCGCGGCCTCGCGCGCGAAATCCTCATAGGTGCAGACGCCCTCGTTGACGACGTGGTAGAGGCCGTGCCGGTTCGTTTGAATAATCTCTTCGACGCGCGCCACCAGGTCTTCGACGTAGGTCACGCTCGCCCACGTGTCGCTGATGGCGCGGACGCGGCGTCCCGCCGCAAGCTCCCGGTGCGCGGTCGAGAGAAAGCTCTCCTTCCCCTCCCCGAAGACCCACGAAGTGCGCACGACGTAGCTGCGCGAGTTGGCCTCGAACGCCGCGCGCTCACCCTCCTCTTTCGTCAGACCGTAGACGTTTAAGGGGCGCGGCTCGTCGCGCTCGGCGTAGGGCTCGCGGCCTTCGCCGTCGAAGACGTAGTTGGTGCCGAAGTGCAAAAACTCCGCGCCCGCATCGGCCGCCGCGGCGGCGAGCGCACGCGGCGCCTCGGCGTTGACGGCGAGCGCGGCCTCGGGGTCGCGCTCGCACTCGTCCACGCCGAGCACGGTAGAGTTGATGACGAGTTGCGGACGCGCCTCTTCGATAAAGCGGCTGACGGCACCCGCGTCCGTCACGTCCAACTCCGCGCGGCGCGGCGCGAGCACCTCATGCCCACGTCGGAGTCGGCGCGCGAGACATCCGCCGACCAGTCCGCCCGAGCCGGTGATAACGACCTTCATCTTTTAAGAGAGATGTGCGAGGCGGTTGCGCGCCTTGGCGATCTTGCGCGTGAGGGAGGCGGCCTGCTCGGCGAGCGCGTCGCGGCCGTGGCGCGCCTCCTCGGCCGTCGAGAGCATGAGGTGGTAGAGTCTGTCCCCTTTGAGCCGCTTGATGCCGAACTCGATGGTGATGAGTTCTTCCTTCAAATAGACGAGCCGCGCGGCCGCCTCCTCGGGCACTTCCTCGCGGGCGCCCGACGCGCAGTAGGACTGTAGCTGTTCGTCGTCGAGGAGCGTCGAGAGACTCTCCACATCGCCATCGCGGTAGGCGCGGCTGGCCTCGGCCATGATCCGGTGACGGCGGCGCGCCTCCTCTTCGTCGGCCGCGTGGTCCGGGTGGAACATGCGCGCGACCGACCAGAAGAGCTTACGCAGTCCGCCCTTGCCCGGCGCGGCCGAGGGCGCCGTCCCCTCGAAGTCCGGTCGGCCTTCCCCCTCCTCTTCGACATCTTCTTCGAGCCCCGCCAGTCTCGCCTCGGCGCGCCGTATCTCCGCCTCGACCCCGGCCAGCTCGGCCAGGCGCCCGCCGACCGTCCGCGCGTAACGCTCCTTGAACTCGCGGAACTCCTCCTGCGACGCAGACAGCTCCGCCCGCCGCTCTTCGAGCAGCGCCGCCAGACGCTCCGCCTCGGCCGCCGCGTCCGGCGCCCTCCCGTTCGAAGGGGTGGTTTGAAGATGCGCGCTCATAGCTTTTGCGTAAACCGTGAACCGTCAACCGTGACAAGATAATTCAAGCCCTTCTTGTCACGGTTGACGGTTCACGGTTTACACTCTTCACTATAACAGCACACTACGCCACCCGTCGCGCGAGGCGGGCGAAATGCGGCCGGCTCGTGGCGATCAGCGTCTCCGTTTGTGCGTGACGTTCAGGCGGGAGAGGCCGTCCGGTTCCCTTCAAACCGGGGTCGGCCTTCGGGGCGCTTGGCTTACGGCGTGATGAGCCCCTTCTTGATGTTGCGCTGCCACGCCTCGAAATTCTTCACGCGCCGCTTGGCCTGCTTACGGGTCAGACGCATCTTGTCGGCCACGAAGTTGATGCGCTCAGTACGGTCGAGCTTCTTGTTGTGCGGGACGCCGGGGGCCTGGAGGTATATCTCGTAAGCGCGCTTCCACTCTTCCTTGACATCCTCGGTCGCCTGCTTGCCGCGTAACTCTGGCATTGTCTGTTTCGTTCTCCAACGGGGAATTTGGACTGTGCCCAGGATTATACTTCACACACTCTTTAATCTACCACACCCGCTTTGTAAAGTTTCGGCAGAGCGTCTGACGCCCGTTGCCACTAACCTTGCAGAGGGTCTTCGGGCCAGGCGTGGCGTGGGTACCGCCGGCCCAGCTCGCGCCGCACCGAAGGGTAGTGGCGCGACCAGAAGCCGGCGAGGTCGGTCGTCACCTGCACGGGGCGCTGGCTCGGCGCGAGCAGTTGCAAAACCAGAGCGACGCGGCCCGCCGCGATGCGCGGCCCCTCGCGCATGCCGAAGAAGTCTTGCAGACGCGAGGCGACCGAAGGCGCCTGGCCGCGCTCGTAGCGCACGCGCGCCTGCCGGCCGCGCGCGAGCGTGACGCGCTCCGGCGCCATCTGCGCGAGCAGGCGCGCCTGCTCCGGCGTGAGCCTCCGCCGAAGGGCCTCCAGGAGCCCCCCGCCGCGCGCCGCCTCCCTCAGCTCCGCGAAGCTGCGGCGCCCTTCGCACAACTCCGCGAGCGCGACGCGCACCTCGTCATCATTCAACTCAGGAAGCCTTGCCTCGGGGAACGTGCGCGCCACGAACTCGACACGCGCGAGGAAGCGTTCGGTCTCTTCGGCGTCCGCGAAGGCTTGCGGCCCGACGTTCAAAGCGGCCTCGGCCAGCGCGCGCGTCACCTCCGGGCCTTCGGCGCGGGGCGCGCGCCACTCTTCGACGACGAGCTGGTCGTAGGTCAAACGGCGCAGTAGCTCGACGCGCTCTCCCTGCGTGTTCCAGCGCGCCTCGGACTTCTCGGCGAGCGCTTCGGGGAAGAGGTCGAGCAGCCAGTCGGGCTCGACTCTGCTTGCCAGCCGCACGACCGTCTTCGCCGCGCGCGCCGGCATGCGCTGAGCGTCGCCTCTCTCTTCCGCGTCAACGGTGACGAGAAAGTCAGCCGCGCGCACGACGCTCTCCGGGGCAAGCTCGGCCGTGCCCCCGCCCGAGAGGAGGAGTTCGATTGGCGCCCCGTGCTCACCCGTCCTGGCACGTCGTCGCGCGACGCGGTCAGGGTAGCCGGCGAGGGTGGAGATGAGAAGCGCGGTCTCTTTCTCGTCGGACAGTTCGGCCCCTTCCGCTTTCGAGTTGGGGAGGCGGAGGAGGCGTCGCAACTGCCTGCTCACGCGCTCGACGGCGCGCACGGGCGTAGGCTCAAGGTCGAGCGCGCGCAGCCGCTCCGCGGTGAAGTCTTGAGCCTCCGCCTGCGCGTAGAGGTCGAGCAGTTCGAGCAGGTCTGATGAGCCGTGCCTGTCGGCGATACGCCTTGCCCGCGGGCCTTCATGTATGTTTGCGCGACCCGCGAAGGTGACGCGGCCGGCGCGGATGTCGCGCTCGCTGATGAGCGCGGCGACCGTACAAGCCTCGCGCGCGACGCCGCGCGCCTCCGCCTCGACCACGATGCGTGCGAGCCGCGGGTGCAGAGGCAAACGCAGCATCGAGCGCCCGAGGTTGGTCACGCTCCCTTCAACATCAACCGCGCCGAGCCTGCACAGCAACGTCTCGGCGGCTTCGAGCGCCTCGGGCTGCGGCGCCTCGAACCAATCGAACGCGCGCAGGTCGCCCGCGCCCGCGGCGCGCAACTCAAGCACGGACTCGGCGAGATCGAGCCGGCGCACCTCCGGCGTCTCGTGCGCGGGGCGCGCGCCAAAGTCCTGCGCCGTGTAGAGCCGCAGGCAACGTCCAGCGCGTGTGCGCCCCGCGCGACCCGCGCGCTGCACGGCGCTCGCGCGGCTCACGCGCGCGACCTGCAACCGGGGCAGCCCCGACCAGGGCGAGTGAGTCGCCACGCGCGCGAGCCCCGAATCGACGACGGCCGCCACGCCTTCAATCGTCACGGAGGTCTCGGCGACGTTGGTCGAAAGGATGAGCTTACGCCGCTCCGACGGCCGCACGGCCGCGTCCTGCTCGGCCGCGGGCAACTCGCCGTGCAGAGGGAGGACGAGCAGGTCGTGCTCGGCGGCGACGCGCTGGCACTCCGCCTGCGCACGTCTGATCGACGCTGCGCCCGGCAGGAAGACGAGCACGTGTCCGTCCAAGCCTTCCGAGACGAGACGCCGCACCGCACCTTCTACCTGAACCTCCAACGGCCGCTCTTCGTGCCGCGCGAGGTGCTCGACCGAGACATCAAAGCGACGGCCCTCCGATCTCAACACTGGACAGTCGTCCAGATAACGGGCGACGGGCGCGGCTTCGAGCGTCGCGGACATGGCGACGAGCTTGAGGTCGGGTCTCGAACTCTGCTGAAGCCTTCTGAGCAAGGCGAGCGCGAGGTCGGCCTGTAAGTGCCTTTCATGAAACTCGTCGAGGACGACGCAGCCGACGCCCTGCAACTCGGGGTCTGCGAGTAGCCTTCTCGTCAGCACGCCCTCGGTTAAAAAGCGCAGTCGCGTGGCGGGGCCAGCGACCTCCTCGAACCTGACCTGATAGCCGATGGTCTCGCCCAGGTTCTCGCCGCGCTCCTCCGCCACGCGGCGCGCGGCCATGCGCGCGGCCAAACGTCGCGGCTCAAGCACCAGCACGTCGCCGGCCGCCACACCAGCGTCGAGGAGCGCCGGCGGCAGTCTCGTCGTCTTCCCCGCCCCCGGCGGGGCCTCGACGACGAGGCTCCGCCCGCGCCGCAAGGTCTCGACGGCCGCGGGCAGAATCTCGTCAACGGGAAGCCTCTGCATGAGAGTGTTCGTAACCGAAGCCCCTACGCTTTTGCAAGCAAAAGCTAGAGGGTAAAGGGTAAAGGGGAAGGGGCAAAGGCTAAAACCCTTCCCCTTTACCCCTTCCCCTCGGAAAGAATGTCAGACAAACGCGACACTTACGCGAGGACGGCGCGCGAGTATTCGCCTTTTTTCGCGGGGCGCGTTTAGAATTGCCGCAAGAGACCAATAAGTCGAGAACAGGTTCGAGGATGGAGGCGACGAAGCTGGCGAGAAGACTGCCCGTCGGGGCCGAGGCGCAGCCGGGCGGCGGCGTGCATTTCCGCGTGTGGGCGCCGCGCCGCAGGCGGGTCGAGGTAGTCTTTGAAGGCATCGGCACGCCCACACCTTTAGCGCTCGCAGAGGGGGATGACGGCTACTTCTCCGGCCTCGCCGAAGGCTTGCGGGAGGGCGCGCTCTACCGCTTCCGCCTCGACGGCGACGATTACCTCTACCCCGACCCCGCGTCCCGCTTTCAACCCGAAGGGCCGCACAAAGCCTCGCGGGTCGTAGACCCGACGCGGTTCCGTTGGACGGACGACGACTGGCACGGCGCCTCGCTTAAAGGACAGGTCGTCTACGAGCTGCACGTCGGCGCCTTCACGCCCGAGGGCACACTCGCGGCGGCGACGGTTCATTTAAAAGAGCTCGCAGACCTCGGCGTGACCTGCGTCGAGCTGATGCCGGTGGCGGAGTTTCCGGGGCGCTTCGGGTGGGGCTACGACGGCGTCTGTCTCTACGCGCCGACGCGTCTCTACGGCGAGCCCGACGACCTGCGCCGCTTCATCAACGAGGCGCACAGGCACGGCGTCGCCGTCATCCTCGACGTGGTCTACAACCACCTCGGGCCGGACGGCAACTACCTCGCGCAGTTCTCTCCGCACTACTTCACCGAGCGGCATAAGACCGAGTGGGGCGAGGGTCTCAACTACGACGGCCGGGACTCGGCGCCCGTCCGCGAGTTCTTCCTCTCGAACGCGCGCTACTGGGTCGAGGAGTTCCACTTCGACGGCCTGCGCCTCGACGCCACGCAGAGCATCAGGGACGACTCCGCGGAGCACTTCCTCGCCGCCCTCACGCGCGGGGTGCGCGACGCCGCGCGGGGGCGCGAGACGATCATCGTCGGCGAGAACGAGCCGCAGGAGGCGCGGATGATTCTCGACTTCAAACTCGACGGCCTCTGGAACGACGACTTCCATCACACGGCCATGGTCGCGCTCACCGGCCGCAGCGAGGCTTACTACTCCGACTACAAGGGCACGCCGCAGGAGTTCGTCTCGGCGGCCAAGTACGGCTTCCTCTATCAAGGCCAACGCTACAAGTGGCAGCGCCACCGGCGCGGCACGCCGACGTTCGGCCTGGCGCCGCAGGCGTTCGTCAACTTCATACAGAACCACGACCAGGTGGCCAACTCCGCGCGCGGCCTGCGCGCGCACCAGTTGACGAGCCCCGGCCGGCTGCGCGCGATGACGGCGCTGCTGCTGCTCCTGCCCTCGACGCCGATGCTCTTTATGGGTCAGGAGTTCGCGGCCTCCGCGCCGTTCCACTACTTCGCCGACCACGAGCCCGACCTGGCCGAGAAGGTCGAGCGCGGCCGCGCCGAGTTCCTCGCGCAGTTCCGCAGCATCGCCACGCGCGAGACGCGCACAAAGCTTCCAGACCCCGGCGCGCCCGAGACCTTCGAGCGCTGCAAGCTCGACCACGGGGAGCGCGCCGCGCATCGAGAGGTCTACGGGCTGCACCGCGACCTGCTCCGCCTGCGGCGCGAGGACGCGGTCTTCAACGCGCAGGAGCCGCGCGCCCTGGACGGCGCCGTGCTCGGCCCCGCGGCTTTCGTGCTGCGCTACTTCGGCGCCGGAGGGGACGACCGCCTGCTCGTCGTCAACTACGGCTCGGACTTGAACCTCAACCCCGCGCCCGAGCCGCTGCTCGCGCCGCCTTTGAAGAAGGTCTGGAAGATAATCTGGTCGAGTGAAGATTACGCCTACGGCGGGACGGGGACGCCGCCGCTTGAGACGCAGAACAACTGGTGCCTCCCCGGCGAGACGGCGGTCGCGCTCGCACCGGCCGACCCCGCGGAGGTCGGCGACCCCGCCCGCGGCCTCGACGGCCCGAGCGAAGAGGAAGAGGTGCGCAAAGAGTCTCTGCGCGAGTGGGAAGAGGAAGGTTGAGAAGGACGTTTAGAAGGGTGTCGGAAGGATGAAGGAACCGGTTCGCAGGCTGACGTTCAGTGAAGAGGACACGCACGACGCGGGGCTGATGCTCGGGCGCGAGTGGCTGGTGACGAACGGGCTGGGCGGCTTCGCCTCGGGGACGCTGGAGGGCGTGCCGACGCGCAGGTATCACGGGCTGCTCATCGCCGCGCTGCCCACGCCGCTGGGGCGGACGGTGATGTTCAATCACCTCTCGGAGTGGCTGCGCCTGCCGACGGGCGTGCGCCACCAGATCGGCGGACAGGAGCGCTCGGGCGGCCAGCTCGAATGGCCCGGCGCCAAGCACCTGCGCGAGTTCCGCCTGGAAGCGGGCCTGCCCGTCTGGCGCTACGAGCTTGACGGCCACGTCGTCGAGAAGCGCGTGCTGATGGTGCACAGCCAGAACACCGTCCACGTCACCTACAGACTGGTCGAGGGCGAAGGGCCGCTGCGTCTCAAACTAAGACCGGCCCTTCAATTCCGCCCGCTCGAAGAGGCCGTCCGCGCTTCGGCCGAAGAGACCTACACCGTCACCTCCGTCGAAGACCGCCTCGAACTCTCGACGGGGCAGAAGTACCCGCCGCTGCGTCTGAAGATTTACGGCCAGCGCGCGACGTTTGCGCTCGACGGCGGCCGCATCCAGAACGTGCACTACAGGACTGAGGAGCGGCGCGGCTACGAACACACGGGCGAGCTTTGGAGCCCGGGCTACTTCAGCGTGGACGTGACGAAGGAGGTCACGGCGACGCTCGTCGGTTCGACCGAGTCGTGGGAGTTGATCCGCGCGCTCTCGCCCGAGGACGCGCTCGGGGCGGAGCACGAGCGGCGCGAACGGCTCCTCGCCTCGGCCGCGCCCGCGGCGCGGGCAGGCGTCGCGGGCGAACTCGTCCTCGCCGCCGACCAGTTCGTCATCACGCCCTCGGGCCGTCAGGAAGACGCCGCGCGCGCGCAGGCCGCGGGCGAAGAGGTGCGCTCGGTCATCGCCGGTTACCACTGGTTCACAGACTGGGGCCGCGACACGATGATCAGCCTGGAGGGTCTGACCTGCACGACGGGGCGGCACCGCGAGGCGGGCTGGATTCTGCGCACCTTCGGCCAGTACGTGCGCGACGGCCTCATCCCCAACATGTTCCCCGACGGGGCGAACGAGGGGCTCTACCACACGGCCGACGCGACGCTCTGGTTCTTCCACGCGCTCGACCGTTATCTGAAGACGACCGACGACACGGTCACGCTCGAAGTGCTCCTGCCGAAGATGCAGGAGATCATCAAACATCACCTGGAGGGCACGCGCTTCGGCATCCACGTAGACCCCGCGGACGGGCTGCTCGTGCAGGGCGAGGAGGGCTACCAGTTAACGTGGATGGACGCGAAGTGCGACGGCTGGGTCGTCACGCCGCGGCGCGGCAAGGCCGTCGAGATCAACGCGCTCTGGTACAACGCGCTGCGCCTGCTCGAAGGCTGGACGCGCGCGGCCGGCTCGTCCGCGCAGGCCGAGGAGTTGCACGGGCACGCCGAGCGCTGCCGCCGTTCCTTCAACGAGCGCTTCTGGTACGAGGAGGGCGGGCACCTCTTCGACGTGGTCGAGAGCTGGGAGATGCGGGGCGAGAACGACCCGGCGTGCCGCCCGAACCAGTTGCTCGCCCTCTCGCTCGAACACCCGGTGTTAGAGGGCGCGCGTTGGGAGCCGGTCTTGAACGTCGTCAGAGAAAAGCTGCTGACGCCGGTCGGCCTGCGCTCGCTCGCGCCCGACCACCCGGACTTTAAGCCGACCTACCACGGCGACCTGAAGACGCGCGACGCGGCCTATCATCAGGGCACGGTCTGGGGCTGGCTCATCGGCCCCTTCATCGACGCCTGGCTCAAAGTCCACCCGGATGATCGCGCCGGCGCGCGCAAGACGCTCGAAGGCTTCATCCCGCACCTCGACGAGGCGTGCGTGGGCTCCATCAGCGAGGTCTTCGACGCCGTCCCGCCCTACACGGCGCGCGGCTGCATCGCGCAGGCGTGGAGCGTGGCGGAAGTCCTGCGCTGCTGGGTGCTGACTTCCGAGTAAGAATGTATTCACATGGATGGACAGGATGAACAGGATACAAGAAATACAGATTTGAATTGCTTGATCCTGTCCATCCATGTGAACTCCCTTTCCCATTAAGGAAGCGTGATGAGATTAAAAAGATCAAGCGGGATTCTGCTCCACCCGACGAGCCTGCCGGGGCGGTTCGGCGTGGGCGACCTGGGTGGCGAGGCATACAGGTTCGTGGACTGGCTCGCGTCGGCGGGCCAGACGTACTGGCAGATCATGCCGCTCGGGCCGACCGGGTACGGCGACTCGCCCTACTCCGCCTTCTCGGCCTTCGCGGGCAACACCAACCTCGTGAGCCCCGAGAAGCTCGTCGAGTCGGGGCTGCTCGAAGGCCCGGACATCGCCGAGGCGCCCGACCTCCCCGCCGAGCGCGTCGATTACGGCAGGGTCATCGAGTACAAGCGCGGGCTCCTTGAGAAGGCTTTCCGGAACTTCACCCGCCGGCTCAAAGAGGACGAGGGGCTGCGGCGCGATTACGAGGGCTTCGAGGAGTTCGCCGCCCCCTGGCTCGACGACTGGGCGCTCTTCGCGGCGCTCAAGGACGAGTACGAGGGGCGCCCCTGGAACACCTGGTCGCCGGGGCTCGCCGCGCGCGAGCCGGCGGCGGTCGGGGCTGCGCGCCAGTCCTTCGCCGAGCGCGCCGAGGCGCACAAGTTCGCGCAGTACGTCTTCTTCCAACAGTGGCTCAAGCTCAAGCGCTACGCCAACGAGCGCGGCGTGCGCGTCGTCGGCGACATGCCCATCTTCGTCGCGCACAACTCGGCCGACGTGTGGTCGAAGCCCGAACTCTTCAAGCTCAAAGAGGACGGCAGCCCCTCGGTCGTCGCGGGCGTCCCGCCCGACGCCTTCAGCGCGACGGGCCAGCTCTGGGGCAACCCCATCTACGACTGGGACCGGATGCGCGGGGACGGCTTCGGCTGGTGGGTCTCGCGCGTGCGCGAGACTTTGAAGATCGTGGACGTGGTGCGGCTCGACCACTTCCGCGGCTTCGCGGCCTACTGGGAGGTGCCGGCCGAGCACGAGACGGCCGAGCACGGCCGCTGGGTCGAGGCGCCGGGGCGCGAGGTCTTCCAGGCGATGCGCGACGCGCTCGGCGGAGAGCTGCCCATCGTCGCCGAAGACCTCGGCACCATCACGCCCGACGTGCACGCCCTGCGCGACGACTTCCGGTTCCCGGGCATGCGCGTCCTCCAGTTCGCCTTCGGCGGCGACCCGCACGACACGCACCTCCCGCACGAGTACGTCCACAACACCGTCGCCTACACGGGGACGCACGACAACGACACCGTCGTCGGCTGGTTCCGACAACGCTCGCGCGAAGACGCCTCCGAAGGCGAGCGGCGCGAACGCGCGCTCTGCCTGAAGTATCTCGGCACCGACGGCGCGGAGATCAACTGGGACTTCATCCGCGCCGCGCAGATGTCGGTCGCCGTGCTCAGTGTCGCGCAGTTACAGGACGTGCTCGGCCTCGGCTCCGAAGCCCGTATGAACACGCCCGCCAGCACCGAAGGCAACTGGCACTGGCGCTACACACAAGGCGCGCTCACCGACGAGTTGGCCGCGCGCCTCCGCGAGACGACCCTCATCTACGGCCGCCTCGGCTGACGAAGAACGCGCCCGCGCGCGCCTCACACGCGCGGCCTTTAATCTCTCAGACCAAACCCCGCCCCCGCGCGTCAGAAGTACGCGCCGTAAGCCTCGCGTGACAGTGGGACATAACTCTTGATAAGCAGGGCGGCGTGTAAGATACTGCCGCCCCGGACGAACATCTTCAAGAGCGGAGGGCACGCATGAGTAGAACTGTCCTTGTCGCCTGCATCCTCTTCGCGGCGTGCGTCGTCGCCGGAGGGCAGACACAGACTTACAAGCCCGCCATCGAATATCAGTCGTTCATGCAGCTGCGCTTCTACGAGGATCAGGGCAACTTTCTCGTCGAAGACCTTGAGGCCGTCTTCCCGCCAGCCGGTTCCGGGAAAGCGACCTTCGTCATCACGCGCGCGAGCGGCGCGGCGGTGGCAAGCGTCCCTCTGCGGCTTGAGTCGCCGCTCGCCAGCTACAAGATGTTCGGGATGTACAAGCCGGACGGCGTCCCCGGCAACGCCAACATCGGCGAGCCCGGCGACTACGTGCTGTCAGTCCAGGTCGATGGCCAGCCCATCACGATGCTTCCCTTCTCGATGAAGAAGGAGTCGAACAACGACCCCTTCAACCCGCGCACGACCTTCGTCCGCGAGGGACCCTGGCGAGACCTCGCGTACTTCTCCGACCGCGCGGAGGTGCCCGACAGCCACCTCGAATTCAGCTGGTGGACGAGCCTGCGCGAGCTGCCGCCGGGGACGAAGAACCCTCTGGTCACGCTCCACATCATGCGCGGCGCGCAGGAGATCGCTGCGACGCGGAGCCCCGTCGTCGTCTCGCAGACCGACTGGCAGTTCTTCTACCACGAGTTCCACTTCCCCACGGAGAAGCAGGTGCGCTGGATGACTCTGGCCGATTTGACGAAGACGGACGGCGAGTACACGGTGGTGGCGAAGGTCAACGGCAAGCCCTTCAAGACCTACAGCGCGTTGGTGCGCGGCGGCCAGCTCCAGCGCCACCCGCGCAACAGCCTCGACGCGCAGCCGCACACCGACTTCATCTCGCCGCGCCTCGTGGACACCTCCTCGCGCACCACCTCTTCCTACGCGATGCGCGACACCTACTGGGTGAAGAAGAATTAGGGCGCGCCCTGCCGCGAGTTGAGCGTTTAGTGAAAGGCGTTGGACACAGAGACACGGAGACACGGAGACACAGCTTGAAGCAATATGACTTGAAGCTGTGTCTCCGTGTCTCTGTGTTGAAATCCTTCCGTCTATCTACCTGTCTGAAACCGCTCTACTCCTCTGCCATATCTTCGTCGCCTTCAACCCGCGTCTCGTCCGAAGGCGTCTCTTCGCCCTGCGCCTCGGTCTCAGGGACTTCGGTCGTGGCGTAGTCGAGCGGCTTGAGCATCTCGGGCGTGACGGGGCGGTGGATGCCGTCGCCTTCGGAGACCTGGCGGCTGCACGCGCGGCAGAAGCCTTTTTCGAGCGGGACGATGGTGCCGGCGTTGGCGCAGTAGATCGACTCGACCGGCGGCGCGTCGTCATAGACGGCCGGCGACTCCGGAACGGGCGGCGCCTCATCCTCCTGCCCGGCCCTCTTCGGCTCCGCCTCGTGCGGCCCCTCGCCCCCCGGCTCCAGGCGGAAGAGCGCGAGCGAGCGCGGCTCGATGCGGTAGGTACCGCCGCCGCGCGTGGTTCTGCGGGTCTTGCGGCGGCCCACGCTCTCGCGCGTGTCGAGCAACTGCTCCCAGCTGTCGCCCGCGCGATGTGCGGGCAGCGTGAAGGAGACGGCGCGGTGGTGCGCGTTCAAGAGCAGCAGCAGCGTGTCGCCCACGACGCGCCGCCCGCGCTCGTCAACCTCGTCGATGGCGTCGCCGGCGAGTCGCACGGCGAGCGAGCGCGCCTGCTCGTTGCGCCAGTCGTGGTCGGCCATCTCCTGGCCGTCGGGGCGGAACCAGGAGATGTCTTTGATCTCCGCGCCGCGGACAGGGCGCCCCTGGAAGAACTTCCGCCGCCGCAGCACCGGCTGTTGGTGAAAGATGCGGATGAGCTGGCGCGTGAACTCAAGCAGGTCGCGCCCCTGCTCGTCCCACTCCCAGTCCACCCACGAAATCTCGTTGTCCTGGCACCAGGCGTTGTTGTTGCCGCCCTGCGTGCGCCCCGTCTCGTCGCCCGCGACGAGCATCGGCACGCCCTGTGAGAGCAGCAACGTCGCGAGGAAGTTGCGCTGCTGGCGCGCCCGCAGGGCGCTAACCTCCGGGTCGTCGGTGGGGCCTTCGACGCTACAGTTCCAACTGATGTTGTGGTCGTGGCCGTCGCGGTTCCCCTCCTGGTTGGCCTCGTTGTGCTTCTCGTTGTAGCTGACGAGGTCGCGCAGGGTGAACCCGTCGTGCGCGGTGACGAAGTTGATGCTGGCGTAAGGGCGCCGGCCGCTGCGCTCGTACAAGTCACTGCTGCCCGTCAGCCTGAAGGCGAGGTCGTCGAGCTGCCCCGGGTCTCCGCGCCAGAAGCTGCGCACGTTATCCCGGTACACGCCGTTCCACTCGGCCCACAGGACCGGGAAGTTGCCGACCTGATACCCGCCCTCCCCCAGGTCCCAAGGCTCCGCGATGAGCTTGACCTGCGAGAGTACGGGGTCTTGGTGGATGATGTCGAAGAAAGAGCCGAGCCGGTCAACGTCGTGCAGCTCGCGCGCGAGGGCCGAGGCGAGGTCGAAGCGGAAGCCGTCCACGTGCATCTCCAGCGCCCAGTAGCGCAGGGAGTCCATGATGAGCTGGAGCGCGCGCGGGTGCACCATGTTCAGGGTGTTGCCGCAGCCGGTGAAGTCCATGTAGTAGCGCGGCTGGCTGTGGACGAGCCGGTAGTAGGCCGCGTTGTCGATGCCGCGGAAGGAGAGCGTCGGGCCGAAGTGGTTCCCCTCGCCCGTGTGGTTGTAGACCACATCCAGGATGACTTCGATGCCCTCGCGGTGGAGGGTCTTGACCATCGTCTTGAACTCGGAGACCTGCTGCCCCATAGTCCCCGTCGAAGAGTAGCGCACGTCGGGCGCGAAGAAGCCGACGGAGTTGTAGCCCCAGTAGTTCGTCAGGCCCCGGTCCTGGATGAACTTGTCCGAGACGAACTGGTGGACGGGCATCAGCTCGACGGCCGTCACGCCGAGCGAGTGCAGGTACTCGATGACGGCCGGGTGCGCGAGTCCGGCGTAGGTGCCGCGCAGCTCCTCGGGCACCTCGGGGTGTCGCATGGTAAAGCCCTTGACGTGCAGCTCGTAGATGAGCGTCTTGTGCCAGGGCGTGTGCGGCCGCGTGTCGTTGCCCCAGCTGAAGGCTGGATCGACGACGACGCACTTGGGCACGAAGGGCGCGCTGTCGCGCTCGTCGAAGGAGAGGTCGGCCTCTTCGTGGCCGATGCGGTAGCCGAAGACGGCGTCGTCCCAGGCGACCTCGCTGGCGATGGCCTTCGCGTAAGGGTCTATCAGGAGCTTGTGCGGGTTGAAGCGGTGGCCGGCCTGCGGCTCGTAAGGGCCCTGGACGCGGTAGCCGTAGAGTTGGCCGGGCCGCGCCTCCGGCAGGTAGGCGTGCCAGACGAGGTCGGTGCGCTCTGTGAGCTGCACGCGCGCCGTCTCGCGCGCGGGGTCTGCGGCGTCGAACAGACACAGTTCCACGGCCGTGGCGTGCTCGGAGAAGAGCGCGAAGTTGACGCCCGCGCCGTCCCACGTCGCGCCCAGCGGGTAGGGCTGCCCGGGCCAGACTTTCATTCAATGCTCCTGACTAACGATTTGAAATTCTGCGCTGCACTAAGATTCTGAGACGTAGAGGGCCGCGCCCCAGCCGGCGAGTTCCACGGCCTGTTCGCCGTCAATGCGTACGGGCGGGGCCGTGTGCGAACTGTCGCCGCCGTAGCGCGGGTCGCCGCTCCAGACGGTGAGCCGCCACGGGCCTTCCGTCGAAGGCACGGGCCGGGCTTCGGGTGAGAGGTTGCAGAGAAGGATAGCACGCGCGCCCGTCTCGTCGCCGCGTTCGACGGCGAGCCAGCCTCTCTCCTCGTCGAAGCGGACGCTGGCGCGCGTCTTGTCGCAGTTGGAGAGCGCGGCGTGCGCGCGGCGCAGCTTGAGCAGGTCGCGGTAGAAGGCGAGCATGCCGGCGTGCGGCTGCTGGTCGAGAGAGTCCCAGTTGAGCTTCGAGCGGACGAAAGTTATCTCCGACTGCGGGTCGGAGAAGCCGCCGATGGTCGATTCGGTCTCGCCCTCGCCGCGGACGAAGGAGCGGTACTCCTCCTCGCGCCCGGCGCGGACGGCGCGGCCGAGTTCCGGGTCGGTGTGGCTCGTGAAGTAGAGGAAGGGCGCGCGCTCGCCCCACTCCTCGCCCATGAAGAGCATCGGCACGTTGGGCGCCCCGCACAGAAGGATGGACGCCGCGAGACGCTGCTGCTCGGGCCGCAGCAGACGCGAGAGGCGGTCGCCCCAGTAGCCGTTCGCGATCTGGTCGTGGTTCTGGATGCAGACGACGAACTGCTCGCCCGGCCTCTCGGCCGAAGACGTGCCGTGGCACTCGCCGCGGAAGACCGAGTGCTGGCCGCAGTAGACGAAGCCCTCGCTGATGGCCTTCGCCAAGTCCCCCACCCGCCCGAAGTCTGCGAAGTAGCCGCGGTCGGCCTTCGTCAGAATGGCATGGAGTGAATGATGAAAGTCGTCGCTCCACTGCGCGTCGATGCCGTACCCTTCCCCTTCCGGCTCAAGCACGCGCACGTCGTTGAGGTCGCTCTCGGCGATGAGGTACGCGCGCCGGCCTAAAGCCTCGGCCTGCGCGTGGAACTCTTCGGCGAGCTGTTCGAGCAGGTGCTTCTCGCTCGTGTCCACGATGGCGTGGACGGCGTCGAGCCGCAGGCCGTCCACGTGGTACTCCGTCAGCCAGTAGAGCGCGTTCTCGACGAAGTAGCGGCGGACGCCTTCCGACCCTTCGCCGTCGAAGTTGAGCCCCGCGCCCCACGGCGACTTGTGCGCCTCGTTGTAGAGCGGCATGTACTCGCCCGCATAGTTGCCCTCGGGGCCGAGATGGTTGTAGACGACATCGAGGATGAACGCGAGCCCCTCGCGGTGGCATGCGTCGATCAACTTCTTCAACGCATCGGGACCGCCGTACGTGGACTGCGGCGCGTAGAGGTGCGCGCCGTCGTAGCCCCAGTTGCGCGCGCCGGGGAACTCCGCAACGGGCATCAGCTCGACCGCCGTCACGCCGAGAGACTTCAGGTGGGCGAGCCTCGGGATGATCGACTCGAACGTGCCCTCGGGCGTGAAGGTGCCCGCGTGCAGCTCGTAGACGACGTAGTCCTTGAGCGCGAGCCCCTTCCAATCTTTGTCCGTCCACTTGAACTCGTCGGGCGCGACGACGCGCGAAGGGCCGTGCACGCCCGCCGGCTGGAAGCGCGACACGGGGTCGGGCCGCTCGTCCCCGTTCACGACGTAGAAGTAGTCGGCGCCGGCCGCCACCTCGGGGACGCGCGCCTCGAAGACCCCTTCGCCCGCCGCCTCCAGAGGGAACGTGCGCGGCCCTCCGCACAGGATTTTCACCGCAAGGCTCTCCGCCCGCGGCGCCCACACGCGGAACACAGTGCTCCCGTCCCCCTGCGGCCGCGCGCCGAAGCGCAGCTCCCACGCCGCGGCAGTCACACCCTCCACTTCCTTCACCATCATCGTCGTCATACCTTCCCCCTTGACTTACTCTTCAACGCGCGTCAGCAGCGCCACGGACAGCGGCGACAGAACTTCTCCGACTTGCAGCGCGCCGTCCCCGGCTTCGAACTCGCGCCCGGTGAGAACGTCCCGGTAACGCCCGGCTTCGACGCCTTCGAGTTGCAGAACGGTGTCGCCCCACGCCTCGCGCCGGAGACTCAGCTCCCCCTCGCGCCCGACGCCGAGGCGCGTGTGGAAGCGCGAGGCGACGACGACGCAAGCCTCGCCTTCGAGCGCGCGCGCGAACGCGACGACGCACGCCGCGCGGCGCCCCTCGGCGCGCAAGCTGACGTACTCGCCGCGCGCGAAGAGTGCCGCGCGCTCGCGCCTGAAGTTGAGCGCACGCGCCGTCACGTACAGCTTGACGCGGCCGTCCTCCGGCCGCTCCAAAAGCTCTTTGACGAACTCCGACACGTCGCCCTCTCCCGCGTCACGCAAGGACGCGAGGAGCCGTCGGCGCAGCTCATAGTCAACCGGCCGCCGGTTGTCAGGGTCAACCAGCGTGAACGCCCAGAGCTCCGTCCCTTGATAGAAGTCGGGCACGCCGGGCGCGGCCGTCTTGAGCAGGGTTTGAGAGAGCGAGTTGAGGAGGCCCGCCCGCGCCGGAAGTTTCTGGAACTCTTCGAAGTCGCGGACGAAGTCGGCGGAAGTCTCCGGGTCGAGGATCGAGGCGACGAAGTCCGAGACGGCCCGCTCGTACTCCTCGTTCGGGTTGATCCAGCTCGTGTGGAGCTTCGCCTCCTTCAAAGCCTTCTGCATGTACTCCTGCAAGCGGCGCGTGTAATCCCCACGACCTTCATCCGTCAGCCCGCCGAGCGGCCAGGTGCCGACGAGCGTCTGGTAGAGCAAATACTCCTCGTTCGCGTCGGGCGCCTCCGAGCCGTCGAGGCTCGCCTTCCGCCCGCGGTTCAGCTCGCGCCAGCGGTGGAGCGCGCGGTTCCACTCTTCCGGCATCTCGGAGAGGACGTTGATGCGTGCGCGCGTGTCCTCGCCGCGCTTGGTGTCGTGCGTGGAGGTGGCCGAGAGCGTGTGCGGCCACGTCTCCTGCCGGCCCCGGTTGCGCTCGTGGAAGCGTTCGAGCGAGACGCCGATGAGCGCCGGCTCGCCGCCGACCTCGTTCAGAGAGGCGAGCGGATAGAAGCGATAAAAGGCCGTGTCCTCAAGCCCCTTCGCCGTGACAGGGCTCGTGAGCTGCTGGAAGCGGAGCGCGAAGTCGCGACGCTCGGCGCGCTCGGCCGCGGTCGTCCCCTTCGGGTCCTGGAGCAGCAGGAGCGAGGCGATGAAGTCGAAGACCGAAGTGTCCTCGGCCGGGTTGCGCCGCTTGGCCGCGCGCACGGCCGCGTTGATGTTGAGCCGGTCGTCGGGGCTCACCGTCGCCTGCGTCCGCCGGATGTATGTGCGGTAGACGGGGAAGCAGGCGATGACCTCGGTCAGCGCGTGGTGCAGGCTGTTCTGCGTGAAGTCGCGCGTGTAGCGGCTCCGCTCGGCGATGCGCGTCAGGCGGCGCGAGAGAACGTAGAGCTCCGAAGACATCGCCGCCTTGAGGATGAGGCGCTTGCACTCGTAGAGCAGGTCGGTGAAGCGCACGCGCGCGCCCGTGAACTCGGCGTACAGCTCGCGCAGAGCCTGACCGTTGGCGGCGTCCACGAAGAGGCCGTTCAGAAGGTTCATGAACTCGTAGCCGGTCGTCCCCTGCACCGGCCACTCGCGCCGGAGCAGCTCGTCGTGCCCGAGTATCTTCTCGACGACGACGTAGAACGGCTGCCCTTCGGCGTGACGACCCTCCGCCTCGCGCTGGAGGTTGGCGAGGTACTTGAGAGGGTCGAGCAGCCCGTCCACGTGATCGACGCGCAGGCCCGTGACGAGCCCCTGGCGGACGAGGCGCAGGACGACCTCGTGCGCGGCCGCGAAGACCGGCCGCTCCTCGACGCGGAGCGCGGCCAGGTCGTTCACGTCGAAGAAGCGCCGGTAGTTGATCTCGTCGGCCGCCACGCGCCAGAAGCTCAGACGGTAGGTCTGTTGGCTGATCAGCTCTTCCAGCGTGTCGAAGCTTTCGGGCTGGCCCGGCGTGCCGTTCAGGCGCGCGAGCGCGTCGTGGACGGCCGCGCGTATTTCGTTACTCTCCTTGACGAGCGTCGAGAGCCGGCGCCGGATGACGTTCTTCTCACGGCGCCGCTCGCGCAGGCGCGCCGGGTCGGTCTCGGTGCGCGGCGGCAGGTGTTCGAGCGCCGTGATGATGCTCTCCAGTTCGAGCGCGTTCGGGTCGGACTCCGAGAGCAGGGCGCGCGCGCCTTCGAGCGCGCGCCGCAGCACGAGCGTCGAGGTGCGCGCGGCGACGGGCAGCTGCGTCTCCCAGTAGTTGAGGAAGAAGCCGCCGTCGCGGTAGGTGACGCGGAGCTCCTGCCGTTCGAGCACGCGGCCGAACTGGTCGCCGAGGATGGGGAGCAGCACGCGGTTCTTGAGCGTCGGGTTCGGCGGGCTCCAGTCGATGTCGAAGTGGTGTGCGAAAGAGGAGCTGGGGCCGTTCTCCAGAACGTCCTGCCACCAGCCGTTCTGGCCCTCGGCGATGGACATGTGGTTGGGCACCACGTCCACGAGGAAGCCCATCCCCTGCTCGCGGAGGTGTCGCAGCAAGTCCGACAACTGCTCCTCGCCGCCCGACTCGGGGTTGACCTGCGTGTGGTCGATGATGTCGTAGCCGTGAAGGCTTCCGGGCCGCGCCTTCAGGATGGGCGAAGAGTAGTAGTCGGTGACGCCCAGCTCCTGCAAGTAGTCGGCGAGCGCGCGGGCCTCGGCGAACGTGAACTCGCGGTTGAACTGGAGCCTGTAAGTCGAGACGGGGATGCGCGCCTGCACGATTCTCTCTGTTTCCTGACCCGCGTGAAGTTGTTAAAGAAGCGACCCCGCCCGCACACGCCGGGCCGAGGTCGCTTGAAGAGTTGATGCTAACTAAACACCTTGTCGAATGTATCCCGCAGTCATAACGCGCCGCTTCGACGCGCCTTCGAGCCGGCCCGCGGCGGCCTTGCCAAGAGGCATCGCGCTATGACACGCCCGACCAAAATTTTTCCGAACAGGGAAACATTGATTCTACCCGGCGGACGAGGGCGAGGCAGTTCGGAAACGTACTGTCTGGGCGCGGCTATATTTGTCCGTAGAGGGACAGACCCCACCCTGCGTGCGCCATACACTGTACGCGCAAGTTAACTCCCGGAATCAAACGACAAGGACAGGAGAAGAAGCTGATGGCTGAAGGTGATGGCACCAATAACGACGCGGCCGAAGCGACCACGGGCGGGACTCAGGAAGGTAGGATAGACCAGCCGACCTCCGGCGCAGAGGCAAGCGGCACAGACCCGGCCGGCTTCGAGCCCTCCGGCGTCGGCGACCCCGCGAACGAAGGCGAAGGCTCCGGCTCGCGTCCCGGCGACTGGAATCCCGGCGAGCAGAGCGGCGGCGGCGGAGAGCTTTACTGATAGAAGTAGGCGGTAGACAGTAGACAAAGCGGCGCGGACGGCCCGAAGGCTGTGACGCGCCGCTTTGTCTGTCTACTGTCTACTGTTCCGTCGCGGCGCGGATGGCTTCGTAGACGGCGCGCACCGTGCCGCGGTCAAGTTCCTTGGCGGGCTCGGAGAGCTGTTCGTACGGCACCATCAGCTCCTCGCCCGTCTCGCTCTTGCGCGAGCTGACGCCCTGCGCGCGCTTCGACTCCATCCAGGCCTCGTGCACCTTGGCGCTCACGACCTCGATGTCCGGCAACTGCGTGTCGCTCATCCTTCACCCCCCCGCGGCCTGGCCCGCCGCCGCGCCGTCCCGACGCTCCATCGACACGTAGTCGCGCGTCCGGTGCCCGAGGTAGACCTGGCGCGGGCGGGCGATCTTCTGCTCGGGGTCGTTGAGAAGCTCCTGCCACTGCGCGAGCCAGCCGGAGGTGCGCGGGATGGCGAAGAGCACCGGGAACATGTCCACGGGGAACTTCATCGCCCGGTAGATGATCCCCGAGTAGAAGTCCACGTTCGGGTAGAGGCGGCGCTTGACGAAGTACTCGTCTTCGAGCGCGATGCGTTCGAGTTCGAGCGCGAGGTCTAAGAGCGGGTCGCGCCCCGTCACCTCGAAGACCTCGTAGGCGATCTGCTTGATGATGCGCGCGCGCGGGTCGTAGTTCTTGTAGACGCGGTGGCCGAAGCCCATCAGGCGGAACTCGCCGGCCTTGACGCGCTTGACGTACTCGGGCACGTGGTCGATGGAGCCGATCTCGTCGAGCATCCGCAGCACCGCCTCGTTCGCGCCGCCGTGGAGCGGGCCGTAGAGCGCGGCGGCCGCGCCCGCGAGGGCCGAGTACGGGTCGGTCTCGGCCGAGCCGATGCTACGCATCGTGTTGGTCGAGCAGTTCTGCTCGTGGTCGGCGTGGAGGATGAAGAGGACGCTCAGGGCCTTCTCCAGCACGGGGTTCGGCTGGTACTTGAGCTCCGTCGTCTTGAACATCATGTTGAGGAAGTTGCCCTCGTACGAGAGGTCGTTGTCCGGGTACGAGATGGGCAGGCCGACGCGGTGGCGGTAGGCGAAGGCGGCGATGGTCGGCGCCTTCGCGATGAGGCGGTGGATCTGCTTGCGGCGGCACGCCTCGTCGCGGATGTTCTTCGACTCGGGGTAGAAGGTCGAGAGCGCGGCGACCATCGCCTCGAACATCCCCATCGGATGCGCGTTGTAGTGGAAGCCGTCCAGGACCTTCCTGATGTTCTCGTTGATGAAGGTGTGGTGCGTGATGTCCCACGTCCACTGCTTCATCTCATCCGCCGTCGGCAGCTCGCCGTGGAGCAGGAGGTAGGCGACTTCGAGGTAACTGCTCTGCTCGGCCAGCTGCTCGATGGGGTAGCCGCGGTATTCGAGGACGCCGCGGTCGCCGTCGATGTAGGTGATCGTGCTCTTGCACGAGGCGGTGTTCATGAACGCCGGGTCGTAGGTCATCAGCCCGAAGTCCTCCGGGCTGTCGGTCTTGATCTGGCGCAAGTCCATCGCGCGGATGGTGCCGTCCTGGATGGGCACCTCGTACTGCCTGCCCGTGCGGTTGTCGGTGATGGTCAGGGTCTCTTTGCTGCTGCTGTCGCTCGTGGCGCTCATGGCAAATCCTTCCCCTCCAAAGTGGGATTTCGTCCGGGTTGTCTAAAGGGTGTCTAAGACTACCATAGTAGTTCGTTTTTCAGATTTGCTCAAAGGCCGTACGCGGGTCTGCGGGCCGCTGCCCACGCCGAGGTAGTTGACCGAGACGGCCATCAAGCGCGCCGCCGCGTCGTAGAAGACGCGCCGACTCGACGCCGTCGATGTCGAAGAAGCGTGGGCAAAGTTTGAGTGTAGAGGTGGTTATGGTGCTGCAAAATTTGCAGCAAAACATAAATCCAGCAAATCCGTTCGAGCCTTTTTTAGGCGGCGGATATTTCTATTGCGACGTGGCTGCGGTGGATTTACTCTCTAACGCCTGGACGCCTCCTCGTCGGCTTCTTGCATCCCCGACCAATCGGCGTCCGACCGTAGCTCGACCTAAACACACGTATACCAGGCCGCCGCTCTTTGCGGCTGGCGGCAGCAGTAATCCGACACGTTTTGACTGTAGGGGCGATTGCTCCGCAGTCGGCGTGACTTAGAGAATCGAGCCGGCCCACTGTCTGTAGGCGGCCGGAAGAGTTTAAGAGATTCGAGAGGCGAGATTGATAACCGGGGCGGCGCAGGGAAGCGCGCGCCCCGGCGCGCCGGCCCGTCTGTCGGGACGGGGTTTACGGCGCGGGGCCGCTGGCACTGGCGGGTGCGTGGCGGCCCGTCTGTTCGCCGTCCGGCGGAGGGGTGTGACCAACTGTCGGCCTCCGCCGGACGGCGACGGTTACCTTTCGGAGGCGAGTGCGGGCAGGCGCCATGCGGCGCGCAGTCGCGCGTACTCTCCTTCCGTGAGTTGCACGAGGAGCGGAACCTTCTTCGGGTCGAGCCAGCGGAGTAGTCCCGTCAGGTTCCCTTCCTCCATCGCGGTGCAGCCGGCGGTGCCGCGCCCCGGCCCGGCCCAGACGTGCAGGAAGATGCAGGAGCCCCGGCCGTCGATTGTCGGGGCGGCATTGTGCCTGACGACGAGCCCCCAGCGGTAGCCCTCGACCGAACGCATCTGCTCCGAGCTGTTCCAGTCCACGTCGCTAATCGACGCGCGGTCAACGATCAGGTTGTAACGGCGTGAGGCCGTGTCGTCCACGCACTCGACCGAAGGCGTGAGCGGCGTGTAAGGGAGGCGCAGCCAGTCGGCCTCCCGGAGAGGCGCGAAGCCGAACGCGGTGCCGAGTGCGAAGAGACCCGCGGGCGCCTTGCCGTCGCCCTCTCTCTTCTGCGGCCCCTCCATCCCGCCCGTTTCGACGAGACCGGCTCCCCAGCCGAGCCCTTTACGGCCGACGGCCACGGGCACCTCCTGCCCCACGCGTGACCACGCGGCACCAGTCCCCTTCCGCTCGAAGCGGCGCAGCGTGCCCGGCACGTCGTCCCAGCCGCGCGTCGTCACCACTATCAACTGCCGCGAGCGTGAGAGCGGCGTGGGCCGCTTGCCCGCGGCGGCTTTCGGGAACAGGGCCGCGCCGGCGAGCAGCGCGCAGGCGAGCGCGAGTCGAATCGCTTGACGCATGTTCATGACGGCGCTTCAGCCCCCCTTCTGCTTCAGGTGCGAGTCGAGCCAGTCGAGGACGGTCGTATACCAGAACTGCGAGTTGCCGGGCTTGAGAATCCAGTGCCCCTCGTCCGGGAAGACGACGAGCCTGGACTCGACGCCCTGCCTCTGCAAGTAGGTGAAGAGCTGGAGCCCCTGATCGACGGGGACGCGGAAGTCCAGCTCGCCGTGCGTGACGAGCGTCGGCGTCTTGAAGTTTTTGGCGAAGCGGTGCGGCGACCACTTCGCGTAAAGCTCGGGCGCGTTCCACGGAGTGCCCTTGAACTCCCACTCGGGGAACCAAAGCTCCTCGGTCGCGCCGTACATGCTCTCAAGGTTGAAGGTGCCGGCGTGCGCGACGAGCGTCTTGAACTTCACCCGTGGGTCGTCGTTGTGCCCGAGAATCCACTCGACCATGTAGCCGCCGTACGAGGCGCCGGCCGCGGCCACGTTGTTCTTATCGACGAAGGGCATCGCGGCGACCAACGCCACGCCGTTCATGATGTCGGTGTAAGCCTTGCCGCCCCAGTCGCCCGAAATTTCGTTCGTGAACTGCTGGCCGTAGCCCGTCGAGCCGCGTGGGTTCGGCATGAAGACGACGTAGCCGCGCGCCGCATAAACCTGCGGGTTCCAGCGATAGCCCCAGCTGTTGGCCCAGGCGCCCTGCGGGCCGCCGTGGATGAGCACGACGAGCGGGTACTTTTTATTCGGGTCGAAGTCGGGCGGGCGGAAGAGCCAGCCCGCGACCTTCGCGCCGGCCGCGCCCTCCCACGTCAGCCCTTCGGCGGGGCGGAGCGAGAACTGCCGCATGAAGGCGTCGTTGGTGTGTGTCAGTGGGGCGCCCTGGTTGGCCGAGCCGTTCAGGGGCGCGATGCCATCCATGCGCGCCGTGTAGATCTCCGTGGCGCTGG